>NZ_NDYO01000001.1:0-273308 GCF_002165785.1 Campylobacter concisus
ATGCTTTAAAATTTTAAATTGTGTATTTTTATTATAGGTTTAAGGGTTTAGTTTATATATGCGTATCCACTTCTTTTTTCTATATTTATAGAAGCTACATTGTTATTTTTATCTGTTAAAACTATCTTACAATCACCTTTTAATAGTCTTGAATAAGGTCTTTTCGCTCCTTTATTGTTAGTAACACTTACCACTCTCATGGGCCTACCTAATTCGTCAAAATCAATGGTTTGTGTTTTGTCTTTTCTACAACTACCAACAAATTTAACCGATTTTATGCCATATTTTTTTTCAATATTTAAATCTATATTAATTTTATTGCAATAGGACTGAGGAATGCCTCTCCAGCCCGCACTTAAGAATTTGTTTGATTTTTGTGTATCGATGGCAACCTCTTCTTTGGAATTTAAATTACCACTAAATTTATTACCACTACCTCTTTTATCATAAAAAATACTATATTTCCAAGATTTAACCCCAGGCTCATCTACTGAGCACTCTTGCAAACTAGTGTCATTAATAGCTATCCCCCATCTCATTTTAAACCAAAATTTTTCATTTTCAGAATGTACAAATTTATCATCTTGCATGGCAAGGTGCTGGGCGTACCTTATATGCGTTAGCATCTGTGTAGCTGCCTCTCTGGCTCCGTTTATTTCTAGCCTTGGTATGATCATTGCTGCAAGTATGCCAACGGCAATGATTACAAAAATAAGCTCTATAACAGTAAAACCCTTGTTTTTATGCATCTACCTGCCTCTTACATCAAAATTTGCGATTACTTTTCCCATTTTTTCTATGCAAAATTTTGATTTTCCATCTAGATCGGCGCTTACTAATAAATTTTTAGACTCATCTCTTACGTCTATACCATAAAATTTAAGTCTTAATGCAAGCTTTTTATTATCAGTGTATAAATCCTTGATTTCCGCTTCTTTTAATTTAGTAGTAAGCTCTTTTACAACATCAAATTTATAGACAAAATGCTTTGTTGGGTTATCTAAAAATAGGTAAAAAAATTGATTAAATACGATCATCGACCAGTTTAAGGCTAAAAAAAGCATCACTAAGGTCGTGCAAATTTTATAGCCTTTTCTAAATTTTGGCAATCTTACGCGATACGAATTAAAAAAAACTCTTACCATAAGTGGCGTTGCGATCATGCAAAACGGCAAAAACTGCTCAAGCTCTAGCCTTTGGCGCACTGAGACTATCATACAAAAGCAAAATGAGCAAATCGCAATAAACCATAAAAGATCCTTCTTTTCCTTAACCCAAATTCTATAAATAGTATAGACAAAAAAGATAAAAATAAACGGCGAAAAAACAGCGGCAAAGATACCAAAAGTATCGATAAAGTGCCCACTTGGCCTACCATTTGTATCAAAACCAAAAAAGTAAAGCGTGAGTAAAAATAAAATAGCACTTAGCCAAGCAAGTGGAGGCCTTCTTTTATAAAGTGAAAATATAAAAAATCCTGCGTAAAATATCAAAAAATCGCCATCTATAAAAAAAGAAAGACAAAAAAATACTACAAATAAAATTTTATTTTTAACATGAAAAAAGTATATACATAGGAGCGCCAGCATAACGCAAAGCCCAGCATTATTGACGATAAGAGCTGAAGCTATCGTACCAGGAAGTAAGATAAAAAGCAATACCGCAATAAGTCTGTCAAACTCTAATTTAATGTAAAATTTGCTTACCTTATACATTAAAACGACACTTATTACATGAAAAGCGATCATCACAGATCTTAGAGCAATATCTGTTTGACCAAAAATTTGAACGCTTAAGTTTAAAACATGACTAAGAAAATTTTGTTTGTTAAAAAAAATTTCAGCTTCACTATAACTTATGCTAAGAGAATTTGCCGTATAAAGTAAAAATATACAATCAATCAAACATATTAAAAATACGCTAAAGGCGACGTGATGTCCAACAAATTCTCTAAATTTATCTAGCAAAAATTTTCCTTAAATATGTATATCCCAAAAAAACTCGATCCAATCGTGAGCTTCTTTTACCTTAAATTCTGGCAAAAGCAGAGCTTTCTCTTTATAAAAGACGGTCGCTATTTTGATATCTAAATTTGGATAACGCTTAAGCAGCTCTCTTTTTATCTCGACCATACTCTCTCCACTATCGATGATATCATCGACGAGCAAAATTTTAGTGTATTTGCTAAGATCTGGTACATTAAAGATATTAATCGCATCAAGTTTGTTTGTATCTTCGTAGTGGATAGAATTTAGGGTAAATAAATTTCTATTATTAAGCGCAACAGCTAGCGAGTGACCAAGCGTTAGACCGCCTCTTGCCACAGCTAGTATCACCTCTGGATCAAACTCATCTTTTATCTGTTTTGCCATCTTTTTAGTATCAACAGCAAATTCATCGTAGCTATAAAATATCATCTTTCATCCTTATCAATGCACTAAAAATACGATAAAACTAATGAGTGCTAGCACGACTACACCTAAATTTATATCGCTAAATTCTCTCTTTATGAGCTTAACTATGACGTATGACATAAAGCCAAATGCAAGGCCATTTGTGATCGAGTAAGTAAGCGGGATGAGCACGACTATAAAAAATGTCGCAACCGCAATGGCTGGATCTTTAAAATTTATACTAGCAAGCTCAGCAAACATAAGCACGCCAACCATCACAAGGATCGGATAAATGGCATTGCCAGGGATCGCTTTAAAAAGTGGCAACATAAAGAGTGTAAGTATAAATAAAAGTCCGCAAAATACAGCCGTTAGACCAGTCCTACCGCCCTCTTCTACACCGCTAGCACTCTCTACAAACGATGTGGTCGTACTTACGCCTACAAGTGAGCCAGCTGCCGTAGCAATAGCGTCAGCTTCAAGAGTTTTTTCAAGTTTTACGACGCCATCTTTTTTGTTTTCATCAAAAATTCCAGCCCTCGTGCCTACACCAGCTAGCGTGCCTATAGAGTCAAAAAGATCGGTCACAAAAAATGTGATAACAACTGGAAGCAATGCTAGACTAAGCGCACCTTTTATATCAAGCTCTAAAAATATCGGAGAGATAGAGGCTGGAGTTGAGAAAATTTCTGTTGGATGAGGAGCGATACCAAGCACCCAAGCTATCACTGAAGTAGCAAGCACAGCTAGGATAAACGCGCCCTTTATCTTCCACGCCCAAAAGCAAATAACTAAAAATAATCCCAAAACACCAAGAAGTACGTTTGGATCTTTGAAATTTCCTATACCAACCAAAACTGCGTCGCTATTTACGATAAAGCCCATTTGCTGAAACGCGACAAAGCTGATAAATGTGCCTATGCCAGCACTTATCGCTCTTCGTAGGTCAAGTGGGATGGATCTAATTATCCACATTCTAAAATTTGTAAAAGACAAGACGACAAATATCACGCCGCTTAGAAAAACAACGCCAAGAGCCGTTTGCCAAGGTACTTTCATGCCGATGCAAAGACCAAATGTAAAATAAGCATTAAGCCCCATGCCAACGCTCATCGCAACTGGCGTGTTCGCCCAAAGACCATTTAATATCGTAGAAAAGATGGTAATTAGCGCAGTTGCCGTAATTAGTGCCTCATAAGGCATACCAGTTTTGCTCATAATGATCGCATTTACCGGCACGATATACATCATCGCCAAAAACGTCGTAAGTCCCGCTCCAAATTCCTGCTTCACACTCGTTTTGTTTTGTGCTAAGTCAAAAAATTTCACCCCAAGCTCCTTTTAGTAAATTTTAAGTTCGTTATATAAGCTATCACGCTCAACCGGCGTAAAACCAGATGTCTTTATGAGATCACAAAATGTCTTTAGTGTAACGCCATTTGCGCTATTTGCGCCAGCTGCACTTTGGATGCTCTCTTTTTCTATCGTGCCATCAAGATCATCAGCGCCAAATTCCTGAGCGATCATCGCTAAATTTAGCGTCGAAGTGGCCCAGTAAGCTTTGATATGTGGAACATTATCTAGCACAAGACGTGAGATCGCCAGAGTCTTTAAAATTTCAGCTGATCCTAGAAATTTCACATCTTTTAAGTAGTTATTTTCTCTTTGATAGACAAGCGGGATAAATGCGTTAAAACCGCCAGTTTCATCCTGCAATTCTCTAATCCTTAGCATATGATCGATCCTGTTACCGCGACTTTCTATGTGACCAAAAAGCATTGTTGCGTTGCTTTGTTTGCCGTGATCGTGCCACATTTTATGGATCTTTAGCCAGTTTTCGCTACTTACTTTGCCTTTGCAAATTTTAGCTCTGACCTCTTCATCAAAAATTTCAGCCCCGCCGCCTGGCATGCTATCGACGCCGTATTCGAGCATCTTCTCTATCACCTCATCATAGCTTAAGCCGTAATGTCTTGATAAAAAGTCGATCTCAGCTGCCGTCATCGCTTTTACATGGAGCTCTGGATGAGCTGCTTTTATCTTTTTAAAAATTTCTAAATACCACTGCCAGCCACTTTTTGCGTTGTGGGCAGAGACAATGTGTATCTCCTTTACGCCGTGACTCACGCTCTCATCAACGATCTTTAAAATTTCTTCGTGGCTCATTAAGTATGGGTTTGGATTTTTTCTGTGAGCCGAAAATGCGCAAAATTTACAGATATCAGCACACATATTTGTTGGATTGATATGGCGATTTACATTAAAAAAGACCTTGTTGCCATGCAGTTTTCTACGTTTTTTATCGGCAAATTTAGCCAAGGTAAAAAGATCAAGCTCATAAAGCGAAAAAGCCTCTTGTTTGCTTAATCTCTCGCCACTTTCTAGTTTTTGTAATAGATTCATTATCTTTATCGTCCTAAAGCTGAACTTAAGGCTTTATTATAAGCAAATAAAGCTTTGTTTTTGCAAAAATTATGTAACATTTGCCAAGATATTTTTAACAATGGAAACATTAAATGCTGGCCGATAAAAGTACCAAAAATAGCGATAATTATTTAAAAATCAAAGAGAAATTTCTTGATTTTAAGGCAAATTTGCCAAAACATTTTCAAAAAAATCAAGGCAGAAATTTCACAAATTTCTTAGCCAAAGAGTATGATGAATTTATAAAATCTTATTTAAATGAAACTATGCGAGAATTTTTTGATGAGTTTGTGCCACAAAATGACAGCTTTGCCTTTAGTGTTTTAGCTACTGGAAAATATGCCCAGACCTTACTTAGTGCAAATAGCGAGCTTGAAATTTTACTAGTTTATAAAAATTTAAAGGGCTATAACATAAAGAATTTCTTAAAAGAATTTAGCGAAATTTTAAGTAGCTCTGGAATAAATTTTTATATAAAAAGCGTTGAAATAGATGAAATTTTTACAAATTACAAAGACGATCTCAAATTTAAAAGCGAAACATCGCAAGTCCGATATATCTGTGGTTCAAAAAGCCTCTACCGCTTAGTAAAAAGCGAGATCATAAAATTAAAAGAATTTGATAAAAAAGCCTTTTTAAACTACCATTTAAAGGCGTTTTTGCCGTTTTCTAGCATCAGCTACTTAGCCCAAGAGCCAAATTTAAAAAGTGGCTTTGGAGGAATCGATGAAATTTACCACTTAAACTGCATACTAAACTGCCTAGATAGCGACATTTCGGTTAGATCACAGGCCCTAAAAGTGATGAATGAAAAAGAGATCGCTAGCTTTAACCTAAATGTAGACTTTTTACTAAGCCTACTAACTACCTTAAATTTAACGCAAAATTCTGATACTTTTAGTGCTTCAAGCGTTGAAATCACGACAAATTTCATGCAAACAAAGTCTAAAAAGCTTCAAGACAATGAAAGCGTTATCAGCCAAAAAATGCTAAGTTCAATGAATAATGTTGCTATTTATTCAAGGTTTATCGTCGCTTCTCTTTGCAGGCCATTTTTTAAAAGCGAGCTAAATTTTGATCAGAGAAAATTTGCAAGGCTAAAAAATGGCTTTTACGAGATAAATGGTGTCATTTACGTGCCACTTCATAAAAAGCCAGCTCTCATTGAAAATCTAATAACCGAGCTTTTAGAGCTAAAAGATGTGGATTATAAATTTGATATAAGCGCGATCTTTTACATCAAGCGAGCCATCATCACAAAAAGTGGCTTAGAGCGCGCTATCAGCGAGTTTAAAAAGATATTTTTAAGAAAAAATTCCTACGCAATTTTAAAATCATTGCTCGATGCGCAAATGATACAAATTTTAATAAAACCAATGGAACACATCAGCCAGCTAGCTCAGTACGACGGCTATCACGAATTTACGGTCGATGAACATAGCATCTTAAGCGTAAAATTTCTTGAAAATATAAAAGATAAATTTATAAAAAATCTCTATACCGAGCTTTGCTTGGAGGGCAAGACGATGCTAAAGATCGTGACTTTAATGCACGACGTTGGCAAGGGGCTTGGTAAAGACCACGCAAATATCGGCGCTAATATCTTTAGAGCCTACGCAAACAAGCTAAATTTAAGCCAAAAGGCCGTAAATATCGGCGTCATCTTGATAAAATACCACACGCTAATGAGCAACGTCTCAAACAGAGAAGACATTTATTCCCAACGCGTTATATTTGCTTTTATCTCAAAGCTTGGCGACAAGCAGGTTTTAAAACTGCTTTACATCCTTAGCTACTGCGTGATAAACGCCACAAATGAGAGGCTTTACAACGCCTACACAGCAAAGCTTTTAAGGGAACTTTATGAAATTTCTCTTAATGCATTTAGCGATGAAAATTTATTAGATGAAGCGACAAGGCGAGTAAAAAAAGAGCAATCTATAAAACGAAATAGCGAGTTTTTGGCGCTTGAGCCAAGCTTGCAAGAGAAAATTTTTAAAATCACATCAAATCTTGTCTTTATAAAATATAGTGCGAGTGAGATCATAAATTTAAGCAAGGCTGCAGATAGCTTAGATACGACAGAAATTTTTATAAATAACTCTAAAAATTTAAGCATTCAGATCTATACAAAAAAGAGCCTAAACTTAAGCGCCCTGCTCTATGAATTTGCCAAATTTGACCTTGCATACATGGAAATTTTTGAGCTATTTGAGAAGAAATTTTATATCAGGCTTGATTTTAACCAAAATGTTAAAAAAGAGGAGCTTGAAACTACTAAAAATTTAGCTCTAAAATCCCTAAATAGCGAGGTTTTAAAAGAGCCTTTGAAACCAAACATTAACAAAGATGAGATAAACTTCGAGCTAAATCACTCAAAAGATTACGCCAAACTTAGCATCAACGCAAAAGATCAGCGTGGGCTAATGGCTTATGTGATGAGTGTTTTTGACAGGCTTCATTTTCAAGTCACGAGTGCTAGAATCCAAACGGTCAAAAATAGAACAAGAAATCTCTTTTTGATCGAGAAAAACGAGCGACTTGAGAGCAAGGGCGAAGAGATATTAAATTTATTAATAAGCGAGTAAAACATGTGTGGAATCGTAGGATACATCGGAGATAAAGAGAAAAAAGAGGTCATTTTAAGCGGTCTAAAAGAGCTTGAGTACCGAGGATATGACAGCGCTGGTATGGCTGTGATGAGTGATGGCAAGATCGATTTTTTTAAAGCGGTTGGCAAGCTTGAAAATTTAGCCCTAAAGACAAAGGACTTTACATCAACTGGCTTTGGCGTGGCGATAGGTCACACACGCTGGGCGACGCATGGCAAACCAACTGAGATAAACGCTCACCCGCACCTTGGCGAGCACTCATTTGTCGTTCACAATGGCATCATCGAAAACTACAAAGAGCTTAAAGATGAGCTTGAGGCAAAGGGTGTGAAATTTGTCAGCCAAACCGACACCGAAGTGATCGTGCATCTTTTTGAAGAAATTTTAAAAGAGAAAAAAGACCCATTTAAAGCTTATGAGGCGACTATCGCAAAACTAAGAGGTGCTTATGCGACGCTACTTATCACCAAAACTGCGCCTGATAAGATATTTTTCGCAAAAGATGCTGCTCCTATGGCAATAGGAAAGAGTAATGAAAAAGAGCTATATTTTGCCTCATCAGATGCCCCGCTTATCGGCAACGCAACCGAAGTGGCATATCTTGATGACAACAATTACGGCTACGTGAGCTTAGACGAGATTGCTGTTTTTAAATACGGCAAAAAGGCGAGCATAACGTTTAATGCTTTACCAAAAGATAAGAGCTATGCCCAAAAAGAGGGATATACATTTTTCATGGAAAAAGAAATTTACGAGCAAGGTGCGGTCGTATCTGAAACCATCATGGGCAGGGTTAAAAATCACAAAGTCACCCTTGAAAATTTAGACGATGAATACCTAAAAAGTATCGATGATGTCGTGCTTTGTGCGTGTGGGACTAGCTACCATGCAGCGCTAACCGCAAGCTATCTTTTTGAAAGGCTTGCTAAAGTTAGAACAAAGGTCGAAGTGGCAAGCGAATTTAGATATAGAAAGCCTTATCTAAACAAAAACTCACTATTCATCGTCATCTCACAAAGTGGCGAGACGGCTGATACTCTTGAGGCTCTTAGGATCGCAAAAGAGGCCGGACTAAAGACACTTGCGATTTGCAATGTCGATAACTCATCTATAGTTAGACTAGCTGATAATACGCTTCTAACTCGTGCTGGCATCGAAAAAGGTGTTGCAAGCACAAAGGCATTTGCAACGCAGATCATCGTACTTTGGATGCTTGTGCTTCAAATGGCATCAGCAAAGGGATCTATCAGCAAAAAAGAGCTTGATCACGAGATCAAAACGCTTCTTCACATCCCACAAATTTTAAATATCAATAACTCTCTTCAAGAGAAGCTTCACCGCCTAAGCAAGCATTATTTACACGGCCATGGCTTTTTCTTTATTGGTAGAGATATCTTCTATCCGCTAGCACTAGAAGGTGCGCTAAAGCTTAAAGAAATCTCATATCTTCACGCCGAGGGCTATCCATCAGGCGAGATGAAACACGGTCCTATCGCACTTGCAGATGAGAAGCTATTTACGATCGCTTTAATGCCTCAAAATTTACTTTACGAAAAAACAAAAAGTAACGTCGAAGAGCTTGCTGCAAGAGATGCATACATCCTAGCGATAAGCCCACTTGAGTTTGAGCTAAGCGATGACTACGTAAAAACAAGCGTTCAAGATCACTATATGAGCGAATTTTTTGAGATGATGCTTGTACTTCAGCTACTTGCACTTGAAATTTCTGTTAGACTTGGCAACAACGTCGATATGCCAAGAAATCTTGCAAAAAGCGTAACTGTTGAGTAATTTATGTGGCTGTAATCTTGCTGGCTGCTTAAATTTTTGTGAAAAATAATTTTGCATTTATGTTATTAAACATAAATTTTATATTAATATTTTTATAATATTTGCTTATATATAATGCTAAGATCAACTTAAATATTAAGGATAAAAATGAAGTTAAGTTCATCTTTACTAAGCGTAGGTCTTGGAGTTTTACTTTTAAGCGGTTGCGCAACTGGCAACAACAATGGCGTAACTGGCAGTGCTGCTGGAAGCAATAACAATAATGCTAACACAAAAATAGAAAAATGCAGTAGCACTCTTGGAACACTTGCGTTTTATGAAGACCAAAATTCTGATTGGTATTCATATTTAACACACAACTACAAGCTCACATCAACTATTCCGGTTTTGCGTCTTCTTGCGCAACAAACTGGTTGTTTTGTTATAGTTGAACGTGGCGCTATGATGGATAATATGATGCAAGAGCGTGCACTTGATAGATCAGGCGAACTACGTGGTGGTTCTGGCTTTGGTAAAGGTAAAATGGTAGCAGCTGATTATACTATTCGCCCTGAAATTTTCTTTAGCAACGAAGATACAGGCGGAGCAGGCGCTCTTGTTGAAGCACTTTTTGGTAGTGTAGCAGGTGCTATAGCTGGTGGTTTTTCAACAAAAGAGACGCAAACTACATTAGTTCTTATAGAGAATCGCTCAGGTGTTCAATTAGCAGCAGCCATTGGCTCAGCTTCTAGCACTGACTTCTTTGGTATGGGCGGTAGCGCTGGTGCTTCTCTTGGTGCTGGACTTGGCGTATATTCAAGAACACCTGAAGGAAAAACACTTGTAAATGCTTTCCTTGATTCGATGAATCAATTAGTTATTGCTCTAAAAGACTACAAAGCACAAAATGTAAAAGGCGGTCTTGGCAAAGGCGGAAGCCTAAAAGTAGGAGATTAATATGAAATTTATAGCCATTTTATTTTGTTCATTGACTTTTTTGTTTGCTATGAGTTATGAAAAAAAAGTTGAAGCTAGGCTTTGTGGTCTTATAAATCAAAGAGAAATGGCTAAAATTTATGGCGACATAAGAAGTATTGATAGCTTTGATAAAAAAATAGAAAGCTATAAATTTCGCAACGGAATAGAAAAATTTGACGAGGATAGTTGCCGTGCAAATGGCTACTATCCTGTTGATCCAAACTATGCACCATATCCTCCTAGCTACCGTCCATACTATCAAAATGGATATGATAGATTTCAGCGTGGTTACCGCGGAGGCTACTATAACGATGACGACTATGATGATGGCTTCGATCGTGGTTATAGACGTGGTTATAAGGATGCTAGAAGAGACTATAGGCTAGGTAGATAACTTATCTCTAGCCTTAACCTTGGCTTAATTCTAGTAAAAACGATTTTTACAAATAACAAATCAAAAGCAATATATATATCAAATTTTACTGCTATAAATAAGTTCAGTGCATTGATTAAAAATTACAAAACCTGTGGATACGACAACATCCCAACTACCCAAATTTTTCTTTCGACAAAAGAGTAATAGACACCCTTACAAATAAGCTAGAGCAAGACCATAAAAATTTAAAAGAGCTAACAAGCAATATCAGCAGAGACGATCTTTTAAAGGTGCAAATTAGTGCACTTGAAGATGAAATAATAAGTTCATCTCTCATAGGGGGCGAAAGGCTTAAAAGATCAAGCATTCGCTCGTAGATAAAAAAGAGGCTAGATGAAAATTTTGACTGGCTAGCTGATACTCATGCGACTAGACACAGTGTTAATCTAGTCTCGCTAATGTTTGAAGTAAATTTAAACAAAGACTATATGAACCTCGAGCGGCTACATGGCTGGCACAATACAAGATAAAACGAGCCAAGTTTAGAGATGATGAGATGAGCGTCGTCTCAGGCTCTCCAGAAAATGTGCAAATCCACTATGAAGCCTTGCCAGCAGAGGTATAGAAGATGAGATGAGAACTTTTAAAATTTTATCAATAAAAGCCTTGAAAACGCATATCTAAAAAGTTTTATTGCACATCTTTAGTTTTTTATCCATCCTTATGATGACGGTAATGGGCGCATGACAAGGGCTTTGGCACACTACTTTTTAAGAGAAGATAGTGTTAAGCCATTTTCTATCTCTAGCATTATTTAAGCAAATAGAAAAAATTATTATGAAATTTTAGAGCAGACAACAAAGCTTGAAAATAATTTAAACTTTGACTTCACAGCGTGGATAAAGTGGCATTTAGAAGCGGTAAATAGCGCTATAAACAAGCTATAAGCTTACTAAAAATATAAAATTTCTATCGTAATTTAAGAGTCAAAGCCATTAAAATTTATCTTTACCTAGCATCGTTGCCAGCTGTTCTTTGATTCTATCATCAAATTCACTAACGCTTATAATACCTCTACTTTCGCACATCTTGGCATCATTAACATCACAGTAGTCACTAAGTGCATTTTTGTATCCGCCCCTTATGCAAGCCTCTCTGTCTTCTAAAAATCCAGCCCCACCAATGATAAGCACGCCGAGGTCAAAACCTATCTTAAATTTTGCACTCGCTGAGCTTTTAACCCAGCTTAAAAATATCTCATCGTATCTTAATCCAAGTGCTCCAACGCCATCTGGCACGACTAAGATATCCACACCATAAAGGCTCTCTGCATAAATTTCTGGATGAAGCCTGACGCCAAATTCATCGACAACCTCAGGCTTTAGTGCGTAAGTCTTGATATTAAAATCCTCAAATTTATGTAAAAAATCATAAATTTTGGCAAAGCTTAGTAGATTTAGCTTGTCAAACATCAAAATGCCAACTTTCATGCTAGCTCCTTTTAATGAAGTGCCTCATTTAGCTTGATCGCCCTTTTGCTCGCACTTGCAGTGATCTGGCCTGTTTGGCTATTTTGTCTAAAATGAAGTCCATTTAGCCCACCAAGCTCAAGCGCTTTGTAAATTTCAGCTTCAAATTTAAAGCTAGGATTTAGCTTAGCTAACTTTTCGCGCTCGCTAGCTGATATATAGACCTTTGTGCCCTCAAGCACCGCTATGCCAGCATCCACGATGCAGTTATCGCCAAGAGGTACGCCCGTGACTGAGTTTGCGCCAAGCAAGCAGTGCTTGCCGATGCTTACAGGGTTGCCGTTTGTGCCACTTAGTACGCCAAGTATGCTTGCCCCTCCGCCTACGTCACTGCCCTCGCCCACTACGACAGAGCTGCTGACTCTGCCTTCAACCATCACACCACCAGTTGTACCTGCGTTAAAGTTGATGTAGGCAGCACCTGGCATAACGACTGTGCCAGGATACACGGCAGCGCCCATGCGAACCTTAGCTGAGTCTAAAATTCTCGTGTTATCAGCTGGGATGATATGGCTTAAAAATCTTGGGAATTTATCGACGCTAACGATCGCTGGATATTCGCCAAACATCTTTAGAGAAATTTCATTTTCTCTTAGCCATTCAAGCTCAATTGGCGTATTTTGGCTAGTCCATGCAACATTTGGCAACACACCAAAAGCTCCATCAAGTACGATCGTTCTAGGTGCGACTTTGCCAAGCGATATCAAGTAAAGCTTGAGGTATACGGCTTCCACGCTAAGTGGTTTTGCATCATCAAACAAAAACACAAGCTTAAATTTATTCTCATTTAGTTCAAGATCGTCATCAAAAGCCATTTTTACGGCATGCAAATTTTGTACATTTTTATGAGAGCTTATCTCTTTTTCAAAGACACTAAAGAGCTTGCTGGCTTTTTTCACTACTTTTGGCGTAAGATCGGCTACAAATTCAGAGCCGTTAAAATCAACCTTAACATCACATTTTTGCAAGGCATAGATATAAGCAGCAGCGCTTAAAAAGCTCTCTTTGTAATTTACAACAGCAAAAGTCGCTTGCAAAATTTTATCTGTATTTTTTTGTCCGCGATCGATCCTAGCGATACCAAAAGCAAGCGGATCTTTGTAGCCATCTTTTTTTCTAAATTCTTCAAAAAATTCCTTAAATTCATTTGCATCTTTAAACTCTTTAGACATCTATTCTCCTTTAAATTTTTTCTTAGTCTAGCCAAAAATGGCTAAAAATTTTATGATTTTAAGTCCATTAAAATTTTTAAATATTTTTAATAATGATTAATCTTATCATAAAGTAAATTGCAATAAGATTTTGCAAATTTAAAGAAGGAATTTAAATGTCAAATTTAGTAACAAAACCTAGATTTGCTCTGGCTGCATTGATCGGCCTTGTCGCTGGCGTTGTCTCAGCTTTTGTCAAATGGGGAGCGGAATTCCCACTTCCTCCAAGAAGTCCGATGGATATGTTTAACGCTGCTTGTGGACCAGAGAGTACCATTAGGGCAGCCGATGCGATCGATTGCTCTAGAAATTTCTTAAATCCGCCTTATGTATTTTTAAGGGATTATTTGGGCATAGCCGATCCAAATGTCGCCATTTACGAGTTTGCAGGGCATGCGTTTAACTACGTAATGATGACGCATATATTGTTTTCGATCGTTTTCGCGGTTGCTTATTGTGTTTTGGCTGAGAAATTTCCAAAGATTACAATATGGCAAGGCTTACTAGTTGGCGCTATCGTAAATATCGCTGTTCACGTGATCACACTACCTATTTTGGGGCTTACTCCACCACTTTGGACACTTCCTTGGTACGAGCATGTATCTGAATTTGTCGGTCACATGATATGGTTCTGGTCGATAGAGATCATCCGTCATGACCTAAGAGCTAGGATCACAAAAGAAAAAGATCCGAGTGATTATTGCTGCTGCAACGCATAAATGCAAATTTTTGCTGTTTTGGGCTAAAAACCTAAAACAGCAACCAAATTTATCTCACCGTTTAAAAGCAAAATTTATCCGCGATTAGCACTCCTGGCTAAGCTCTAAATTTTCTAAACGAAGTGGCTTTTCATCCTCAAAAATCACCCCAATACCAAAAGGTTCGCAAATATCAAGCACACCATCGGCAAATCTCATCAGCCACTGCTTATCTTGCGCATAAAAAGTACACTGTGGGGACTCAAACGGCAAATCGCAAACTGGCACATCAAGCGCTCTAAGCTCGTCCTTGCTCAAAAGGCATTTCTGTTTAAGCTCATCTTGTAAAAATGTAAGCGCATCTTTTATGTGCCGGTCGATATCCTGAGCGATACGCCGCACAAGCAAAATCGTCTCATCATCCACATCTGCCCCATTTGCCGAGATAAGGCAAAAGAGCACTTGGCCAAAAATTTCACTTTTTAGCTCCGTCTCCGCGTACCAAATAAAGCCCTCATCTATTGCAACTTTTTCAAGCTTGCCAAATTTCAAAGTCATTTTTTATTCTCATTTTTGTGGTTTTGCTACTCTTACGAAAAAGAGCGAAATTTAAGCAGATTTGTAGTGAGCTAAAATTTATCATCTAAAATAGAGATAGCTTATAAATTTGCCCTTTTAGCATAAAGCAAAAGCTAAATTTACAAGCAAATTTTCAGTTTTTCTCGCTATTTAGAAGCAAAATTTCTCATCAGTGCCATTTTGCTTGCGCATAGCTTTAAAGTTAGCAAGATTATCTTTATCTAAAAAGTAATCTTTCTCTTTTTTATTGCGCGCTTCTAGCTTTTCTATGCCTTTTGCAAGGGCTGCTTTTCTATCTTCGTGAGGCGAGCTAAATTCTGGCGAGAACATCGCTTCATAGGCATTTTTCTTAGTCCATTCAAGCGCTTTATCAGCGATATCTTGTTGCTTTTTGATATCGCAAAATGCATAAGGATTGACCACTTCGCCAACAAGCTTCATAAACGCCCCTATCGCGGCCACCACGTCAGTAAATTTATCGCCCTCCATGTCTATAACGCCTCTTAGCAAGATCGCGCGATTTTTTGCCGCATAAAACCAAAATACCGCATCATCGCGAAGTCCAAGATCGTATGCGCGAGCTGAAAGGACAAAAAGAGTTATCGGAGAGACCATTTGTGGGGTGTCTTGCACGATCTTTTCAGCCTTTTTAAAATCCTCTTCTTTGCCACTTTTTAAAAGCTCGTCTATCTTGTCATAGACTTTGACGTACTCCACCTTGCCAGCATTTGCTGAGTAGTATGGCGTGACGTAGATGTCGATACTTCTTACTTTGCCATCATTTGCAAAGCCACATACTGCTCCAAAAAGTAGCGCCGTAAGCAGTGATAAAATTTTCATTTTAGCTCCTTGGTTTAAAATTTTTATTATTTCAACTAAAAGCAGTTGAAAAGATTAGGATAAATTTAAGAAAAAGTCCGCAAATTTAAAGCGGACTTCGAATATTAGTTTTTAAAACTATGAATTGGAGCTGGAATTTGTCCGCCACGAGCGATGAAGTCGGCACTTGAGGCTTTGTTTATCTTCATCACAGGCGCTCTTCCTAAAAGGCCGCCAAACTCGATCATATCACCCTCACGTCCAAGAGGTATAATTCGAACGGCCGTTGTTTTTTGATTTATAACGCCGATAGCCGCCTCATCAGCGATCATCGCAGCTATGCTCTCACTTGGCGTATCCGCAGGTATGGCGATCATATCAAGACCAACCGAGCATATCGCGGTCATCGCTTCAAGCTTTTCTAAATTTAGCGATCCCGCGCGCACCGCAGCTATCATGCCCTCATCTTCTGAGACCGGGATAAATGCACCGCTTAAGCCGCCAACTTGATTGCACGCCATGACGCCACCTTTTTTTACTGCGTCATTTAGGAGAGCAAGTGCCGCAGTCGTTCCGTGCGTACCAACAGCCTCAAGCCCCATCTCCTCAAGCACACGAGCCACCGAGTCGCCCACAGCAGGTGTTGGAGCAAGAGAGAGATCAACGATACCAAATTTCACCCCAAGGCGCTCGCTCGCCATCTGGCCCACGAGCTGGCCGATACGCGTGATCTTAAATGCCGTCTTTTTCACAGTCTCAGCCACCACATCAAAGCTCTCGCCACGTACCTTTTCAAGGGCTCTTTTTACCACTCCTGGGCCTGAAACTCCGACATTTATCACCACATCAGCCTCGCCCACGCCGTGAAATGCGCCAGCCATGAAAGGATTATCTTCGACTGCATTTGCAAAGACAACAAGCTTCGCACAGCCCATCTCTGATGCTGCCGCCGTCTCTTTTATAATGCGTCCCATATCACGTACCGCGCTCATATTTATGCCAGTTTTCGTTGAGCCGACATTGACACTTGCACATACTTTTGAAGTCTGGGAAAGTGCTTGCGGGATAGAATTTATCAAAATTTCATCGCCCTTTTGATATCCCTTTTGAACTAAAGCTGAAAAACCACCTATAAAATCAATACCAACCTCAATAGCCGCCCTATCAAGCGTCTTTGCGATCATTACGTAGTCTTTTGCGTCCGTTGCGGCGCCGATTATCGAGATAGGCGTCACGCTTACTCTTTTATTGACGATTGGTATGCCTAGCTCAGCAGAAATTTCGTTGCCTACTTTGACTAGGTCTTTGGCTTTAGTGGTGATTTTTGCGTAAATTTTGTCGCAAGCTTTGCCCATGTCAGGATCGATGCAGTCAAGCAAACTAATGCCCATCGTGATAGTTCTGATGTCAAAATTTTGCTCTTCGATCATCGAGATCGTTTCGGTTACGTTTTTGATGTCCATTGTTTTTCCTTAGATTGTATGCATCGCATCAAAGATAGCGGAACTTTGGATATTTATCTTTACTTTTAGGCTCTCTCCAAGTTTATTAAGCTCTTCTCTTAGGACCGTAAAATCCTTATTTTCATTACTTGAAACCACCGCCATCATCGTAAAAAACTCATCTAAAATAGTCTGTGAGATATCATCTATGTTTAGTCCTAGCTCGCTAAGCTTTGCTGAGACGCCAGCAACGATGCCAACTCTATCTTTTCCGACTACGGTTACGATCGCTTTCATGTTTTCTCCTATTAAATTTTAAATGATTGCATTTTGGATCCAAAATTTAAGCCAAGCATCAAGCAAAGCTAAATTTTGGTAGCCAACTTTAAACGAACAAATTTTAAAATTTGCTCTAAATTTTATCTTTTGTAAATTTTACTTCGAGCAAGCACTCTTGCCGTCATTTACTGGTTGGATCGCTGAGTTATCAGCTCCGCCATCACTATTTATATTTTCTATCACTTCCCAAAGTCTAGCAGCCGCACTCTCGTAGCGTTTTGCAGTGACTGAGTTTGGCTCGTAAAAGCTAACTGGCTTACCATTATCGCCGCCCACACGAACAGCTGGTTCGATAGGGATTTCGGCTAAAATTTGAGTGTTATAAGCTTTTGCTACCTCTTCAGTCGTACCTTTGCCAAAGATATCGTACTCTTTGCCATTATCTGGGCAGATGAAACCACTCATATTTTCGATGACACCAGCGATTGGGATGTGAAGCTTCTCAAACATATCAAGCGCACGTTTGCTATCGTCAAGTGCTACCACTTGTGGTGTTGTGACGCAGACGCCTGCCGTTACTGGCACGCTTTGAGCTAGAGTTAGCTGCGCGTCGCCCGTTCCTGGAGGCATATCAAGAAACAAGACATCAAGCTCACTCCAAAGCACGTCTTTTAATAGCTGCTCGATAGCTTTCATTATCATCGAGCCACGCCAAATAAGGCTCATGCCCTCTTCCATCAAAACGCCCATACTCATCATCTCGACACCATGGCTAAGTATCGGCTTTAGCTTGTTGCCAACGACTTGTGGCTGAGTATTTACTTCGCCAAGCATTCTTGGGATATTTGGTCCGTAGATGTCAGCGTCTAAAATTCCAACCTTTTTGCCTAGTTTTGCCATTGAGATAGCTAAATTTAGAGTCGTGGTTGATTTACCAACGCCACCTTTTCCTGAGCTTACCATTACGAAATTTTTAACTTGTGGCGCGATATTTTTGCCACTTTGAGTGTTACTTTTCTCCTCAGGTATCTTTGGCTGGATCAAATTTAGCACATACTCGTTTGAGCCCATGACACGTTTGATGTCCGTTTTTAGCTCATTTGCCACTTCTGGGCTTGAGCTGACGATCTCGACTTCGATTAAAATTTTATCGCCGATTTCTATATTTTTTACAAAGCCAAAGCTAACTATATCTTTTTCAAAACCAGGATATATAACACCTTTTAGCCTATTTAAGACCTCTTCTTTATTTAACATTTTTCTCCTTTTTCTAGATCTTTTGAAATTTTATATGCACAAAATTTTGGTCCGCACATCGAACAAAAATGAGCGCTCTTAAACGCATCTTCCGGCAAGCTCTCATCGTGAAGCTCTCTAGCCTTTTTTGGATCAAAGCTTAGCTCAAACTGCTTGTTCCAGTCAAATGCGTATCTAGCATCGCTCATCTCGTGATCCTTTTCTATCGCTCCCGCCTTGCCAAGTGCGACGTCTGCAGCGTGAGCCGCTATCTTGTGAGCTACGATGCCCTCTCTTACGTCATTTTCGTTTGGCAAGCCAAGGTGCTCTTTTTGTGTCACGTAGCAAAGCATGCTAGCGCCGTGATATGCTGCCATTGTGCCACCGATCGCCGAGGTGATATGATCGTATCCTGCACCTATGTCTGAGACAAGCGGCCCAAGCACGTAAAATGGGGCATCATGGCAGAGCTCTTGTTCGATTTTCATATTATACTCAATTTGATTTAATGGCACATGACCAGGGCCCTCTATCATCACCTGCACATCTTTTTCCCACGCCCTAAGCGTAAGCTCTCCAAGCACCTTTAGCTCGCTAAGCTGTGCCTCATCTGTCGCATCAAAAAGGCAGCCTGGGCGAAGTCCGTCGCCAAGCGAGAGCGAGACGTCATATTTAGCGCAAATTTCTAAAATTTCATCAAAAATTTCATAAAATGGATTTTGCTTATTTAGCTTTGACATGTAGCTTGCGCTTAAACTGCCACCACGGCTTACTATGCCCATTTTACGCTTTTTAACAAGCGGCAAAAACTCACGCAAAAATCCAGCATGTATCGTAAAGTAACTAACTCCTTGCTTTGCTTGTTTTTCAAGTATCTCTAAAATGAGCTCATTTGTGATATTTGTAACCTCTTTTGCCTCTTTTAAAATTTCATACATAGGCACTGTGCCAACTGGCACGCTTGAATGCTCGATGATCGCACTTCTAATAGCGTCCAAATCGCCGTCCGTACTTAGATCCATAACCGTATCAGCGCCAAATTCTAGGCAAATTTCAAGCTTTCTAAGCTCAGCGCAAATGTCGCTACTTAAGCTTGAATTGCCGATATTTGCATTGATTTTTGTCTTTAGCTTTCTGCCTATGCCCATTGGCTTTAAATTTTTATGATTTATATTTGATGGGATGATGATGCTACCTTTTGCAACCTCATCCATCACCAAATTTTCACCAAGCCCTTCGATCCTTGCCACATAGCTCATCTCTTGCGTTATCTCGCCGCGCCTAGCATAATACATCTGCGTCTTATCTCTCATATAAGGCCTTTTTTGATTTTTAAAAACCTCATTTTAGTCCTTTTTTGATTTAAACTAAATAAATAGGCTTTAAAAATTTACTTTTTTTAAAAAGAAATTTTGAAGTTTTGAGATGTATAATTCTGTAACAATTTTTAAAGGAGTTATCTTGCTTGATATATCACTTATAATGCTTGGAGCAGGAAATTCTAGCCGTTTTGAGCTACCAGTAAAGAAGCAATGGCTTCGAATAGGAAGCGATCCACTTTGGCTATTTGCTACTAAAAATTTGAGTAACTTTTACACATTTAAAGAGATCATTGTCGTTAGCAAAGAGTGCAAATATATGTCAAAATTTGCTCCAAATTATAAATTTGTTGATGGCGGTGAAACCAGACAAGATAGCTTAAAAAACGCGCTTGAATTAGTAAATAGCGAATTTGTCCTAGTTAGCGACATCGCTCGCCCTTGTATCTCAAGCGAGCTTTTTCACAAAATCATCGAAGCTGCGTCTCAGGCTGATTGTGTAGCTCCAGCGCTAAAGATCGCAGACACTGCTTATCTTGGCGAAAATGTGGTTGATAGAAATAAGGTAAAACTTATCCAAACACCACAACTTTCTCGCACAGCACTTCTTAAAAAAGCTCTTAGCGGCAGCGAAATTTACACAGATGATAGCTCAGCCATGAGAGCCATTGGCGCAAGCGTATGGCAAATTTTAGGTGATGAGATGGCAAGAAAGATCACTTACAAAGAGGATCTTGCCAAAATTTCTGCTTTAAAAGAGCCCGAAAATGAAGTCTTTGTGGGAAATGGGTTTGATGTGCATGAGTTTGAAAAGGGCCGTCCTTTAATTCTTTGCGGCGAGAAGATCGACTATGAGTTTGGGCTAAAAGCTCACAGCGACGGCGACGTGGCGCTTCATGCGCTAACTGACGCTATCTTGGGAGCTGCTGGACTTGGCGATATAGGCGAGCTTTTTCCTGATACGGATGCTAAATTTAAAGATATTAGCTCCATTTACTTGCTTGAGGAAGCTTACAAAAGGGTGCAAAGCGTGGGTTTTGTGCTAACAAACGCTGATATCACGATAATGGCACAAAAACCAAAAATTTCAAAACTAAAATCAAAAATGGAGGCAAATATCGCAAAAGCTCTAAATTTAAGCCAAAGCCGCATAAATGTAAAAGCAACGACTACTGAAGGGCTTGGCTTTGTTGGCAGATGCGAAGGGGTCGCTGTAATGGCAAGCGCTAGCCTTAAATTTTATAACTGGAAGCAAATATGAAAATTTTAATAGTAGAAAATGAAATTTACCTAGCTGGCTCGATGGCTAGTAAGCTAGCTGATTTTGGCTACGACTGTGAGATTGCCAAGAGCGTTAAAGAGGCATTGAAGTTTGAAAATTTTGATGTAGTGTTACTTTCTACCACACTCCCAGGGCAGGATTTTTACCCTGTTATCGAAAAATTTAAAAACTCTATCATTATTTTACTAATCGCTTATATCAATAGTGACACTGTGCTAAAACCAATCCAAGCAGGAGCGATTGATTACATCCAAAAGCCATTTATGATAGAAGAGCTAGTTAGAAAGATAAAGCATTTTGAGGAATTTAGAAATTTCAAAAACGAAATCAAAAACTATGAAAGCTACGTAAATTACGCTTTAAAAGAGTACGAAATTTCTAGCTTTGAGGCAAAAAAGATAAAATTTCCACTGCTTTTAAAATCAAGCAAAAGCGGATACAGCGATAAATTTATTTTTAGCTACGTAAAAGCTTGCAAATTGCCATTTTTATTTTTAGGTAAAGCCTGTTTCTCTGAACTTGAAAAGGCACTAGCCAAAAATGGTGACGAGCTAATCTATATGACAAATTTAGAGGAGCTAAAACAAGAAGAAAAAGAGAAAATTTTAGAAATTTGCAAAAAGAAAAAGGTTGCGATCTCAACTAGCGATTTTGCACAAAAAGCACCATTTGACGAGCTTGAGCTTTCAGGACGAGATAAAAATTTCAATATCGATGAGATCGTTACGATCGATGAATATATAAAGTACATAATCGTTAATTATCAAGATAAATTTCCTGATACAGAACTTAGCAAAAAGCTTGGAATTTCTAGAAAATCACTTTGGGAAAAGAGAAAGAAATATGACGTCAGCAAGAAAAAATAGCGAAATTTCTATAAATACCGAAGTTTTTGGTGCTTTGGAGCTAATAAAAAATAAAATTCTCTCAGATTACGACTCGCTGATGGACGATGAACAGATAAAAGAGGTGAGCAAAAAAGGCTATTTTAACGGCGAGCCGATGCCGTATTCTTTTGGATTTGCTCCATTTGGCGAGCTAAATCAAAATATTGCCAGCAAGCTTACTCCTGGACAAAAGGTAAATCTAAGTCTTGATGGTAAGATTGTTGGGCACATCAATGTTGCCAAGGTCTTTAAATTTGACGAGAACATGAGAGCTAAAAATATATTTTTAGCAAACGAAGCTAGCAATGATAAAGAGCTAAATTTAGGCAAATACGGCATTAGTGGCGAATTTGAGCTTTATGATGAAAGTATGCAAATAAGTAAAAATGCACTAAACGATCTAATAAAAGAAGATGGCGCTAAAAAGATAACGGCGGTCTTTTTAACGGCTGATCCATTTAATAGAGCTCACGAGCGCCTTGTTAGAATGACTATTGATAAAGCTGATTTAGTAATCATTTTTTTAATAAGAACACGCGAAGAAAAGCACGTTGATTACGAGATTAGAAAGCAAGTGTTAGACTATTTTATACAAAATTATTTGCCGATAAAAAAGGTCTTTGTCTTTGCTCTAAAAAACACGACTCTTTTTAGCTCACATGCAAATCCTACACTTGAGTGTATCGCTGCTTCAAGATTTGGGGCAAATAAACTAGTCATCGGGCAAAACCACTCAGGGATTGGAATGTTTTTTGATCACAATGAAGCTCATACAATTCTTGATATTTATAAAAACGACCTAAATTTAGAGATAATCGTGCTGCCAGAGCTAGTTTATTGCAATAAATGCAAGACACTAGTTAGCACCAAAAGTTGCCCGCACGGACAACATCATCAGATCAAATATCACCCAGATGTTATAAAAGAGCTACTGTTTAACGGCATCATGCCTCCAGCCATTCTTGTGAGGCCAGAAATTTCTGCACTAGTTTTAAGCAAACTCTTTACAAATCGCTTCAAAGACGTACAAAAGCTTTGTGATGATCTTTTTGTAAATTCAGGATTACTTGAAAACAAAACTGACCGTGACTTTTACGAAGAGCTTATGAAGCTTTATCAAACATCATCGATGACTTAAGGAAATTTATGCAAAAACTATTTTTAACTTTTTTTGGATTTGGACTTTTGCCAAAAGCGCCTGGTACTTGGGGCTCTATAGCTGGCGCTGTGGTAGCTTATTTTGTGCTTTATTTTTTATCATCAACCACGCTTTTTCTAGCTAGTATTTTACTCTTTTTGATAAGCATTAGTGTTATAGATGATTTTGAAAAAAAGGTAAATTCTCACGATGAAAGTTTTATCGTTATAGACGAAGTTGCTGGAGTTTGGCTTGCTATTGCCATTAGCGGAGCTACGATCTCTCAGCTAATACTCTCACTTGTGCTTTTTAGAGTGCTTGATATTAAAAAGCCTTCGATAATAGGCAGGATCGACCGCAATGTAAAAGGTGGACTTGGCGTAATGGTCGATGATATGGTAGCTGGTTTTTTTGCTGGATTAATTAGCGCAATAATATACGGGGCTGCTATAAAATTTGGCATAACTTTGCCGTAAAAATATAGATTTTTGGCAAAGTTATATAGGCTTAAATATCTTTTATATAAATTTTTAAGCAAGTCCTAGCTCATTTAAAACAGAACTTAGATTAACCGAGCTACTACTCTTACTATTAAGATTTTTTTGCTTCTCTAGCAGAGCTTGATTGGCAAGTGCTACATTTAGCTCTTTGCGGTAATCACTTAAAATTTTATCCATTATCTTAAGCAGCTCATTTTTTTGATCCTGTGTTTTTGCGGGATCATCTATGCCTAGAAATTCAGTTAGCTCCTTTTTCTTTTGGGCTATTTTCTCTTCTATCTTGTTAGAATTTAGCTCGCTTATAAAACCAACTGCGCCGATTTCAGTAAGCCTTTTTTTAAACTGTTCAACTTTATCTGAAATTTTTGCATCGCTTGTGATCTTATCCATAGCAAGGTTTAAAATTTCGTCAAAACTATTTTTTTTATCTTTAGTTTTGCTTGAGCCTGATTGCAATAAATAATCGATTATGTCGTTATTTTGTACTTTCATATATCTCCTTTTTACTGTATTGAGATATATTTTATAAGCAAGATTTATTCCTAAAAGTTAATCTCTTTGGCTGTTTTTGCTTTTTGTAAGATAAAACTAGCAAACTCATCACTAAAATTTGGGCACCAAACAACCTTGTAGAAGCTAAAATTTAGCTCTTTTGCGATCTTTGCATACTCAATAACTAGCTCAAAAATGGTCTCAGAGTTATCTATACAAAAAGAGAGTGGATAGACAAGAGCCTTTTTACTCTTGCACTTTGCCAAAATTTCATTTAGTGATGGCTCTAGCCATTTTACAGGGCCAAGACGCGACTGGTAGGCTAAATTTATCTCTTTGAAGTTTAGTCCACTATCTTTTATCATTTTGCTTAAAATTTGCACATGCTCATTTATATGTTTTTCGTAGACATCACCTTTATCGATAATTTTTTGAGGCAACGAATGAGCCGAAAAGATAAGCTCCATATCGCTTATATCTATATTATTTATAGCTTCATTTATGTGCGAGATTATGATTTTATTATAAATTTCATCATCATAAAATGGCCCGCAAAGCAAAATTTTAGCCTTTACCTCTAGCTCATCTTTTGCTTTTTTAAAATCATCTAAACTCGAAGTTATCGTAGTTTGTGAATGATGAGGATAAAGTGGCAAAAGCACTATCTCATCAAAATTTTCGTATTTTTTAAGCACATCTTTTGCAAATGGTGAAGTATAGTTCATCGCAAAATCAACTGCATCAAACTCATTTTGTAAGCCTAAAATTTTATCGCAAAGCTTAGCTGTAAGCTCGCAAATAGGCGATTTGCCACCTATTTGTTCGTAGTTATGCTTAGCCGTTTTTAGCCTACCTTTTGTGATCATAAAAGCTACAAATTTTCTTAAAAATTTATTCTTTATACCTAAAATATAAGGGTCATTAAACATATTTTTTAGAAAAATTTCTACATCAGCAAGGCTATTTGCCCCACCCATATTTAAAAGCAAAAGTGCCTTTTTCATCAAAACAACTCCTTAATTTTTATCGCATCATCAATGCTTGAAAGCTCGCTACTTTCGCCGCTTTGACAAAGATCATAAAAGGCATCATATTGGGCTTTTATTTCATTGTTTAAAGGATCGGTTTTTAAATTCATCTGACCATTTTCATTTACTCTGTGAAGTTTGTAATCAATAAGATCGCCAAAATAAACACCTTCTTTGGCATTTACTTCTATTTTAAAACGCTCTAAAGAGCCACAAAAAGAATCAGTAATACTCACCAAAATTTGATTTTTCATTTTAATGTTAATTCCAACATTGTCGCATATTTTGGTATTTGTTTTATTTGCCTGAGTATAAAAAAAGCTGCAAATTTCACTATCTACTAAATTTTTCGCAAGGTCTATATCACAAAGCGAAAGCTCATTTATAATATTTCCCTCACAAAGTGGTCTAAAATGTGCAATTGAAATGCTATAAATTTCTTCTTCTTTTAAAAGTGCCTTTTTTAATGAAACGATGGTCGGATTAAAGCGCTCATCAACGCCGGTGCAAACTCTTACTTTATTTACCACTGAAGCATATTTTATCTCTTTTAGCTCGCTTACACTTTTAAATATCGGCCTTGAAATCAAGATATTTTGGCAATATTTTGCACACTGACAAAAGGCCTCTACTATCTCATGTTGAGGCAGACAAAGTACGACAGCTTGCGGCTGGGCTACTTCTATAAATTTCTTAAACTCATCAAAAAACGGAGCTCTGCAAGCATCATCTCTATTTTCTTTATCAAAAACTCCACAAACTTCAAATTTGTCAGAACGCCTCAGCTCTATATAGTGCCGCTTGCCAACTAGATTGTATCCAACAATGCCAATTTTGAGTTTCACTAAAGACCTTTTAGTTATAAATTTTTAGGCTATTTTAATTGCAAATCGCTTTTAAACAAATAAATTTATAAAATATATTAAGCAAAAATTAATTTTGTATTTTTTTATAAATTTACAAACGATTTTTAGCTAAAATCGAGCAAAATTTAAAACTAACGAGGATAAAAATGCAAAATTTAGATATAAGAAAGGCATATCTTGATTTTTTTAAATCAAAAGGTCACGAAGTCGTAGCTTCTGCGCCACTCGTGCCAAACGATGCAACACTACTTTTCACAAACGCTGGCATGGTGCCATTTAAGAGCATTTTCACAGGCGAAGTGCCACGCCCAACACCACCTATCCGCACTAGCTGTCAGACCTGCATAAGAGCTGGCGGCAAGCACAACGACCTAGATAACGTCGGCTACACAGCGCGCCACCACACATTTTTTGAAATGCTTGGAAATTTTAGCTTTGGCGAATACTTCAAAAAAGAGGCGATCGCTTACGCTTGGGAATTTGTTACAGAGGTGTTAAAACTACCAAAAGATAAGCTTTATGTGACCGTTCACGAAAGTGATGATGAAGCATTTGAAATTTGGAGCACTCACATCGCAAAAGAGAGAATTTACCGCTTTGGCGACCATGATAACTTCTGGCAAATGGGCGATACTGGACCATGCGGCCCTTGCAGTGAAATTTTTTACGATCAAGGCGCTGAACACTTTAACACACCTGAAGACTACATGGGTGGCGATGGCGATAGATTTTTAGAGATCTGGAACCTTGTTTTCATGCAGTATGAAAGAAGTGCGGACGGCAAGCTAAGCCCACTACCAAAGCCAAGTATCGATACAGGTATGGGACTTGAGCGTGTTACAGCTATCTTGCAGGGTAAATTTAGCAACTACGATAGCTCACTTTTTATGCCACTCATCAACGAAGTAGCAAAGCTTTGTGGCAAGCCATACGTCTATGAAAGTGGCGCTAGCTACCGCGTCATAAGCGATCATATCCGCTCGGTTACATTTTTGCTAGCTCAGGGTACGACATTTGACAAAGAAGGCCGTGGCTACGTGCTTCGCCGTATCTTACGCCGTGCGATCCGCCATGGATACTTGCTAGGTATAAAAGAGCCATTTATGTATAAGCTTGTCGATAAAGTTTGCGAGCTTATGGGCGAGCACTACACCTATCTAAATGAGAAAAAAGCGGCTGTAAAAGAGCAGATCAGGCTTGAAGAAGAGAGATTTTTAGCGACTATCGCAAGCGGTTTAGAGCTATTTGAGAGCGAGCTTAAAAATACAAAAGAAATTTTTAGCGGGGAGGCTGCGTTTAAGCTCTATGACACATTTGGCTTCCCACTTGATCTAACGGCTGATATGCTTAGAGAAAAGGGCTTAAAGGTCGATGAGGCAAGGTTTGATGAGCTTATGAGCGAACAAAAAGCACGCGCAAAAGCTGCTTGGAAAGGCAGTGGCGACAAGAGCGCAAAGGGCGATTTTAAAGAGCTACTTGAAAAATTTGGCGAGAATAAATTTATAGGTTACGAAGAGCTTAAGAGCAAAAGCAAAATTTTAGCCCTACTTGATGAAGAATTTAAAAATGTAGATAGTCTAGACGCTGGCAAAGAGGGCTGGGTGATGTTTGATGTCACTCCGTTTTACGCTCAAAGCGGCGGTCAATGCGGCGATAGCGGTAAGGTAGTAGGCAAAGCAGATGTACTTGATACTGAGAAATTTCATGGGCTAAATTTATCTTTAGTGAAAACTAGCATGGCAATAAAAGTTGGCGACGAAGTTGAGCTTGAAGTGGGCAGTGATAGAGCCCAGACTGCGCGACATCACAGCGCCACACACTTGCTTCACGCAGCCCTTAGAAGCGTGCTTGGCACACACATCGCTCAAGCTGGCTCAAGTGTCGAGGCAGATAGGCTAAGATTTGACTTCTCTCATCCAAAGGCGCTTACTAGCGAAGAAATTTCAAAGGTCGAAAACCTTGTAAATGAGTGGATCTTAAACGGCGCTAACTCAAAAACAGAGCTTATGAAGCTTGAAGATGCTAAAAATAGCGGAGCTATCGCACTATTTAATGAAAAATACGCTGATGATGTGAGAGTCGTTAGCTTTGGCAATGTCAGCAAAGAGCTTTGTGGTGGTACACACGTTAAAAATATAGATGAGATCGGATCGTTTTTCATCACAAAAGAGAGTGGCGTAAGTGCTGGCGTTAGGCGTATCGAGGCTATTTGCTCAAGAGCTGCGCTAAATTTAGCAAAATCATTTAGAGCCGAGATTGATGAGCTAAAAGATGAGCTAAAAAGCACCGAGCCACTAAATGCGGTCAAAAAGCTAAAAAATGAACTAAGAGTTTTAAAAGATAAACTAAAAAATGCTAAAAATTCTCATGAGCTAGTCTATTTAGACATAAATAAAACCAAGCTTTGCGTCACAAGCGTAGATGGTGGAGATATAAAAACTTTGATAGATGAGTTTAAAAATGAGTATGAAAGTGCTGCTATTTTGCTAATCCAAGCCGATGAGAGTGGCAAAATTTCTCTTGCAGCTGGCGTTAAAAATGCTCCTTTAAAAGCTGGTGCTTGGGTAAAATTTGCAGCACAAATTCTAGGCGGCAATGGCGGTGGCAAAGATGACTTTGCAACAGCCGGTGGCAAAGATGCATCAATGATAGAAGATGCGATAAAAGACTCACTTGAGTACGCAAGGCAAGCCTTAGAAAAATGAGTCATTACGATATAGCTTTTATAAAATTTGACCAAGTAGTACTATTTTTGCATGTATGCTTTGTAGCTCTTTTTGTGGGGCTACAAGCCGGTCTTATACTTGTTGGAAGCTACTTTATAAAAAATAAATTTGAAGACAAGGAACGCTATCACATCTTACTTCATATTATAAGACGCTTTGGCATTGCGATTTTCATACTAATCCTTTGCGTGATAGCGACAAGTGTGGTTATAATTTTTGGATTTTATGATGCAAATTTGACAAATCCTATGGCAAGTGCAATGGTGGCAACAAAATGCGCAATAGAACTATTTTTGCTATTAAATTTAAGCTATATATTTTATAGATACAAAAAGGCCTTAAAAGCACTAAGATCGCATGAAATGATCGAGCTAAACGAGAGTTTGATCGTTATAATTTATTACTTCACACCGCTAAATTTATTAGCTTCTCTAGCAGCTATTTATCTTGGTATAAGCTATAAGGTATTTTTATGATAACACTTGCTTCAAGCTCGCAAACAAGGGCAAATTTATTAAAAGATGCTGGTATAAATTTCACTCAAATTTCTTTCCAGTTTGACGAGAGCAAGATAGAAAAAAATGTAAAGCCTGAAATTTATGTCCAAAATGTCGTAAAAGCTAAAAAAGAACAATTTTTAAAAGAAAACATGGGTCTTAAAAATTTGCTCTTTGCAGATAGCTGTGTGGCGTGTGGGGATAAAATTTTAGGTAAAGCAAAGGACGAAAAAGAAGCGATTGCCATGCTAAATTTACAAAGTGGCAACGAATGCAGCGTCTATACAGCGATGATATTTTTAGGCGAATTTGAGCTTATAAACGTAAGTAAAACTACGTATAAATTTAAAAAATTTGACGAGTATGACCTTAATGAATACATAAAAAATAATGAGTGGCAAGGCAAGGCTGGAGCCATGACGATAGAAAATTTTAATAAAAAATATATCATCTCCCAACACGGCGAAACCAGCACAGCCATGGGACTAAATTTAAAAATATTAAAGGCATTTTTATGAAATATATCCTGGCATTTATCTTTATAGTTGCCATTTCGCTTGGCGGAGCATTTTTATATTTTTACTCACAAGTTAGATTTGATGCTTACGCTATTATTGATTATAAACCAAAGCTTACAACGCAAATTTTTGATAGAAACAACGAACTCATCGCGAATATCTTTGAAGAAAATAGAATTTACGTAAAATATAACGACATCCCACCACGTGTCATCGAAGCACTCGTGGCTATCGAGGATACGAGCTACTTTGAGCATGGTGGCATAAACGTAGAAGCCATGGCAAGAGCTGCCATAAAAGATATTAAAGCTAGAAAGCTGGTCGAGGGTGCTTCAACACTAACACAACAGCTCATTAAAAATTTGGCTCTAAGCCGTGAGAAGAAATTTACAAGAAAGATAAAAGAAATTGTGCTTGCCATGAAGCTTGAAAGCGAGCTTAGCAAAGAAGATATCATCGAAAGATACCTAAATCACGTCTATTTTGGACATGGTTACTACGGCATAAAAACAGCAGCTGAGGGATATTTTAGAAAAGAGCTAAATGAGCTAAGCATAAAAGAGGTTGCCATGCTAGTTGGCTTGCCAAAGGCTCCAAGCACTTATGATCCTACAAAGCACCTTGACCTATCACTTAGCCGTGCAAATAGAGTACTTGAGAGAATGTATAGCATCGGCTGGATAAACGAAGACGAGTACCGCAAGGGCGTGCTTGAAGAGCCAGCGGTCTTTGACGATACACTCACAAGAAATAAAGCCCCTTATGTAGTCGATGAGATAATAAAAGAGGCTTCAAAGAAATTTGACGATATAAAAACTGGTGGCTATAAGATACAAAGTACAGTTGATCTAAACGTGCAAAAGATCGCGCAAAACGCCCTAGTCTATGGCTACAATGAAATTTTAAAAAGAGATAAAAAGGCAAATCCAGAGATGCTAAATGGCGCTATCGTCGTCACTCATCCACAAAGTGGTCAAATTTTGGCACTGATTGGCGGTATTGACTACACAAAAAGCAGCTATAACCGTGCCACTCAAAGCAAGCGCCAGCCAGGATCTAGTTTTAAGCCATTTATCTATCAAATAGCACTTGATAGCGGATACTCAGTCGTTTCTCAAGTAGCTGATATCGCCAGGACATTTGACATGGGAAATGGTAAAGAGTGGACGCCAAAGAATTATAGTGGTGGCTTCCAAGGATATATCACTATAAAATCAGCAATAACCCAGTCACGCAACCTCGCAACCATAAATTTGCTAAACGATCTTGGTCTTAGCTCGGTTCGTAAACAGCTTACAGATATGGGCTTTAACGATATTCCTGAAAATTTATCTATCGCACTTGGAAGTTTTGGGATTTCGCCACTTGATTTTGCAAAATTTTACTCGATGTTCCCAAATGAGGGTGAGATGGTTGAGCCAACACTTATTAAGCATATAGAAAATAGCTTTGGTGCGTCGATGGACTATGAGCCACAAAAGAAGCAGGTGCTAAAACCTGAGCAGGCATTTTTGATGACGACACTTCTTCAAAATGTCGTAAATAACGGCACTGGACGCAACGCTAAAATAAACGGCATCCAAATAGCAGGCAAAACCGGCACAACAAATAATAACATCGATGCTTGGTTTTGTGGTTACTCACCTGATATCGAAGCGATAATATGGTACGGAAATGACGACAACAGCCCTATGAAAAAGATTGAAGGCGGTGGTAGAACAGCCGCACCTGTGTTTAAGAAATTTATGGAAGGCTATATTAAACTTTATCCTACTTTAAGACGTGCATTTGAGCAGCCAGATGGTGTTTATAAAGGCTATTATGGTGGCAGTGACGAATACTACACAAATGACTCACCGCTACCTCAAAATATACCGGCAAATGACATCATACAAGATCAAGAAAACGATGGATTATTATTTTAGGAAGATAAGATGAGGATTAAAATTTTACTTTGTTTGGTAGTTGCAAGTATTGCATATGGCGCTAATCTAAATACAGCCAGCAAAAACGAGTTAATGGAACTTGGGCTAAGCAAGGGCCAAGCGTTAAACATTATAAAATACAGAAAAGCCCATAAATTTAAAAGCATCGATGAGCTTGAAAGAGTCCAAGGTATTGGTTTTAACGATATGCAAAAAGTTAAAGAAAAACTTAGCATAAAAGAGAACGCAAAAGTCAAAAAAACTGAAGCAAAAAACTCCAAAGGCAAGAAAAAATAATCTTATTTTTATTTGAAATTTCTAGCCATTTGCACTTGAGTCCTATTATTATGACTTTTTATAAAATAATCCACTATTTTTCTTATATTTGTCATCGTCTTTATCTTAGTTTTTGCTAGCATTTAATGAGTTTAAATTAAGAGCAAAAATTATCTCATTTTCTATAGTTGCGATAGCTATCATATTTTCATTAACGTCTAAAATTTTTATACCATTTTTTAGAGAGCATTCGAATTTAAGAACCGCATTGCTCCCATACTATCCCATCTACTCGGCTGCAAAGCTAGTAAAATCGCTCATACAAAAACCACTACCTTTTACCTATGTAGCAGATGATGCGGTACTAGCTGATGATAAAAAGAAAATTTTAGTTTTGATAGTTGGCGAGACGCAAAGAAGCAGAAACTACTCAACAAATGGCTACGCCAAAAACGATACGAATAAATTTACTAAACAAAAAGGTGTGGTAAGTTTTACAAATTTCTACTCATGTGGAACAGCCACGGAGACTAGCGTGCCTTGCTTATTTTCAGACTTAAAGCGAGAAAATTTTAGCAACCGCGAAGCTAAAGCTCGTGAAAATTTAGTTGATATCATCAACAAACTTGGAATAAAAACATACTTTTTTGGCAACAATAGCGGCGGCTGCAAGGGCGTTTGCGACAATCTTGATCAAAATCATACTTCAGATCATCGAGCAGAAGGCTTTGACGAAGTGATATTTAATGAAGCAAAAGAGGTCATCGAAGATGCAAATTCCACCACCTTTATCGTGCTACATCTGCAAGGCTCGCACGGCCCTATCTACCACAAAGGCTACCCAAGCAAATTTAAAGAATTTACCCCAACGTGCGACACTGCCGAGCTAAATAAATGCACACCAGATGAGATAGCAAATACCTACGACAACACTATTTTATATGAGGACTATCTACAAAGTGAGCTGATAAACGCCCTTGAAGCAAGAAAAGATAAATTTGAAGTTGCCATGTTCTTTTTTTCAGATCATGGAGAGAGCCTAGGCGAAAATGGTATATATTTACATGGTCTACCTTACTCCATCGCTCCAGATGAGCAAAAACACATCCCAGCCATCGTCTTTTCAAGCGATAGTGAGCTTTTAAAAAGGCTAAAAACCAGGAGAGATGAAAGCCTTTCGCATGATTTTATCTTTAGCTCAGTTCTTGGATATTTTGGGGTAAAAACTAAGGCTTATGAGCCAGAATTTGATATTTTTAGGTAGTAAATTTAAAGCCAGCCTAGGCGAGAGCCTGAAGCTGGCGTAAATTTAAAAGCTAATCTCTTTTATATCAGCTACTTTTAATATCTCACTATAAATTTGACCGATGATTGCGATGCGGTTGTTTCGCACTTTCTCGTTTTCAACGTTTATCATAACTTTGTCAAAAAACTCATCTATTTGCGGTTTTAGAGCAAATAATGCCTTTAGCCTTGGCTCATACGCTAGACTCTTATCAACTACTTTAAACGCGTCATTTAGGGATTTTTCAGCATCTATCTCAAAGAGACCCTCATCAACCTTGCTAAATTTATCATCTTTGATGATGTTTGCAAGGCGCTTAAATGTAGAGAAATTTTCCCTAAAGCTTGGTTCGCTAGAAATTTTAGCAAGTGCCTCTATCATCTTGGTTAGCTCCAAGATATCCTTTTCGCCGCTTTTTATGCACGCTTTTACGATAGAAGCGTTTGCGTCAAAGAAAGTGTAAAGCCTATCAAGGATGAAATTTATAAGCACTTCAACATCAAATTTCTTATAATCTTTTGCGATATCTTCTAAAATTTCTTTTACGTTAAATTTCAAATTATGTGCCAAAACGATCTTTATCACGCCGTTTGCCGCGCGTCTTAGAGCGTAAGGATCTTTCGTGCCACTTGGGATTTTGCCAATGCTAAAGAGCCCCATTAGCGTATCAAGCTTATTTGAAAGCGCTACAACCGAGCTAAATACCTTACTTGGGCACTGCGCCTCCTCACCGTCTGGCAAATACTGCTCTTTTATAGCTAAAACGACGTCTTTATCCTCGTTTTTAGCCTTTGCATAGTAAGCGCCCATGATGCCTTGAAGCTCGGTAAACTCATAAACCATCTGAGTTGTAAGATCAGCCTTGCTTAACATCACGGCTCGCTCAAGCTTGGCTCCATACTCGCCAGCTTCTTTTTTGAGTAGCTCGTCATAGTTGCTAGCAAGCTTTTTAGCCACTTCTAGCTCTCTAAGCTCTTTTTCGTAGATACTTCCAAGCTCTTTTAGATAAGTTATATTTTTTAGTTTTTCTGGGCCAAATTCGTGCGCTAGGTCACTTTGCCAAAAGAACATCGCGTCACTTAGTCTTGCTCTTAGCACCTTTTCGTTGCCCTTGATGATGAGCAAATAGTCCTGCGTTATGGCGTTACTAACGACTACAAAGCCATTTGCGAGCTTATTATCTTTAAAGACTGGGAAGTAGCGCTGATTTTCTTTCATGGAAGTAATGATGACCTCGCTTGGCACCTCCAAAAATTCCTCTTCAAATGAGCCAAGAAGTGCTGTCGGATACTCGGTGATCGCCACGACTTCAGCCAACAAGTCTTTATCGATCTCGATCTTTAGCCCGCCTTTTTGGCTAATTTTTTCAAACTCATCAAGAATTATTTTTTCTCTCTCACCTGCTTCAAGCACGACACCACGCTTCTTTGAGCCTTCAAAATACTCTTTTATATTTGAAATTTTTATCTTATCATAGCTAATACTTCTGTGCGGATAGGTTGAATCGCCGCTCTCTACGCCAAATTTATTAAATTTTATGGCCTCATCACCAAGCAAACACAAAAACGATCTTATCGGGCGGATAAACTCAAACTCGCCGTTGCCCCAGCGCATAGACTTGCCAAAGTTAAGACTCTTTAAAAACTCCTCAACCATCTCGCCCATTATCTTAGCAACCGGCTCGCCTTTTACCTCTTTTTCGTAGTAAAGCACCTCTTTGCCGTCTATCTCTTTAAATTTAAGCTCACTATCATCTATGCCGCATTTGTTTGCAAAGCTAAGCGCAGCCTTTGTGAAAGCTCCGTCTTTTAGCGCTACTTGCTTTGGCGCACCGATAAAGCTAGCCACGCTATCAGGCTGAGATTGTGGAAATTTCTCATGAAAAAAGACCAAGCGACGCGGCGTATAATAAAATTTAAACTCACTTGTGATGTTATATTTTTCAAGAACAGCCTGCCATTTAGCATTGATATTTGGCAGCTCCCTTAAAAACGGTATCGCTGGAAGCTCCTCAACTCCAATTTCTAATAATAACTCTTTCATATTTCACTCTTTTTATTAAAATTTTCTCTTTTTTCTCTTACCATTTTTCTTGCTCTCTCCTTCTCCTGTGACTGCAAAATGACGCCTCTTATCATAAAAATAAGAAATAAAACAAACGCCGTAATCATAAAAATATCTAAAATTTGCACTCTCTACTCCACAGCGATTTGGTTTGCTCTCTTGTAAATTTTAACTCTCGCGTTTTCAAAACTATACTCGCCATCTTTTAGCTTTTTCTTACTATAAACCCTGATCTTACCGTATGGTGTATGCAGGTAGCCTCTCTCTAGTCTGCCCGAAATTTTAGCAAAGACATCGCCACTTCTAGCTTCACTTAGTTGCGATGCATCTAGTAAATTTTCACTAATATCTTTTGTGCCATGCTCATTTATGATCTCATAAGAGCTGACTTCAAGCGCATCTTTATAAATTTTCATTCGCCTTACTAAAATATCTAGCTCTTCGCCTACAGTAACGCTATTTTTAGGATCATAGACATAAATTCCGCGGTGATTTTTCGAGATAATAAAGCCATGCTTATCTTTTAAGATAACAACCGCTTTTTCAATCACGACTGGCACTGCCTCTGGGTGATCAAAAAGCGTACCCACATCAGCAGTCTTATAGCTTTGCTCGCTTGTTTTTTTATTAGCTTTATTTTCATCTTTTTTAAAAATTTTACTTACAAAGCCTTTTTTCACTGGGCTTGGATCAGTTGAAATTTTAAACTTTAATGCAAAGTGATCCGAGTAAAGGTCGCTCTTTGCAAAGCCTTTTTCATCGACTGCAAAGCTTGGTTTAAAGACTTCAAAACTACCACTAACATAGCTTAGATCGCCATTTTCCATAAAACTAGGCGAAAGCAAAACATGATCGATCGCTCTTTTTTTGCCATGCACTGCGTGAGAATATCTATCTTTTGGCTCAAGCTCTTTATAAAGATCATAAAAATTTCTCGTTGCAATGATGTCGTTTAGGATAGACTTTTGTCCAAAGGGCGAGTTAAAATCACCCAAAATAATCACGTTTTTCTCTTTACCCAGAGCCGTTCTTAACGTTTTTTCAGTCTTTTTTTGCATATTTATGCCATTTTTATAAGTTGGAAAGTGATTTACAAATATGCTAAATTTCTTACCTTCCGTCTCAAAAACAACCTTTAAAATATTTCTCGTCTTTACGTTTGAAACTTTAAAAATTTCACTACCACTTGGCTGTAACTTTGAAATAAGCCCAAGCCCAACAGGCGAGTTTTTCTCCTTTGTAAAGCTTATAAATTTATACTCGCTACCACTTACTAGAGCTTTTAAAACTTGCTCATTTTCGATCTCTTGAAGTGCGATAATGTCAGTATTTAGTGCATTTATGACTTGTCTTGTTCTTTGTAATTTTGAATCAGCAGCCTCGCAGTTCCACTTTGATACGCTTACTTTAAAATCAAAATACTCGCTACCATCATCTTTGCAATCAAATAAATTTTGCACATTATAAGTTGCGATGCTAATTTCACTCGAAAATGCCGCTAAAATGGTAAAAACCAAAGCAAAAACTACTCTCAAATCTCACTCCTAAAGTCAAATTCAGCGATATTTTGCCTGATCGCCTCATAAGCGATAATGCCAGCACTCATAGCTAAATTTAAGCTCCTGCCCTCTTTTCCCATTGGTATGGTTATGGCATTTTTAAAATTTATATCCATAAATTCTCTTGGCAGCCCAGTACTCTCTCCACCAAAAAATATAAAATCTCCTGGCTTAAACCTAACCTCGTAGTAAAGCCTATTTGTCTTTGTGGTAGCGAAGAAAAATCTATCCTTGTGGCTTAAGTTCGCTTCTAAAAATTCTTCCAAACTATCCCAAATTTTTGGATTTAAAATTTTCCAGTAGTCAAGCCCTGCTCGTCTAACAGCCTTTTCACTCAGATCAAAGACCGTTGGCTTAACGATATGTAGCTTTAAATTTGCATTAACGCACATTCTACCGATAGCTCCAGTATTTTGCGGTATCTGAGGATGAACTAAGACTATGTTAAACATAAGCTTTCTTTGCCTTAAAAAGTGTTATACACTAGCCTATTTTAGCCAAAATGGGCTTTTAAGAGTTTTAAAATTTAAGGATTTAAAATTTTTGCTCATTAAGATATTTTGAGATCGCAAGCTCTTCTTTGCGTTTTATCTCTTTTGCGATCTCTTCGTTTTTAAAACCAGCTGATAAAATTTCTGCCACATCGACTTTTGCGTCAAATTTTGCCTCATAAATTCCAAGCTTCTTGGCACGCTCTATTCGCTCTTTATTATAAGCTCCAAACCATGATTTTATAGGCATATTTAGAGCAATTTGCATTAGCTCTTTATCGCTTGGCATGTCCTTAAAATAAGGCTCTTTTAAGATAGAGAAGTAGCTTTTTGGCAGACGCATTTTCTCTAAAATTTCCTTTGCGTCAAGCTCAAATTTGCCAAACAAAAGATACAAAAATAATCTCTCATCATCCACAAATTCTCTAGCACTCTTAAGATCACTTAAAAACTCATCATCCATAGAAATTTGCATACCAAAAATTTCTTTAAAAAGTCCAAGCTCAAAAAGATAGTAAGCTCCTTTTTCAAGATGCTTTGCGCGAAAAAATTTAATAAGCTCAGTATTTATCCTATCTCTGCTTAAAAACTCTAAACTAAGGCTTTTCATAAGAGCTAGCGTCTCATCAGCTATGCTAAAATCAAGCCTCGCGCTAAACTGCACGCCACGAAGTACCCTTAGCGGATCTTCTTTAAATTTTTCACTATCAATGTGCCTTAATATCTTGTTTGCTAGATCTTGCTTCCCACCGTAAAAGTCTAAAATTTCTCCATTAAAGATATTCATCATCATGGCATTTATCGTAAAATCTCGCCTAAGGCTCGCCATTTTGGGATCGTTAATATAGCTTACTGCAAAGTCTTTGTGTGAATTTCCAGTTTTGCTCTCGCTTCTTGGAAGCCCAATGTCGTAGTTTTTGTATTTGTAGATAAAGTAGCTTTTGCCAACTCCGCTAGCGCCTATGCTAGCCATTAGCTCATTAAATTTAGTAGGCTCAATGTCATAAGCTTCGATGTCATAATCATAAATTTCTCGCCCCAAGAACGCATCTCTCACGCAGCCACCCACGAGATAGACACGTGAAGTAAATGGAGCAAATAGCGATCTAAAAAAGTCTAGCTCGCTATTTTTATAAATTTCATTTTTGATTTTTATCTCATTTTTTAAGCCATCTAATGGCTTATTTTGAGAGATTTTGGAGTCTATTTTCGATATTTGCAAGGGTAAATTCTAAAAATTTTGTCGTTAGCTCAAGCCTTGAAGCAAGATTTTGTTCACTAGTTTGTTTAAGCCCTTCAAAAAGCACTTCTATGCGCTCAGCAAGGTTTGCTAAGAAAATTTTTTCTTCGCTCACCTCTCTATTTTTTATTGGACTTACTGGCTCCTCTTTTACCTCAAACACTTGCTCATTTTGTAAATTTGTCTCAACTTTTAGCTCGTTATTTAGTGCATTTTCATTAGACTCTATAGCCAAAAGCTCTTTTTTTAGATTCTCACGCTCGAGCTCTTCTTGCTTCTTACTTTGCAATGCTTCTATTTTTTCAAGCTCAGCGCTAACCTCACTGATTGCCATTCTAGCGATATCATCAAGCTTCATAATCTTATCAACCACCTTTTAAATTCATTTATCTCTTCATCACTTTTCATCGCTATAAAAAACTCTTTCATCTGCTCGTTTTTTATCGCTCGCTCTTTACGAAGTCCGCTCAGGCGGTTTATCGCGCTAAGGGCATCTTTGTTTGACGGATCTTGCTTTAAGATATTTTTATAAATTTCAAGTGCATCATCTTTTAGCCCCTGAGCTTCGTAAATCAGTGCTTCAGTGATTGTGTTTTTCATTTTTTGATAAATCCTGCAATAACATCGCCTATCTCGCTAGTTGAGCAAATTTCAACCGCATTAAAAGCAGCGATATCTTTTGTTCTATAACCTTTTGCAAGTGCCTCTTTCACAGCATTTTCTATCGTATCTGCGGCTTCATTTTCACTAAATGCGTATCTTAGCATCATCGCTGCACTTAAAATTGTTGCGATTGGATTTGCTATGCCCTGCCCTGCGATGTCTGGTGCTGAGCCATGTATTGGCTCATAAATTCCCACTTTACCGCCCATACTAGCGCTTGGCAAAAGTCCTATCGAGCCACAGACCATACTCGCTTCGTCACTTAAGATGTCGCCAAATAAATTTTCAGTAAGGATGACGTCAAAATTTGCTGGCGCTCTTACTAACTGCATCGCCGCATTATCCACATACATAAAGCTAAGCTCTACTTCAGGGTAATTTTTAGCCACCTCGCTAGTCACCTCGCGCCAAAACTGGCTTGTCTCAAGCACATTTGCCTTATCGACCATGCAGACCTTTTTCTTGCGAAGCATTGCTGTTTCAAAAGCAATCTTTGCTATGCGCTCGATCTCAAATTTAGAATAAATCATCGTATTAAACGCTCTATCTTCGCCTTTTTCACGTGGCTGCCCAAAATAAAGTCCGCCTGTTAGCTCACGAACCACGACAAAATCAACGCCTCTTAAAACCTCTGGCTTTAGCGTGCTAGCATCTACTAGCTCATCAAAAACGATGGCTGGGCGTAAATTCGCATAAGCTTCAAGCTCTTTTCTAATCTTTAAAAGCCCACTCTCTGGCCTTAGGTGTCTTGGCAAACTATCCCATTTCTCGCCGCCGATCGCTCCAAAAAGCACAGCATCAGAGTTTAGAGCAGAACTAAGCGTCTCATCTGGCAAAGGCACGCCAAATACATCATAAGCTGCACCACCCATAAGCTTGTAGTCGTACTCAAATTTTATCCCAAACTCAGCGCTAACAACATCTAAAATTTTTATCGCCTCGTCGATGATCTCAGGACCGATGCCATCGCCTTTTATAACACAAATTTTATATTCTCTCATTATTTAATCCAACTTTACTTTTGCATACTCTATAAGTCCGCCGGCGTTTAGAAGCTCTTGCATAAACGGCGGTATAGGGCTAAATTTATACTCTTTGCCGCTGGTTAGATTTACGATCGTGCCGTTATCTACGTCTATTTTTAGCTCATCGCCCTCGTTTATCTCGTCCGTTTCTTTGATCTCAAGTATTAAAAGCCCCGTATTAAAGCTATTTCTATAAAAAATTCTCGCATAGCTTTTAGCTATCACCGCGCCTATACCGGCAGCTTTAAGCGCGATAGGAGCGTGCTCGCGAGAGCTACCGCAGCCGAAATTTTCTCCCGCTACGATAATGTCGCCCTTATCTATCTTGGAGCTAAAATTAGGATCGGCGTCCTCCATTATATGTTTTGCTAAGATATTTTCGTCGGAAGTATTTAAGTATCTGGCGGCGATAATTATATCGGTATCGATATTGTCGCCGAATTTCCAAACTTTATTCATCGTTTCGCCTTTTTTAAATTTTCGAGATTTTAGCCAAAAGTAGCTAAATAATTCATCAAACGGCGAATAAAATTTGCGGCCCAAACGGCTAAAGGGCAAGGCAAAGGGCGCTAAAACGCCCTTTTTATCTTTTTAAATTTAAAGAGCACCTACCCAAGAATTTACACGCAGGGCAAAAACCCGTAACGCCGACGATAATCGGGATTAACCCGATTAACGCCCAGTAGCTCTCATAAAAATACCAAACCGCTACCGTAAAAATCAGCCCCAGTACAACCCTAATAATTCTACTTTTCACGCTTACCATAATATTTTTACCTTTTCTTAAAAATTTTATAAAGCGGGCAGTAGCCGTAATATCCCGTTAAAAGCGGAATTAGCCCGACCGTCCACAACCAGCAATCGCAAATAAATCCGAAAATAAAAAACCAAATCGCCGCTATAATCAAACGTATAGTTTTATCTAAAACGCTCATTTTATCTCCTTTAAGCCAAAGCTTTTAGCATTCCGTTCATAACCATAGGTTTAAATCCGTAAATTTTAACCAGCCAACTCATATAGCTCTCCCTGGTAGCGCCGAAGCACTCTAGCGTCGGAGCCGTTCCCTCCCAGTCAAACTCTACCATTATGGCCTTGCCGTATTTGGTGATAAAAGGGCAAGCCGTATATCCTGTAAATTTCTCGCTAGGTTCTCGTCCTTTTATCGTATCGGCTAAATTTTTAGCTAAGATCGGATACATTTTCCTAATGCTAGCCCCCGTTTTGCCGGCCGCAAATCCGCAAATATCACCGATGCCGAATATATTTTTAAATTTTGTACTTTGCAGGCTGTATTTATCGACGGCTAAAAAATTTAGCTTGTCGCCCTCTTTGGTTAGGCCGGCGCGAGCTAAAATTTCGCTTCCTTTTTGCTTAGGCGGCAGGTGAAGCCAGTCGTATTTTACGTCGATTAGCTCGGATGCGATTTTATCTTCGCCGTTTTGCCTATACGCCGTCCAAAACTCGAAAGTAGCGGTACTTGAGCTTTTATCGACGGCTACGATTTGGTGGCGAAGATTAAATTTTATCTTTCTTTTTATCATTATTTGAGTCATCGCCGCGGCATAAGTCGGATCGCCGAAAAGCTTGCCGCCGCCGACGTAAAGATTAACGCTGCCTTTATCGCGGTTGCCGGCCAACCTCAGCCTATCTTCGCTCATGCAAGTTACTTTTTTATTTGCGCCGCTGCATTTCATCGGGGTTTTTTGATCGCAAAATACAGCCGCGCCGCCGTTTTGAGAGAATTTTTTCATCAGCTCGTTGCTCTTTACGGCGCCTTGTAGAGTGTAGACGGAAGATATATTGCCGCTCGTATCGTTAATATCCTCTAAGCTTAGCCCCTTAACGGCTTCAAAATCGTATTCCACGCCGCTTGCTACGATTAGATAATCATACCCTAGTTCGCTCCCGTCATCTAAGACGAGCAGATTGGCTTCGGGCTTTATCTCCGATACGTTTTTGCGTATCCACTCGGTTCCTTGCGGGATATAATCCGCTTTTTCGTAAACGACGTCGCTAGCTTCGTAAATTCCGACGGCGATTAGCGTAAAGCCCGGCTGGTAGTAAAATTTCTCGTCTTTATCCACGAGAATTACCTTGGCGTTAGGCATATCTCTTCTAAGTTTAGCCGCCAACGCGATACCGCTAAGTCCCGCGCCCATTATGACGATTTTAGAATTTATATCGTCGTTTTCGCCGCCCGTTGCCGAGCAACCGCTCATACTCGCGGCTAGTCCAGCGGCCCCCATTAGCTTTAAAGCGTCTCTTCTTTGCAGTCCTTTCATAAATTCTCCTTTCAAACGAGTTTATGAAATGCTACTTAAAAAAGGCCGCCCTCTCCGTAACAAAGTTACCTTAAAACGAGAATTTTAAGAAACTAGCCTTATTTCGCCACGGCTTTGCGTTATTTGCCCGCTTCTCTCAAGCTCTTTAAGCACCCTAGATACCGCTTCTCTAGCGCTTCCTAGATGATTCGCCAGCTCTTCGTGCGTTATTTTTATAAAATTTTCGTTTAGGTTTTCGATGCTTTGGGATAAAAAATTCATAATCCGCGCCGAAAGCGGCGAAAACAAAGCCTGTTCCATAACGTTTATGGTTCTAGCAAACCGATCGGCTACGATTTTTAGAGTAAAATTTAAAATGCTCGGATATTTTTCTTTAAGAGGTTTGTAAATCCGCGCCGGAATAACGATAATCTCGCTGTCTTGCTCGATTTCGACGCTTACTTTATTTTCTAACGAATTTATAGAACACGTATCGCACAGCACGCAACTCTCGTCTTTAGTTAGCCTAAATATCGTTATTTCCTTTGCGCTAGACGACACGAACGCCCTTAAAACGCCTTTTAGTATAAGGATAAATCCGAAGCAATCGTTTCCGGAGTAAAATATATCGCCCTTTTTTACGGTTTTTAGATACGCGTTAGTAAAGATCGCATTTAGATCCTCGCTTGCTAGATTGAAATTATTCGTAAATCTCTCGCGCAAAATTTCTTTTAACTCTTCGCTTAGCATTTTGTCCTTTCGTGACTTCGTTACAAAAATTTAGCCTTATTATAGGTAATATTGCATAAAAATTTAATACGAAAAGAAAAACAATGCACGACGTTAAGCAAAACGACTCGCAAAGCAAAATAAAATCGCTTCCGATTATGCTTTTTGCCGGTACTATGGGGCTTGGAGGGCTTTGCGCGGCTTACAAGAAATTAAGCGAGATATTTGATTTACCAAGCGAGATATTCTCGGCGCTTAGAGCGTTAGACTGCACGGTATTTTGCCTGCTTTCGGCGTTTTACTTCTTTAAGCTTTTAAAATTTAAAGAAGAGGTAAAGGCCGAATTTTCGCACCCTATAAGGATAAATTTTTTCGGCGGGTTTATCATCTCGCTTTTTCTTTTAGCTCTAGCCTACAAAGACGCGCCGCTACTATACTACTCGCTTTTTTACGCGGCTTTAGGCTTACAAACGATTTTTACTCTTTACGTAATTTCTTTTTGGATTGACGAAAAATTCGATATCGCGACGCTAAATCCGGCATGGTTTATCCCCGTAGTGGGCAACTTGTTAATTCCGATCATAGCCGAAAAATCTCAAGCGATCTGGTATTATTTTAGTTTGGGGCTATTTTTCTGGATTATTTTATTCGCCGTTATATTTTATAGGTTAGTTTTTTGCGATAAGTTAGCCGACAAATTCGTCCCGACGCTAGTCATTACACTAGCGCCGCCGGCTATTGCGTTTTTGGGATACGTAAAATTAACCGAGCAATTCGACGCTTTTGCGGCGATACTTCTTAATATAAACGTATTTTTCGCCGCGCTTATACTTTTTTCGTATAAAAGATTTATTAAACTCAAATTCGCCCTATCGTGGTGGGCTTTTACTTTCCCGACGGCCGCTAGCTCCATAGCGTTTTTAAAAGCTTACGAAGTTACGCAAAGCGATTTTTATTTAGTTTTAGGCGTCGGCGCTTTTGCGGCTCTAGTTGCTTCGATTTTGATAGTCGGATTTTTAACGGCTAAATCTATAATAAACGGCGAAATTTTTTCGGAAAAATAGCCTTATCGCTCAAAAATTTACTTTAGTAGTATTCGTAGCTGATTTCTAGCTTTTTATATAGGCCGATTTCCGTTATGTCGCCGTTTTCGTAGTATTTGTCCGCTGGCTTAAATTTGACCGAGGTTTTACGCGTCAAATTTCCCCGCTCGTCCCTGCTTATGTCTTTAAACTGCAAGATTTGCCAGATTTTTGCCTCGGAGCCGAAGTAATTTACCGACGTATACTCCATCTCGTCGCCGTTTGCGGCGTAGTAATAAACCCATTTTGAGCCCGGGGCTTGCGTGATTTTTTCGTATTCGCCGTTTGGCTTGCGCTCGAAGCTTATTTCTATGCCGTGGCCCGGCTCCATATTATTTTCTATCCGCGTTAAAACGCCCTTTTCGTCGTAGACGTAGCTATCGTCCGTCACTAGCGTCCCGCCCGAATACGCCGCCCGAGCGATCATTTTGCCGTCCTTGCCGTAGGTAATTTTCTCCGTGCGGGGGTAAAATTTATCCTCCACATGCTGCTCTTTGGCCATTGCGACTAAATTTTCGCCGTCAAATTCGTATTCGTAGAGATAAACGGCGCTATCTTGATATTTTTTGCGTATTAGCCCGTCTTTGCCATACTCAAACAAAACCGAGCTGTTTGGCGCGCCGTTTATATGCTCGGTTTCTTGCAGTATATAGCCGTTTTCGTTAAACTCCGTCCGCTTTACGCGCGTATTTTCTAGCGTCCCAGAGCCGTCTATAGAGTATTCGTACTCAGTAGCCGTCATGCTCTTAACCTCGCCTTTTAGCTCTCTTTTGCTCCAATCGCTTTCTGGTAAAACAGCCGAGTTTAGATAGCAAACCGCCGATGCCGCCGCTAAAATAGTTTTTAAAATTTTCATTTTTATCCTTTTTCAAATCACGCAAATCCTAGATTAGTTTAGGCTAAATTTCGCCTAATTTAGCCTAAAAGGCGGCAATACCGGTAAAATCCTAGCTTTTACGAGTTTAAATCCGCGCCTGAAACTGACTTAAATTTTTAAGCAAGTCTGAGGCGAATTTTCATTTCGGCAGTTTATTAACTTAAGCTTCGTTTGCCTTTTTTAAAATTTCTCTCATCTCTTCTTCGCTAAGCGGCTCAACCAGTATATTTGCGGCATCTATGAAGCGATATTTTTCTTTTGGTAAATTTGCCATAAAGGCATTGTATTCGCATTCGCCGAACACGTGCGCGTCCCTATCGTCTACGCCGACTACTAGCGTAAGTATCCAGCGCGAGACCTTGCGCTCTCCTAGAACTTCTTGCGCCTGCCACGACGGAGAAGGGGCGTAAGGCAAGATAGTCGGCAAATTTTCGCTAAGCGTATACGCGCCAAAAATTTCATTCCCGTTTTTATCTTCGTATAAATTCTCTCTTGCGCTATAAGCGTTAAGATACTGCACCTGCCTCATCATCTCATCAAATTTAGCCGCAGGGCTAGTACTTGCAAAAATTTCATCTATCATAACCGCGTCAAACGCCACGTCGCGCTCCACGCCATAGATATAGAGCGTTTGATTTTTCTCTCTTGCGTCTTTTAACGCTTCAAGTCCCCACATTATGTCGGCTTCATAATCAAATTTTAAAATTTGCTCTTCATCGTAAATTTCCTCGTTGTCGCACTCTATTGGTGAGCCGGTTTTGGCTGAGAGCTTTGAGAGTAGCTCAAGCGCGATCTGCCAGTCTCCAACGCCGCTTGGAGTGCAGACTCGAACGATATATTTTCCATCTTCATAGTTTAGTTCAAAGCCACGAGCGCTCTTTTGCCGTACGCCTGATATCATCACGTTTTCGTTTAGCGAAAGCTCGCTCGGCTCGTCGTTTTGACCATTAAAAAAGCAAAATCCCTCTATAACCTCTGAAATTTCACGCTCACTTAGCGCCTTTTCATATCCGCCCAAAAGCTTCTTTTTATTTTTCACCTTAAATGTTACGCTCATAAATTCTCTTTCGCCTACTCTAAAACGTCATCACTTGATCACACTGCCTAACCCACTCGGACAAGATATCCATGCTGCCTTTCACCTCAGCCTCGAAATAAGGCTCTCCCGCATGCAAACCGCACCTCGTTTGGCAGCTACCGCAAACCTTTAACATAGCGCCGCTAGCGTAAAGCTCTTTTAACATCGCTACTAGATCTACGTCATAGTTTTCCGGCTTTTTGGTGCTATTTCGCGCAAGGTCGACCGCATCGTTCATTAGAAAAATTCTAACCTCTTCGCCTTTTTCTTTTAGCGTTTTAGCTAGCCTTAATGCGTTGTAAGCATTGTCGGTACCGTTGTATGGTTGATTTGTAAGTATAAATAGAAATTTTTTCATCTTTTTCTCCTTTTGCCAAAAATGTAGTGCAAACCGAGCAAATTTTAGCCAAGCTATATAAAAAGAGGCTAAATTTATCTAAAAAGTAAAAGTACGCCGATCGTGCAGACGATGAGGGCGGTGAAAATTTCAAGTAGCCTTAGGTGCGTTTGTAAAAATTTCTTTAGCATAGCTCCGCCGAGTGCGTAGATATTTAGCGAGCAAAACTCGATGAAAACGAGCGTTGCCGTGATCAAGCACATACGAGCGAGACTAAAGGGATCGTCTTTGTCCAAAAATGTAGGCAGTAAAGCCGAGAAAAATATCCATGCCTTTGGATTTGTGACGCAAACGATGAGGCCGTTTATAAACATCTGCTTTTTGCTTGGTAAATTTGAGACGTTTGTTATGCTAAGCTCGCCCTTGCCAAAAAGAAGCATCGCGCCAAGATAGAGCATATAAAGCCCTGCGATGATGTTTAGCGCCTTAAATGCGTACTCAAAATGATGAAGCACCGCGCCCACGCCAAGCATACAGCAAAACGCCACGAAAGCAAGCGAAAGAAGCTGTCCGGTCATCATAATAAACGAGTGCTTATAGCCAAAGCTCATACCGATACTCATCGCATAGGTCATGTTGATGCCTGGCATTAGCGAGATGGGAGCAAGCATGGCAAAAAAGAGTAAGAAGTCCATAAAAAGCCTTAAAATTTAGCTAACAAATATAAAAATTTAAGCTATAAATCAGATCCAGCGATCAAATTTATAGCTTAAATTTAAAAGGCGGACTAAACCGCCTCTTTTTTAGTGAGTCAAAAAATACTCTTGAATTTTTGCTTTATCGCTTGTTTTTGTAAGCGCAAGCATTAAAAGCACTCTAGCTTTTTGCGCGTTTAGATTATCGCTTGTTAAAAAGCCGTATTTTGCGTCGTCCACTTCGCCGTTCATAGTCGTCTCGCCGCTTCCTACACGTGAGTCGCGAACTACCACTACGCCAGCTTTTGAAGCCTCGCCAAGTGCGTCAAGCACGCTAAAGTAAGGGTTGCCGTTGCCAAGGCCAGCGCTAACTATGCCTTTTGCGCCGTTTTTAACAGCTATGTTTACAAAGTCAGGGTTATCATTTGCATGAGAGTAGATAATATCAACTCTTGGAAGTTCTTTTACGCCCTCTAAGTCAAATGCTGATTTTGCTGTATGTTTTCTGATCGGATTCATATAGTATTTTACGTTGCCATAAAAGACTGTGCCGATCTTACCGCTGTTTGGTGATTTAAATGTATCAACGCCTGTTGTGTTGGTTTTTGTTACCTCTCTAGCAGCGTGAATTTCGTCATTCATAGTAACCACAACGCCCTTGCCTACGCTATCTTTGCTGATAGCTACGTTTACAGCGTTAAATAAATTTAGTGGACCGTCTGCGCTTAGTGAGCCGCTATTTCTCATCGCACCTACAAGCACGACTGGCTTGTCACTTTTAACGACTAAATTTAGAAAGTAAGCTGTCTCTTCCATAGTGTCTGTGCCGTGAGTAACGACGATACCATCAGCTTTGCCGCTGTTTAGAAGTTCGTTTATTCTATTAGCAAGCTTAAGCCAAACTTCATTGTTCATATCCTGTGAGCCGATATTTGAAATTTGCTCGCCTTTGATAGTGGCTATCTTGTTAATATCCGGCACGGCTGCAATTAGTTTATCGACCGTAACAGTTCCAGAAGTATAGCTCGAATCAAGCGATCCTGAGCCGCTTCCCGCTATCGTTCCACCAGTGGCTAGAATGTAGATGGTTGGCTTTGCAACCGCTAAAGTAGCACCTAAAATCATGAGTAATACCGCCTTAAAGATTAAACGCATTTTAGCTCCTTTGCATTAAAATTTGCAAAGTCATTATAATGCCATTTATTTAAAAAAATTATTAATTTCCAAATTTTATATTTATTTAAAAAAATCTTATCAAAAACATATAAATTCCGGTTGAAATAACTATGCTAAGAAGGGTATTTTTAAACTTTAAATGCATCAAAATAGCTGTAAAAACCGCTACTATCTCGCTTAAGCCATAAGGAAACTCGCTAAATTTCGTATCTTTTAAACCGTAGCAGACCAAAACAACCATTATCATCATGCCCATATGCTTCTCAATGGCGTCTAAATAATGGTTTGACTTATGGTTTTTCAGAGCATAAAACGGCGTTGCCCTCGTTATAAAAGTAGCTAGGGCGCTTAAAAGCACCGCTATAAACAGTATCATCTCACTTGAATTTACACTTATCAAATTTTATCCTTAAACAAAAGCAAAAATATAAAACAAAGCGCCATCGAGCCAACAAGCACAAATTTAGCCGGAAATAGGCTCACTCCAAGCACGCCAAAAAAGATCGCCGCGAAGAGTACGCGGTAGTTTTTATCATTTTTAAACATCTCTATCACAATAACAATAAAAAGCGATGTCAAGCTAAACTCAAGCCCCTTTGTATCGGCCTTTATAAGATCACCAAGTATCGCTCCAAATAGCGTTCCAGCCGCCCAGTAAGACCAAGATAAAAGATTTAGCCAGGTAAAGACAAAACTTCGATCACTTGCATCTTTTAGCCCTAAATTTTTAAATATCGCAAAGGTCTCATCTGTTAGCAACGAAATATTTAAAAGCCTAAATTTGATCCCGCTATACTCTTTTAAAAGTGAAATTCCATAAAAAGTGTGACGCAAATTTACAAGGTAGCTCACGATAAAGACCTCAACGTAGCTCGTGCCCACGCTAAAGAGCGAAAGCATCATAAACTGCGCTGCGCCGCCGTAGGCAAGAGTGCTAAGAGCGACGGCGATAAATGCGCTCACACCCATGCTTTTTGCCAGCACGCCAAATGCGACGCCAAGTGGGAAATAGCCCATAAAAATAGGAATAGATAGTTTAAAAACGTAGTTAAATGTCAAATTTTACCTTCATAAAAAGCCAAAATATTAGCAAAAATTTGAAAATAAGAGTAAAAATAGAGTTAAATTTTATAAAATGATAGAAATTTTTGGAGTTAAAAGATGAAAAAGGTAATTCTAATTTTATTTTGTATTTTATTTTCTTGGGGTAAAAACTTAGATACCACTAAGCTTGAAAATGAATGTGCTTTAAACAACATAGAAAGCTGCACCGATCTTATATATATCTACCTTGACAACAATGAGCGCGATAAAATGGCAGCTATGGCAAACAAAGCCTGCGAGCTAGGCAATCCACATAGCTGTCTATTTTTAGGAAATATATATCTACAAAAAGACACTCTAGTACAAGAGAAAGAAGAGGGGCTTAGACTTTATAATAAGGCTTGCCAACTAAAAAATGCATTTGCTTGCTATACTCTTGCGCTCATTTATGAAACTGGAGATGCTGGTATGTTGCAAGATAAAAATAGAGCAAAGAACTACTACAAAAAAGCCTGTGAGCTTGATTTGAAAGAAGCATGTAGTATGCTTAAAAATTTTTAATTAAACAAAAGATGCTTTTATTCTTGCTCTTAAGAGCAGAAATTTTAGATGAGATATATCAAAGCGATAGCAGGATAAGAGAAAATTTTACAGGCAGTTACAAAGATGCCTTAAAAATTTATAATTCATCAAGCAACAATAGTACTGCCAAATTTATATTAATGCGTCTGCTTTATTGAGTCCTTCTCTTTTGAAGTATTATTTGAAAAATAAAATACCTCAAGCGTAAAAGAAAGCAGTATAAGCCCAACGATAGCTAGAGTCGCGTTCATACTACCTACCTTTTAAGCCCATTTACTATTTCAAGCATCGAGTCACTCGTGGTTATCGCCTTTGAGTTCGCCTCGTACGCACGCTGACCAGTGATAAGATCGGTCATCTCTTCAACTAGCTGAACGTTACTCATCTCGACAAATCCTTGTCTGATCGTACCAAGTCCGTCAAGTCCTGCCACACCTACCACAACATTACCGCTAGCGCTTGTTTCTAGGTAGTTATTATCACCCATTGAGTGAAGGCCGGCTGGGTTTATGAAATTTGCTAGCTCGATCTGACCTATCTGAGCCATCTCTCTCTCACCTGCTTGAAGCACTGACACGGTGCCATCTGTGCCTATTGAAATTTGCGTTGCATTTGCAGGAACTGTGATCTGCGGGATGAGCTGATAGCCATCGCTATTTACGATCGTGCCGTTTGCATCAAGCTTAAATGCGCCATTTCTAGTATAAGCCGTCGTGCCATCAGGTAGCTGAATTTGAAAAAAGCCGTTGCCAGCTATGACCATATCTAGATTGTTGCTAGTCTCTTTAAAGTAACCCTGAGAAAAAATTTTATTTATCGCCGTTGGACGTACGCCAAGACCCACCTCAATGCCTGTTGGACTTGTAGTGGTCTGGCTTGTAGCCGTACCTGCATACTCCATGACTTGATACATAAGATCAGCAAATTCGGCTCTATTTTTTTTGTATCCATAAGTATTTACGTTTGCAATATTGTGTGAGGTTACGTCTATCTGCGTCTGCTCGGCGATCATGCCAGTGGCCGCAGTGTAAAGTGATCTCATCATAGTTTTATCCTTTTATTAAGCTTTTAGGGCTAGTTTTTGAACAGCATCTTGATTAAGGTCGCTCATGTGGCTTGTCATAACCTTTTGATACATATCAACTAAGCGCTGGGTTTCTATTAGACCCACCATTTCTAAAACTGGGTTTACATTTGACATCTGAGCATATCCTTGCATCACGCTATCAGCTTCTTCAAGCTCTGTGATGTCGTCAAAATTTCTACTCTCAAAGAGATTATCTCCAACCTTTTTTAGATCTCTTATCTCTCTTGGCTGAGCGATGTAAAATTTAGAAAATTGGTTGTTATTTGAGTATAAATTTCCATTTTTATCAGCAGTTAGAACCTCGCCTTGTGGTACTTGGATACCTCTTTGACCGGGGTTTTGTGCCTCATAGCCACTTGGTAAAACTTTATAGCCCTCCTTTGTGACAATATAACCATCGCCATCAAGGCTAAAAGAGCCGTTTTTGCTAAGCTTTACGCCATTTGGAGTATCGACTAAGAAAAATGCGTCATCTCTTTTTATTGCAAAGTCAAGCGTATTTGAGCTGTATTTAAAACCACCAGCACTAAAGTCGGTATACTCTTCGCTCACTTGTGGCACGCGATTAAGAGTTCTGTTTAAAAATTTAGCTCCATCTTTTGTGTGATTTTTAAGTGGGAGCTCATCTTGTGTCTCTTTAAAAATTCTCGCAAAATCTCCGATAACTACGTCATTTCTCTTGTAGCCAATCGTATTTACATTTGCAAGATTGTTTGAGATAACGTTTAATCTGTTAAACTGCGTTACCATGCCAGCAGTGGCTTGATAATAACCATTTTGCATACAATTTCCTAGTCAAAATTTGATTGTTTAGAATTACTAAGCAATCATCGTTCCAACTTTATTTTTATACACATTTACAAAATTTGGGTATAATCCACTTTCTTTTAAACAACACTTAAATCACAATTAGACGATTCGAAAGGAAATTTATGAGCGCCGCAAAAGACTCTTTTTCTCAGATAGAAGAGCTTTTCGCTGAAAATGCAAAAGGCTTTTTGACATACGAAAAATTAGTAAAATTATTAGACAAAGCTCCGACTGCTACGATAGTAAAAAAGATAGAACAACTAGCAAAAACAAACAAAGTCCAGCTCATCACATCTGCTGAGGCTGCAAAGCTTAGAAATTTAGCCGATGCTAAAAAACGCCAAGAGAATGCTCAAAAAAGTGATCAAGATATCGACGAGGATCTCGATCTTTCAGGTGAAAGTGACCTTTTAGAGTGGTCAAGATCTGATAGTCCAGTGAGGATGTATCTAAGAGAGATGGGCCAGATCGCACTTCTTACAAAAGATGAAGAGGTGGAGATCAGCAAAAGGATCGAGCTTGGCGAAGATATCATTATCGATGCATTTTGTTCTGTGCCATTTTTGATAGACTTCATACTTGACTATAAAGAGCCGCTCATCAATAGAGAACGCCGTGTAAAAGAGCTTTTTAAGAGCTTTGAAGACGAGAGTGAAAACGAAGAAAATGAAGATAGTGAAGACGATATAGACGAGGAAGATGAAGAGAATGAAGAGAACGAAGCTCCTAAAAAATCAGCCAAAAATGATAAACGTGCTGAAAAAGTTATAGAGAGTTTCAAGGCCCTCGAAAAGGCAAAAAAAGAGTGGCTAAAGACTGCAAATAAACAAGATAAAGTAGAAAGCGATGACACGGCTTCAAAGATGACTCTTGCATTTAAAAAGAAAATTTTAAAAGAGAAGCTAATGGATCTTGGCCCAACAAGCAAGTTAATTAGCGAGATCGTAAAATCAATGGAAACAGCATTAAAAAGCGACGACGAATTTGACAGAGAGCTAAAACGCTTAGAGTATCGCTTACCAATGTTTAGTGACGAGCTTAAGAAAAATCACAAAAGCATACTAAAAGATATCATCAAGCTTAGTAAGGAAGAAATCTCGGCTCGCGTGCCAGAAGCTACAATGGTCTCAACTTATGTCGAGATCAAAAAGCTATTTACTACAAAAGAGGCGAGTAAGCAAGGCTTTGATCTTGAGCCAACAAGGCTAAAAGAAATTTTAGAGCAGATCAAACGTGGAAAGAAAATTTCTGACGAGGCAAAAGCCAGAATGGCTAAATCGAACCTCCGTCTAGTTGTAAGTATCGCAAAACGCTATACAAATAGGGGCTTGCCATTTTTGGATCTCATCCAAGAGGGCAACATCGGCCTTATGAAAGCGGTTGATAAATTTGAATATAGAAAAGGTTATAAATTTTCAACCTACGCCACATGGTGGATCCGCCAAGCTATTTCGCGTGCGATCGCCGATCAGGCAAGGACGATTAGGATACCTATCCACATGATAGAAACGATCAATCGTATCAACAAAATCAACCGCAAATACCTCCAAGAAGAGGGAAAAGAGCCTGATGTAAGCGTTATCGCAAAAGAAGTTGGGCTAAGCGTTGATAAGGTAAAACAAGTTATCAAAATAACAAAAGAGCCTATCAGTCTTGAAGCTCCAATCGCAAATGAAGAAGACGGTAAATTTGGAGATTTTGTTGAGGATAAAAGCTCACTTTCACCGATAGAGCAAATTTTAAAAAGCGACCTTAGAGAGCAGATAGATGATGTGCTTTCGCAGCTAAATGAGCGTGAAAAGGCTGTAATTTCAATGAGATTTGGCTTGCTTGAGGATGAGAGTGACCGCACACTTGAAGAGATCGGCAAGGCCCTAAATGTCACTCGTGAGCGCGTCCGCCAGATAGAAAGCTCAGCTATCAAAAAACTAAAACACCCAAAAGTTGGTAGAAAACTTAAAAACTACATTGAGGGCTAAAAAGCCCTTTTTTCTTTTGGATATTTTCCTTAAGACTTTCTCTTTAACTTTATAAAATTTAAATTTGATAATTTTTAGCAATAAATTTTACTAGCAAACTACATTAATTTCATTATTGAAAGACTAGATCTAAATTTTATTTAGCCATTAGACCAACTTAAAAATAGAAATACAAAGAACTTAGTATTTTTTAAAGAATAAAGTTAGATAAAAAGTATTTTACCGGCGCAAGACCGGTAAAAATTTATTCAGCTAGAAGTTTATCTAGTTTTGCGGCCAAGCTCGTAGTATCATGAGCTTTAGCTAAGCTCGCAGCATGAAGTTTTAAATTTGCTTGTAAATTTTCTTCCAAGCTCTTTGCTATATCGCTACTATCAAGATTCTCTATACTATTAGCATTTGCCACACTTCTTGCTGCTAGAGCGTTTATGCCCCTAAATACAGCATTTTGTGTTGATCCGATCTCTGAACGAAGCGAATTTATATTTTTTAAAATTTCACCCGCATTTGAGCCGTCATCTTTTACATTTAGAAGCGCGTTCGTACCTAAATTTATATTTTTTGTACTCTCTCCTGTGAAAAATCCAAGCTCAGCATCAAATACGTTTTTTCCATTAAATTTAGCTTCTTTTACACTATCACTCATAGCATTTCTTAGTGCATTGATTTCGCCCCTTATGCCTTTTTGTTCATTTGCCGAGAGAGTAGGATTTGTGAGTTTACTTGAAAGTTCACCTATTCTATCTGTACTTTTACTTAAATTTAAAAGTGTTGAGTCAGCGATTTGAAGCATACCGATCATGTCGTTTGCATTTGCCAAACCTTCGTTCAAAACATTTGTTTGTGAAAGCAAACTCTCTGCGATTTGCAAATTTGCACTTGATGCTTTGATCTCGCTGTTTGCAGAGATGGCATTTAGCGCCTTCTTCTCGCTATTTTTTGCTTGATCTAAATAATAGTTTCCTGAAGCCTGGTTTGCAGTATAAGTTCCTAACTCCATAACAACTCCTTTTTTATAATTCGCTATTGATTCTACTACAAATTCTATAAAAAGTTGCAAAATCTTTATAAAATCTATTTTTCTTTACTCTTCTAGCCTCATTGCAACTGATTTTTTATGAGCGGTTAGCCCCTCAGCTTCAGCTAGCTGCATGCATGATTTGCCAAGATGCATAATACCTTTTCTACTCACTGAAATGATCGAACTTCGCTTCATGAAATTTTCAACTCCAAGCGGTGAATAAAATCTCGCACTTCCGCCAGTTGGCAAGGTGTGGTTTGGTCCAGCGATGTAGTCACCCATCGCCTCAGGTGTGAAGTGTCCAAAAAATATCGCTCCAGCGTGTTTTACCTCATCCATATAGCTCAAAGCGTCGTTTGTAGCGATCTCTAGGTGCTCTACTGCAAGCTCATTCATGAGAGCAAAACACTCTTTTAGATCTTTTGCTACTATTATTGCAGCTTTATTTCTTATGCTTGCACTTGCGATCGGCTCACGTTTTAGTGTCTTTAACTCATCTTCGATGTGTCTTTGCACAGCCCTTGCAAAAGCCTCTACTGGCGTTATCAAAAAGGCACTTGCGATCTCGTCGTGCTCAGCTTGAGAGAGCATATCGATAGCTATGTGGCGAGGATCAGCACTGTCATCAGCGATGACGCCTATCTCGCTTGGACCAGCGATCATATCGATATTTACGTCGCCATAAACTAGTTTTTTGGCAGTCGCTACGTAGATGTTGCCAGGGCCCGTGATGACATCTACCTTTGGCACGGTTGCAGTTCCGTACGCCATCGCTGCAATAGCACTTGCTCCGCCTATCTTAAAGGCTGTTTTGATACCACAAAGATGCATTGCAGCAAGAAGCAAAGGATTTACCTTGCCACTTGGTGCTGGTGTACAGACAACAATCTCTTTTACGCCAGCTACGATAGCAGGTACAGCGTTCATAAGAAGTGAGCTAGGATATGCTGCCTTACCGCCAGGGATGTAAAGGCCGGCACGATCAACCGGAGTGTATTTTGCCCCAAGTAATATGTCGTGCTCATCTTTATAGGTCCAGTCACTTGGCTTTGTGCGCTCATGATAGCTTTTTATCCTATCGTGGGCTAAATTTAGGGCCACTATTAGGGCGTTATCTAGAGAGTTGTAGGCCGCTTCCATCTCTTTTACGTCGATTATTATGTCGTTTTTGCCTGTGACGCTAAATTTATCAAATTTTGTTATCTGGGCAAAAAGTGCACTATCGCCATCTTTTCTTATCTCGTCTATTATGCTGGCAACCACTGGCATCACAGCACTTATGTCATTATCACTTCGTCTAACAAGCTGCGAAAATTTACTCTCAAAGTCAGCGTCGCTGCTGTGTAAAAATTTCATTTGCGATCCTTTATTTTTAGTTTTCTCTCATATCTTTGCTTTTGTGTAATATTACCTAAAATTCCGCCCTGGTGGATGTATAAAATTTGATCCCCAAGCTTATCTAAATTTGCAAAAAGCGTGATAAAACCGACCGGATCATAAACTAGGTCAAATTCCACGCCACTTTTGCAAACCTCTAGCCAAATCTCATAAAGCTCTGGGTATAAATTCCCAAAATGATACTTCTTTGGGGGATTTAAAATTTGCACTTTGCTGTTTTTGTCTAGCTCGTAAATTTGCTTTTTGAGATAGTCGCTGTCCCCTACACAAGGGGCTGTAAAAACCATAAGATCAGTGTGCTTTGCCAGGTAGCAAGCACTAGTGCCTGTACCAGAAGGCAAAAAAATATCAGGCTTTATGCCACTTTTTTCGCTCCATTCATTTATCTCGCGTGCCTGCGTGATAAAACCAAATTCAGCTTCACTCTGAGCCACACCCTCGTTTATAAAAAGTGCATTTTTGCTAATTGCCAGCTCTTTAGCAAATTTCTCACGTTCCTCTTTTACAAAAATTTCCATCCCATTTTCAAGTGCAAATTTGAAATTTCCAACTGGATCTTGCTCTAAATTTGAGCTTAGATGAGAGACGACGTAGTAAAATTTGAGTCCCTTTATCTTAGCAAAAAGGCTTAAGCTATACATCGCATTTGACTGGCTTGAGCCGTGAGATACGATGGCCTGAGTGCCACCAAGATCAGCGTTTAGGAAATACTCTAGTTTTCTTGCTTTGTTACCGTTAAACTCACCTAACAGATCATCTCTTAAAAGCCAAAACTCTCGCCCCCTAAGGATTACCCGCTCAATCACCCTTAAACTCCAAAAATTTCTCTATCTCATTGATAGCCTCTTTGTTTGAGAGTGAAAATTTGATCTCTATACGCCTTGAAGCGTCCTTGTCCTCGGCTCCATCTTTAAAAACTAGCTCGTTGTAGCTTCGGCCACTTGCGACAAGCAACTTTCTAAGGCGAGTATCACCATCAAATGAGTTTATAAACTCCATAACCGCGTATGCTCTTTTTTGTGAAAGCTCCAAGTTATAAATATAGCTTCCGTCGCTATCTGTAAAGCCCTCAATTATAATTTGATCAATATTTGATGCGATATCTTTATCATTTAAAAGCACGTCGAAATATTTACTAAGAGTGGCCTTTAACTCCTCTTTGACCTCTTCTTTTAAGACCGCACTGCCCTTATCAAAAAGTACTGAGGAGCTAAGCTTTAGCGCGCCTGAGTTTGGATCGATCTCGATGCTATTTCCAAGCCTATCTTTTAAGGCTGAGATCACTTTTACTCTTATTCCAGTTAGGTTTTTGACCCTATCTCTTGTGACGTTTAAGTCCCTTAAAAGCTCGTCATATCTAGCCTCTTTTTTACTCACTTGCTCGAGCAAAAAGGCGATCTTGGCTAAATTTTTCTCGCTGCTTTCATTTGCGTCGCTAAGCGCTCTATCTTTTGATGAAATTTCATCATTTAGCACGATCATCTTTTGATTTAGATCAAAAATGCTAGCATTTAGCTCTTTTATGCTCGCATTTGCGTCTTTGTTTTGCTCTATAAGCTGGGCTAGTTTTTCCTTTAGGGCATCTATTTGGATGACAAAAATTTCATTTGATTTTTTTAAATTTATGTTTTCGTCACTTATCTTTGAAAGCTCGCTTTTTAGGGCTTCATTTAGCTCTTCAAGGGTGAAATTCTTGCCCTGGGCATCTTTTAAATTTGCTAAGGCTGTGATGATGGCTTGCTCTTTATTTTCAAGGGTGTTTTGAGTTAGGACATATTTTACGACGACAGCGCCGATTAGCAGCATAAAAACAAAGAGCAGACCCGCCATCAAGTCCGCGTACGAAACCCAAAAGCTTGATTGATCCTCATTATTTTTGTTTATTTTCATTGCACTAGATTTTCGATTTTTTCTATTACAGAATTTGCTTCTTTATCGATCTCGTCTATATTCTTTTTAAGCTCGGCTATGAGGCTCTCGCGCTCTTTTTCACGCTCCAAGCTCCTACCCTCTTGCTCATATGCGGCTTTAAATATCGTCGCACTCTCCACAAGTGAAGCTCTAAATGCCTTTAATGCGTCGTTTTGCTCTTTCATGAGCGAGTAAGAAAACTCCCTTAAAACCTTGTCAAAGCTCTTTATAGTCTGCTCAAATTTAAGCTGACTCTCTTTTGTGGCATTTAAATTTCTACTAAAAATTTCGCCAAGTTTTGCATGCTCGGTTAAAATTTTAACCTCCATATCTTTAAAGGCATTAGAAAACGCACCAACCGCCTTTAATATATCGGAGTGGATTTTTACAAATTCATCTTGTTTTAGTCCAGATTCATTTAGCATTTTTAAACTTGTACTAAGCTCTGCCTTGCTTTGATTTATGATATTTTTCTCAACCTCGCAAAGCTCTTTTAGTCTGTCAAATTTTTCATTTACTTGATCATTTAAATTTCTTAAAAATTTATCGTCAAGCACCATTTTAAAAGCGTCATGACTATCTTTAAAGTAACCTACACTTGCTTTCATAAAATTTGCATTTAGCTCATTTTCCTGCCAAAAAAACTCACGGCTAAGTTCTTTTTGCTCGCTGTAAAATTTCTCAAATTTACTAACGCCGATCTTTTCAAAAAACATCCACCAAAGCGCTAAAAATATGCCGTAAATCGATACATAAAACGCCGTAGCTACGCCATTTAGCAGTATAGCGATCTCTTTTTCAAGACCGTCTGTCGTATTTGAACTAAACTCTGGCATAGAGATAGCAATACTGATAAATGTACCCAAAATTCCAAGCATAGGAAAGACTGCTTGGCCGATGTTTGCTAGGTTGTCATTTCTAAAATTTCTTGTATAGCTCTCGAAAAAGTCTTCAAATTTAGCATTTGCCTTTTTGACATTTGAAATTTCAAAGAGGTGAGCGATGATAAATTCTTTTAGCCTTATCTTATACTCTTTGGCATTTGCCAAGAAATTTGAGTAAGCTACCAAAGCGCTGTGGCGTGAAAAGATAAAAGCGACAAAGAGTATAACGCCCATCATCACGATGGTGTGAAGCTTCATCTGAAAATTTATAACGCCAAGATACGCTAGTATCGCCAAGATGTAGATAGCTAAAGGGATAAAGATAACTTTAAAAAAGACAAAGAAAGAGTGAGCTTGGCGCTCTTTTGGCACGCTTAGCTCACTAAAATCATTTTGATTTTGCATAGGATTAGTTCCTATTTAGGCAGTTTAAGTCGCTAAAAGCAGTCTGAAGACGCTTAACCATGCTCTCCTCGCCACTTCTTAGCCATTTCCTTGGATCGTAGTATTTTTTATTTGGCTTGTCATCGCCCTCTGGGTTGCCGATCTGACCTTGCAAGTATGCTCTATTTTTAGCCTCATACTCGCGCACGCCGTCCCAGAAAGCCCACTGCGTATCAGTGTCGATGTTCATCTTGATAACGCCGTAGCTTACAGCATTTTTGATATCTTTTAGCTCGCTGCCACTACCGCCATGAAATACAAAATTTACTGGCTTGTCGCTTTTTGTGTTAAATTTCTTAGCGACATAGGCTTGTGAGTTTTTAAGAATTTCTGGTCTTAGCACGACATTGCCCGGTTTATAGACACCATGAACGTTGCCAAAACTAGCTGCGATGCTAAATTTATCGCTTATCTTGCTTAGTCTTTCATAAGCAAGCGCGACATCCTCTGGCTGAGTGTAAAGAAGTGCGTTATCAACGCTTGTGTTATCTACGCCATCTTCTTCGCCACCAGTGACGCCAAGCTCGATCTCTAGGCTGATGCCAAGCTCGCTAAGCTCTTTTAGATACTTCTCGCATGTGCTTAAATTTTCGTTGATATTCTCTTCACTAAGATCAAGCATGTGAGAGCTAAAAAGTGGCACGCCGTGAGTTTTTTTATACTCATGACTTGCTTTTACTAGCTCATCTATCCAAGGCAAAAGTTTTCTAGCAGCGTGGTCAGTGTGTAAAATGACTGGCACGCCATAAGCCTTAGCAAGCAGATGAACATGTTTTGCTCCAGCGATCGCACCAAGAACGGCTGCGTTTTCGCAGGCTTTACCAGCGTAAAAACCTGCACCGCCATTACTAAACTGAACGATAACAGGCGAGTTAGCAACCTTTGCCGCTTCTAAAACAGCATTTACTGAGTCGCTGCCTACGACATTTACAGCAGGTATTGCAAAACCTTGCTCTTTAGCATAAGCATAAAGTTTTGTTACATCATCTCCGCTTAAAACACCAGGTTTTACGATATCTAAAACGCCCATTTTATCCTCCAAATTTTACTTATATTCTATCTTCGCTTTTTGGCGTAGAGCTTCACTTTTTTGTCTAACAGCAGCTTGGAATTTCTCCATTTTTACAGCTTGCTCGATCTCTGGTTTTGCTTGCTCAAAGCTTACAGTACCAGCAGCTTTGCCATCTTCTTTTAAAATAACATGGTAGCCAAACTGAGTTTTAACTGGCTTAGTTGAAACTGTGCCATTAGCCATTGAAAATGCTGCGTCTGCAAAAGGTTTTACCATTTGGCTTTGACCAAACCAGCCAAGCTCGCCACCGTGTGCTGCTGAGCCTTTGTCGATTGATTTTTGGCTTGCTAGCTCTGCAAATTTCTTAGTTAGTGCCTCACCTTTTAAATTTTTAAGTTGAGCGATGATGTCGTTTGCTGTTTTTTCATCTTCAACTAGGATATGCCTTGCTCTTGCTTGAGCTGGTTGGTTCATACTTGCTTTGTTTTTATTGTAAAAATCTTTTAGTTCGTTTTCACTTACTTTTATGCTATCAAAAAGCTTTCTCATATAAAGCTCAACTGCGATGCCTTCTTGCGCTGCTTTTACAGCTTTGATATACTCTACATCTTTTTCAATACCACTTGATTTAGCATCTTTTAAAAGAAGTTTTCTATTTATTAGATCGTCGATTATACGTTTTTTCTCATTTGGTTGAAGCTTGCTAGCGTCAAATCCTGGCATGGCTGCTGATAAAAGGCTTGAAATATCGCTATCGCTTATAGCATCACCATCAACTGTTGCAACTACTGCTGCATTTAGAGTAACAGCTGCCGCTAAACTTAAAACTGCTGGAAACAAAAATTTTTTCATATAAATCCTTTAAAAAATTGATTTTATGGGCAAGATTATATCAAATAAAGCGATAACTTTTCATTTAACTTAAGAAAATAAGGTAAAATACGAGAATGAGAACAAAAAAAGATATTTTAGAGATAAAAAGAAGACTTTTAGAAGAGTTTAAAGACGCCAAAAGCGAGCTTAAATTTAGAAATTTATATGAGCTACTTGTCTGTGTCATGCTCTCAGCCCAGTGCACTGATAAAAGAGTAAATTTAATAACTCCAGCTTTATTTGAAGCATATAAAGATGTCTATGAGCTAGCTAGCGCAAATTTAGCAAGTCTAAAACTAATGATAAACTCGTGCAGCTTTTTTAATAACAAAGCGGCAAATTTAATCAAAATGGCAAACAGCGTGGTTGAGCTTTATAATGGAGAAATTCCGCTTGATGAAGAGAAGCTAAAAGCGCTTGCTGGAGTTGGACAAAAGACCGCTCATGTCGTGCTTTTAGAAGCTACAAATGCAAATGTTATGGCTGTTGATACACACGTTTTTAGAGTGGCACACAGACTTGATCTTAGCCATGCAAAAACGCCAGAAGCTACTGAAGCTGATCTTAGCCATGCCTTTAAAACAGATCTTGGTAAGCTTCATCAAGCCATGGTGCTCTTTGGACGTTATACCTGTAAAGCCAAAAAACCGCTTTGCCATGAGTGTATTTTAAATGATCTTTGTAACAGCAAGGACAAGATTATTTAATTTTCTCAAGCTTTGCTAGAAAATTTTTAGCATCTATGAAACCGATAGTTCTAAGAAATTTTAGCTCATCGCCACCATTAAATAACAAGAGTGCAGGCGGATCAATAAGCCCAAAATTTCTTAGCATCTCATCATTTTGTGATCCGCCATTTGTTACATCGATACGAATAAGTGCAAAATTTGCCAAAGCATCCATAACATCGCTATCTTTAAAAGTGATCTTTTCTATCTCTTTGCAGCTTACACACCAATCAGCATAAAAATCTACTAAAACAGGTTTGGTTGAGTTTTTTATTATCTCATTTAGTTCATCTAAATTTTTAACGGAATTAAATTTTAACGCACTATCACTTTTTGCCAAATTTAGTCCAGAAAGTGGAGAAAAAGCCTCCTTTGAGCCTAAAAATGAACCAACTATTAGCATAACTGAATATATAAAAACTAGGATAAAAAACGCTTTTTTAAACTTAACCCAGCTTTGCTCTGCTACTTCAAATGCCCCAAAATAAACTGCCATAAAAACGCCTATAATGCCATATCCTAATAGCTCAAAAAATTCTCCAAGCACACGTGCAAGAATCCAAACTGCCATGATGAGCATCAAAAAACCAAAGAATTTTTTCACTTCATCCATCCAACTACCAGGTTTTGGCAAGAGTTTTCCAGAGCTTAGCCCGATAATAAGTAGCGGCACGCCCATGCCAAGCCCCATGACAAAAAGCATAATGCCACCATAAAAGACATTTCCGCTTTGAGCGATATAAAGAAGCGCACCAGCTAATGGTGCTGCTACGCAAGGTGATACGATGAGAGCTGAGGCAAAACCCATAATAAAAATTCCAACATAGCCTGAACTATTTTGCGATTTTTTACTTATCAAATTTTCGAATTTTGCTGGCAATTTTATATCATAAAATCCAAACATGCTAAAGCTTAAAATGACAAAAATGGCCGCAAAAGCACCAAGTACATAGATATTTTGCAAAGCGCCTGCGATACCAAAGCCAAGTAGGCTAGCTGCTACTCCAGCTAGTGCGTAAGCCAGGCTCATCGCGACAACATAAATGAATGATAATAAAAAGCCTTTTTTTGCATTTAAATTAGCACCCTTTGAGACGATTATGCTTGAAAGTATCGGTATCATCGGAAAGACGCAAGGTGTTAGTGAAAGCAAGAGACCATAACCAAAAAAAGTAAGAAGCGAGATAAAGAAATTTTTATCTCCAAGCCTATTTGCGATATCTTGCTCGCTAGAAAATTCTTCAGCAAAGCTGTCGGCATCGTTTTTTTGCTCTTTTTTAAAAGTAGCGATGCTAAATTTTCCAGCTTGGTCAGTTATCTCATAAATTCTGCTTTGTGGACGGTAGCAAATGCCGTTTTTAGCACAGCCTTGATAGTTAATGTCAAGTATTGCTTTGCCATTTGAAAGATTTTCTTTTACTAAATTTAATGGGATAAAAATCGAAAAATCTTTTGGATAAATTTCATATTCTCCCGTATTTTCACTACTTGGCAAATTTAATAGCTCATTTATCTTTTTGCCAGCTAGCTTAATCTCAAAACTCTCTTTATAAAGATAGATATTTTCACCAAAGTTAAACTTCACTTCAACATTTTGACTATCAACGCTTGGAGTTAAAACAAAGGCTTTGCTAACATCTAAAACCTCGGCAAAAAGCGAGCCTGCAAATAAAATAATTGAAAAAAGAAATTTTAAAAACATACTAATCCTTGCTAAATTAAAAAAGATGATTTTAGTCTAAATTCTTAAATTTATTCTATTTTATTGTAAAATCGTGAAAATATGTGAAATTTTAAAGGAGCAAAGATGTCAAAAGACAAAAAACACCAAAAAAGTGAGAAACTTGGCTACGAGGAAGAGCTTAGACTGCTTCAAATTGAACTTTTAAAATTTCAAAATTACGTAAAAGAAAAAGGCCTTAGAGTACTTATGCTAATGGAAGGGCGCGACGCAGCCGGTAAAGGCGGAACGATAAAACGCTTAACCGAGCATCTAAATCCAAGAGGTTGCCGTATAGTAGCGCTTGCTAAGCCAAGTGATGTCGAAAAAACGCAGTGGTATTTTCAAAGATATGTGACTCATCTACCAAGTGCCGGAGAGATCGTGATCTTTGATAGAAGCTGGTACAATAGAGCTGGCGTTGAGCCAGTGATGGGCTTTTGCACGCAAGAAGAGCATAAGGAATTTTTACGTGAAGTGCCAAAATTTGAAGAGATGATCATAAACTCTGGCATAATTTTCTTTAAAATTTATCTTTCAATCACAAAAGATGAGCAGAAAAAACGCTTCAAAGAGAGGCAAAATGATCCGTTAAAGCAATTTAAAATTTCACCCGTTGATCAAAAAGCACAAGAGCTTTGGGATCAATACTCTATTGCCAAATATTCTATGCTTCTTGCCTCTCACAATAGCATTTCACCATGGGTCATCGTCTCAAGCGATAACAAAAAAGAAGCTAGGCTAAATGTCTTTAAATTTATCCTAAGTCACGTTGAATATCCAAAAAAGATAAATGACTACTTGGAATTTGACAAAAACGTCGTAAGAGATGGAAGTGAAGAGATAAAGCGCATAGAAGAAGGGCTAAATAAAGATAAGTTAAAGAGTATCGATTAGAATACTTTTAACTTCTAGCTAGCGATTTGCTTAGATTTGTTAGCTAAATTTTTAAGCCCACCACATTACTTTTGCCAAAACGACCATTATTAGGCAAAGCACTAGAGCTATTAAATGTGAAAATTTACCAAATGGATCAGGCTTTTTTAAAAGAACGACATTAAAAACAGAGATAAAAGTTACAAGGCACATTATGAGTAAGACAAAAATTTTTACAAGTAGCAGCTTTTGAAAGTTGCTTTGCCACCAGCTAAGCTCGCCTCCAAAATAGTCTTTTGCCATATAAGCGCCACTTATTAAAAGCAATAAAAATGCCGTGCCAAAAACCTTTGCGCTGCCTTTTGTGTAGGCTTTTTTAACTATTTCAAGGGTTTTAGTATCAACCGTTTTTTTAGCAAACGGATATATGCAAACATCGAAAAATACGTATCCTATAAATACAATGGCACAAATTAAATGAGTAATCAAAAAAAATAAGTACATTTTTTCACCTTTTTGTTTGGCATTATATAAATTTTAACTATTTAAAATACTTATTTTGAATCAATTTTAAGAATTTATGAAGATAAATTTATAAAAGAGCAAGGCAAGCGCCCTGCTCTAGGAGTTTTACTCGACTTCAGCGTCTATAACGTCGTCGTCTTTTTTATTATTTCCGCCGTTTGCTCCAGCGTTTTCATCTTTTTTATACATAGCTTCTGCTAGTTTGTGGCTAGCTTTGCTTAGAGCTTCTACTTTTGCATCGATCTGCTCTTTTGAAGAGTTTTCATCTTTTAAGACCTCTTTTAGGTCATTTAGCGCAGCTTCGATGTTGCTTCTATCTTCAGCTGGGACTTTCTCGCCAAGCTCGCTCATACTCTTTTCAGTTTGATGAACAAGTGCGTCAGCCTGGTTTCTAGCTTCAACTGCGTCTTTGCGCTTTTTGTCTTCTTCTTTATGAAGCTCAGCATCTTTTACCATGTTATTTATCTCTTCTTCGCTTAAGCCACTTGATCCAGAGATAGTGATGTTTTGAGCTTTACCAGTTGCTTTATCTTTTGCTGAAACGGTTAAAATTCCGTTTGCGTCGATGTCAAATTCAACTTCGATTTGAGGAACACCTCTTGGAGCTGCTGGGATGCCTTCAAGGTTGAAATTTCCAAGTGATTTATTATCTCTTGCAAACTCACGCTCTCCTTGTAGAACCATGATAGTAACGGCACTTTGATTATCTTCAGCAGTTGAGAAGACTTGACTTTTCTTAGTTGGTATAGTTGTGCCTTTTTCGATGATCTTTGTCATTACGCCGCCAAGTGTCTCGATACCAAGACTAAGCGGAGTTACGTCAAGAAGTAGCACATCTTTTACATCGCCTTTTATGACCGCACCTTGGATAGCAGCACCGATAGCTACGACTTCATCTGGATTAACGCTCTTATTTAGCTCTTTACCAAATGCTTTTTTGACCTCTTCTTGAACTAGTGGTACACGAGTTGAACCACCGACCATTACGACCTCTTTGATGTCGCTTTTATTTAAACCAGCGTCTTTTGTTACCTCGTTTATCTTAGTGATAGTCTCGCCTACAAGTGAGTCGATCATACCCTCAAATTTAGCACGAGTTAGCTTTTTGACAAGGTGTTTTGGGCCAGTCGCATCAGCTGTAATAAATGGTAAATTTATCTCAGTCTCTTGAGCTGAGCTTAGCTCTTTTTTAGCATTTTCAGCAGCTTCTTTTAAGCGTTGAAGTGCCATGATATCGCCTTTTAGATCGATACCAGTTTCGTTTTTAAACTCACTTACTAGCCAGTCAATGATCTTGTTATCAAAGTCATCGCCACCTAAGAATGCGTTACCACCAGTTGCCAAAACTTCAACGATGTTATCGCCAGTTTCAAGCACTGTAACGTCGAATGTACCACCACCTAGGTCATAAACCAAAATTTTCTCAGCTTCTTTTTTATCAAGACCGTAAGCAAGCGCCGCAGCTGTTGGCTCATTGATGATACGAAGCACGTTTAGTCCTGCGATCGTTCCAGCCTCTTTTGTAGCCTTTCTTTGGCTATCGTTAAAGTAAGCTGGCACAGTAATAACCGCATCTGTTACCTTTTCGCCAAGATACGCTTCAGCGTCTTCTTTTAGTTTGATAAGAATTTTTGCTGAAATTTCTTGCGGAGTATAGACCTTACCAGCGATCTCAACCGCGCAAGCGCCGTTTCTATCTACAACGTGATATGGCAAGCGAGCCTTTGCCTCTTCAGCATTTTTTTCATTGCTCATTAAACCCATGATACGTTTGATAGAATATATCGTTTTTTCAGGGTTTGTAACTGCTTGACGTTTTGCAACGTCACCTACTAGAATTTCACCCTTGTCTGTGAAAGCAACAACTGATGGAGTTGTGTTTTTGCCCTCTTTGTTTGGGATAACCTTGCTCTCGCCGCGCTCAAAAACGCTCACACAAGAGTTTGTTGTACCTAAGTCTATACCTATAACTTTTGACATATTTTTCCTTTTTATTAGATTTTTACTTTAAAATATCGTTATATTTTCCCTCAATTATTCTCCAAGCACACATATACAATGCATGTCCTGAACGCTCTCTCCCAGTTTTTTCATAATGATATGGAGCATAATCATTTGCTGTTTCGTAATCATGAAAGTCACCATTTTGAAGCATATAATCACGTAAACATTTTAATTCTTCTAATGTATAAACTCTACCACTATCCTTTTTTTGTTTGGCTTTAGCCATTTTGATTCCCTTAGTTTTATTTTTAAAATTTAGTTTGCTACACTGACCATAGCTGGGCGTAAAACCCTACCATTTATCATATAGCCTTTTTGCAAAGCTTGCACAATTTGACCACTCTGCTTCTCTTCGCTATCAACCCTTAAAACAGCATTATGCACGCTTGGATCAAACTCGGTATCAGTTGGTATCTCGCTTACGCCATGCTTTTCAAAGCATTTTTTAAACTGATTTATAGTTATCAAAATGCCCTCTTTGATCTTTTTGGCAAATTCATCATCCTCTGGATCAAAATTTGCAGCGATCTCAAGAGCATCGATGACTGGTAGCAAATCCCTAGCAAATTTCTCATTTGCATAGTTTGCAACGTCCGTCTTCTCTTTTTCATAACGCTTTTTGATATTTTCAAACTCAGCATTTGCTCTATAATATTTATCAGTTATTTCTACGAGCTCTTTTTCAAGTTTTTCAACCTTTGAAATATCGCCAAGTGCGTCCAAATTTACACTATCATTAGCTAGTTCTTGCACAGGCTCAACCTCAGGTAGGTTTTGCTCTTTTACCTCTTCGCTCACGCAGCCTCCTTTATTAGATTTATAAATTTCACATAGTCAGTATAAATACTGCCAGCGCAGATCATCTGTGCTTCGTTGCCAAGATAGTTTGCACTAAATTTGAGCCCCATAAAATTTTCATCAAACATAGGAGAAAATGTAAGTTTTTCATCCATTTGTAAGCTAAAACTTGGGTCAAAAACCATCTTAAAACGTCTATCCTTAAACATATCAAAGGCTAAAATTTCATTTTCTTGGAAGTAAATTTTAGTCCTTTTAAGCTCTCTTATTTTGCTTTTTAGTTCGCTTAAGCCAACTTGAGAGCAGATAAGCTCAAGCTTGTTTAAACTAACTCCAGCAAGATTACTTAAAAATTTATACATCCTAGCATCAAATTTAATAACGATCTCATCTTCACCAAAATTTAAGATCATATATCTATCATTTAAGTTTAAAATTTCTAGCAATTCATTATCGATTGTGCCAAAAATCATGCAATAAAGCTCAAATTCATCACATAACTTTTTCAATCCTTCGGCATCATTTATCTCTAAATTTATATCACTTATAGCAAAAATTTCACTCCAATATCTTCTCATCGCTGCAATTGTTGGGATCCGACCGCCACTAATGTGAAGCTTTGTGATCTCGCCCTCATCTGAAAGCTTTTTGAAATAAACGCGTATCGTAGAAGCCGGAATAGCCGCGCTCATACGAGAGCCGAGCTCATTTGAACCAATAGGCGCATTGTCCTGCAAATAGGCTTCAATGATAGAATTGAGTATCAAATCGCGTTTATTTGTTTTACTCACTTTTAGCACTCTTTCTTTTTAATTGCTAAGCGGATTATACAACTTTAGTTTATTAATGTCAAGTATTTAAGCTAAAATAATTTATTTATATATCTTTAGTCTATATAACTAAGCCTATCTAATATCAATTATATAAGCTTTCTCAAAAATTAAATTATAAAAAATAATTAAAAAAACTTAAAAATTTTTATATTACCTCTACATTCTAATATCTTTATACGTTTTTACGCATTAATAAAATATTTTATAGTATAATATATAATATTTTTTAAATTATATATACGTATTAATATTATTTATATATTATTTTATGTATATTTAATAAAATAATCCGTATAATACTTTAATGATTAAAACAAGTGATATATTTAATTTGCTTCACAATGCAGTTGAGGCAAAAAATATCGGTAAGAAAATTTCACAAGCAAAAATGGCAGAGGAACTTGGCGTGCCTATGAGGACATATCAAGATTGGAGGCTTGGCAACTCAAAGCCACAAGCTGCTGCTGCAGTTTGCAAACTGCTTTGTGAGCTTGACGACGATGAAATATTATTTGTTATCAATAAGATGAGAAAGTTATTAGGAAAATAGATGGAAAATTTGACACAAAAAGAGAGAATAGACCTTGAGAGCGTGTTTGCAGCTATCTGCACTAAAAAAGAGCCTAAATTTTTAGGTTTCTATAAAGACTTTTACTCGAGTGCGATTTTAAAATTTTACGTAGTTAAAGACAGAATTAAAAAAATAAAAATCAAGAAAAATTAGTTTTATATTGTTTGAGTAAAAACACTTTTTGATACTTTTAAAGGTTAATAATTTAGATAAATTCTCCTTAAATATTGACGTTATTTAAAGAGAATTTACCGACTTATTTTTTACCAAATTTAGCTAGAGCTCTTTGGTAGTCCTCTTCGCTATCGATGCCGATACTTTGACTTTCAACCTCTAGCATCGCTATCTTTTTGCCATTTTCTAGGGTACGGAGCTGCTCGAGCTTTTCGGTATTTTCAAGGCTTGAAGTAGCAAGAGCGCAAAACTCTTTTAAGCTTTTTACGCTGTATCCGTAAATGCCAAGGTGCGCTTTGTAGCTTTTACACTCGCTTCTGTTAAATGGTATCCTTGATCTTGAAAAGTAAAGTGCATATCCCTCAAAATCAGTCACTACCTTAACTAAATTTTTATCATCTGCAAACTCATCATCCATCTTTTTATAGCAAGAAAACATAAAAGCTTTTTCCCTATTTTGCTCGCAAAAAGCCCTAAATTTAGCGATATTTTCAGGCTCGATAAATGGCTCATCAGCCTGAACATTTATGATGATCTCGCTCTCGCTTAGCCCCAAAATTTGCGCCGCTTCGTTTATCCTATCGGTCCCACTTTGATGGTCTTTGCTAGTTAGCACAGCTTTTATGCCGTGAGCCTTGGCGATATCAAGCACGTTTGGCTCATCAACAGCAACCGCCACATCGTCCACGCCGCTTACTCTAAGAGCCGTCGCCACAAACATCGGCACGCCATTTATCTCTTTTAAAATTTTATTACTAAACCTTGTTGAGGCAAGGCGGGCTGGGATGATTATCATCGCTCGATCCATTCTAGGACACACTTTTCGATCTCGTCCTCTTTTATGATATTTTTGTGTAAAATTTTCGCACTAAATAGCGAGTTTATCGAGCTTGGTACGCTGTCATTTAAGATTTTAGCAGTCTTTTCCAGCGCATCTTTTTCATCTTTTGTATCTTTGATATGGCACGCTTTGATCATGCTTGGCGTAAATTTCACCCAGTGCGCGGTCGATGTGATGACGTTTATGCGGCTAGCATCCACCATCTTAAAGCAAGTAGCTGTATGCGGATCGATCGCGTAGCCGCCACTTGCGAACTTTGCGATATATGCCTCGCACTCTTTATCGTCGCACCAGCTAGCCTCAAAGTCCTCTTTTAGCGCTTCAAGCTCTTGTTTGCTAAGCTTATAAAATTTATCTTTTGCAAGGCTTTGCATGAGCTCATTTGTTCGATCACTACCAAATTTATCAAATAGCAAGCGCTCGACGTTTGAGCTGATCAAAATGTCCATCGCTGGGCTTATCGTCTTAACCAGCTTTTTGTCCCTGAGGTCGTAAATGCCAGTGGTGAAAAACTGCGTCAAGATGTTGTTTGCGTTTGAAGCGATCTTGATCTTACCAATCTTTACGCCCATTTTTTTAGCGTAATACGCCCCAAGAGCGTTACCAAAATTTCCACTTGGCACTATGATGTCAAAGCTCTCGTTTGCCTTAAGCGCCTTTTGTTTTAGCAAATTTGCGTAAGCGTAGGCGTGGTAGATGATCTGAAAGAGAATTCTGCCAAAATTTACCGAGTTTGCCGCGCTTAGTTTAAGGCACTTTTTCTTAAGCTCAGATTTAAATTTATCATTTGCAAGCAGCGTTTTTAGCGCCCTTTGAGCGTCGTCAAAGTCGCCTTTTATGCCAAAAACCTTTAAATTTTTACCCTGCATGGTCTGCATCTGAAGCTTTTGCACCTCGCTCGTGCCGCCATCTGGATAGAGGCAGACGACCTTGATATTTTCATCATTTGCAAAGGTTTGAAGTGTCGCAGGACCGGTATCGCCGCTAGTTGCGCACATGATAAGGTATCTTTCGCCCCTCTCTTTTGCTAGCTGGCTAAGCAGCGAGCCAAAAGGCTGAAGTGCCATATCCTTAAACGCCCTTGTTGGGCCGTGATATAGCTCATTTACGTATAAATTTTTATATATTTTTTTAAAAATGACTGGGTGCTTTGGATCATCAAAGCTTGCATATCTCTTAAGAGCCTTTTTGAAAAACGCCTCTGGCACATCAAATTTAAATAGCGAGATGATGTAAAGTGCGAGCTTTTCGTAGCTTAGACTTGAGAGCTCTTGCCACTTTGCCTTTGTGATCTTTGGTAGCTTCTTTGGCGCGTAAAGTCCGCCGTGAGCGGAGCTTGGGCTAAGCATGGCTGTGCTTAGATTTACATTTTTTACCTTTTCATCTTTTACGCTTCTAGTTGGTGTTAGTCTCATTTTTTGCCTTTTTTGGTTGATTTTTTTATCCATTTTTCGTATTTTTCAAATACCTCTTTTGGCTTAAGTGCCAAAATTTCTGGGGTTTCGTAGCTGTGGTGCTTTCTTATAAATTTAGCTACTTTTTTAAATTTCACGTCCGTTTTTATGAGTAAAATTTGCTCTTTTTCATCGCAAAGCTCCTTTTGCCAAAGATAAATGCTCTTTGCGCTAAAGCTACTCACGCAAGCTGCAAGGCTCTTTTTCACGAGCTTTTTGCTTAGTTTTTTTGCCTCTTTTTTCTTTGCGACTGAGGTGATTAAAAATCTCATTTTGATCTAATTTTTCCTTTTAAAAAGTGACTCATTATAACAAAATGGGCTTAAATTTGTCGCTCTAAAACCTTTTTAAAATCCTCGCTTAGCGTAACTTCAAGCGTGATAAGCGATACTGGCAAACCAAAATCTTTTGCCTTTACATAGTCCTTTTGCGTCATCAAAAGTGAGGCTGCATCATATCTTTTTAAAATCTCTTCTAGCTCATCTTTTGAAAAATCATAATGGTCAGGAAAAAAGACGCAAGCTACGCACTTATCAAAAAATGGCTTAAGACGCTCTGGGTTTGCTATGGCAGTAACTAGAACCATTTTTTCGCTTTTATTTAAAATTTCACTCTTTCTAAAGTGAGTTTGCCCTTCAATCGCCACAAAATCAGCAAATTTATAAAAGCTAAATGGATATCTATAAGCCCCACTTGGTAGGCAAAATTTTAGCCTTGGCTCAGGATTTGGACGCACTAATATGTCAAATTTGGCTATATCGAATTTAGAAAATCCGTCATCCAGCAAAATATACTTTGCGCCATGCTCTTTGGCATATTTTATAGCTAATTTCCTATCTTCGCTTACTATCACATTTGCGTTTTTAAGACTTGTGGCATATATCATCGCCTCATCGCCACTTGCTGCTACGTCAAGTAAAATTTCGCCATTTCGAGCAACAACTTGCATGCCTTTGCTTTTTCTTTTATAGCCTCTAAGAATGATAAAAGCACCTTCGAAATTTTTAGCAATTGCCACGCAAAGTGGAGTCTTCCCGCTTCCTCCAAGGGTCAAATTTCCAACGCTTATTACCTTTATGCCAAAGTCTATTTTTCTAGCAGTAAATTTCTTAAACACAACAATAAGAAAATAGATAAAACTTAATGGCAAAAGTAAAAATGCTAGTAAAATTTGAAAGAAATTTGGGCGAAAGAAGTAGTCATTCGCCCAAGTATGCAAGAAAATATTTAATTTCTTAAACACGAGTTTTAGAAATTTCTTTTACTTTGCTGCAGATGTATTGCACCTCTTCGTCGCTCAAACTATGATAAATAGGCAGTGACAACACTTGCTGATAATTTTTTAAAGCATTTGGAAAATCATTTACTTTAAGTGAGTATTTATTTTTATAATAACTTAGTAAATGTATCGGTATGTAGTGCAATGATGTGTGAATTCCGTGCTCCAAAAGCTCTCTGGCAAAGCCATCACGATTTTTGTTTATCTTAATAATATACTGAGTGTAAATGTGCTCGCGTTTTTTGACAGGGATTGTTATATTGCGGCACTCACCAAGCTCTTTATCATAAATTTTTGCGATCTCTTGTCTTCTTTGTATGAGCTTATCTGTTCTTTCTAGCTGCGCAATAGAAAATGCTGCATTTATCGAGTTTATATCATACTTTAAGCCAATATCAACGACATCATAAATATAACTCAAGCTACCGAATTTATCAATGCCATTTACAAGAGCATAGTTGCGAAGTAGTTTTGCTCTTTTATAAATTTCCTCATCATTTGTCGTAAAAAATCCAACCGTTGATATAGGATTTTGCACACGCGAATGTGTTTGAAAGCATGATAAAAAGGAGTCTGAGCCAACTTTTTTGCCATTGTATGTTAAGCCCATACCGCGATTTGCATCATCTAAAATTTTTACGCCGTATTTCTCACAAACCGCCGTTATCTCGTCCATCCTAGCACTTTGACCTGCGATATGAGAGATAAAAGCACATTTTAATTTTTTATGATTTTGCTCTTTTAGCACTTTCTCAAGGGCGTCTGGGCAGATGTTAAAATCTTCTTCATCAACATCCACAAAAATAGGTTCAGCATCAAAATGTCTAACAGCTTGTGCAATGCTAGGAAAGGCATTTATGGAGCAAATGACCTTATCTCCGCGTTTAGTGTCAAGCGCGCTTAGTGCCAAGTGATGTGCGGCTGCGATATTATTTGTGGTGACTACAAATTTTGCACCAAAATACTCTTTTAACTTTTCTTCAAATCTAGCAACGATATTAGTAGTATTTTCAGAGTGCAAAGCCTCCTCAATAAGCTCACTTTCACGCTCAGTGATAGTCGGTCTATAAAACGGAATCTCTCTCATCTTTAATCCTTTAAATTTTCACTATCAACGGCATTTGTCGTTTAAACCTGTTTAAAACAACTCTATTTTCTATATCCGATACTGCTTTTAATCCAAACTTTTTGATGACTTGCTCCTTGTTATTTTCTAAATTTTCTAAAATCTCATCAATAACAGCATAACTGTAACCTATGTCACCTTCGTCACTTTGTCCATCCCACAAATCAGCCGAAGGTGCTTTGTTGATAAAATTTTTATCAACCCCAAGATGTTTTGCAAATTCAAAAATTTCACTTTTGTAAAGCTCTCCAATAGGATTTATCGCACATGCTAAATCCCCAAATATCGTACCGTATCCAAGCATAAGCTCACTTTTGTTGCTTGTTCCGATAACTAGAGCGTTTATACTAGATGAATAATCATAAAGCAAGCTCATTCTAACTCTAGCTGCTAAATTCCCTTTTCTTAAATTGCTTAAATTTACATCTATCGTTTCGTAAAAGGCATTTAAAATACCTTCTATGGATAAAACCTTATATTTTATGTTTAGTTTTTCGCATAAATTTAAGGCATCGTCCATATTTTGTCTGTTTGATGATGCTGTTGGCATGATGAGTGCATGAGTTTCATTTGGTTTTGCTCTTGCACACAAAGTCGCTACTACAGCAGAATCAATACCCCCACTAACACCCAACAACAAATTTTTATCTTTAGTTTTATCTTTTAAGCTAAAAACTAAAGTTTCTTCGATTTTTTGATACTCCTTCATTCTTCCTTTGCCTAGATTTGCTTCTTTTTGCAAAAATTATACTAAGTAAATTTAAAATTTTTCTTTAAGTTTAAGTAAAAAGATGTAAAATTTTAAGAAATAATAAATTTAAGGTAAAAAATGAGAGTAATACACAAAAGTTTTGGGGATTTTGGCACTAATTGTTACATAGTTACAAAAGATAACTCATCTTTAGTGATAGATCCGGGAGATGGGGCAAAAGAATGGGTTTTACAAAATGTTAAAAATTTAAAAGCCATCCTTTGTACTCATGGGCATTTTGATCATATTTACGACGTGAGCGAGCTAAAAAATGAGCTAAAAATTCCAGTTTATATCAATAAATTTGATGCTTTCATGTGCGAGAGTGATATTTTTGGCTATATGAAAGATACTTTTACTCCAGATGTTTTGGTTGAAAATGATGAAAATTTTAACATTGATGATTTTTGCATCAAATTTCATCATTTCCCAGGACATACGCCAGGTTGCTCGATGATAGAGATAGAAGATGTGATGTTTAGTGGAGATTTTTTATTTAGAGGAAGCATAGGACGCTGGGATTTTCCTTTTTCAGATAAAAACGAAATGTTAGCTAGTTTAGAAAAGTGTAAAAATCTAAAGGGCGACTTCGCACTTTATCCAGGGCACGGAGAAAGTAGTACACTAGAGGCCGAGCAAAATAATATTGATTATTGGGTAGATATAGTAAAAAATAGCTAAAAATTTCAGTGGTATTAATTTCAAGTTTCAAACTTTTAAAATACACTTAATCGCTATTAAAAATTTATATTTTTATAAAACTAAGAGTCAATCAAAAAGGGTAGATAAATTTTATATGGAGTCTATTGAATTTTAAAGAGGTCCGAGCGAAAGCTCGCTCGGATAAAGGTTTTTAGAAGCTATATTTTGCTTCAAATCTTATACGATCTTGTTTGTAGCTTGCACCATCTTTTTTGTCTTTAGCAGCCGCATACCAAGAAAGGAATGTAAGTTTCTTGCTGTATTTGTAACTAGCATCAAGAGACCATTCGTTTCTTTTTGCTCTCTCTTTGCCAAGATCCCAGCTGTAGCCTTTACCTTGAGTATATCCAGCACCAAAGCCAAATTTATCTATGTCATATCCAGCATTAACAAACCAGTAGTCGTTATTACCCTTGATGTTATTGTAGTATTGTTTGCCACCACTCATTACACCATTTAAGATTTTAGTCGGGTTGATTAGCTGACCATTTGATTCAATTGAAACAAATGACCACTTGTTATTGTCTTTGTTCTTAGCATCAAAGTCTAAGTAGCCAGCATTAAGTTTAGCACCAAATAGTTTTGTGCCAGCTTGGATAGCCCAGAAATTAGCATCAGCTACATCTTTGTGATCTGAGTCGTTATGGACAAATTGACCTTTTAAGTTTAGGTTAACATCATCAGTTACATTAAAGCTTACACCAGCTTCAGTACCATAAAGTGTTGCTATCTCTTGAATATTTGCAATTGCAGCTTTAAATGATACTGGATCATAGCTGCCAGCTACACCTAAATAATAAAGGTTACCTGGAGCATCATTAAATTTATCTCCATCATTACCAGCCACTATTCTGCCAACCAAAGGACCATCATTGTCTTGATCGCTAGCTAGTGCATCATAAGCAGCAGCAGTCAAAGTAAGGCCTGGTACATCAGTACTTACTACTTTTAGACCAGTACCAGCCAACTCACCATCATCATAAAAAGTTTTTATAAGTTGCTTACCAGCTGTAATAGTAGTATTAGCTACCTTGTAGCCTAGATACATTTCATATACTGTGAATGAACTAGTTGTATCTGTTTTGTCTGTGCCATTTCCAGTAGATGCCACTTGGTATTTATTACTGAATTTACGACCAACATTATCACCAGATCCATCAGCTGTTGTTGGAGCATATCTTAATGTTAAAACGCCAAAGAAGTTATCATCGATCGCAGCTTTAAATGATGTAACCATTCTAAAAGCATGATTTCCTATACTTGATTTTTGAGTATCAGACTTGGCACTATTTTTGAAGTGATCATTTGTATAACGATATCTTGCAAATCCTGAAAGATCTACATTTTTTATAGCTTCTTCAAGTGGAGTTGCACTTGCAACGCTTGAAAATGCACCTAAAGCAACCAAAGCAGCTAAGCTAACTTTTGTAATTTTCATCTAAATCTCCTTTTGATAAAAAGTTTTGAAAGGATATTATCATAGAAAATTAATTTTATTGCTTAATTTTTCTTAAAAATTTAAAAAATGTTACCAATTATTTACCAAAATAGGATAATGAGATAAAGATTGTCTTTTTAAAATTTCGCTTTATTTGGGACTAATTGTAAGAAAATCAAAAATTTTTACTTACTTTTAGCTATTAGCCTTAGCTTCTTCTCGCTCTTTTTTTTGCCTTATAGCAGCTTCTTTTTGGATATTTTTTTGTTGAGCCAAGAAGATATGCTCTTCAAGTGTAACAAGTTGAAATATTCCTTCAAAAATTTTTATATCTTTAACATATCCAAGCACTTTTACTTCTCTTTTTCTGCTCTCTTCAAATCTTGCTTGAGCGTCAAATTCCACCACGTCACCAAGCTTTAGCGGTCCAAAGAAATTTATCCTAGCCCCGATACTAACGCAAAATTCTTCATTAATAGCTAAAAGCGCGGCATGATTTGCGCCCATAAAAATAAACCCACTATGAATAAGCCCCTCAGTATCGCACACCATATCATCCGTAGTAAAAAATCTAGTCTTTGCGTGATTTTTTTCAAGTAAAAATGCCGTTCCGCTAAAATTTAGCTTTGTAAGTGGAGCGGTTTTGATCTCATTTCTTAATGGGTTTTCATCTTCTGGTAAGATTATTTGCGATTCGTCTTTTACATCATAGATATTTTCTTCTGCCATTTTTATCCTTAAATTTTAACTCTAACATATGCTCTTTTTGGCGCTGGGTAGCCCTCGATGGTCTTTGTATTATCGTCTGGGTCTAAGAAATTTCCAAGACTCTCGCCATCTATCCACTGCGTTTTTCGCTGCTCATTTAGATCAGTGGCCTTTGTCTCAAGTAAGGTAAAATCCCTAAATTTAGCCCTCTCGCACCAGTTCTGTAAAGCCGAAAGAGTAGGCACAAAGTAGATATTTGGAATTTTTGAATACCTATCTCTTGGGCTCAGCGCAAAATCGCCCTCAATGTCAATATACATAGTATCTAAAAATAGCTCGCCTCCAGGATTCAAAGCCATTTTTAGCTCTTTTAACATCTTAATAGGATCGCCTCTGTGATATATCACTCCAAGACAAAAAATCGTATCAAATTTAGCTCCAAATTCTGGCAAGTTCTCAACGCCAAGAAGCTCATATATGATATTTGAGCAGATAAATTTATTTAAAAATTTAAACTGCAAAAATGTATGAACGCTAGGATCAAAGCCAGTTATGCTTTTTGGGCCGTACTCAAGCATCTTAAACATATAATATCCATTATTACAACCCACGTCAGCTACGCACTTGCCAGCTAAATTTAGGTGTGGGGCAAGGATATTAAATTTAATAAAACTTTGCCACTCGCTATCTATATATATATCATCAAGTGAAAATGGCCCTTTTCGCCAAGGCTTTAGGCTAAGGGCGAGGTTGTAAATTTTATCTTTGCTCGCAGCGTCCAGCTCTTTAAATTTGACATTTACGCTCTCACTAAGGCTAAATTCGCAGTCAAAATTTGCTAAATTTTCTATCCTATTATAAATTTGCTTTTGCTGCTCATTAAATTTACTAAGATCCACGCTATTTCCAGTCGACAATGTTGTGCGGACACTCTTTTTGGTAGGTGCCAGTCGCGTCATAATACTCTTTACAATCATTATAATATTGCGTCGAAACTCCGCGCTCATTCATGTAAAGACAACCGTTGCAAAATAACGCTATAAAGCCTAAAAATATAATCTTTTTCATGTGGCGGATTTTATCATAAATAAAATTTTTATGCTAGAATAGCAGGCGGTTTTAGAGCCAAGTTTGGCTAATATTAAACAAAAGGCATCTCATGCAAAGAAGAGATTTTTTTAAATTCAGTAGTTTTTTAGGTGCAGCAAGTCTGCTTCCAAGTGTCACTCTAGCTAGCGATGAGCCAGCAAGTCCAGTTGTTAGAAATTTCGATGTAAATTTTAAACACCAGCTGCTCGAAAAGGGCAAAAGCTCAAGAATTTGGTTGCCACTCCCACTAAGCACTACTTATCAGCAACTAACCAAAGACTACGTCATAAACACAACCGCTAAAAACGTCTATATTTCAGATACACTAATACCAACAATGTATGCTGATTTTGAAGAAAATGAGCCAAGACCTATCTTAAATGTGCAGTTTAAAATTCAAACAACAGAGCGTAACACCGACTTTAGCAAGGTAAATTACGATCCAAATGAGAAGGTTGATCCTGCTGTTTTGGAATTTTTAAAACCAACTTCACACATCCCAACTGACGGCGTTGTAAGAGCAAAAGCGCTAGAGATAGTTGGAAATTTAAAGGGCGATTTGGAGCGCGCAAAAGCGATCTACACATGGGTTGCAAACACTATGCAGCGTGATAACAGCATCCTAGGATGTGGCACAGGCGACGTTAAAGCCATCCTAGAAAGCGGCAAACTAGTTGGCAAATGCACCGACATAAACTCAGTTTTTGTTGGACTTTGCAGATCAGTTGGCATCCCAGCAAGAGAAATTTTTGGTATTAGAGTTGGTCAGTCTAGATTTTCAGATCAAATGGGTAGCGCAAAAGATGGCGTAGCTAAAATTTCAGGCGGACAGCACTGCAGGGCTGAATTTTACCTAAAAGGCTATGGTTGGATACCGGTTGATCCAGCGGATGTCACAAAGGTAAGACTGGGCGAGAAGCTAACAAATGATGACGCCAAGATCGTAGCTGTGAGAGATTATTGCTTTGGTAACTGGGAGATGTGCTGGATAGGCTTTAACTACGGCCGCGACTTTATCTTAAAGCCAACTCCAGAGCAAACTCCGCTAAATAACTTTGGCTATCCATACGCTGAGGTTGAAGGCAACACACAAAACTACTATTCGCCAAAAGAATTTAGCTACGACTACGTCTCAACAGAGCTAAAATGAGAGCCTTTTGGCTGATACTAACATCCATAGGTAGTGCTATCGGCGCTACCTTGTGCTGCTTGCCGGCACTTCTTTTCTTGCTTTTTGGCACATCTTTTTCTTTTCTATCTTGGACACAAAATTTATACGAGTACCGCGTCCCTTTAAGCGTCGTGGCCGTCATTTGCTTTGTGATCTCAGGTGTGGCTTTATTTTACAAGCCAAAAAGCTGCAACCTAAGCTATAAAAAGAAAAAATGGATACTTATATATATACTTTTTGGAGTGATTTTGCTTTTACTCCTTACATATCCCGAGCTTTTAGGAGAAATTTATGCGTAAAATTTTAGTTTTAGCCCTTTTAGTGGCTGCAAGCTACGCTGATAAAAAGATAGAGATTTTGGTGCCTAGCATGCACTGTCCGCTTTGCACGGCGATAGTAAGAAAGGCCGCACTTAGCGTTGAGGGCGTAAAAAAGGCAGATGTATCGCTAAAAGAGCGAAAAGCTGTCGTTATAGCAGATGATAAGCTCGATGAAAAAGAGCTTTTAAAGGCAGTCGATGCGACTGGTTATAAGGGCGAGATAAAATAAATTTACGGAGGCAATATGTCAAAGAGTGAAATTTTAAAAAAATTTGAGACACTTTCTGCGATACCGCACTGCAGTTATGAGACCGATAAGATGCGTGATTTTTTAGCCGACTTTGCAAAAGACAAAGGCTGTGAGGTAATTATCGATAATTTTGGAAATATCCACGCATTTAAAGGCAAACCAAAAATTTGCTTGCAAAGTCACTATGATATGGTCTGCATGGGCGATGCTCCAAAGATCGAAATAGTTTACGGCGATGATGGCTACATGAGGGCTAAAAACTCATCTCTTGGTGCAGATAACGGTATCGGCGTAGCTATCATGATGCAGATGATAAGCGAATTTGATGACATAGAGTGCCTCTTTACAAACAACGAAGAAGTTGGCATGATCGGAGCCACTGGCTTTAGTGGCGAGTTAAAAGCCGATAAGCTTTTAAATTTAGATAGCGAAGAGGACGACCGCGTAACTATCGGCTGCGCTGGCGGCATAAATTTATTTGCCACTATCTCGCTTAATAGTAAAAAAACAAAAGAGAGCACACTTTACGAAGTAAAAGTGAGCGGCTTACCAGGTGGACACTCTGGCAATGAGATACACAAAAATATCCCAAATGCGATCAAGATTTTAGCTACATTTGTGACTAAAAATGGCTGCAAGCTTGTTAAATTTAAAGGTGGCGAGCGAAGCAACTCTATCCCAAGCAGTGCAACTGCGCTAGTTTTAAGCGACAAAGAGCTAAAGAGCGAATGTGAAAATTTAAGCGTCAAAAAGCTTGGCATGGGAGATGAAATTTTAGAAAATGGCGAGAAAATTTTAGCTCTTATTAACTCATTTTCACAAGGCGTAAGAGCCTATAACTGCGAGCTGGGCATACCACAAGATAGTGTCAATCTCTCACTTGCAAAGATCAAAGATGATGGCACACTTGAAGTGGAGTTTTTCGCAAGATCAATGAGTAAAAATGGGCTAAATAGAATGGAATTTGAAATTTCAGAGCTTGCAAAGGCAGTTGGTTTTAACGTTATTTCAAAAGATAGAAATCCAGCATGGAAACCTATAAATGATCAATTTGCAAACGACATCCTAGAAGAGCTAAAAATTTATAAACCAGAAGCTAGGATAACAGCTGTGCATGCAGGTCTTGAGTGTGGCGTACTTTTAGAGAAAAAAGCGGATCTTAGCGCTTGCTCAATAGGACCAAATATCCACTCACCTCACTCAACAAGAGAGTGCTGTGAGATTGAATCTGCGCTTTTTATAGAAAAAGTCGTTCGCGGTATCGTTAAAAAATATAACTCATAAAAAATAAAATTTGCTAGAAATTTCTAGCAAATTTTATATCTCAAAGCATCTAAGCCAAATTTGCCCGCAAGCACGAGCAAATTTATATTATTTCCCAAACTCATAAACGATCTTGCCACTTTTTATAGTAGTAGTCGCCGCACCTTTTAGCTTTTTGCCAAAGAGCGGAGAGTTTATTGATTTTGAGCGGTTTATCTTCTCGTCGTAAACGTACTCGATCTCAGGGTCTATCACCGCGATGTCAGCCAGCATACCAACTGCCAGCCTGCCTTTATCTTTTAAATTTAGCATTTTAGCAGCGTTTGTCGAGGTTAGCTCCACCATGCGCTCTAAGCTTATAACGCCCTCATTTACGAGCTTTAACGTAAGTGGCACAAGGGTTTGAAGTCCGATGATGCCAAATGGCGCCTTGTCAAATTCCACTATCTTTTCGTCTGTGTGGTGCGGCGCATGATCGGTTGCGATGACGTCTATAAGGCCACTTTTTAGCGCCTCTCTCACAGCTTTTACATCGCTTATCTCACGAAGTGGCGGTGACATTTTGAAATTTGTATCATAGGCATTTTTCAAAATTTCATCGTCACTAAAGCTAAAATGGTGAGGTGTGGCTTCGCAAGTGATGTTTATGCCCTCTTTTTTGCCCATTTCGATGATCTTTAGCGAGTACTGCGAGCTTACGTGAGCGATGTGGATGTGCGCTTTAGTGAGCTTTGCAAGAAGCATATCACGGCTCACTGCGATCTCTTCTTTCTCCCTTGCCATGCCACGAAGCCCAAGGATCGCCGAGACCTTGCCCTCGTGCATGACGCCCTGCCTGCAAAGCGAGCAGTCCTCTGAGTGGCTTATGCAAAAGCTGCCAAACATGCTTGAATACTCAAGTGCCGCTCTCATCACGCTTGAGCTAGTGACCGGCAAGCCATCATCGCTAAATGCAACCGCTCCAGCCTCTATGAGATCACCCATTTCAACGATCTCGTTCCCGCCAAGCCCTTTACTGATGGCTGCTATTGGCAAAAGATCGATGAGACCGCAGTTTTTGGCCTTTTCTATCATCGCCCTTGTGATTGAAGCGTTGTCATTTACTGGATTTGTGTTCGCCATGCAAAGGCAGGTCGTGACACCTCCAGCAACCGCTGCCTGCGAGCCTGAGATGATGTCGTCTTTATACTCTTGGCCAGGATCTCGAAAGTGCACGTGCATGTCGATAAGTCCTGGCATGATGAGCTTATTTGTGGCGTCAATGACCTTATCAGGCTCAAATTTCTCACTTCCTATTTTGGCTATTTTGCCGTTTTCTATTAGGATATTTGCCTTAAATTTCTCGTCGCTATTTACGATAGTGCCGTTAATTATTGCTATTTTCATCTTTAGCCCCTATTTTTTGCAAGCGTATTTAGTATCGCCATTCTTATAGCAACGCCGTTTTCAACTTGATTTAGTATGACTGAGTGTGTGCCATCAGCCACGTCTGAGTTTAGCTCTACGCCCCTATTTATCGGCCCTGGGTGTAGCACGATCGCATCAGGCTTGGCTAGTTTTATCCTATTTTTATTTAGTCCAAAAAATTTCGAGTACTCTCTCGAGCTTGGAAATGCCACGTCCGCACCGCCGCGCTCTAGCTGGATGCGAAGCATGATTATGACATCGCTACCCTCGCAAGCCTCCTCCATATTTTTGCAAATTTGAGACTCAAATACCTCAGCGTCTTTTGGCATCATCATCTTTGGCGCAAAGAGCTTTAAATTTATGCCAAATTTCTTCATCGCCCAGATGTCTGACCTTGCCACGCGGCTTCTAGCGATGTCGCCAATGATCGCCACGTTTAGGTTTTTATCTAAAATTTTACCATGCTCTCTTAGCGTAAAAAGATCAAGTAAGGCTTGACTTGGATGCTCATTTGTGCCGTCTCCTGCATTTACAATGCTAGCCTCTGTTCTATCAGCTGCAAATTTTGCCGCTCCAGAGCTTGGGTGACGAAGCACAATGATGTCGCTTTTCATCGCGGCCATGTTATTCATCGTGTCATTTAGGCTCTCGCCCTTTGTCACGCTAGAGCTTGATGAGCTGAAATTTATCGTATCAGCCCCAAGCCTCTTTGCTGCGATCTCAAAGGATGTTCTAGTTCTTGTCGAGTTTTCATAAAATGCGTTAATCGTGGTCTTTCCGCGAAGATAGTCATTTTTTTTCACTTGGCTTAAATTTAGCTCCTTAAACTCTTTTGCCGCCTCTAAAAAATATAAAATTTCTTCCTTGCTAAGCTCTCTAGTTCCTATCAAATCTTTATGTTTGTAGCCCATTTTAAGCCTCTTAAATTTATTTTGCTACGAAGTCGCAAGCTGGTTGGTAGCCGTTATCACAAGCTTTTTTAAATAAAGCCTTTGCTTTTTCTTCGTTCTTTGCTTCGTTTGCGTCTTTATCTTTTACAAGGCCATAAGCGATCATTTCGCCTAGTTTTTCGCAAGCCATGCCTTCGTTTTCGTCACACATTTTTGTAAAAATTTTCTCAGCCTGAGCTCTATCTTTTGCTACGCCGTCGCCGTTAAATAGCATGATCGCATTCATCGTGCAAGCTTTTTTCTCGCCCTCGCCGCATGCTTTATTAAAAGCAAGATAGGCCTCGTTAAAATTTTTCTTTGCATAAAGCTCATTTGCTTTGTCTAAATTTTCATTTGCCATAGCATTTAACGCAAAAACCGCTGCCACTAAAACTAAAATTTTCTTCATTTTCTTTCCTTATTTAAATAATTTTGAATGATGTTTTTTCATATACTCAACTATCTCTATGACCTCGTCGCTACCGCTAGCGTCAGAATTTTCTAACGCATCATCGATGCACTCAACATAAAGATTTGCCGCCTCTTCAAGTTTATCTTTTTTCACGCCAGCATAGTAGAACATCGCCTCAAGCACCATACTAAGCTCATAGCTAAGTTCTTCTACGCTTACCTCTTCTTCTTTCATATTTCCTCCTGTGTTTTTTTAGTTATTAGATCAATTATCTGCGCCTTGATAGGCTCATAGCTAAAGCCATCTTTGAAATTTGCAAATAGCCCGCCGCTTGCATTAACATGCCCACCGCCGCCAACCAGGTGCTTTGCCATGGCACTAACGTCAAGCTTGCCATTTGCGCGAAAGCTTAGTGTTTTTTTATTTGTCACATCGATAAAGAAGTCAAATTCAGGATTTGCCACTAAAAAGTCGTTACCTATAACCGAAACGTTGCCGATATTGTAGGTTAAAATTCCTTTATGATCTTTATAGTTTATGCTAAATTTCTCTTTATTTTCACTAAGTTTTTTCACTACGTAGTTTGAGATCAGATTGCTTAGCGTATCGTCTTTATCCTCTTTGAAAAATGACTTTTTAATAGCATGTATCTGCATATCAAGGCCGATATAGTCGTTTTTCTCGTTAAAAAATTTGATAGCTTCTTTTAAGATATGATCCATATATAGGTTGTTTTCAGCCTCAAACATCACTTTATTTATCTCTTTAGCGTTTGCCACAAGCCCCAAGCAGACCTTACCCATCTCGAAATTTTTATCATCTTTTAGCCAGATATCCACGGCATTTACGACGTCACTAAAAATTTCAAGCTCTTTGTTTTTGCCAAAAATGCCTGCAAAAAAGTCGTAAGTGATCTTTGTAGCACACCTTGAGCTATCTAAAAAGTACCATGGATAGGTGCTTGCACACTCTGCACCGCTTTGATGATGATCTAGCAAAAATAGCTTTATATTTTTACCCCCTATCATCTCCTCAAAGCTCTCGCACTGAGCTAGAGTTAAATTTAGATCAGTGATCAAGATGATGTTTTTATCGTCATTTGAGACACCTATCTCAGCTAAAATTTGAGCAAATTTATCATCTATCTCTCTGCCGTAGTTTGAGTTTAGAAATTTCACATCTTTGAAGTAAAAATTTGTTATGTATTGCGCGCCGTATCCGTCAAGATCGGTGTGCGAGAGGTGATAAATTTTCATCTTTTTCCTTTATATATTTTCTATTTCTATGACGCCAACTGTTTCAAATGGCGTATTTGCAGAGATCTCAGCAAAGCTTAGCACCACTATGTCGATGGCAAAATTTGCGCAGATATTTGCTATAAATTTGCGCAAACTTGGTTCCACGCAAAGCACCATCTCTCCGTGCTGGCTCATCGGACGCTTCTCTTTTTCACGCCTTAGCGCCTGCACGATAGACGATGTCTGAGCTACATTTATCATAAGGTGATATGCGCCGTCTTTATACTGCACCGCGTCCATGAGCTTTTGCTGCGCAGCACTATCTAAAATGTAAAAATTTAGCTGACCTTTTTCATCAACATAAAGCGAAGTGATGACACGTGAGAGCGCTGCGCGCACGTGCTCGATGATCATGTCTAGGTTTTTGCTAACCTCGGCGATGTCGCTAATTGATTCAAGTATGCTAAGCAGGTCTTTGATCGGGATATTGTCTTTAAGCAGCGCTTTTAAAACCTTTTGAATCAAATTTATAGGCGCGATCCTTAGCGTATCCTCGACCACAACTGGGTAGTCGATCTTTAGTTTGTCTAATAAATTTTGCGTCTCTTGGCGAGTTAGAAGCTCGGCTGCATTTTGCTTGATAAGCTCGCTCATATGCGTTGAGATGACGCTTGCAGGATCAACTATCGTGTAGCCACTAAGTATGGCGTCCTCTTTGACGCTAGCATCGATCCAAAGAGCGTCTAGCCCAAAAGCTGGCTCTTTTGTCGGAATACCCTCGATATCCTCGCTAACTAGGCCACTATCCATCGCTAGAAATTTATCCGCATAAATTTCTCCCTGACCGATCACGATGCCTTTTAGCTTAAAGCGGTACTCGTTTGGTGGTAGCTGAAGGTTGTCGCGGATCCTTATTTTTGGCATCAAAAAGCCAAGACTTGAAGCGATATTTCGCCTCATAGCGCGAATTCTCTCTATAAGATCCACATCAGCTAGCTTTAGTAGGCCATATCCAAGGTCAAGCTCTAAAATTTCAAGCTTCAAGATGTCATTTATCTTTGTCTCTTCTTCTCTTGCGATCTCTTCGTCGCTCTTCTTTGGTGCCTTAGCAGCCCCGCTACTCGCAGCTGCTGCTCCTGCCCCACTTGGCGCAGCGGCTCCAGCCTTTTTAGAAGCCGTTTTCTCTTTTGCTGCAAGGTTTAAATTTAGCCCGCCATCTTTTGTTTGCTTGATGATGTAGCCAAGCCCCAAAAATAGCAGCGCTATAAAGCCAAGAGATAGGGTTGGAAGTCCTGGCACAAGAGCAAACATAAATAGTATGAAGCCCACTATCAGTAAGGTTTTATAGTCACCTAAGAGCTGATTTAGCGTGCCTTCTGCAAAGTCCTCGTCGTCTTTGCTAGCTCTTGTGATGATGATAGCAGTCGCTGTTGAAGTGATAAGTCCTGGGATCTGGCTAACTAGGCCATCGCCGATAGTTAGGATCGTATAGTACTGAGCCGATGTCGCCATATCAAGACCGTGCTGAAATGAGCCGATAGCAAAGCCGCCGATGATGTTTATGATAGTGATGATGATACCGGCTACGGCGTCACCTTTTATAAATTTAGACGAACCATCCATCGCGCCGTAGAAATTTGCCTCACCGATGATGGCTTGACGTCTTTCACGCGCTGTTTTTTCGTCTATTAGACCTGCGTTTAGGTCAGCATCTATTGCCATTTGCTTACCAGGCATCGCATCAAGTGTAAAACGAGCTTGCACCTCGCTCACACGGGTTGAGCCCTTTGTTACGACCATGAAATTTATGAGTACCAAGATACAAAAGACGATGGTGCCGATGACGAAGTTGCCACCAACGACGAAATTTCCAAAGCTTGAGATGATCTCACTGACCGCTTCTGGGCCGTTGTGACCCTCACTTAAGATCATACGAGTGGTTGCTATGTTTAATGAGAGACGAAAAAGCGTGATGATGAGAATAAGCGTCGGAAATGTGCTAAGATCAGTTGGTTTTGGCACGTAAATAGAGATCAAAATAATAAGCACAGAAATCGAGATCGAAAGTGCCAAGAAAAAGTCAAGCACTGCGCTTGGAAGCGGCACGATGATGATAGCAAGGATGGCAACGATGATGCCAACGATGCTAAGACTTTTAAATTTGACAATCGGCGCAAGAAACGGTGCGACAAGAGTCAAAATATTATTTTTTTGCTTTGCCAACTTTACTTCTTAATGATGTCACTTAGTTTGATCGCGTCAAGCATCTCGTCGATCTTGCCTTGAAGGCCACTAAACATCGACCAAATTTGACAGCTTGAAGCTTTGTTTGACGGGCAACCAAGGGCCGAAGATGAGCACTCGAAGACACTTAGTTCGCGTTTTTCAGCGCATTCTATTATCTTTTTTATACTTAAATTTTCAGGTTCGTCATTTAGTGCAAAACCGCCATTTGCTCCTTTAAATGACTTTAAAACTCCATCTTTTGCTAAATTTTGTAAAATTTTTGCCAGAAAACTTTTTGAAATTTTAAGCTCATTTGAGATCGTATCAACATCAACTGGCGATGATTTTTGAGATATTAAAATAAGCGAAAGTAGGGCGTATTCGCTTGCCTTTGTAAAAAGCATTTATCTTCCTTAACTCTTTAAATAGCCATTATTTTATAAAATTTTTACTGCATTTTTCATTAATTTTTAAAAAGCATAATTTTATCTAACTTTATGTTTTAAATGCTATAATCGCTCTTCCAAAATTCACCAATCAGGAGGTCATCATGGCTTTGGATTCGGCTAAAAAAGCTCAAATAGTTGCGAAATTCGCTAGAAAAGAGGGAGATACAGGCTCTCCAGAAGTTCAAATAGCTCTTTTAACAGCTAGAATAACTGAACTTACAGAACACCTTAAAATTTTCAAAAAAGACTTTTCATCACGTTTAGGTCTTTTAAAACTAGTTGGTCAAAGAAAAAGACTTTTAAAGTATCTTAAAAATAAAGACTACACTACATATTCAAAACTAATCTCTGAGCTTGGCCTAAGAGATAAATAATCAATCGGAGAGCGATCTGCTCTCCTTATTAAATTTCCTTTATCCATATTTTTATTCAAAAATTTACAGTCTATTTTAAAATTTTCCATCTTTAGTATTAATTTATCTACTCACAATATGACTAACCTTTTTAAATAAAGTAAAATTAGAATTAATTTCTTCATTTTATATAAAAAGCTAAATCTCTATATCTTTATTTCTTTTATAATAAATTTATCAATTTTAAATAAATTTTAAAATCCCTAGATAATTGACTTTAGTGGAACTAAATTAATTTTAGCTTAAATTAGAAATTTATTTTTAATAATAAAGAATTTTTATTAAAGATTAAGAATTTGGCTAGTAATATTACCTATATAGAAATATGCAAATATTGCATAGTAAAGGAGAAAATGATGAAAGAAGGCAAAGTCATCTGTCCTTATTGCGGGACAGGCTGTCAAGTAACCTTGCATGTGGAAAACAATGTCGTTCGTGCCGCCACTGGTGTTGAAGACAATCCAGTCAATCAAGGAAATTTATGTTTAAAAGGCTTTTATGGCTGGGATTACGTTGCAAGTCCAGATAGACTCACAAAACCACTTATTAGAAAGAAAAATGGTGTATTTTCAAAAGATGGTGATTTTGAGGAAGCCAGCTGGGACGAGGCGCTTGATCTTGTCGTAGAGAAAATGAAAGAAACCAAAGAGAAATACGGCCCAGACGCATTAGCCGGAAATTTCTCAGCACGTTGTACACTTGAGGACAACTACGTTGCTCAAAAATTAATGCGTGCTGTAATTGGCACAAACAACGTCGACCACTGTGCTAGAATTTGACACGCTCCGACAGTAGCAGGACTTGCTAAAACAATCGGAAACGGAGCTGCCACAAATAGCTTTACGGAGATTGGCACTTATAGTAACTGTATATTAATGATAGGCTCAAACCCAGAAAATGGTCACCCAATCGCAGCTATGCACATCCAAAGAGCGCTAAACCGCGGCGCAAAACTAATTGTTATTGATCCTATTAAGACTGAGTTTGCAAGCAGAGCTGACATTCACTTACAGCTAGAGCCAGAGCACAATATCCCAGTTATAAACGCACTTCTTTACACTATCATCGAAGAAGGCCTTGTAAATGAAGAATTTGTAAGAGATCACACAATAGGTATTGAGTATGTCAAAGAAGCTGTAAAAGACTATGCCCCAGAGGTTGTAGCTAAATACACAAGGCTAAATCCAGAGGACATCAGAGCAGCTGCTAGAATGTACGCCACCACAAAGCCAGCTGTCATCACACACGGTATGGGCGTAACTCACTTTAACCACGGCGTTGGCGGAGTTTGCGATGTATCAAATTTATTCTTGATCACTGGTAACATCTGTGAGCTTGGCACAGGCGACTTACCATTACGTGGACAAGAAAATGTTCAAGGCTGCTGTGATATGGGCGTTTTGCCAAATATCTTCCCAAATCTTGGCTCAGTCACTGATCCAGAGCAAAGAGCTTGGTTTGAAAAAATGTGGCACCTAGAACCTGGATTTTTGAGCTCAAAAATAGGCGTTCATAAAACCGAAGTGCCTGATGCGATCCTTGATGGCAAAGTGCATTTCTTCTGGACTATCGGCGAAAACCCAGTTATCTCTGAGCCAAATACAAACCACTTTTTAAAAGGTATCGCTCATGTTGATTTCTACGTCGTGCAAGATCTATTCTTAACCGAGACTTCACTAAAAGCTGATGTCATACTTCCTGGCGTTGCAAGTAGCGAGAAAGAAGGGCTTTATACAAACGCAGAGCGCCGCGTACAGCACAACGAAGCAGTCATCACACCTCCAGGAGATGCTAGACAAGACTGGTGGATCGTTTGCGAGATCGCACGCCGTTTAGGTGCAACAGAGGGCTTTAACTTCAACTCACCTGAAGAAATTTGGGAAGAAGTTAGAAAATGCGACCCAAGACGATACGGTGGTATGAGTTATTACCGTATCAAAAAGTATCACGGACTTCACTGGCCATGTCCAAATGAAGATGATATGGGCGGTCAAAGCTTGTATCTTGATAAGAAATTTTTCACACCTGATGGCAAAGGTCGTTTTGTGCCATGCCTCTTTGTGGATAAGGCCGATAAGATCGAGAGCGCAAAACTTGAGTTTGCTAAGAAGATGAATATGTCGCCTGAGTATCCTATCATGGCTGGCTCAGTCGATGAAAAGACTGACGATGAGTATCCGATACAGCTTCTAACCACTAGAAAGGTCTATCAATACACAGTTGGCACCATGACAAGACGCTCACGAGCGATTGAAGAGGGTGGAGATAGCATCGGACCTATCGCCGAGATGAATCCAGCACTTGCAGCAAGATATGGCTTAAAACAAGGCGACTTCATCAAAGCGTGGAGTAGATACGGCTACATCGTCGTAAAAGCTGAAGTAACAGATATCGTGCCTGATGGCATCATTCAGATGACTTTCCACTACTGGGAGAGCTCTTGCAATGAGCTAACAAGCAGTGGCTGGGACTACATTAGTAAGACTCCGACATTTAAAGCAGCTATTCAGATCAAAAAGATCGATGAAGAAGAATTTTTACGAGTTCGCGAACTAAAACGCATAAAATTCCAAACTTCAAAGATCATCTACGACGACTTCCACCACCACGGAAATGCAGCGATAAATGAGTAAATTTAGCGGGTAACTCCCGCTAAATTTCTTTACTACCAAATTTCATAATCCAAAAATTTTGACATTGCGAAGCCAAAAAATCTAAATTTTAACTTCACTGTCTATGGTTAAATTTTATATTAAATACAAAAGCAGATATTTTTAAATTTACTTAAATGCCAAAAAGCTCATAAAATTTCCCCACTTAAATGTGCTCTCGACTCGTTTAAAGCCAGCATTTAGGGCTAAGCTTCTATTTTCTTCTTCGGTATATGGCACCAGCACATTTTCAAGCGCCTCTCTTTTTTGGGCGATCTCATAGCGTGAGTAACCTTGCGCTTGTTTGTAGTCTTCATAAATTTCTATGACACTTTTAGTAAGTTTTTTATCTTCAAAGATGATCTTTTCACTAAACAAAAAGAGCCCATTTTCATTTAGTCCGTTATAAATTTTTTGCACCAGATCAGCTCTTTTTGGTGGTCTAATAAACTGCAAAGTATAGTTTGCCAAAACCGCGTCAAAGCCCACTAGCTCACACTTTAAAATATCATCAAGCAAAAATTTTATCTTTGCCCCATAAGCTTTTGCCTTGTTTTTGGCATTTGCTAGCATAGCTTCAGAGTTATCCACGCCGCTTAGCACGAGATCGTTTCTAAGGTTATTTAGTAAAAGTAGGCTATTTGCCGTCGAGCAGCCAAGGTCGCATACACTTGCATCTTTTGGCAAAATTTTAGCTAGTAGCTTTGCATTTAGATTTGAGCTCACATCGTAAAACGGCACCGAGCGCGAGATCATATCATCAAAAACGCTCGCCACAAAGTCATCAAACTCAAACTGCTTGCTTATAGGCTCTTTAAAAATTTCATCTCTCATATACCAGCTCCGTATCCATCAAAGTATCTCATTGTCTCGTTGCCAAAAAGATCGCACACTCCAACACAAGCTCTAGCTGCGTTTATATCGCATTTGATCTGTTCTTTTAGCTCTTCAAGTGTGTCAAATTTCTTATTATCTCGCAAGCGTTTTATAAAACAAACCGCGACATGCTTTGCTACTTTTGGCGAGACCTCGTCTAATATGTGTGTCTCGACGCTAAAATTTCCATCTGTGCTAAGCCTATTGCCTATAAATGTGACCGAGCCATAGGTATATGAGCCTATCCTAGTTCTTGTGGCGTACACGCCGTCTTTAGGCAATAAATAGTTTTTTACGTCCAAATTTAGCGTTGCAAATAGCTCCTTTGCACCGATGCCCTGCCCTTTTATTACATTGCCCTCGATCGAGTACTCCCTGCCTATTAGTCTGTTTGCCTCTTCGATGTTGCCCTGACGTATCAGCTCCCTAATGGCCGAGCTATGCACGCCCATGCCGTCATAACAAACCTCATCAACGACAACTACTTCACCATCAAAAATTCTTTTCAAATCGTGCTTGTCCCACGCTCTATTTCTACCAAATCTAAAATCAAAGCCAACAACGATCTTTTTTAAATTTTTAAAATCATGTTTTAGCAACGTGATAAATTCCTCACCGCTAAGCCCTTTAATAGTGTCAAAATCATACAAGAAGCAAGGGTAGTTTGAGTACTCCGCTCGCTTTAGCTTTGGTGTGATGTTGGCTTTATTCTTATCGATCACGACAAGTCCGCCAAACTCGCCAAGCTGCTTTAAAAGCTGTTTGTGTCCTCTGTGCACGCCGTCAAAATGCCCGATCGCAACGGCAGTGATATTATCTTTTGTTAAAAGCGTAGAAAAATTCGGCATTTCCCTCTTTCCCTTTTACTTCGCACTCTTTGCAAGCTATCATTTTAAATCCTAAGCCATTAGCTATCACTTCAAACCTCTTCATCGCTAAATTTATAGCTTTCATATCAGTGACGACGCCTTTTTTATTTCGTTTTACGCCGACGCCCACTTCAAACTGCGGTTTAAAAAGCGTGATAATGAGCGAATTCTCACTTGCTAGCTCACAAATAGCAGGCAAAATTTCAGCCAAAGAGATAAAGCTAACATCGCAGGTTATTAGATCAAATTTATCTTGCTCTTGCTTGGCAAACTCTCTTATATCGGTCTTTTCATAAATTTTCACTCGCTCATCGCTTCTTAAGCTAGCGTCAAGTTGATCGGTGCCAACATCCACACCAGTCACGCTTTTTACGCCACGCTCAAGCAAAATTTGCATAAAGCCGCCAGTTGAGCTGCCAATATCAAGTGCGTTTTTGCCAGCTAGATCAAATTTAATCGCTTCCAAAAAGCTTTTTAGCTTAAGCGCGCCTCGCCCAACATAAATTTCATCAAGTAGTGAAATTTTAGCCTCTTTAACTTCATTTGAAACCTTGGTGCAAATCTCGCCGTCCGCTAGTACCTTACCAGATTTTATAAGCTCGCTGGCCTTGTTTCTACTGATGTTTAAAACGCTTGCGACGTAGTTATCAAACCTCAAGTTTTAGCCTCTCATATTCGCTCTCATCGATCACTCGCACGCCTAGCTCATTCGCCTTGTCTAGCTTACTGCCAGCCTCTTCGCCTGCTAAGACAAAGTCCGTTTTTTTAGAAACTGAGCTTGAAACCTTTGCGCCAAAACTCTCAAGCTCGGCCTTTATCTCATCTCTTGGGCGACTTAGCGTGCCGGTTATCACCACCGTTTTGCCACTTAGCGCATTTGAGATACTTTGCACCTGCGTCACACTTGGCTGCACGATCTGGCTGAGTGCTAAAATTTCCGCTCTATTTACTTCGGCAAAGTCTATTAAGCTGTTTGCCATCTCCACGCCAAAGCCTTCAAGCGAGACAAGCTCATCAAAACTAGCATCAAGCCAGCCTAAACCGAAGCTACTTGCGAGCTTTTTAGCCGCCACCTCGCCGATGTGCTCACAGCCAAGGCCGGTGATAAAGCGCGATAGCTCCGCAACTTTGCTAGCTTCGATAGCGCTTAAAAGGTTGTTTACCTTTTTATCTTTAAAGCCCTCAAGCGCAATGAGATCATCAAATTTAAGGCCGTAAATGTCTTTTATACAGGAAATTAGCCCCTTATCAAATAGCAAATTTACGATCGCATCGCCAAGGCCGTCTATGTTTAGGCATTTTTTCGATGCGTAGTGAATTATTGAGCCAACAACTCTTGCCCTACAGCTTAAATTTTGGCACTTTACAAACACCCCCTCATCAAGTAGGTGCGAGCCGCAAACTGGGCAAAATTTAGGCCTCTCTATCGCCTCTTCGCTGCCATCTCGCCTATCTTTGTAAACCTTTGTGATCTTTGGTATGACGTCACCTGAGCGGATAATGCCGATGTAGTCATTTTTCATGACGCCAAGGCGCTCGATCTCGTCGAAGTTATGAAGGGTGGCGGATTTTACATTGGCGCCGTCTATATTTACCTCATCAAGCACGCCAACAGGCGTTACTACGCCACTTCTGCCAACTTGAAGTGCCACATCTCTTAGCCTAGTCACCTTTTCAATGGCTGGAAATTTAAATGCCACCATAAATTTTGGAAATTTGACCGTGTAGCCTAGCTGCTCACAGCGCACAAGGTCATTTACACGTATCACCATGCCATCCATCATCACGCTCTTTGCCTCGCGGCTGGCTAGTAGCTCGTTATACGCAGTCTCAAGCTCATCTTTTTTTAAAATTTTAAAAAATTCATCTCTTTCAAAGCCAAGATCATGCACAAATTTCATCACCTCGCTGTGATCTTTTAGCCCAAGGCTCTGCTCGCCCACGCCCCAAGGTATGAAAAGTAGCTTTCTTTTAGCAGTGACCGCGCTATCAAGCTGTCTTAGACTGCCTGCGGCTGCGTTTCTAGGGTTTGAAAGCGGCGCCTCGCCCTCTTTTGCACGCTCTGCGTTTAATAGCTCAAAGTCATCTTTTCTTATGACGACTTCGCCCCTTATTTCAATGAGCCCTTTGTAGCTAATGCTCTTTGGCACCGAGCTAATGGTCCTTGCATTTTGCGTCACGTCCTCGCCTGTAACGCCGTCGCCTCTGGTTATCGCCCTAACTAAAACACCATTTTCATAGAGTAAATTTAGGCTCGCTCCGTCAAATTTTGGCTCAGCAACAAAGGTTAGATTTTCTTTCTCGCCACGCTTTAGCCACGCATCAAGCTCGGCTAGATCAAAAATATCTTCCATACTCCACATGCGTTTGATGTGATTAGCCTTGCTAAAGCCCTCTTTTACGGTGCCGCCCACGCGTTTTGTAGGTGAAAAGATAGAAATTTCGCTTGGATTTGCCCTCTCATAATCAAGCACCGCGTGATATAGCGCGTCATACTCCTCGTCGCTTGCAAGTGGCTCGTCCTCGTCGTAGTAGGCCTTTGCCCACGCATTTAGCGTATCTATCGCTTTTTCGTACTCTTGTTTTGTCATTTTTGCTCCAAATTTCTATATCACCACGTACTGAGCTTTTTAGCCAAACGCCCTACCAAAGCGTGGCTTGCTTCATCGCCTCGTGCATATTAAAAAGCTGTTTGTGCTGGGCCACATCGTGTGTTCTAATGATCTGTGCGCCGTTTTCGAAGGCCTTTAGATGCAGATAAAGCGAGCCTGGCAAGCGCTCTTTAACCTCGCTTGGATAATAGTGATTTATAACTGATTTGCGGCTAGCACCTACTAGTAGCGGGCAGTCAAATTTTAAAAAATGCTCCAAATGCTTGATAAGCAATAAATTTTGTTCAGCCGTCTTACCAAAGCCAATACCCACATCAAGCACTAGCTTTTTGGCGCCAAGCTCCCTTACAAGGGCCATCCTTTGCTCAAAAAAATCCGCTATCTCGCCGATTAAGTCGTTATATTTTGGTGCGACCTGCATAGTCGCAGGATCGCCTTGCATATGCATCATGCAAAACTCGGCATCGTATCTTGCCGCAAGCGTGGCAAGTGAGGCGTTTGCCGTGATGTCATTTATCATTTTAAAGCCGTGATTTAGAGCAAACTCAAGGCAATAAGGATCAAAGCTATCAAGACTAAATTTCGCCTTTTCATGTAAATTTAGCTTGTAAATTTCCTCCACAATATCTTTTATGCGCCTAAATTCCTCTTCGCGACCGCAGTACTGGCTCCCTGGCCTTGAGCTAACACCACCAAGGTCGATATAGTCTGCACCCGCTTCTATCATGTATTCTATTTTTGAGATACCGTTTTGCGTATTTATGCGGCTTTGTTCGTTAAAACTATCGCTATTTATATTTGCAACGCCCATTATAAGCGGCTTTGTTGGTTTTATAAATTTTGTCTCTAAAAAGGCTGCTAAATTTTTAAGTCCAAAGTCTTGCAACTTCTCTTTTTTAGCTAACTGTCTAAGCTGTGCATTTGTCGCCATTAGCAAGGCTTTATTTAGACTCTGCTTGCCCAAAATCGTATCTTTATGTGTCGCAAGCTCAGCCCCAACACTTAATGCATCTTGCTTTAGGATATTTGCCGCTGGGGTTTTTATCTCATCTATGTAAATAAAATTTATCTCACTCTTTTCATGCATGAGCTTCGCACCAGCAGGACTTGGCGAGATGGCTTTACAAATTTCATCAAAGTCGCTTTTATTATTTATCTTATAAAATTTCAACGTCGTCCTTTTTGAAATATAGTAAGCAGTAGCGGTGTTAGCACGGCGTGAGACTTGGCATTTAGATCGGCAAGCTTGATAAGCGAGAAAAAATAATCCATCTCATCGCCGCTAAATTTATACCCGCTATCAACCGCCTTTGTCACGATAACACCAACAAGCTCTTTTAACTCATTTTTGCCAAATTTTTGTGCCTGCTCGTCTGCTATCTTTTGATCGATAAAGCTTGTTAGCTCTTTTAGGCTAAGCGATTTTAAATTTAGATCAAGAGTTATCTTTGGCTTTTTGGTTAGATTATTTTCTATGAGCATTCTTGATCTAATCGTTGGTAGAAGTAAATTTTTACTCTGCGTTGCTATTATAAATTTGATATTTCTTGGGGGCTCTTCGATGATCTTTAAAAGTGCATTTTGAGCCTCTGTCCTAAAAGAATTAGCATGTATTACTAAAATTTTTTCATCTTTTTCAGCAATGTATGCTTCTGCGATGACCTCCTTTGCATTTTCTAGCAAAAAATCATCACTTATATAAAATCTTAAATTATTAATACCAAACTCATCTTCAAGTTTGGCTTTTAAATTTTCAAAATCGCTTGTAACGACGATTTTATTAAGCATTTAGAGTATTACCTTTGCAAAGAGCGCCGCATCGATACTTTTATCAAAAATTTTGCAAAGACTTATTAGTTTAATGTCTAAATTTTCATCGCTTGAGCTAAGAGTAAAACTATTTTGTGCCTGCTCGTCAAATAGCCACATATAACTATCCTCATCGCTTTTGGCTAAATTCGCATATCTATCAAGGCTCTTTCCGATATAAAAAAACAAGTATCCATTTGGAAAGGCAAGACTTAGCATATCTTTTAGAAGCTGCTTTTGCTCATTTGTCTCTATCTCATCAAGTGATGGATAAAGCGATCTTAGGCTAAAAAATGGTAAAAATGGTCTAATACTTTTTGAATGGTTCATCTTTTTTAAAAGATAAGTTTCAAACCATCTTCGCTCTTCATCACTGATAGTTATAAAAGCCCTTCCTTCAAGTAAAAATTTAAGCCTAGATGCGAGCAAAGGCGTCCATTCAACACGCCTTTCCTCCATCCAGCTCATCAAAGGGCCTTCGTCCCTAATAGCCTTTAACGTCCACTGAATAAAATCTTGCATTATTTATCTAGCTTATAAGCATCGTGAAGTACGCGAACCGCTAGCTCACCATATTTTTGATCAACGATCATTGAAATTTTTATCTCGCTTGTTGAGATCATTTGGATATTTATACCCTCTTTTGCAAGCGTTTCAAATGCCAAACATGCTACACCGCTGTGGCTCTTCATGCCTACGCCTATAACTGAAACTTTTACGATCGCGTCATCAAATTCTATATGCTTTGCAGCTGAGAGCTTTTGCATAGTCTCTTTTGCTAGTTCAAGCTCATTTTGTGGCACTGTAAAGCCTAAATTTGTAGTGCCGTCATGTCCTACGTTTTGGATTATCATATCTACGTTTATATTTTCATGAGCTAAAGCTGTAAAAATTTCTGCTGCGATGCCAGGTTTATCAACTACACCTCTTAGAGTTACTCTTGCTTGATTTTTATCTAGTGCTATTCCGCTTACTAAAACTGCTTCCATATTGTCATCTTCCTTTGCTATTAATGTACCTTCGTTGTGATTAAAGCTACTTCTTGTAATGAGTTTTACATTTAGTTTTTTTGCTAGCTCGACTGAGCGATTTTGTAGTACCTTTGCACCAGCAGAAGCGAGCTCAAGCATCTCATCATAGCTTATCTTCTCAAGTTTTTTTGCCTTTTTTTCTATCCTTGGATCAGTCGTATAAACGCCATCAACATCGGTAAAAATTTCGCATAGATCAGCATCAAGCGCCCCTGCTAATGCAACTGCACTAAGGTCACTACCGCCTCTACCAAGGGTTGTGATATTACCTTTTTCATCTATACCTTGAAAGCCAGCCACAACCACGATCTTGCCAGCTTTTAGCTCAGCTTTTAGCCTTTGTGTATCTATCTTTTCTATTCTAGCTTTTGTATGTACATCATCGGTAATAATGCCCGCCATCGCACCTGTCATACCCACACACGCATAGCCTTTTGCATTAAGTGCGATCGTTAAAAGCGCGGTCGTTACTTGCTCTCCAGAGCTTAAAAGCATATCAGTGGCGACGCCATCTGGATGTTTTGAAAAATACTCACTATATTCAACCAATTGATTTGTAACTCCGCTCATCGCAGAAACTACCACAACTACGTCTGCACCGCTATTTTTTGTCTCAATGACTCTATTTGCCACAGCTTCGATGCGTTCAAGTGTTCCTACGCTAGTTCCGCCAAATTTTTGAACGATCAACATCAAAAATATCCTTTCTCTTTAAAATAACTCAAAACCTTTTCATAAATAGGCTTTTTAAAGTGATTTATACCCTCTAAACTTCTACCAAAATCTACAAATTTATACTCGCTAAACTCTGGATGCTCTGTCTTTAAATTTATGCTGGCACCATTTTTAAGTCTAACCAAAAAATACTTTTGCGTCTGCCCATCAAATGGGTAAAATTTCTTTGCCGCGTTTGCTGGAAAGTCGTAGCTTAGCCACTGCGGATACTCATCTAAGATATCGATTTTATCAGTTCCGATCTCTTCTTTAAGCTCCCTTTTTAAAGCCTGCTTTGGACTCTCGCCTTCGTCTATTCCGCCTTGAGGAAACTGCCAAATATCATCCATATCCACCCTTTTTGCGACTAAAATTTCACATTTAAATGGATACAAGCTAGACAAAATAACAGCTGCCACATTTGGTCTGTATTTTTTTTGCATGATTTTTCCAAAAATTTTATTTGGGATAATAACTAAAAAGAGTTAAGAGATAGATAAATAAAAACTACTTTTTACGCCGCTTGTAATAAATCACACAACCGCTAAAAAGTAGCACGCCCACTCCACAAGAAGCCATAAAAAAGATAAATTTTCCAGCCTCCCCAAATGTATATCCAGCGTGCAGATCAAGCATAAATTTATAAATTTCAAAAGATTTTGGTATGGTATTTTTTAAAATTTCTCCACTTGCCGTATCGACCGCAAGTCTAACGCCATCACTCTCACTAGCGCCTTTTGGCAAGTAAAAGATCATAAATTTTACGCCGTCTTTGTTGAGGATAAAATTTAAAGCGTCAAACTCATTTCCAAATTTTAAAGTAAAAATTTCATAAGCTTTTTGAAGATTTTCTACCTTTTGCTTATCATTTAGGCTAAAGCCATTTTTGCTAGTAAAATTTGGCTTTTTAAATACCTTCTCTTCGCCACAAATTTGATTTATAACCTTAGCAAAGCTCTCATAAGAAAAGTATAGACCGCTAACACAGATAATAAGCAAAATGGATCCCAAATAAAGCCCTAAAAATCCATGCAACGAATATAAAAATGCAAATTTCTTTGCCTTTAGATTTAGCTTAAAGGCGCTAATAAATTTGCTTCTAAATCTCCAAAAATGTATCAGCACTCCAGTTATTAAAATCACAAGTAGTGCAAGCGTCGAAATTGCCACTAGCTTACTTGCAAATTTAGATAAATTTTCATTTTTAAATAGAGCTAGTCCTAGATTTTTATGTAAATTTAAAGCTAGCCCTATAAATTTTTCCACACTGTTTTCAGAGACTACCTCGCCCGTATAAGGATCTATAAAGAACGACTTAAACTCGCCATTCTCACTTGTGCCACTTACTACATAAGCTCTATTTGCCTCGCCTTTTATCTTTATATAACTAAGGTTAAAATTTGGCTCGTTTTTGCTAAAAATTTTTAAAATCTCATCTATTTTTAAAGCACTTTTATTAGTTGCTATGTCTATCTCATCTTTACTAAAAGCCTCAATTATCTCATCGTGATACGAAATAATCGCTCCACTAATTGAGATTATCAAAAGTGGCAAAGCAAAGATAAGAGCTAAAAATAAGTGAAATTTCCGCCAAATTTTGAACATTTTAAAACTTTAGATTAAAGCCAAGCTCGATCTTTTGCCCATCGGCTATTAAGATATCATATCTGTTTGATCTTGTCGTAAAAAACTCGTTAAAGAGATTATAAACGCTTAAGTTTAGGCTGAAATTTTTAGTTACATTGTAGTTTATGCCAAGATCTGCGATAACGTAAGCTCTCATATCATCAGCATAGCTAAATGAGTTTTTAGTTCTACCATAGTAATTTATCTGTGACCAGAAATTTAGCCATCTATTTAGCTCGTAGTTCGCTCCAAATTTAAATGTATGAAGCGGATAGTTGTTTAAGCTTTTACCAACTTGTGATCCATCTTTTTGTTTTGATTTTGTATAAACATAGCTTTGATTTAACCTAAGAGCATTTGTCACCTGCCACTCATTTGTTAGCTCAACTCCGTAAATTTCAGCCTTGCCGATATTTATACTTTCCCAAATTCCGCGGCGGTAAATTTTGCCTTTGTGCCGGCAAGGGTTGCCTGGTCTTGGGGTGCAGATACGCTGTGTACCCAACATGTCTTTAAAGCTTGTGTAAAAGCCAGTTAGTGAAGCTTCAAAACCTTCATTGTTATTATAAACGCCACCAAATTCATAACTTACGCTTGTCTCTGGCTTAAGGCTACTTTTACCAAGCTGTGCTCCAAGTCCTCCAGCAAATGGCAATGCAAGATCTTGCGTTCGTTGCTTGATATCAGGCGTCGCATAACCTGTGCTAACTCCGCCTTTTAAGGCAAAAAAGTCGTTTAAGTTATAGATACCATAAATTCTTGGTGAAACGTGCGAGCCATAGTTTTCATCGTAGTTATAGCGAATGCCAGTACTTAAGATAAAATCTTTTGTAAGATGATAATCATCCTCGCCGTAAAGTGAAACATCGTATCTTTTTACATTTGCCGCATCTGCCGTGGTAGCCTTTTCGTCTAGCTTTTCTCTTTTAGCATTTAGTCCTAATGTAAAGGCGTTATTATCAGTAAAATATGAGCCTTTTGTATCAAAATTTAGAGTCTTTAGCGTCAAATTTTGTTGTGCTATCTCTTTTATCTTGCCATAAGATAAATAGCTTTGAAGCAAGATATTATCAAGCCTTGCTTCGTGGCTTAAATTTATCGCATCGCCCTTTATTCGCTCAAGATCTACTGAGCTATTATTTGTGCCAGAGGCTAAAGTCTTGCCTTTAGTTCTTTTATATCTCACATCGCTTCTTGCAAGCTCAAGCGTAATATCATTATTTTCATCTGGCTTAAAAAATAGCTTTGCACCAAAATTTCTATCCTTTTGCTCTCTGTTTGCATAAGAAATTTTATCTTCTGATTTATTTAAATTTTTACCATAAACAGAAACACTTAAAACATCATCAATTAGTCCAGAGTGCAAATAAAGGCTATTGTAAAACTCACCGCTTATATTTTTATTTCTAGCAAATTTATAGCTTGAGCCAAGATTTGCGCCAAATTCATTACTAAACTCATCTGTAATGATATTTATAACTCCACCTAGCGCGTCACTTCCATAAAGTGAGCTCATAGGTCCACGTATCACTTCGATACGGCTTATCGCACTTGCTGGCGGAATGAAACTATATGAGCCTCCAACACTTCTAAGGCCTTTATAGGCATTATCGCCTGGTACTGGCATGCCATTTACTAAAATTTTAGTAAATCTTGGAGAGAATCCACGTATAGAAATTCCTCGTCTATTTGCCGCTTCGGGAGTCGTTCCAAAAAGACTTGGGATATCCTTTGTCATGCTCTCGATATCTTTATGATTTTTCTTTTCTAATGCCTCTTTGGTTATAACGCTAAGCGTTGCTGGTGCGTCTTTGATATTTTGCTCAAATCCTGTCGCACTCACTACTTTAACTTCTGGCAGAACCTTATCTTCATTTGCAAAAAGCGGTAAATTTATAAAAATTGCCGCACAAATAGAAATTTTTAATGCACTTTTCACAAAAACTCCTTATAAAAATTTAATGCACATTTTACTAAAATTAAATAATCGTTATCAATATCATACGTAACGCTAAAGGGATTAAATTTAACGCTTGAGGGATAAAATGATAAATTTAGACAAAAAATATGGAACGAGCAAGATATCTCAAAAGGAAAAACAAGTAAGCGTAGAGTTTTTCAAGCAAAGTAGTGGCATCAGCTATCTAAAAAGTGAAATTTTATGTAATGGCAGGATAAAAAGAGATCGCCACAAGTCTAAAAAATATCTATTTTTAATGTTTAATGAGGATAAAAACGATCTTTGTTTTAAGCTTGATAGAAAAGAGTATATTTTAAACAAAGATGAATTTTGCATTGGACTTGTTAATGATGATTTTAAAGGTGTCTTTGAGTATCAAAATAAATTTTATAAGACAAAAACACTACTTTTTGACGAAAGCTACGCAAATAAGCTTGAGATATTTGCTGGGCTTAGATTTGATGATAAATTTGAGCTTTTGAAATACAAAAAAGATTTAGCTCAAATTTGTGTTTTAAATGAACTTGAGACGACAAATTTATATGAAGGCACGATGAGAGAAATTTTTACCGAGTCAAAAATTTTAGAGCTTATTTACAAAAGTAAAATACGAAAAGAGAGCGAATTTTCACTTAGCAGTGATGAAGAAAAGGCTCTTTTAAAGGCTAAAACGATCTTATTAAGCCGTATGCAAAATCCTCCAAGCATCAAGGAACTAGCCCATCTTTGTGGCACAAATGACTTTTGGCTAAAGAAAAATTTTAAGCTATTTTTCAAAGATACGATCTATCAGCTCTTAGCAAAAGAGCGTCTAAAGCTGGCTTTTACTCTTTTACAGCAAAACGATATTAGCATAAAAGAAGCTGCAAATATCGTAGGCTACGCAAATACTGCACATTTTGCAAAAATTTTTAAGATAAATTTTGGCTTTTTGCCAAGCAAACTCTTAAAGACCAAAAGCTACTTTTAAACTGCTATAAATGCCAAATTTCTTATAATCGCCAAAATTTAAAAGAGAGAAATTTGCAAGTTTATATCCATGTGCCATTTTGCGAAAGCAAATGTCCTTATTGTGCCTTTGGCTCAAGCGACGACGAATTTAACAAGGTTAGCAACTATTTTAAGGCACTTTGCTTTGATCTAAATTTTCAGCTAAAAAGCCAAGATGTAAAAGAAATTTCTACTATCTTTTTTGGCGGCGGCACACCAAGTGCAGTAAATGCTAAATTTTATGATGAAATTTTTAGCATTTTAGCGCCTCTTTGCACACCAACAACTGAGATCACACTTGAAGCAAATCCAAACTCAGCAAGCCTTGCTTGGCTAAAGCATGTAAAAAATTTAGGCGCAAATCGCATAAGCTTTGGCGCTCAAAGTTTTTTTGAAGATAAGCTAAAATTTCTTGGGCGTATTCACAGCAGAGAGCAAATTTTTAAAGCAGTTGAAAATGCCGGGGCAGCTGGCTTTAACAATATAAATTTAGACCTCATCTATGACACCAAATTTGACACTAAAAAACGCCTTTTAGCTGAAGTGGCAAATTTAAAAGATCTTAATATCACTCACCTTAGCGCATACTCGCTCACACTTGAGGAAAACACCCCATTTGCTGGCAAAAGAAGCTATAAAAAGGATAGCGACAGCCTGGCTAAATTTATGATAGAGCAGATTGAGCGAGCTGGCTTTGGGCAGTATGAAATTTCAAATTTTGGTCAAATTTGCAAGCACAATCTTGGCTACTGGCAAGGCAAAAATTGCCTTGGCGTGGGCGCTTATAGCGTGGGCTTCGTGGACGGCATCAGATACTACGCCAAAAATAGCATAGATGACTACATCTTGCAGCCAACTTATAGAGAAGAAGAAATTTTAAACGAGAGTGAGCTAGCAAGAGAGCATATATTTTTAGGGCTTAGAAGCATAGTTGGCGTGGAGGCTGGACGCTTAAGTGAGGCTCAGATAAAAAGAGCAAATATACTTGTAGAAAATGAAAAACTGCTCTTTAAAAATGGCAAATTTTACAATCCAAATTTCTTACTAAGCGACGAGATCGCACTCTTTATCGAGGGCTAAATTTATAAAATTTTGAGCAAAGTCAAGATAAAATACAAAGCTTAAATAAAATTTAATAGAGGCAAAAATGTTTGGAATGAGTTTTTCTGAAATCTTAGTTATCGCCATTATTGCAGTGTTAGTTTTAGGTCCTGACAAGCTGCCAAGTGCGATGGTTCAGATTGCAAAATTTCTAAAAATGTTTAAAAAAGGCATAAATGACGCAAAATCAACATTTGATCAAGAAATGAAGATAGCTGAGCTAAAAGAAGATGCCCAAAAATATAAAGAAAGCATAACTAAAAGTACGCAAAGTGTGCGCAAAAAGCTTACTTTTGAAGAGCTTGACGAGATCAAGAAAAGCGCAAGCGACGTCACTGAAAGCATACAAAACGTCGTAAGCGACACGAAAAAAACGGTAAAAAATATACAAAATCCAACAAATTTAGTTAAAGATGCGATCTTAAACGATAAAAAAGAGGCGTAATGTTTGAAGAGCTAAGACCCCATTTAATCGAACTTAGAAAGAGACTTTTTATAAGCATAGTAAGCGTTTTTGTCTGTTTTGGCATCTGCTTTACGTTTTGGAACCCACTGCTTGCATGGATGAGTGAACCGCTAAAACAAGTCTTGCCAGCTGGCTCAAATATCATATTCACTCAAATTCAAGAGCCATTTTTCACCGCGATGAAAGTTGCATTTTTTGCTGGTGTTGTGATCGCACTACCTATCATTTTTTGGCAGTTTTGGTTATTTGTCGCCCCTGGACTTTATGATAATGAAAAAAAATATGTGATCCCATTTGTCATCTCAGCTTCATTTATGTTTGCGTGCGGGGCGGCGTTTTGTTACTACGTGGTCATCCCACTTGGCTTTGCATTTTTGGTAAATTTTGGTGGCCAGCTCTTTACGGCTCTACCAAGCATTGGCGAGTATGTTGGCTTTTTTGCAAAACTACTAATTGGCTTTGGAATTTCATTTGAGCTACCAGTAATTACATTTTTCTTAGCAAAGATCGGACTTGTCGATGACAAGATGCTAAAAGATTACTTCAGATACGCTGTTGTTATTATCTTTATCTTTGCAGCCATCGTTACACCACCTGATGTGATAAGTCAAGTCTTAATGGCGCTACCACTCATCGGACTTTATGGAATTTCAATAATCGTCGCCAAAAGAGCTAACAAGAGCGACGATGAAGACGAAAAAGAAGAACAAGACAGCGACGTAGCAAGCGATGAGTAATATAAACGACGTCTCAAGTTATGATTATTTTTTGCCGGAAGAGCTCATCGCAAAAGAGCCAGTTTTGCCAAAAGAAGAGGCAAGATTGCTTGTCTATTTTAAAAATACAAAAGAGATAAAACACTACAAATTTAAAGATCTCTCCAGCCTTATTCCAGATGATGCTGCAGTTATTTTTAATAACACAAAAGTTATCAAAGCTCGCATTTTAGGACAAAAAGAAAGCGGCGGGGCTTGCGAAGTGATGCTAAATCAGCCCATAGGCGAGAATAAATTTAGCGTCTATATAAGAGGCAAAGTAAGCTCTGGTAGCGTTTTAAATTTTCCTGATAATCTAAAAGTCAATGTCCTTGAGCTAAATGACGATGGCACAAGAGTGGTAAATTTTAGGCAAAATGGTGTTTTGCTTGATAATGTTCGCCTTTTTAGTGAGCTTGAAAAGATTGGTCACGTCCCGCTTCCGCCATACATTAAAAGAGCTGATACAAAGGATGATGAGAGCTGGTATCAAAGCATATTTGCCAAAAATAGTGGTGCAGTGGCAGCTCCGACAGCTAGCCTTCACATAAGCGAACAAATGCTAGAGCAGATAAAAGTAAAGCATGAAGTCGCCTACATTACGCTTCACGTTGGCGCTGGGACATTTAAAGGTGTGGAGTGCCAAAATATAAATGACCACAAAATGCACTCAGAATTTTACGAGCTAAGCGAGCAAGCTCAAGAGATTATAAATTCTAATAAACCAATCCTTGGCGTTGGCACGACGGTTACTAGATGTGTTGAAGAATTTGCAAGAAGCAAGCAAGCAAGTGGCTTTTGCAAGCTATTTTTAAACCTAAATAATAAGCCTATCAGGCAAAACTACCTTCTTACAAATTTTCATCTACCAAAATCGACTCTAATAATGCTAGTTACTAGCTTCATAGGGCTTGAAGAGACGATGAGAATTTATAAAACGGCAGTTGATGAAAAGTATAGATTTTACTCATATGGCGACGGGATGTTGATAATATGAAAGATAAACCTATAGATATCATAAACAGAATGGAAATTTTTCTTAGTGCCATATACCAAGATGCACAAGACACTAAAAATTCCATCATTTTTAGCTACGATCCAAGTTATCCAAGGCTTTTAAAATTTGATGCCACAAATCTCATAAAAACACTTGAAAATATTTGCAAATTTTTCCTTTACTCTACCGAATATGCAGACATTTACATTCTCTTTCAGCTTAAAAATTATAGTCCCAAATCTGTACATTTTGACATTAAAATAAAATCTAGCCATAGCGTAATGAGGCCAAGCCACTACTACCTCAGCAAGATAAATGACTATCTAAAAAAAGCAAATGAATCTATGATCTCTCATAATGATGGAGAATTTTTAATATCTTTTAGCGCGGCACTAACGGGCGATAGAGCTAGCCAAAGACAAATAAATATCAAAAATCAAACAAATACAAATATCTTAGTTGCTTGCGATGACGATGCTTTGTTTGACACCATTAGTGCTCAGATAAATTTTTTAGGTCTAAAGGTTATCGGCAAAAACGACATTAGCAATCTAATGAGACATATAAAAGATTCTATTTTTACCCCATTTGTTATTTTTATCGATAGTAAAATTTTAAAAGATGAAGCGATGCTAGAAGATATACTTGAGTTTAAAAATATTAAGAATTTTCGTATCGTAGCCATTTGCAAAAGCGATGAGTCAGCTAACGATCTGCCAAATCATGTCACGGTATTAAAGCAGCCTTTCAGCACAGATAGCTTTCAGCTAGCTTTTAAAAATTCACTCGAAAAATAGACCGATTTTTACTTTTTAATTTATCCCAAGATATCTTTTTAAAATAATAGTGGCTGAAATGCTATCTAGCCTACCATCTCGCTTTGTATTTGTGTAAATTTCACTAGCTTCACTGCTGCTAAAGGCTTCATCTTGATAGACAATATTTGCCTTTACATCAAGAAGTGAGACAAAATGCTCGATGCGTCTTCTCATCTCATCTTCGCTACTACCACCGATTGGTACGCCCACTACCAGCGTATCTGGGGCATATTCATTTACCTTTTGACTCACATCTCTTGCGGCTTGGTTTCTATTTTTTCTAAGCACTGGCTCAAGCGGAGTCACGATCTCGCCAAAACCAAAGGCAAGTCCTATTCGCTTTAGTCCAACATCGATCGCCATAAATTTCTCTCTCATAGCACGCTCTTTACTCTTAGATTTGAAATTTCAACCAACCCTTCAAGCTCGTACTCATAGATGATATCGCCAAATTTTGCCAAAACTTCATCAAGACTTACGCCATTTTTACAAAATTCTAAAATCTCATCACTAGTTTTTTCTTGCTCTTTAATCTCGCCAAAAAGTGAAGCAAATTTATGATAGTCATCAATAAGCTCGGCTTTTTTATTTGCAAGCAAAAAATTTGTTCCATCGCTTTCGCCCATGCGTTGTGGCAGTACATAAACTGGAATTTTAAGCTCATTTGCAAGCCTTGCACTTTGCATCGAGCCACTTTTAAGATCAGCTTGCGCGACTACTAGAGCTTCACAAAGCCCCACAACTATGCGGTTTCGCTCCAAAAATCTATAAGCAAGTGGCGGCTCGCCTTCATCATACTCACTAAGTGCCAAGGCTTTGGTGTAAATTTCATTTATTGCCACTTTATTTTGGCTTGGATAGATAGTGTCAAGTCCGCTCGCAAAAATGCCAATTGTTCGTGGCATAGCAGCTTTATGAGCTGCGATATCAACGCCGATTGCTCCACCACTTACCACACAGATATTTGCACTTTTTAGTGCTGTACAAAGTGCCGTAACGCACTCTTTTGTATAAACACTTGCCTTTCTTGAGCCAACAACTGCGATCTTTGGTAAGGATAAAAGCGAAGTATCTCCGATAAAATTTAGCTGTTTTGGTGGATTTTTTAGTCTATTTAACGGCTCTGGAATAAAGTCGAGTCTCATAAAAGATCTTTTAAATAAACCACATCAACATCTTTTAAAAGATTATTTTTGCTCTCTTTTATCACTGTGATCGTATTTTTCTTTGGATGCCCGATGGCGATTGCGTAGCCTCTTTTTTTAGCCAAATTTACAGCAGCCACAAGCTCACGTCTAACGGCACTAGCCGATGGATCGTCGTCTAAAAATATATCTCTTGAAATGTATGGCTGATTATGTTTTTTTGCAGCTCTTGCTACTGCGGTTTGAGCGATAGTTTTGCTGTCAACAAAGACAAAGCCCTGCTCTATCAGCGCCCTATAAGCCTTATCCATAGCATCAAAATCGCTTGTGAAGCGTGATCCTGTATGGTTGTTTGTATATTTTGCACGCGGGAAGTCTTTGCGTATCTTTTTTATCTTCTCAAGCATGCTCTCAAAACTCTCGTTGATCGTGAGAGTGCCTATCTCTGGGCTATCAAAGTGTTTTGCTTGCATCGGAAGATGTATCATATAAAACTCAAATGTTCTTGCGATATTTGGAGTGTCTGGATGAGTCTTTGTCGCTGGAAAAATAGACGGTGTGATTTTTAGGCCAAGCGACTTTATCATACTTGCATGTTCAAATGTCGCCACATCGTCTATTATAATAACGAGCTTTGCGCGCCCCTTTATGCTAGCGCTTGGCGTAAAAGGTACCGCTTCAAAGCTATCTTTTTTTATATTCTTTTCTTCATATTTTGTTTTTTCTATCTTTTTGATAGTTAAATTTTCAGCTTTTTTAGCTGACTCGACTTTTGTGTTCTCGCTTTTGAATTTTTCTTTTTTTTCTATTTCAGCGCTTTTATTTTGATCGACTTTTACTTCAAAATTTTGAGGTTTTAACTCGGTTTTTTGTTCGGTTTTTGAGCTATAAAATGGCTCTATCTTTTGTTCATTTTCTATTACACTAGGCTCTGTATTTTTATAACTTGCAAGTAAATTTTTAGTATCGTTTTGCTCTTTTTTTATCTCTTCTTTTTTGGCTTCACTCTTTACTTCAGCTATCTTTTTTTGCTCTTTTGGCTCAACTTTTGAATTTAAAACAAGCTCACTTTTATGCTTAGGATCGGTAAAAATTTTACTTAAATTTTCATCTTCATCAAATTTTAGAGGGTATTTTCTCTTTTCGTATTCTTGTTTTTTCTCTTTACTAGCAACCTTTGGCTCAGCTTTTTTTAGAATTTGCTTCTCTATCTTTGGCTCATTTGCTTTGCTTATCTGTTCTGCACCATTATTTTTTATACTAAGAGCTACGCTAACTGCTATTATCAAAATAGCCGCGATAATGCCGATACCAAGATAGGTTTTATTGTGAGAGCGACCTGCACTCTTTTTTGTAGGTCGCTTCTTTGTAGTCTTTTTTTCGCTCAAGGCTTAGTTTTTATTTTGATCTATAAGTTTGCCGTTAGTTATCCAAGGCATCATCGCGCGAAGTTTTTTGCCAGTTTGATTTAGCAAGCTTCTCTCAGCTATACCGCGTTCAGCGTTCATTCTAACATATCCTGCTTTTCTCTCTAGGATAAAGTCTTTTGCAAATTTACCGTTTTGAATCTCTTTCAAAACTTCTTTCATGGCTTTTCTGCTCTCTTCGCCAACCACTCTTACACCGCTTACGTAATCACCATATTCAGCGGTATTTGAGATAGAGTAGCGCATATCGGCCATGCCACCTTGATACATCAAATCAACAATTAATTTTAACTCATGCAAGCATTCAAAATACGCCATCTCAGGCTCATAACCAGCCTCTACAAGCGTATCAAAGCCAGCATTTACTAGTGCGCAAAGACCGCCGCAAAGCACAGCTTGCTCACCAAACAAATCTGTTTCAGTTTCATCTTTAAATGTTGTCTCAATAATGCCGGTTCTACCGCCACCTATACCGCAAGCATAGCTTAGAGCGATCTCTTTGGCTTTTCCACTTGCATTTTGCTCAACAGCGATAAGATCAGGTATGCCGCCACCTCTTACGAACTCACTTCTAACTGTATGTCCTGGAGCTTTTGGAGCGATCATAATGACATCTATATTTGCTGGAGCTTTTATCTGGCCAAAATGAACGTTAAAACCATGTCCAAACGCGATAGCAGCGTGATCTTTTAAATTTGGCTCGATCTCATTTTTATAAATTTCAGATTGAAGCTCATCTGGAGTTAAAATCATAACCACATCAGCGCCCTTTGTAGCTTCGCTTACAGTTCTTACCTCAAAGCCTTTTGCTTCAGCCTTTGCCCAGCTTTTGCCACCTTTTGAAAGACCAATTACAACGTTTACACCGTTATCTCTTAAATTTTCAGCATGTGCATGACCTTGTGAACCAAAGCCAATGATTGCTACTTTTTTACTTTGAATAAGGCTTAAATCGCAGTCTTTATCATAATAAACATTTATAGCCATTGTTACTCCTATTATTAAAATTTGGCAAAATTATAACTTTAGCCAGCAAAAATTCGGCTGAAATATATAGAAACTCTTTTTAAGTTTTATGATAATTTATTTTGCTAAAATACGCTGAAAATTCAATAAAAAGAGATAACTCAATGAATGAATCAGTTTTTAAAAAGATCAAAGCACTTCCACCGCTAGATGACACAGTTATACAAATTCAACGCCTACATGCGGATGAAAACAGCTCAATAAGCGATCTTACAAAAGTAGTTGAAAAGGATCCGATGCTAACAGCCAATATCCTACGTTCGGCAAACTCTCCACTTTATGGATTTTCTCAAGAGATCACAACCATCGCAAGAGCTATTTCTCTTTTTGGTATGGCTACCATTCGTGGTTTTGCGCTTTCAAGCACCATTAAAAAGAGTTTTTCTATAAATTTAGAGCCTTATGGCATTACTACACAAGATTTTTTAAATATCTCGATAATACAAAATGCACTGATGTACAATTGGCATTCTAAAGTTAATCCTAAAAGTCTAGAAATTCTCTCTCCAGCTTCATTTATGCTTGAGATTGGCAAGATAGTTCTTGCTCATGAATTAGCTGAAAATAAGCAAGACGTCGAATTTAGAGAAAAACTTAAAAATATATCTAGCCCAATCGATCTTGCCCTATTTGAAACAGAAATTTTAGATATGTCAAATGAAGAAGTTACAGCTAAAATTTTTGAACAATGGAACCTTGAGACAGAGCTTAGCAGCTCAATACTCTATTCAAATAATCCAGAAGAGGCACCAGATCATATAAAAGACTATGCAAAAGCCCTAAAAGTGATAAAAACAGCTGTAAATATTTTTAATCAACTTGATGATATAAGCATACAAAATACTCTACCTCTTCTTGACGAATACGGCTTTAGACATGATACGTTTTTAATGGCTGTCGCTAAAGTCAAAGATAATTTGTGAAAGAATTTCTAACATCACTACTAGTTGGCATCAAGGAGAAAGAAGTTTCAAACGAAGATAAAGAGATTTTACGAAATCTCTTAAATCTTGGTGCCGTAAGCTCCCATAAAGATAAATTTTACCTAAACAATGGCTACGTCTGCGGCAAGCTAGACATCAGTCAAAATGCAACTGGCTTTATCATGCCATTTGATAAACGCTTCAAGCAAGATATCATCGTAGAAAATAAAAATTTAAACAACTCTCACCTTGGCGACATCGTGTTAGCAAAGCTTTTGCCACTTAAGAAAAAACGCCAAAGTGCAAAGATAGTGATGAGCTTAAAGCTTGCCAATGAGACAAGCGTGGTCTATACAAAACGCTTTGGAGCGGCCATTTTAGGTGTAAATTTAAAAACTGGACTAAGCACGACCTTAAAAGCGACGCAAAAAAGCCTAAAGATGCTCCCACTTGGGACGCTACTTAAGGTAAACAACCTAAATAACGAAATAGTCGAGGTTTTAGGAAATTTAGACGACCCATTAAGCGATGAAAAAATTTCGCTTGCTATTTATAATAAAAACGATAAATTTAGCGAGGCTTGTGAGCTTGAGGCAAAGGCTTTTGGCGATGAAGTCGATGCTAGCATGTATCCAAATAGAGTTGATCTAAGAAATTTAGAGTTTTGCACGATCGATCCAGTCGATGCCAAAGACTTTGATGACGCCATATATTTTGATGAGGAAAAGCGTGAAATTTACGTCGCTATCGCCGATGTGAGCGAGTATGTGACTGCTTATAGTGCCATTGATAGCGAGGCTAAAAAAAGAGGCTTTTCTATCTACTTTCCGCACATTTCAGTGCCGATGTTGCCGCGCGCGCTCAGTGAAAATATCTGCTCGCTAAAGCCAAATGTGCCACGCCTTGCATTTTGTTTTAAAATTTCACTTGATGCGAATAATGAGGTAAAAAAAGAGGAGCTTTTTGAGACGATCATCCTTTCAAAAAGGCGCTTTAACTACGACGAGATCGATGAAATTTTAGAAGACAAAAGAGAGTGTGAAATTTCATGGATCAAGCCGCTTTTTAAACTCACCACAAAGCTTCGCAAAAAAAGGCTTTTGCACGCATTTGACTTTAGGACAAAAGAGCTTAGAATGAGCCTTGATGATGAGGGACAAATTTCGCAAACTAGGTTTGAAAGCGACTCCGACTCGCACAGACTTGTTGAGGACTGCATGCTTTTGGCAAACAAAGCCGCCGCAAAGCTCATCACAAAGGGCGTTTTTAGAAACCACGCATCGCCAGATTTTAAAAAGATAGATACCTTGCTTGAGGACTTGCAGCTTTTAGGGCTTGACTTTACCTACGAGAGTGACCTTGCAAATTTGATAAGAAAGATACAGCTAAAAGCTGATGAACTTGGCAACCGAGAAGAGATAGATAAGCTCATCATCAAGTCTCAAAAAAAAGCTGAGTATTCAAGTGAAAATTTAGGCCACTTTGGGCTTGGATTTGATAGATACACGCACTTTACAAGCCCTATTAGACGCTACTCTGACCTTATTTTACATAGGCTCTTAAAGGCTAAAATTTCAAAAGATGACAAGCTTTACAACTTCTTGCTTTTAAACATCCAAAGCACCTGCGCAAATTTAAGCGAGCTTGAAAGAGAGGCTGACAAGGTAGCTTATGACTTTATGGATAGGAAATTTGCACGCTGGGCGGCTGCAAATATCGGCAAAGAGGTGCGCTGCTATGTGAGCGAAAACCAAAATGTCTTGGTTGCTAAGCTTGATGATTATTTTGTTGGAGCTAGAATTTTTATAACTGGATACAGCGCAAATTTACTTCAAAAGCTTGTCGTAAAGATCACAGAGGCCGACATCGCAAGTGCTAAAATTTTTGCAAAAGTGGTAAGAAAGATCGATGTATAGAAAGGATTTGGAGCTAAATTTAGCAAATGCAAATTTAAGCAACTACTTCTTGCTTTTTGGGGCAGATGAGTTTCAGATCGAGCTTTTTGGCAAGGAAATTTTAAGCTTTTACTCAAGCGAAGATACAAATTTATTAAGCCTTTATTTTGATGAGTACAACTACGCGCAGGCAAGCTCTCATCTAAGCGAACAGTCACTTTTTGGCGGCAAAAATATCCTTTATATAAAAAGCGACAAAAAGATCCCAGCAAAAGAGCTAAAAGAGCTCATCTCGCTTTGCGCAAAAAGCCATGACAACTACTTTTTGTTTGAGCTTTATGAGGCCGATATGAAGCTAGTTTTTGATACGCAAAAGGCATTTGGGGCAAATTTCGCTAGATTTTTTAAGCCTTCAAACCCAGATGAAGCGATAAATTTACTAGCCAAAAGCTCAGCCAAAATAGGCCTAAACATAACCAAAAATGCACTTTATGAGCTTTACTTTACGCATAATGAAAATTTATACCTTGCAGCAAGCGAGCTGACAAAACTAAAGAGCCTAAACACTCACATCGAACAAGACGATGTAAAAAGGCTAGTTTTTGGACTTGGCGGGATAAATTTTGATGACTTTTTCAATAAATTTATGGCTCTAAAAGATATAAAAAACGACTTTTTTACCTACTTAGAAGATCCAAATTTTAATGAAATTTTACTTCTAAACTCACTTTATAAAGCATTTTTTAGGCTATTTAAAATTTACTCTTACATCAAGATAAATGGCCGCTTAAATTTAGACGAAGCGATCGGCTATCAGCCACCTGTAAATGTGGCAAATTTACTAAAAGCAAATAGCTTAAAACTAAGTTTAAATGCCTATTTAGAGATATTTAAAACACTAAATTTAGCCGAGCTAGAGCTAAAAACAAATACAAAAATGGATAAAGAAATTTTTGTTTTATCAACCATTTTAAATCTGCAGCACCTCATATCAACAGCAAATATTAAGTAAATTTAAGCTAAAATCCACCCTTGCTTAATGCAAAATCCTTGCTCACAAAGTGAGCTAAATATCCATAAGGAGAAAAAATGAAACATTACGAGCTTTTATTTATTCTTAAGCCGACATTGACGGAAGAGGAAGTTAAAGCTAAGGTTGACTTCGTAAAAGAAGTCATAACAAAAAACGGTGGTGAGATCGCTACTGTCGTTGAGATGGGCACTAGAAAACTAGCTTATACCATCAAAAAATATGAGCGTGGAACATATTTTGTTATCTACTACAAAGCTCCACCAGCACTTCTTGCAGAGCTTACAAGAAACGTAAGGATCACAGAAGATATCATAAGATTTTTAAGCGTTAAATATGAAAACAAACGCGAAATCGCAGCTTGGGAAAGACTTTGCAAAGGTATCAAGCAAACTATAAAAAAAGAACCTCGCGAGCCAAGAGCACCGCGCGAACCAAGAGCTGAAAAAGTAGACGAGCAAACATTTACAGAAGAATAATCAAGGATAAAAAATGTTCAATAAAGTAGTACTGGTTGGGAATTTAACAAGAGATATCGAGCTAAGATACACTACTAGTGGATCTGCTATAGGAAATTCCGGTATTGCTGTTACTAGAAAATTTAATACTAACGGCGAAAAACGTGAAGAGACATGCTTTATTGACATATCGTTCTTTGGTAAATCAGCTGAGATAGCAAATCAATATTTAAGCAAAGGCTCCAAACTTCTGGTTGAAGGAAGATTAAAATTTGATCAATGGACCGACAATAATGGACAAAACCGTTCAAAGCACTCAATCGTAGTTGAAAATATGGAGATGCTTGGTGGAAATAGCGGAGCTAATGGACAAAATCAAGGTGGATTTAATCAAAATAGTTCGTACTCACAACAACGAAATAATGGTTCAAATAATAGCTATGGCAATGGTGGATATCAAAATTCAGCACCACAAAGACAGCAAATGCAACCACAAAATAAAAAAGTACAAGAAGAGTACTATGAGGAGAAAATCCCTGATATAAACATTGACGCCGATAATTTTGATGGCGACAACGAAATACCGTTTTAATTTAAAGGATAGAAAATGGCAGAAAAAAGAAAATATTCACGTAAATATTGCAAATTTACAGAAGCAAAAATTGATTTTATAGACTATAAAGATACTTCTCTTTTAAAGTATTGTTTATCAGAAAGATTTAAAATTATGCCAAGACGTTTAACTGGCACATCAAAAAGACACCAAGAGATGGTAGAAAAAGCGATCAAAAGAGCTCGTCATGCAGCTATTATACCTTACATAGTAGATCGTAAAGATGTAGTTTCAAATCCTTTTGATGGACTATGATTATTTAACTTATTAAGCCCCTATTAACGGGGTTTAATCCTAATCTTAAATATCCTAGATTCATGTTCTTATAGATTTTTATTTATTGACTGCAGTTTAAAATATTTTTCAAGTACTATCTATAATTTTGGTTTAACTTACACGAGACAATTAGAATTTATTCAGGTGGATATCTCAAATATATACTGTCTTTAAATAACTCTATAGCATCAATTTATTAGTTCAAAATAATTTATTTAGCCATATGTACAATCAATATCGTTGATCCATATTATTCACAATTTTTACCACGAATCACGCATCATCTATCGTATAGCAATAGCTGTCCACATAATGCTAAAAGACAAGGTACTTAAATGTAAATAAACTTTATTCAATAAATCCAATATTCATCCATTTGGTGTTCATATATCTTGCAAGTGGTATTTATCATGTATTTTTCAAATCAACTGATGCCAAACCAACCTAACCATGCAACAATGTTAACTAAAAACAAATTTTAAGCATCCTTTTCTTGACATGTAATAATGTTTTTTGTATAATCTCAATTCTTTTTTAAGTAAATGTCTTGCTAGCTCAGTCGGTAGAGCATCTCACTTTTAATGAGGGGGCCGTTGGTTCGAATCCAACGCAGGACACCATTTTTGGGTTTATGACCCTTTCGTCTAGTGGCTCAGGACTCTACTTTCTCTGTGTAGAAACAGAGGTTCAAATCCTCTAAGGGTCGCCAGATATTTTTAAATTTTAGGTCGCTTAGCTCAGTTGGTAGAGCGCCACCCTTACAAGGTGGATGTCATAAGTTCGAGTCTTATAGCGACCACCATTTTAGGTGCAGCGGTAGTTCAGTTGGTTAGAATGCCGCCCTGTCACGGCGGAGGTCGCGGGTTCGAGCCCCGTCCGCTGCGCCATCTATTATTCTTTAACTTCCATTTTTCCCAGTTATTGCTGTTCTTAAAAATAGTGTTTTTATTAAAAAATTTATGCTTTAAAAATTTATACGTAAGACAAATTAAAAATAAAATCTAAGTTATCGCCACTAAATTGCATATATTTAAAAATAAATCTTTTACTAAAATTTCTAAATAATTGATACAAGACAAATCAAAATTAATATTTTTATCTCTAAGTTATCAAAAAATCAATATAATCGTAAAAATTTAATAAGGAAAATTTATGACACTTGAAAATGTATTAAAAGCGATTGAAGATATAAAAAATGGCAAAATGGTAATTATGGTCGATGATGAGGACCGTGAGAATGAAGGAGACTTGGTTTTTTCAGCGGCAAGCAGCGATATGCAAAAGGTAAATTTTGCGATCACTCATGCAAAAGGTGTACTTTGCCTTGCAATGGATGAAGCAAACGCAAAAAGACTTGATTTGCCACTAATGGTTTCTAAAAATACATCCAGTCACGAAACCGCATTTACTGTCACGATTGATGCAAAGGAAGCAACGACAGGTGTAAGTGCTTATGAGCGTGATATGACGATTAGACTTGCTGCTAGTACTGATTCAGTGCCTGAAAATTTTGTAAGGCCTGGGCATATATTTCCGCTTATTGCAAAAAAAGGCGGCGTACTCGTTCGAACAGGTCACACTGAAGGATCAGTTGATCTTTGCAAACTTGCTGGCGTTAGTCCAATGGCAGCGATTTGCGAGATCGTAAAAGAAGATGGCACAATGGCAAGACGTGATTATTTGGAGGAATTCTGTAAAAAATTTAACCTAAATATGATAAGCGTTTCTGATTTAGTAGAATACAGACTTAGCCACGAAAGCTTAATAGAAGTTTCGCCTGCAAAGAGTGTAAAAATCTGTGGTTTTGAAGCAAAAAGATATGACATAAAAGATCACGAAAATAAAAATCATGCTGCCTATGTTTTTGGAGAGATAAAAGCACAAACTAATGTAAAATTTCAAAAAATAAGCAAAGACCATGAGCTTTTAAGCGGAGATAAATTTGATAATTTATTAAAGTCGTTGGATTTTTTAAGCAAAAATGGTGGAGTGTTGCTATTTTTAGACAGTAATAAAAGCGATGCAAGCTCACAAAAAGATTATGGCATTGGGGCACAAATTTTAAAGTATTTTGGTATAAGCGAAATTGAGCTTTTAAGCTCAAATAAAAATAAAGAATTTGTAAGCTTAGCAGGTTTTGGTCTTGATATAAAAGGCTATAAAGAAATTTAATTTTACAACGTTCTATTTAGTGCGGATATCAATCGTCCTAATAGCAAAATTCTTCACTTGGAAAAATTTTGCTCTTTACATCATTTGCGTAGGATTGCACACTCTTTCTTACAATATCCGCTCCATCAAGATAGCGTTTTACAAATTTTGGTTTAAAGTCTTCAAAAAAACCAAGCATATCAGACCACACAAGCACCTGTCCATCGACGTTTACTCCAGATCCGATACCAATAACTGGTATATGAACTTGCTTTGTTATCTCACTAGCCACGCTACTCATCGTACCCTCAAGCAAGATACCAAATGCTCCAACTTGCTCAAACGCCAAAGCCTCTTCAATTAGTTTTTTTGCCTCGATCTTGCTTCTGCCTTTTATCTTATATCCACCTTCAAATTTATAAAACTGAGGCTTTAAGCCAATGTGAGCCATAACGTTTATACCCTCTTCACAAAGACGCTTTACTAAATTTACTTGATGCATGCCAACTTCGAGCTTTACCGCATCGGCATTTGTCTGTTTGAAAAATTTCATCGCATTTTTTATCGCTTGCTTTTCATTTGTATAGCTGCCAAATGGCATATCAGCTATGATAAAAGTATTTTTAGCTCCGTTACAAACGGCCTTTGTATGATAAAGCATGGTATTCATGTCCGCACCTATCGTGCTTTCTTGCATATTAAAACTCATATTTAAGCTATCGCCAACCAAAATAATATCAGCATAATCATCAAAAAGCTTAGCAAATAACGCATCATAGGCAGTTATCATTACAATAGGCTCAATGCCTTTTTTATTTTTTATATCATTTATGCTTAGTTTTTTCTTCTGAGTTTTTTCATTTTTCATTGCAAGCTCCAAGGATTTTAGCTAAAAGGCTAACAATTTTATCAAATTTTTGCTACAATTACGCCAATTTCTTAAGGACATAAAAATGGGTATATTAAAAAGGCTTGAAATAGATTACTCTTATGATATAGTTGAAGAATTTTTATCTCACTATGCTTTAATGTGCGATTTACTCGAGCCTTTGATAATAAATTTAGAAAGAGCTGATAAATATAAAGATAGCATCCTAGAGCTTACTAGGATTTTTCATAATATTAAATCAGCAGCAGGATTCATGCATCTTGATCCGATATTAAAGCTTACAACTTTAGCTGAAGAGATAACTCAAGAGGCAAGAAGTCTAAAGGGTCCAGCAAATGATAAATTTATAGATTGGTTACTACTTATTAGCGATCAGTTTAATAAATATAAAGATGACGTCGAGAACGATTTTGAATATTTTAGTGTTCTTGAGCCAAAAATCATTGATGTGCCTGCAAAACTTAACTAAATAATTCACTAACCATTTTATTTTTTTGGGAGCGACTTGGCTTCGACAGGAGCAGAGTGTGTACGGTGGCACGTCGCTTTGAGCAAAGCGTAAAAAGCTCAAATTAAATTTAAACGCAAACAACGTTAATTTTGCTCCTGCTTACGCTAAAGCTGCGTAAGTTCAGTTGAGCCTTGCTTAGTCTAATTCTAGCTAGGACAAAAGCAAGCAATTTAGCTAGAGTAGGCTCGCAAAGTGACTGCTTGCTAGCTGAAATTTTAGTCTTAGTCTAAATTTTGGTTTTGGAAAGTGAGCCTTTTTAGATGAAATTTTCACTTTTGCTAAGCGTGTAGAGGCTGTATGTATTTTGTTTTTGGACAGGGGTTCGATCCCCCTCGCTTCCACCATTTTTATCTAAAATACAAATAATTTTTTATTAAATAGATTAAATTAAAAAAGCTCTTCTGACTCGAAATAATTTTGTGAAATATTTCGCTCTTTTTCATTGGTATTTACATGAAGCACATAATAGCCTATTTGTGTGTTGCTAGCATCTATTAGTGGTACCACGCAAAAGTAGTGAGTTTTATAAACGTAAAATTCATATTCTTTAAAATTAATATCACGCAAAAAACCTACTATATTTAAATTTGCACTGCTTAAATTTTCGATGTAATAATCATTTAAAATTTGATCACTTGGAATGCTTTTACGTGATGGCATCTTGTCTTTTGCCAAAAGAACAAATAGATCAATTCCTTGCTTTTTAAAATAATTTCCAAGTGAGTCAAAATTTAACAAAACCTCGATGTTGCCAATAATTTTACCATCACGTACTACGTTTGAGACAGCCCTTATATGCGTTCCAGCATACCACGCCTCGATGCCGACCATGGGCTTGTTTTGATGCCTTGACTCTTGCACTAAAAACCTACTACTAGCGATCATATCGCCATATCTGTTTAGATCCCAACTCCTTACATAGCTTTTTAGATCTTTATCATAAATATGAAGCTTAATGTTGTTATACATCGATGCTGCGCCAAGGGTTTTGGTTAAATTTTCGATATTTTTTATACATTCATCACGACTTTGCCCTAGCAAGCACATTTGTATAGACTCATTTTGAGCAAGCAGGATAGAGATCGCCATTGATGAAAATTTCTCATCATCTATACTTTTATTAAGCTGTTTTACCTGGTAATCGAAAAAGACTCGCATATTATTTTGTATCTTTTCAGCCATATAAGAGCTGTAAAGAAAGTAAAAAAGTCCTCCAAGCACTATAATAAAGATAAAAACGATATAGAAATTAAAATATTTTTTATATTTATTCAAAACTAGCCCTTAACTTTTCTTCTAAAAATTTTGCAAATTTATCAAATTCTGGCAACTCAAGCTCGCTTTTTCTCTTAGCAGCTGCCCAAACGCTATCTGGGAAAAATGCGTCATCACTAAATCTAGCAATAACATGAATATGCACGTGTGGCACATAGTTTCCAAAGCTTGCGATGTTTATCTTAGTTGGTTTATAAAACTCAAGCATAGCCTTTTCAGCAACCAGCATCGCCTCAAAAAGCCTAGCTCTACTCGCCTCATCGCACTCACTTAGCTCCCTATATGGCTTTGCGCTAAAAATTTTCACCCACGGAAGCTCGTTATCTTCACGCTCGATTTTTATAAATTTATCTTCATAGATCATATTTATTCCTATTTTTATACAAAATTTCTCTCTCTTAAAAGCGTATAAAGCTTGATAGTCGAGATAAAAAATGTCACGATTGCTGGTCCAAGGATCACACCCCAAAACCCAAATGTCGTGATACCTGCAAGCATCGCAAAGAATATAAGAAGTTCATTTATCTTTGTTGGTATTTTAACCAGCTTCGAGTTTATAAATTTAATAACAAGTGGTTTTAAAAGCGTATCAGCTGCAAATGAGATCACTACGATCGTATAAATTGCAATAGTTATCGCTGCTGCTGTGTTGCCATTTGCAAACTCATAAATACTAATAGGCGCCCATGCCAAAATACCGCCAACAACTGGGATGAGTGAAGCAAAGCTAAAAAAGATGCCAGTTAGCACGCCGTCATAGCCGTAAAAGCTTGTGACAATAGCAAATAAAAAGCCTTGGATTATCATATTTGCGATGGTTGAGTAAAAAACGACGCTCATCACGTTGCCAACCTCACTTAAAATAGACTCTGTATCATCTTGCTTTAGCGGAAGTGCATATTTTAGATAGCTGATTAGTTCATTGCCATAAAGATTGCAAAAGAAGAAAAAGACCAAAATAATAATCATATCAACGCCAAATTTAAGGCTTAACTTACCTAGACTTGCAAGATTTGTCGCAAGTTGAGAAAAAAGCATTTTAATATCAAGTCCACCGATAAATTCTTTTATTTTTGGCTCTAAAAAATTTATCGACTCAGGCATCCTAAAATCATAATTTTTGATAAATTCGATAGTCTTTGTGACATTGTTTATATCAAAGCCAGCCGCGTATTTTGCGATCTCAACCACCGCATAAAGAAGTGGGGCGATAAATAAGCAAAGAAGTACAGATGTGGTAAGAGCCGATGAAAGCGTCTTGCGGTTTTTGGTAAGCGATAAAAATGCGATTTGGACATTTGAAACCGCGACAGCAAGCAGTGCTGCGATAAAAATATCAAGCAAATATGGTTTAAAAAGATAGACCACCAAAGCCAAAGCACAAAATACAAAAATTCCAAAAAATAGTCTATTGTTCATCTTGCTCCCTTAAAATGGGATTATTATAGCAAATTTATCAAAGCTCTTCATCTGCTTGCCAAATTTGCTCATACTCTTTGATACTAAGCTTGCAAAGACTATGCTTTGGGTGTTTTTAGCGTGGCACTAGTGCTAAGTAAATTTTATAAATTTGCCTAGCAAGTTTTACGCAAAATTTCCAGCTCAAAAGCTCCTATAAATTTAACCTTTTACGTGCACTGAAAATTTGCCCCAACGATCTCGCATTCATCACAAATTTGCAAATATATAATGCCCTCGCCATCTATCAAGCCACCAAGGGAAATTTGTGCTAGATATCTCATACTTTTACCGCATTTTGGGCAGTGCAAGTACTCCGCGTCTTGCTCCCACTGCGGATATCCACCAAGCAAAATTTCGCTATCTATCATATACGAGTAGTGAGCGCAAACCTCGCTGGCTAGCTCGAAATTTTGCCCATCAAGAGTCGTCACAGCATCTCTTAAATAGTCCTCACTCTCGCCCTCGCCCACTATCTCTGTTTGCATATTATTGTCATCATTTTGGCAAAAATACTGCACCAAGCCCACACATGTTGGGCAAAATTTAAGCACAGCATCGTTTTTTAGCTCTAGTCCGAGTCGCTTTAGACTCTCTTTTTTGATGATAAATTCCAGCATCTCACCGCTACAAAATTTACATTTTTCATCGCTTAGTGCTTTAAATTTAATGCTTGCGTCTGCATTTTGGCTTGGCTCACATGTAAAACACTTATCAAAAACTAGGCTTCTTCTCTTACCACTCTCATCAAAGCTCCAGCCAGCAACTTGCGCGTATCCATCCATATCAACGTGAAGCTTTGCTTTCCAAGGCTTTGGCGCATTATAAAGCTTAAAAAATAGCTCCCTTACCACCTCATCGCCCTGCCAGGCAAGTGCGCAAAGGATGTGATTTATTTTTACCCTATTTTCAGCGCCGTTAAGCCTATTTATAAGCTCATCTCTCACGTCACTTGGAGCATTTTTGTAAATTTCAAACGGATAGTATTCGCCCTGCTTGGTTACTTCTCTTATGATCTGCTCGTCGCAAATGCCGTGCAGGTAGAAAATATAGACAAGATCGCTGTAAATTTAATTATATTTACCTATCTCCTCTGTGTGAGATAGGACATTTTTTAGCTTTTGTTTAATCTCAGTCTCGCTTAAGCCTTCATAAAACTCCAGCTTCTCTTTTTGCCTGCACCAGTAGCAGATCCCGTCAAAGTAAATCGTCCTTTGCTCGCACTTAGGACAAAGATGTGGCTCGCCCATTTTTGCTCCAAATTTAAATTTTGCTACTCAAAAAGCCCTTTTTCGATATCGATCTTGACGTTAAAGGTCTCAAAGCATTTCGCACTCGCGATCCTACCCTTTGCGGTACGCTCAATAAAGCCATTTGCAAGCAGATATGGCTCGATGACGTCCTCAACCGTGCCCTCGTCCTCGCTAAGTGCCGCAGCGATCGTGCTAAGCCCCATAGGACGGCGCCTTGCTTGCATTAAAATTTCTAAATACCTAATATCCATCTCATCAAATCCAAGCGAATTTACACCAAGTGCATTAAGTCCCTCTTTTGCACGCTCGTGACTGATGATTTGCTCATCATTTACCTCGGCAAAGTCGCGAATTCGCTTTAGCAGTCTAAGAGCGATCCTTGGTGTGGCACGTGAGCGTTTGGCGATCTCAAGTGAGGCGTTTTTGTCGCACTCTTTGCCAAGCTTGGCTGAGGCGATCTGTACGATACGGCTTAGCTCACTACTTGTGTAAAACTGCAGCCTAAAGTCCATCCCAAAGCGGTCTCTTAAAGGCGCTGAGATCATGCCAGCACGCGTCGTTGCGCCTATTAGTGTAAATTTTGGCAAGTCTATCTTGATAGTCTGGGCAGCCGGCCCTGAGCCAATTATAATATCAAGCCTAAAGTCCTCCATCGCAGGGTAGAGCACCTCTTCGATAGCTGGACTTAGGCGGTGGATCTCATCGATAAAAAGCACGTCGCCCTCTTGTAAATTTGTAAGGATCGCCGCAAGATCGCCACTCTTTTCTATCATCGGCGCTGCGGTCATTTTGATACTCACGCCCATTTCATTTGCGATGATGTGAGCAAGGGTCGTCTTACCAAGTCCTGGAGGGCCGTAAAATAGCACGTGATCTAGGCACTCATTTCGCTTTTTGGCCGCTTTTATAAAGACATCTAAATTTTGCTTTATCTTTTCTTGGCCGATGTAGTCTTCAAATTTTGTCGGTCTAAGCGAGACTTCAAAGTCATTTTCAAAGCTTACTTTTTCAATTTCAACGATTCTATCCAAAGTTTTTCCTTCTAAATTTAAGGCTTCATTTTACGCTTTTATGCTTAATTTAAGCTCGTTTAAATTTATAGTAAAAGGTGCTGCCATCATTATAAACGCTATCGACGCCATATATGATGTCATGTTTTTGGCAAATTTCGCTGACGATATTTAGCCCAAGGCCAAAGCCGCCTTGGATTTCATCCTCTCTGACGTAGCGCTTCCAGACCCTTTTTACGTCCTTTATCCCCTTGCCAAAGTCTTGTACACTAAGCTTTATCCGGTCATTTTCAAAGCTTAAATTTATTAGTATTTCGCTCTCTTTTTGGCTGTATTTTATGGCGTTTGTGATGGTATTGTCGATGATACGCTGCGCCTCTACTTTGCTTAGTGTGATATAGGCATCATCTACCAAATTTGTATTTATAGCTATGTGCTTGACATCTGCCACACTTTGTAAAAATTTTATCCTTTCACTCACGTATTCGCCTAAATTTAGCCGCTCATTTGGAAATTTGATGTAGCCACGCTTTATGAAATACTCAACATCTTCATAAGTTATTTGCATCTGTTTTAGGGCGTTTTTGATGCGGGTTATATATTTATTTTCAAGTCCAAGCATCTCAAGATTCATACCAGCCACGCCAAGGGGAGTCTTTAGCTCATGCATGGCGTCATTAAAGAAATTATTCATATATCTTTGAAAGTCTTTATAGGGCTTAACACTGCTTAGATATAAAAAATAAACGATAAAAAGTACCGCTATAAGTATAACAAGCAACATAATGGCTGTTAGAAATATACTTTTTTTATTGTCAAGTTCATTTTCCACTACAACATAGTAAGGTGTCTTATCTTTTATAAAAAAGCTTTTGTAGAATAGATATCCGTCCTCTTCAAGTGTTACAAATTTAAAGCTACTTGGCTGTTTTGTGAGAGTTGAGATAATTGGTTTAAAATTTACATCGTAGATTGCAAATTTATATTTTAAAGAAATAGCTATGTTTTCGTTTTTTAGAAATGAATTTTTGATGATGTTTTCATGTTTCATAGCACCAAAAAGAGCTTTCGAAGTGCTGTTTTTTTGGCTTAAATTTAGGATCACAAAGCTTTGAAAGCAAAATAGCGACATTATCACAAATGTCGCTATGATCTGGATCTTAAAGCTCTTGTGCATCTATCTTGTAGCCTATACGCCTCTTTGAAGTGATAAAGTCACTGGTTGTTTTGTTTCTTATCTTTAAAACGTGCATTCTTATATCAGCGCCCTCTATATCTTTATCGTTCCAGACAAGATCTCTTAGCTCTTCCATGCTGACGTAAGAATTTAGATGTGAAACTAGACACTCAACAAGTGCAACTTCTTTTGCGCTAAGATCGACCATTTTGCCGTTTTTAAATAGCGCACGCTTGTTTAGATTAAAGCTAAATTCGTCATTGATCTTTACTATGTTTTTATCATCAGTTCCATAGTATTTTCTCATAAGCTCAGCTACTCTAAATTTAAGCTCAGCAAGCTCAAATGGCTTTTTTAGGTATTCGTTACAGCCAAGCTCGTAGCCAATAGCCATATCGCCTATATCAACTAAAGATGTTGTTATCATGATAGGAGCGTTTGGGTTTAAGCTCCTTATGTACTTGATAACTTCATGTCCATTTACGCCAGGAACTTTTATATCAAGCATAAAGAGGTGATAGAAATTTTTCTCTATCATATCGCAAGCCTCTTGACCGTCGCTCACCGCTGTAACTTCATAACCAAGCGTCTGCAAAAACTCACAGACGCTCTCTTGAAACCCCAAATCATCTTCTAAAAGCAAAATCTTCAAAACGCTCTCCTAAAAAACAAACTTTAATAAGATTTTTATCTATTGTAATACTTAATAGGTAAATTTCAAATTAAAATTCTTTTTTAAGTATTAAATAAAAATTTGCCCCGCATAGACAATGTAACACCTTAGCAAAAATACGCCACATATTACGAATAATGCGTTGATCACGGCAAATTCGCGTTTAAAATCATGCACCTTTAAAACGCTTAAGTCTAAAATGATAGGCAAAGCCATACCAAAACCAATGACACCAATATAAAATATTAGCCCAAGAGAATTTGCGCTAAGTGCGTTTGCTACGCTCTCCGCTCCACTTGTGCTTGAACCTTTTACAACCATAAAAAGAGCAACTATGAGCAAAAACTCGGCAATAATCGCAAAAAAATCAAATTTTAATAAATAGTGTGCAATATCGTTTTGCCTTTTTGCCTTATCTTTTAGCACGCCAACAAGTAACGTAAATGCACCAGCACAGCTCAAGCCTGATACTAAAAATAATACTGGCAAGACTGATGTATTCCAAAGTGCGATCTTGTGAGCTGCACTTAGCAAAAAGCCTGTATATGCGCCAACGCCGATGCCAAGGATGAAAAGTAAAACTCCAAGCACCCCTGAAAGCTTGCTAGCTAAATTTGAAAACGCATCAAAAAGAGAAATTTTAAGCGATGCGATCTCATTTTTAAACGCACCAAGCGCGTATATAACGCTAAGAGGTGTATAGACTAGAAGCAGTGCAACGCCTATTGACATAACTGAGTCGAAGTTGTAAAGCAAGAGTATCCAGTAAAAGCTAAGAGGCTTGCCAAGATCAAGCACCAAAAGAGCAAGTCCAAGAATGATCGCCACCGGAGCGATAAGAGCGGCTGCTTTAAAGTAGTAGTTATCCTTGCCAAATTTATTTGAGATAAGCACAGCAACGATGCTAGCACCTGCACTAAGTCCTGCTAAAAATAGATAAAAAGCTATCGGCCAGCCCCAGTAAATTTCTGTGTATTGAGCTAGGCTTCCTGACATGTTATTCATGGTGTGCTCCTTTTGTATTTGCGATCATCGCAAGTGAAGGTTTTGTGTTTAACTCCGCTTTTGGTAAGTAGTATTTGCTCTCTTTTAATTTCTTTGAAATTTTAGAGTTCTCATCATTTACGTCGCCAAAAGTTAGGGCATTGGTAGGGCAGACGCTAACACATGCTGGATCTTTGCCCTCTTCTAGCCTGCTCTCATAGCAAAATGTGCATTTGCCTATCTCGCCATCTGGCAAGACGTAGCGAGCATCGTATGGACAGGCTAGGATGCAGTACTTGCAACTAACGCAAATTCTGTGATCAAGCAGCGTCACGCCATCAGCCGTTTTAAAGCTAGCTCCAGTTGGACAAACCTCAACACAAGGTGCATCTTCGCACATAACGCAGCTTTGACGTAAAAAGTCAGTCTTTAAATTTGGAAATGTCCCACTCATCTTTGCATGCACCTGCAAGCGGTAAAGTCCCCTTGGCACGTTGTTTGCACTTCTGCAAGCTACCGAGCAGCCTTGACAGCCGATGCATAAATTTTCATCATGTATCATCATATATTTTTTCATTTTCTATCCTTACGCTTTACTTATGCTAACGCCAACATTTGTAACCATAGTCGCAGCCACTGGACCCTCAGCTGGATCAAGAAGCACGCTTGTGTTAAGTCCCACGTGATCTATGCTCTTAAGGCCTGGCGTGATGTGTCCAAAGCCGTGATAGATAAAGAGCGTATCTTCTCTAATGCCCTCAGTCACCATAAGCTTGCCCTTTTGCTCGCCAAATTTATTTTTGACCAAGACCATGTCGCCGTCACGTAAATTTTGCTTTTTAGCTGTGTTTGGATTGATCCAGATAGGGCTATCACTCATGAGGTCATTTAAAAATGGCACTGTTTGGGTGTGGCCGTTAGTATGGACAGGCGTTTTGCCACAGGTTAAGCAAAGCTCGTGTCCGTCAAATGTATCCATATCTTTGTCATTTAGCGCGCCATATCCTGCAAACTGCGCCTCAACGTCAGGTAAAAATAGCTCTATCTTGCCGCTTTTTGTTTTAAGTTTGGCCATATCGTCCATTAGTCCATTTTCTCCTACAAATTTAGCAGCGACTGGATATTTAGCGACAAATTTATCGATCATGCCTTTTTCTCTAAACAAAATTCCCGGCTCATCCCACGTGATAAAGCCATCTTTTTCAAGAGCAGCGAGTAAATTTACATCTCCACCAGCTTGTTGCATCCTAAACTCACGTATGTCGTTCCAAGTGTAAAGCTCGTCTATCTTCATGCGGCGTGCTAGCTCTCTAAAGATAAACGCCCCGTCCTTCGTGTCGCCAACTGGATCAACGACTTTATTTCTTATCATATAAGCTGGTTTTAGACCTGACTTGTCCTCTATGCCCTCGTCGCGCTCAAGATAGCTGCTCTCAGGCAAGATGACATCAGCAAAGGTCGCCATATCGTTTAGATAAACATCGCTTACCACGATAAAATCAAGCTTCTTCATCGCCTCTATGCTCTTCATCGTCTCAGCAACGTTTATTAGGTGATTAAAGCGGATATTAAACCAGCCTTTTATGGCGTAAGGCTTTTCGTTTAAGATAGCGTCATTTATATCCATCAAAACGCCATGTTTTCTACTTACAAATTTATGCCTACCAGCCTCGCCAGCGAAGTCTAGTCTAGTGACTTTTGGCACTTTAAATTTCTCATCTGGGTTTTTAAGAACTGGAAATTTATCCTCGCCAACTAGCTTGTTAAAGGTTTTTGCATTTTTGCCACCAAAAAGACCACCTTTAACCTCCCAGTTACCCATCATTGCATTTGCCACCATGATGGCCTTTGTCCTCATGTATTCAGCTTTTGTGGTGGTTGTCTTATGCCCAAAATCAAAAATAACTCTTGGGGCAGCTTTATAAATTTCATCAGCGATGCGTCTAACATCACTTGCTTTTATGCCTGTGATCGCCTCTTGCCATTCAGGCGTTTTGCCCTCTACGCTTTTAACGATCTCATCAAAGCCAATTGTAAATTTTTCAATAAATTCTTTATCGTAAGTGCCATTTTGTATCCATGTATTTATGATAGCTAGCACAAAAGCTAGATCGGTACCAGGTCTAACTGGCAGCCACTCATCAGCCTTTGAAGCCACCACGCTAAATCTTGGCTCAAGCACAAGTAGCTTTGTATCTTTTTTAGCTGCAAATTTAGCAAGCTTTTTAGCATCGGCTATAACTATGCCTTCAAAGAGATTGTGACCAAAATTTACAATATATTTTGCGTTTGCAAAGTCTCTTTTTAGCTTAGCTATTCCATACATCTGCTAGCAGACCATTTGATATGTGATCGGACAGCATGAAAAGTGTGAAAAGCAGTTTGGCGAGCCATAAGATGAGGCAAAATTTACCATTAGCTTATGCGTTTGTGAGCTTTTACAGGTAAAAATGAAGCTTTCTGGACCATACTTTTGCTTTATCTCAAGCATTTTTGAAGCAACTAGATCAAGTGCTTCGTCCCAGCTGGCCTCACGCCACTTATTTTCGCCTCTCTTACCAACCCTGATCAAAGGCTTTTTGACTCTATTTTCGTCATAAAGCTGACTAAAACCAGAGCCACCTCTTGCACAAAGCGAAGTCGCCGTACCGCCAGCTTTTGGATTGCCGCTTAAGAAGCAAATTTTATTATCAACGACCTTTGCTTCGATAGGGCATCTTGAAGAGCACATCTCGCAAAAGCTACGGACGTACTTCTCATCTTGCTTTGTAGCATTTTCCAAAGCACCACCCGGTAAGGACGATGCAACCATACTAACTCCAGCACCGAATTTTAAAAATTCTCGTCTATTTAAGCTCATCTTTCTCCCTTTAAAAGATATTTGCCTTTAGTTATTCTAGTATTTAAAGTTGAAAATAAAATTAAATTTTACTTAATATTTATATTTAGATTTTTAGTTTTAAAAAATGGGTGTTCTAATATCAAAATGAATAAAATTCTAAAAATGATAAATTTAATTAATATAATTTTTAGCGCAATCTTATAAAAATTTTGAATAGAAAATTTTGATTAAGGATTTTGAATAGAAATTAAAAATTTTAAAGAGATTTAAAAAGCCGAGAGAGATCTCGGCTTAAGTTTGATTTAAAATACTTATAAAAGTATCGGAGCTATCAAAAATCCAAGTGCGACAGAAAAAGCAATAGCTAAAACGCCTGGAATAAAAAAGGAGTGGTTGAATATATATTTACCTATCCTAGTTGTTCCAGTATCATCCATTTGAACGGCTCCAAGTAGTGTCGGATATGTTGGCAACACAAACAATGCTGAAACTGCAGCAAATGATGCAACTAAAATATATGCGTCACCGTTATTTGCAGCAGTTAAGCCAAGTGCGGCTATAACTGTAGGAATAAGTGCCTTTGCGGTAGCGGCTTGAGAGTAAAGAAGCATACTAGCAAAAAATAGCGCAACAGCCAGCATAAACGGATAGTCTTTAACAAAATCGCCGGCAAAATTTTTGATCGCATCAGTGTGATTTACCACGAAAGTATCTCCAAGCCACGCTACACCTAGCACGCAGACGCACGCGGTCATACCACTTTTAAATGTAGCTGTATTAAATAGCTTATCGACTTTGACACCACAAGTTAGTGTGATTAAAGTAGCGATAACTAGCATAAAGCTCATAATAGCGTTATCTCTAGTTAATACCAACACCTTTGTAGGTTTATCTGGATCTTCTACATATTTTACATTAGTAGTTGAGTCAGTTTTGACTTTTATATCTTTTGCGACAAGTTCATTAAATTTATCTGGACTTTTGGTCTCATAAATTTTTTCATAGCCTGTTACATAGCTTGGTTTTATCCAGCCTACGTTTTTACTAATAGCAGTAGCATATAAAACGACAGAGATAACACCAACTAAGAATATTAAAACAGATAGTTTAGCTCCTTTTGGAAGCTCTTTTTTCTCTTCGATTTTAACATCTTTGATTAGCCCTTCTTTAAGTCTTCTTTGATACTCTTTATCGCTACTTAGATCAAGGTTATAAAATATATTTATAACAAGAGCTGTTAGCATACAACCAATAAAAGTTGTAGGTATCCAGATAGCTAATAGTAATGGATAGCTGATGCCAAGTCCACCTAAGGCATGCTCACCAGCCATAAATACAACCGCTGCTGAAACTGGGCTTGCAGTAATGGCTATCTGACTAGCAACAACAGCTATACTAAGAGGCGCACTAGGCTTAATATTTTGTGTCTTTGCAACTTCGGTAATAACTGGAATCATAGAAAATGCTGTGTGTCCAGTACCAGCAAATACAGTTAGCAAGTAAGTGACAACTGGAGCTAAGAAATTTATGTATTTTGGATGTTTTCTTAGTATCCCTTCGGCTATTTGCACCAAATAATCAAGGCCACCAGCTACTTGCATCGCTGTAATAGCAGCTATAACGGACATAATGATTAAAATAACATCCCAAGGTATACTACCTGCTTTTAATCCAAGTCCTAAAGTTAAAACTACGACGCCGATGCCACCAGCATAACCAATAGCCATACCGCCTAGTCTAACACCCAAGAATATCGCACCAAAAAGCACGATCAACTGTAATATCAATGAAATATCCATTGAAAACTCCTCTATTAAATTTTATAACTAAATTTTTTACTTAAGCGTGTCAGAATTTTGACACGCTTTTAATAATACTTTGCTTAAATTTTTATCTAACCATGCTTGGATTTAGCATATTTTTTGGCTCTAAAATTTTATCGATCTCTTCTTTGCTTAGATAGCCTCTCTCTAGGCAGATATCGCCAACTGCTTTACCAGTTTGAAGGGCTTCTTTAGCGATACTTGCAGATTTTTCGTAACCGATGTATGGGTTAAACGCAGTTACGATACCAACTGAGCCTAGAACTGATTTTAAGCAAGCCTCAGGATTTGCTGTTAGTTTTCTTATAGCTTTTTCAGCTAGTGTTTTCATCGCGTTTTCAAGGATAAATATAGAGTTAAATAGCGCATAAGCAATGCCTGGCTCAAATGCATTTAGCTCAAATTCACCCCTCTCGCTGCAAAGCATGATAGTTACATCATTACCGATTACTTCATAGCACGCTTCGCCTACAACCTCAGCGATAACTGGGTTTACTTTGCCTGGCATGATTGAGCTACCTGGTTGCATTTGTGGTAAATTTATCTCACCAAGGCCGCATCTTGGCCCTGAGTTCATTAGGCGAAGGTCATTTGCGATTTTTGAAAGCCTAACAGCTGCGGTTTTTAACGCACCACTTACGTGAACGAAGTCTGCAGTGTCTTGTGTGGCTGCGATGAAGTCATCAGCTTTTTTGAAATCAACACCAGTGATATCTTTTAACTTTTTAACAACTACATTTTTATAATCAGGGTGGCAGTTAATGCCTGTACCAATCGCAGTTGCACCCATATTTAGATATGTCATTGACTCGCGTGCAGCTGTGATCTTTTCGATATCGCTTTTAATGTAGCTTGCAAATGCATTAAATGTATTTCCAAGTGTTGTAGGAACTGCATCTTCAAGCTCAGTTCTACCCATTTTAATAATATCTTTAAATTCTTTTGCTTTTTTATCAAGTTCATCTTTTAGTAGATTCATCGCAGCAAGCAAATCAGTAAGTTTTGCGTAAGTTGCTACTTTTATTGAGCTTGGGTAAGTGTCGTTTGTACTTTGTCCAAGGTTTGTATGATCGTTTGGATGGATGTATTGATACTCACCTTTTTTATGACCCATGCTCTCAAGTGCGATGTTTGTAATAACCTCATTTGCATTCATATTTGTACTTGTTCCAGCACCACCTTGGACCATATCAACCACAAATTGATCTAAAAACTCACCAGCTATTACTCTATCAGCGGCTTTTGCTAATGTGTCAGCGATTTTAGGATCTAAAACGCCAACCTCTTTATTGGCAAGTGCTGCTGCTTTTTTGATTTGTGCAAATGCTTTTACAAAGTATGGATATTCTTTTAAAGTTCTACCACTCATGTGGAAGTTTTCGGTAGCCCTAAATGTTTGGATACCATAATAAAAATCGTCAGAGATTTCCAACTCACCTATAAAATCGTGTTCTTTTCTGGCTGCCATAACCATTCTCCTTATAAAAATTGTATTGATGAAATTATATAGATATTTAATATTTTAAATATTAATTACTACTTTATTTTTTTAAGCTTTGGCTTTTAACCTAGATAAAACGACTTTTGGAGAAAAATTTATAGTAGCTTTTAAGCTATATTTAATAATATAGCTTAGATAAATTGTTATTTTAATAATAATATCACTTTTTTATTATATAAAAAGCTCATAATTAGCTCGAATTTATTTAAATTTTTAAGTTTAAAAGATAAATATATAGAAAAATAATATAAAATAAATATTAAATCACACTTTTTATATCCAAAAATATAAAAAATAAAGTTAAATTTTATTTCTAATATTACTTTAGAAAGTAAAAACTAAGTAAATATCACCATATTGCAAAGTAAATTTATTAAATTTTTAAATAGAGCCCTTAAACTAAGCATCATAAAAATATTATTTAATAAATTTTATTTTACAAATCTTACTAATACTTTAGAAAATTCTTATTAATTTTCTTTCTTATTTATAAAGTCTTTTTATTGGATTTTGATAATTTTTATAAGCTATTTTTAATTTATATAGTTAGATTAATATTTGTAAGAATTTTGTAGTAAATATAAATTTTAATCTTGCCCCTACAATCAGGAGCAAGAAATAACAAATTTTAGCTCTCAAGCCCCAAATTTGCTCTGTATTCTTCATATGTGCCTTTAAAATCAACGACTTCGCCATTGCCTTTTAGATGTAAAATTCTATTTGCAAAGGCATCTATCAGCTCCCTGTCGTGGCTCACGCAGATGACTGAGCCATTAAAGTTGTAAAACGCCTCACCAAGTGCGATGATAGCCTCAAGATCTAGGTGGTTATTTGGCTCGTCCATAACAAGTAAATTTGGTCTATGAAGCATGAGCTGAGCTAGTCTTACTCGGTGTTTTTCGCCACCGCTTAGAGCACCCACTGCCTTTTCTTGCTCAGCACCGCTAAAGAGCATCCTGCCAAGGCACTTTCTGATCTCGTCGATGTCCTTGTTTTTGGCATCTTGCAAGTACTCATAAAGCTTTAGCTCGCCATCTATCTTATTTACCGTATCTTGCGCAAAATATCCAAGCTCGATGGTCGCGCCTATATGCACCTCGCCCGCGTCAGGCTTTAGCTCACCCATTATGATCTTACAAAGCGTACTTTTACCAACACCGTTATGGCCGATGATGGCTAGCTTGTCGCCCTTTTCAAGCTTAAAGTTAAAATTTTCAAATATCACCTTATCATCAAATTTCTTACTTACATTTTTAAGCTCTATTAGCTCGTTTCCTATCTCACGGTTTGCACGAAAAAGTATGCTTGGATCACGCCTGCTTGATACTGCAATCTCTGCTATGTCAAGCTTTTCAAGCTGTTTTGCACGAGAGGTCGCCTGCTTTGCCTTACTCGCATTTGCTGAAAATCTCGCGATAAATTTCTCCAGCTCCTCTTTCTCTTTTAGTTTCTTATCGCGTTCCATCTCATGCTGCTTTGCGATCAAATTTGCAGCCATATACCAGTCGTCGTAGTTGCCTGAAAACTCGCGAATTTTCTTAAAATCCACATCCAAAATGTTTGTGCAAACTCTATTTAAAAAGTGTCTGTCGTGGCTGATAACCACAAGCGTGCCCTCGTGGCGGTTTAGCTCGTTTTCTAGCCATGCGATCGCGTCTATATCAAGGTTGTTTGTTGGCTCGTCTAAAAATAAAATGTCTGGCTTTGGAAATAGCACCTGAGCTAGCAAAACTTTAACTTTATCTGAGTTTTCAACCTCGCTCATCAGCTTATCAAATTCATTTAGCCCAAGTGAGCTTAAAATTTTCTCTATCCTAGTCTCGTACTCGTAGCTTGGGTCTTCTTCGGCGCTTATCATCTCAAGCTCGCTTAAGCGCTCATTTATCTCATCAGTAAATTCTTCGCTCATATAGAGTTTCTCTTTCTCTTTTACAGCGTCATATAGGCGTTTGTTGCCATAAAGTACCGCATCTTTTAGCGTGAAATTTTCAAACGCAAACTGATCTTGCCCAAGCACGCCAACTTTTAGTCCATTTTCTATGACGATCTCGCCGCTAGTTGGCTCAATAGCTCCGCTTAAAATTTTTAAAAATGTCGATTTACCAGCGCCATTTGCACCGATGAGCCCGTATCTGTTGTGGCGATTTAGCTTTAAATTTACATCCTCAAATAGCAAACTGCTTGCAAATCTTTGAGTAAGTCCCCTAACTTCTAACATTATTTTTCCTTGAATCTATTTTTTTGGATTTTGCCTAAAATTTGATTAAAAAGCCATTTTGCTACTTTAGCCTAAAATGCCCCGTGATCTTGTAGCTATAAAGTATGTTTTCTTCTTGCACGCCAGAGCCGATGTTGTGGATGACAAGCGGTGTTTGGCCTTCAAATTTATCTGAGATTACGCCGATGTGAGGCAAATTTCCTGGTAGCATCCATGTGACGATATCGCCTGGTAAAAATTTATCATCACTCACCTCAAAACCTTTTCTTTTTAGATAGGTAGCGATGTTTAAAACACGCCTGTGATCGATGTTTTTATCAGCCTTTTTAAGCCCCCATTTTTTAGGATAGCTTGCGAAATTTCTACTCATATCTTCAAAAATGAGCCTTTGCAGATCCATGTCCTGATGTCGCAGCGCCCTTACCACAACGTCGGTGCAAACGCCCTTTTTGATATCCACGTCGCCCATAGGATAGGCGAGCTGCTCATAGTTTGGATCGTAACTTATCGTCACACCGATCTGCGACCTAGCGTCATTTGCAAATTTACTCGCCAAAAAGGCAAAAATTTGCGTGGCAAAAAGAGCTAAAAGTAGAAATTTCTTCATATTCTACTTTAAAAGCATGGTTTTTAGGATACGTTTTCCTATCTCAACGCCTGGCTGATCGTAGGTGTTGATACCTAGCATGATACCAGTGGCCGAAGTAAGCAACTCGTAGTAGAAAATGAGCCAGCCAGCATGAAACTCATCAAGCCTCTCGAGTGTGATCGTATCGACACTTATGCCCTCTTGCACCAGCGCCATAGCTGTCGCGTCGCACTGCAAATTTATAAGCTCATTTAGGCTTAGACCTGCCACAAAATCGCACTCTTCAAGCCCGTTTAAGCTCAAACTTGGGATAGCCTTGTCGCTCGCGTGATCTTTTATCTTTATAAATGTCACGCTCTTATCTTTTACTCCGTCCATGATAAGCTGCAAAAAGCTGTGCTGATCGCGACTACCGACAAGTCCAACTGGCGTAAGGCCGACCCTTTTATAGCCTCTTTTTTTACCAAGACTCTCCGCCCAAAGTTGCACGTACCAGTCGTTAAATTCAAAAAATCTATCGCAATAGCTAAAAATGACATTTATGCTGGCATTTCTGCTAGTAGCGTAGTGGTAGGCTTTAGCGACGATCGAGCTATCTTTTTGCTCGATGTATTGCTTCTTGCAAGCAAGCGCGCCATCTAAAAGCGCCTTTATATCGTAGCCACAGATACCAAGAGGCACAAGGCCAATCGCACTTAGCACGCTAAATCTCCCGCCAACGTTTTTTGGGATATTGAAAAATTTTATGCCATTTTCTTTGGCAAAATTTTCTAAATTTGTGCCTGGATCAGTTATTATGAGGAAATTTTTGCCTAAATTTTGAGGCTTAAAGTCATCAAGCAAGCACTTAAAAATAGTGATCGTCTCGATCGTGTTGCCTGATTTTGAGCTTATTACAAAAAGCGTCTCGTTAAAATTTACCCCATCAAGCGTGCTTTTGTAGCTGCAAGGATCGACGTTATCTAAAAATAAAAGCTCCCTCTTTATCCCCTTTGTGCCATCAAGCATCGATTTTAGCGCCTTTACGCCAAGACTACTGCCGCCGATACCAACTAGCACGACATTTTTGATATGAGTAATGCCCTTTTCATACTCCTCGATCTCGCCAAGTAAATTTTGGCCAAGAGCTGGCAGGTGGTAGTAGCCTATCTCGCCGCTTTCGTACTCGTCGCTTATGCGTTTAGCATAGGAGTCGATGACATCGCTGCTTGCAAAGTTGAATTTAAATGAAGTCTCTATCATTTACTACGCTCGTAAAAGAAATTTGTAGCCTCGATAAAGCCGTCGATACTGCCACAGTCAAATCTCTTGCCCTTAAATTTATAAGCTAGCACCATGCCATCTTTTGCCTGCGCTTTTAATGCGTCCGTGATCTGAATTTCGCCGTTTTTACCTGGCTTTGTTCTCTCTAAAATATTAAAAATATCCGGAGTTAGGATGTAGCGTCCAATGATAGCTAAATTTGTCGGAGCCTCGGCAGGATTAGGCTTTTCAACCATATCATCGACCATTATAAGATTATCTTCTATAAACCTACCGCTTACGACGCCATAAGACTTGGTCTGCTCTTTTGGTACTTCCATTACTGCAACGACGCTGCAGCGATACTTTTCATAAATTTTAACCATCTGAGAAAGCACACCCTCGCCATTTTCATTTATACATAAATCATCTGCCAAAATGACCCCAAAAGCCTCGTAACGAACTAGTGTTTTGCCCGTATAAATGGCATGTCCAAGTCCTTTCATCTCATTTTGTCTAGTAAATGAAAATGTGCATGAGTTCATCAAATTTCTTATCTCGCTAAGTAGCGACTCTTTTGAGCTACCTGCGATCTCTTTTTCTAGCTCGTAGCTGATGTCAAAATAGTCCTCAAGTGCCCTCTTTCCACGCCCTGTGACAAAGGCCATATTATCTATGCCAGCCTCAAGTGCCTCATCAACACCGTAGTGAATGAGCGGTTTTGTAAGGATCGGCAACATCTCTTTTGGGAGTGATTTTGTAGCTGGCAAAAACCTCGTTCCATATCCAGCTGCTGGAAATAGGCAAGTTTGTATCATTTTAGTCCTTCGTGAAAAATTGCAAAATTCTACTATCTTTTCCTTAATAATATAAATTTGTCTAAATTTACAAGGCTTTAATTAGCAAATTGATAAGATTTTAAAATTTAAAGAAAAGAGCAAATTTGCAGACGATTGATAGGATTTTTAAAGCCCAGCTTGATATAAAAAAGTCAAATTTCTTAGCGTTTTTATGCCCGATAAGCTCGTTTAAAAGCTTGCATGAGCGCCTAAAAGAGGAGCATTTTAAGGCTGTTCACGTAGTTTGGGCGACAAGAGAGCTAAACAAATACGGTCAGATCGTTGAAAACCAAAGCGACGATGGCGAGCCAAAGGGCACTAGCGGCCAGCCAAGTCTAAATGCTTTACGCGGTGCTCGGCTCATAAACGTTGGTGTATTGATAGTTCGCTACTTTGGTGGGATAAAGCTTGGCACTGGAGGGTTAGTCAGAGCTTACTCTGGGGCTGTAAATGAGGTAATAAATGAAGCCATAAAAGATGGTGGCATGATGAAATTTGAGATAAAAGATGAGACTAAATTTTTTACCCCTTTTTCGCTGATGAGCCGCTTTGAGCACTATTTTGCCACTAAAAATTTAAGCGAATTTGAAAGAGAATTTAATGACCTTGGAGCGATCTGGAGCATAAATTTAAACGATGCAGAATTTGCAGAGCTATTTAAATTTTGCAAAGAATTTGAAGTAAGCGAATTTAAATTTCTAGCCCTTGCGCTTAGTGGCAAGAGCTTATTCGCTCATCAAAGCTAAATCATTGTAAAATCGCAAAAATTCTAAAAAGAAAGTAAAAATGGAAATTTGGAACGATATTTATAACCACTTTAACCCAGTCGCCTTTAGCGTCTTTGGCTTTAGCGTGCACTGGTATGGGCTTATGTATATCTTAGCCCTTGTTTTGGCACTTGCCATGGCAAAGTATCTCGTTAAAAAAGATAAAATCCCAATCTCAAATCAGCTCTTGGATAATTACTTTTTTTGGGTAGAGATAGGTGTCATTTTAGGCGCTAGACTTGGCTGGGTTTTAGTATATTCAGGCGAAGTAAGCTACTACTTGACGCAACCTTGGCAAATTTTTAATCCATTTCATAACGGCGAATTTATAGGAATTCGTGGTATGAGTTATCACGGAGCTGTAGTTGGCTTTTTGCTTGCGACATATCTATTTTGCAAAAGGTATAAACAAAATTTATGGCAGCTACTTGATCTTTGTGCGGTTTGCATACCTTTTGGATATACATTTGGCAGGATCGGAAATTTCTTAAATCAAGAGCTTTTTGGACGAGTTACAGATGTGCCTTGGGCGATAAATGTTTTTGGCCAACCAAGACATCCTAGCCAACTTTATGAGGCATTCTTAGAAGGTTTAGTTATTTTTATTATTTTATTTTTATATAGAAAATTTAAGAAATTTAATGGCGAGCTGATAGCGCTTTATGCTATTTTATACACTTTTGCAAGATTCATTTGCGAGTTTTTTAGAGAGCCTGATTCAGGACTTGGTTTTATTGTTTTTAATCTTTCAATGGGACAAATTTTATCGCTTATTATGTGTAGCTTTGGAATTTTTGTTTATATTATGCTTTTTAAGAGATTTACGAAAATTTAATGTAAACGTTTAAAAAACATTAAAGTAAATTTCTGATACGATTAGCTTTATCAATTAATACTAATATTTAAATTAGTATTAAGAAATGATAATTTATTTCAAATTTCTTAGGAGGGCTCATGACCGGGCTTATAGAAGGTTTTTTGGGAAAACGGTCGGACGACAAAAAAAGTCGCACACCAGCCGCTTGGGATAGATGGCAAAGTATTACAGGTTTTATTTTAGCCTGTTTTATATTGTGCCATATGGTTTTTACTTCTACTATACTACTTGGCAAAGACGCATTTAACGCTGTCGTAGGGTTTGCGGAGGCTAAATTTTTATTCGGCGAGGCTACATGGTGGATCACTAACGTCATAGCTGCGGTAATATTTGCCATTTTTATCGCTCATGCATTTTTAGCTATGAGAAAATTTCCAGCAAACTACAGACAATATCTAATGTTTAGAGGCCACAAAGACCGCATGAAACACCTTGATACTACGCTTTGGTGGTTTCAGTTTTTAACCGGTTTTGCTCTATTTTTCGCAGCCAGCGCACACTTAGTGGATATAGTCTTTGGTGGACATATTACTGCAGATAAATCAGCGGCTGCATTTCATCAACTAGAAATTTTCTACTTCGCACTACTTGTTTTTATGGTCGTTCACGCTAGTATCGGTATGTACCGCTTGTATGTCAAATGGATAAGCATTGATGGTGCAAATAAGCACGAAATGTTTGCCAAAAGAAATAAGGCAAAAACAATTGTATTTGCCGTTTATGGCATACTCGCTATAATTGCGCTAATCGCCGATTTTGTGTGGATCAGCCATTAAAAAGGAGCTAGAAGATGAATGTAAAATATTATGATGCATTGGTTATCGGAGGTGGTCTAGCGGGTCTACGAGCTGCCGTTGCCGCCGGAGAAAAAGGGCTAAGTACTGTAGTTTTAAGTCTCATACCTGTAAAGCGCTCGCACTCTGCGGCTGCGCAAGGCGGCATGCAAGCCTCTTTGGGAAATTCAAAAATGAGCGAAGGCGACAACGAGGATGTGCACTTTGCCGACACGGTAAAAGGTAGCGACTGGGGCTGTGATCAGCAAGTTGCGCGTATGTTTTGTCAAACTGCGCCTAAGGCGATCCGCGAGCTAGCGGCTTGGGGCGTACCTTGGACTCGTATAACAAAAGGCGAGAGAAGCGCTATCATCAACGCTCAAAAAACGACTATCGTAGAAAAAGAAGAGGTCCACGGACTCATCCACTCTCGCGACTTTGGCGGAACTAAAAAATGGAGAACATGCTTTACGGCCGACGCCACCGGTCACACTATGCTTTTTGCCGTAGCAAACGAGGCTCTAAAGCATAACGTAGAAATTCACGATAGAAAAGAAGCTATCGCGCTAATCCACGCAAACAACCGCTGTTACGGCGCGATCGTTCGCGATCTAGTTAACGGCGAGATCACGGCATACGTTGCAAAAGGTACGCTAATCGCCACTGGCGGCTACGGCAGGGTTTATAAACACACTACAAACGCCGTAGTTTGCGAAGGTATCGGCGCGGCCATCGCTCTTGAGACCGGCGTAGCTCAGCTAGGAAATATGGAAGCTGTTCAGTTTCACCCGACTCCTATCGTTCCAAGCGGTATCTTACTAACGGAAGGTTGCCGCGGCGACGGCGGAATTTTACGCGACGTGGACGGATATCGCTTTATGCCTGATTATGAGCCTGAGAAAAAAGAACTAGCTAGCCGCGACGTCGTAAGCCGCCGTATCATGGAGCATATCCGCGCAGGCAAGGGTGTACCTAGCCCATACGGATATCACGTTTGGCTAGATATCTCGATCCTAGGACGCGAGCATATCGAGAAAAATTTACGCGACGTTCAAGAAATTTGCGAAATCTTTAACGGCATCGATCCTGCCGACACCGAAGTATATACCGACGAGAACGGACGACAGCGCGGTAAAGGCTGGGCGCCGATCCTACCTATGCAGCACTACTCTATGGGCGGCATAAAAACTAAGCCTACAGGCGAGAGCCCGACGTTAGAAGGTCTATTTAGCGCCGGCGAGGCTGCATGCTGGGATATGCACGGATTTAACCGTCTAGGCGGCAACTCCGTTTCTGAAACTGTCGTCGCGGGCATGATCGTGGGCGATTATTTTGCCGACTACTGCGGTAAGCACGAGATTGAGATAAACACCGCAGATATCGAAAAATTCGTTAAAAAAGAGGAAGACTATCTAAAGAGCCTAGTTGAAAAAGAGGGCAAATTTAACGTATTTGAGATCAAAAACAAGATGAAAGACATCATGTGGGAGCACGTGGCGATCTTTAGAACGGGCGAAGGTCTAGCCGTAGCGCTAAAAGAGCTAGAAGAGCTTTATAAACAATCTTTGGACGTCAAAGTTACAAACAAGGCGCTATTTGGCAACCCTGAGCTTGAGGAAGCTTACCGCGTACCAAAGATGCTAAAACTAGCCCTTTGTATCGCAAAAGGTGCGCTTGATCGCACAGAAAGCCGCGGAGCGCACTGCCGCGAAGACTATCCGAAACGCGACGATCTAAACTGGCTAAACAGAACTCTAACTAGCTGGAGAGAGGGCGATACGCTACCAACTATCGTGTATGAGCCACTTGATATTATGAAAATGGAGATGCCACCAGCATTTAGAGGCTATGGTGCGAAAGGTAATATTATTGAGCATCCAGATAGTGCCATCCGCCAAAAAGAGGTTGATGAAATTCGTGAGAAAATGCAAGCTGAAGGTAAGAGCAGACAAGAAATTCAAGAGGTTTTAATGCACTATGATCTTCAACCAAAATATAAAGCACCAAACGAAAGAGCAGGAATAGGATATGAGTAGAAAAATAACCATAAAAGCATTTAAATATAATCCATTAAGTAAAATTTCAAAGCCACATTTCGCGACCTACGAGCTAGAAGAGACCGATGGTATGACATTATTTATCGCATTAAATATGATTCGCGAGAAATTTGACCCAGATCTTAGCTTTGACTTTGTTTGTCGTGCTGGAATTTGTGGAAGTTGTGGCATGCTTGTAAATGGTAAGCCAAGATTAGCTTGTAGAACTCTTACTAAAGATTTTGAAAGCGGAGTAATTGAGCTTATGCCTTTGCCAGTATTTAAGTTACTAAAAGACTTAAGCGTAGACACCGGCAACTGGATGAATGCGATGAGTAGGCGTGTGGAGAGCTGGATACACACCGACCACGAGACCGATATTTCTAAGCTTGAGGAAAAGGTTGAGCCCGAAGTGGCGCAGGAAGTATTTGAGCTTGACCGCTGCATCGAGTGCGGTATCTGCGTGGCTGCGTGCGGTACGGCTATCATGAGGCCTGATTTCATCGGTGCGGTCGGACTTAACCGCGTAGCTAGATTTAAAATCGACGCGCTTGATAAACGAACCGACGAGGACTTTTACGAGCTTATCGGCGACGATGACGGCGTGTTTGGCTGTATGACTTTGCTAGGCTGCGAGGATAACTGCCCTAAACACCTCCCACTTCAAAGCCGCATAGCTTATATGCGTAGAAAAATGGCTGCTATAAAGTAGAAAAGGGGCTGTAAAAGCCCCAAATCTACTTCTAAATTTATTAAAAAAGACTGCAAATAGATGCCAAAAGGCATAAAAAGATATCAATAGATACAAATAAGAAAAATAAAAATATCAAAAATGGGATTGATAAGAGTGCGCCCATTATATAACCAAGTGGAAATGCGATAAATATAAATACGATTCCAACACTAGAAACAAAACAAAAAATCAGTGCAAATATCGTAGCAAAGGTATTTACAAATAAGCTACTATTTTCTAAAAGAAAATTTGTTAGGCCAAGACATCTCATGTTTTGATTATAGCTTTTAAGCCAAAAAATTTATATAATTTCAAAAATTTGCTTCATTTAAGGATATAAAATGTTACCAAGCTATAAAGATATGATGCTACCTATTTTAGAATTTGTCGCACAAAAGAAAGAGGCAAATAGAGCTGAAATTTCTAAATTTATAATTGAGTATTTTAAGTTAAAAGACGAAGATCTTTTGCAAAAAATAAAAAGAGGAACTCCAACTTATATAAATCGTACCGACTGGGCTTTATCCTATCTGGCTACAACAGCTCAAGTAAAATCAAAGTCAGAAAAAGTGCCGCTTCAAAAAGTTGGTAGAAGCCTATTTGCCATAACAAATTTTGGCAAAGAGCTAGTAAGTAGCAAGGACAAAAAGAGCAAATTTCTCTCTTGGTACGATGAAATTTACAAACAAGAGATAAGGCAAGAGAAAAAAGAAGCCACGGAAAATACCCCAGATGACAATATAGATGAAGCGCTTTGCAAGATAAAAGAAGAGCTAAAAAGTGAAATTTTATCTAGCATTTTAGAAAAAGAGCCAAGATTTTTTGAATACCTTGTAACAAAGCTACTTGAAAAGATGAATTATGGAGCTGGAAATCTTACGAACAAAGGCCCAGACGGCGGGATAGATGGCATCATAGATGAAGATGAACTTGGACTTTCTAAAATTTATATCCAAGCAAAAAAATACAAAGACGGCAGTAATATCCGTAGGCCAGAGATTCAGCAGTTTATCGGCGCCATCTCAAATAAAAATACTAAAAAAGGTGTCTTTATCACTACGGCAAAATTTACTAAAGAAGCTGAAAATTTCGCCAAAGATAATCAAAATTTTAGTGTGGTTTTGATAGATGGCGACAAGCTTGCAGAGCTAATGATAAAATACAAAGTCGGCGTTCAAACAAGCCAAATATATGAAATTTGCAAAATCGACACCGACTTTTTTGAGGAAAATAATTTTTAAAAATTTTAAGCCATAAAGTACTACTGCCTGGGATCATTTCAGTCTTACTTTATTTGTGTGCTTAAAAAATAAATTTAAATCTTTACTAACGTCAATATAGTCCAAATTTACCAGCTTAAAATGCTTTTTAAATCAAATTTTACTCTTATAAACGCCGTCTAAAATTTAAGTGTTATAATTACAGTGAAATAACGATTTTAAGGAGAGGATATGCAATCTCGCATAATCACTGGCGTTTTGATGTTTGTTGCTATTTTGGTAGTTTTTTTTATTGATAATTATATTTTAAATTTTATCTTGCTCGGCGCTGTGCTTTATTTTGCATTTAATGAGTCGCTCAAGCTTTATAATATCGATCACAAACAGCTAGTTTTTGCCGCACTTGCTTTTTATGTGCTTACATATTTTACAAATCCAATTTTCATAGCAATCCTTGCTATCATGCTGGTTGCTTCGATCCTGGCTCACATAAAAAGTGAAAATTTAAAGCTAGTCGCACCTTTTGTCTATCCGACCACGCCGATCTTTATGATGTGGATGCTCTACTCAGAGTATGGCGTAGGCTATCTTGTATGGCTTATTTTAAGTGTAGTTGCAAGCGATAGCGGTGCATTTTTTGTTGGCAAAATGTTTGGCAAACATCCATTTAGCCCAAGCTCACCAAACAAAACAATCGAAGGTGCAGCAGGCGGTGTGGCGATAGGCACTGTAATTGGCTGCATTGTTGGAAATTTTGTAACTGAAGGATTTTTCCAAATTTTATTCTCAAGCTTTTTAGTCTGCGTGTTTGCGGTTTGGGGAGATTTGTTTGAGAGTTACCTAAAAAGACTTTGCGGCGTCAAAGATAGTGGTTCGCTCTTCCCAGGACACGGAGGCATGCTTGATAGGATAGATGGATATTTATTTGGCGTAGTAGCCCTACTTTGGTCGCTCTCGTGGTAATACTTGGCTCAACTGGTTCAATCGGCAAAAATGCCCTTAACCTTTGCGAAAAATTTGGCGTAGAGGTTGAGGCATTAAGCTGCGCTAAAAATGTAGATTTGCTAAATGAGCAAATTTTAAAATTTAAACCAAAATTTGTCTGCGTAGGCGATGAAAAGCTAGCTAAAAACGTAAAAAATGTAGAAACTAAAAATATCTTTTTTGGTGAGGCTGGACTGCTGCAAATGCTAGAAATTTCAAGCTCAAAAAAGGTAATAAACGCCCTTGTTGGCTTTGCTGGCCTTGCTCCTAGTTTAAAGACGCAAACTCTTGGCAAAAGGCTTGCCCTTGCAAACAAAGAGAGTCTTGTTGTTGGCGGCAAATTTCTAAAGACTAGAGAGATTTTGCCGATTGATAGCGAGCATTTTGGACTTAAATTTCTACTTGAAAATAAAACTGCACCAAAAAGACTCATCATCACAGCAAGTGGCGGCGCATTTTATAAAAAGCCGATCAAATTTCTAAAAGACGCCACACCAAGTGATGCTTTGAAGCATCCAAACTGGGATATGGGGGCAAAGATCACTATCGACAGCGCGACGATGACAAATAAGCTTTTTGAGGTGATAGAGGCTTATTGGCTTTATGGCATCAAAGATATAGAAGCTGTGATAGAGCCAACTTCTGCGATACACGCCGTAGTTGAATTTATAGACGGCTCAAGCACGATGCACCTCTCGCGACCTGACATGAAGCTAGCTATCGCTCATGCTATGTTTGAAAATATCAATGAAAATATTGTCTCACACGCAAATTTACTTGATCTAAAAAATATAAAATTTCATAAAATCAGCCTTAAAAAATATCCCATTTTTTCGCTAAAAGATGAGATCCTAGCAAACCCTGATCTAGGTGTGGTGATAAATGCTGCAAATGAGGTTGGAGTGTTTAGCTTTTTAGAGAAAAAATGCTCGTTTTTGGATATCTCAAGGCTCGTTTTAAGCTCTGTTAAAAATTTTAGAAATATTAAAATTTCAAATATTGATGAAATTTTTGAAGCTGATAAAGAAGTTAGAAATTACGCAAAAAGGATGTTAAATGCAAAGGTATGAGGGTTATAAATTTGATCCCAAACAAAGCTTAATCGGCGTTCAGTTTTTATTTGTCGCCTTTGGTGCACTGGTATTAGTGCCGATACTTACGGGTCTAGATGCAAATGTAGCTCTCTTTACGGCCGGTCTTGGCACGCTACTTTTTCAGCTAATTACTAGAAAAAATGTTCCGCCTATTTTTTTAGCAAGCTCCTTTGCTTTTATCGCGCCACTTCAGTACGGTATCGAAAAATGGGGCATAGCAGTGACGATGGGCGGAGTTATATTTGCTGGATTTTTCTACGTTGCCTTAAGCCTCGTGGTCCGATTTGGCGGAGAGAAAATTTTGCATAAAATTTTGCCTCCAGTTGTCGTTGGGCCGGTCATCATGACAATAGGCCTAATCCTTGCTCCAAATGCCGTTAAAATGGCAACATCAGCCACTGAAATTTATACTCAAAATGAGGCGATGATCGTTGCTGGCATTTCGTTAGTAGCTACTATTTTGGTAATGATGCTTGGGCGTGGCATGTTTAGGCTTATACCTATTTTGCTTGGTATTATCACCGGATACATCGTAGCTTACTGCTTTGGCATGGTTGATTTTACCCCTATCTTTAATGCACCTTGGTTTAGAATGCCAAATTTCACTACACCAAAATTTGAGTTTGAAGCGATCATTTATATGATACCTATCGCCATAGCTCCAGCGATCGAGCACATAGGCGATATGCTTGCTATCTCAAATGTCACAAAAGAGGATTTTCTAAAAAATCCAGGCCTTAAAAATACGCTCCTTGGAGATGGACTTGCCACTTCGCTTGCTGCTTTTTTTGGTGGCCCGCCAAATACTACATACTCAGAGGTCACAGGCGCAGTTAGTCTTACAAAAGCTTATAATCCAGCGATCATGACCTTTGCGGCGATCACTGCCATCGTGCTAGCCTTCGTTGGCAAGCTAGGAGCGGTGCTCTCAACTATCCCGGCCCCAGTCATCGGCGGTATCATGCTGCTACTTTTTGGCATCATTGCAAGCGTTGGCATGGAGACACTTATAAAAAATAAAGTCGATCTTGCAGATCCTAGAAATATGATAATCGTAGCCCTCATCTTTATCTTTGCCATCGGCGGCATGGTGCTTGACCTTGGTGCGGTGAAATTTTCAGGCATAGGGCTTGGCGCGGTTACTGGTATAGTTTTAAATTTGCTTTTACCAAAGACAAAGCATTACGAAGGATATTAATGCGTAAATTTTTACTTTTTTTACTAACCTTTGCCACTGCTAGTTTAGCTAATACTTTAGACTATGTGCTCATCAAAAAAGGTGAACCAAGCGAAAACACGATGTTGTTAATCGGCGGTATTCAAGGCGATGAGCCGGGTGGCTTTTTGGCAGCCTCTATCGTGGCAACTGACTATAACATCACAAAAGGCTCGCTTTGGGTTGTGCCAAATTTAAATTTCCCAAGCATAATCGAGCGAAGTCGTGGCACAAAAGGTGATATGAATAGAAAATTTGCCCATGTAGATAAAAACGATCCAGACTATAACTCAGTAATGAAAATAAAAGATGTCATCACTGATAAAAACGTCACGCTCATCTTAAATTTACACGATGGAAGTGGCTATTACAGAGATAAATTTATAAACAAAGACGAAAATCCAGATAAATGGGGCAATACTTGCATCATAGATCAAAGTACGCTTCCTGGCTCAAAATACCCAGAGCTTGAAAGCATCGCCTCTAGTGTAAAAGATGTGCTAAACAAGCATCTAATAGATCAAAAACACCAGTATCACATCAAAAACACGCACACCGCAATGGGTGACAAAGAGATGCTAAAAAGCCTAACTTACTATGCTATCACGCAAAATAAGTCAGCCTTTGCAAACGAAGCTAGTAAAAATTTAAACGCTGAGCAAAGGACTTATTACCATCTAATCGCCATTGAAGAATATATGAAAAAAGCTGGCATTAGCTTTAATAGGCCGTTTAACCTTGATGTTAAAAGTGTAAAAAAGGCAATCGAAAAAGAGATCAGACTTGAACTTGAAAATTCATACGCGATAAGCCTTAAAAATCTAAAGCCTTTAATAAATTTTGTCCCACTTAAAAAAGGCGAGTTAAATTACAGCTCACCAAATCCGCTAATAGCCATCATAAAAGAAAATGGTAGCTTCAAAGTGCAGTACGGCAACCGCTTTGTTACTAGATTAAAACCACAATATTTCGAGTTTGCAAAGCCACTTGATGAAATTTCACTAATAAGTGACGGTAGCGAGCTTACATTAAAAAGTGGTGATAAATTTAGCGTGAAAAAGAGCTTTAAAGTAAAAGCACTCAAAAACGTGCGCGTAAATGTCATAGGATACGGCACAAAAAGTATAGATGAGAGCGAGCAAGAAGTGGCTAAAAATAGCCTAAATAAAAGCTACAGCATCGATAAAGACGGTAAAATTTACCGAGTAGAGTTTTATAAAAATGAAGATGGCAAAGAGAAATTTGCTGGCATGATCTTAGCGGAGTTTAAATGATACTTGGCATCGAAAGTAGCTGCGATGATAGCTCGGTCGCACTAATAGATGAACGCACTTTAGAGAAAATTTATTATAAAAAAATTTCTCAAGAAGAGGAGCACGCTATCTTTGGTGGCGTGGTTCCTGAGCTTGCAGCTAGGCTTCATACAAAGGCACTGCCAGCACTCTTAGAGGATATCTTGCCAAATTTTAAAGATATAAAAGCGATCGCTGTGACAAATGAGCCGGGTCTTAGTGTGAGTCTAATAGGCGGTGTCAGCATGGCAAAAGCGTTAAGCGTGGCTCTTAATATCCCGCTAATTGCCGTAAATCATCTAGTTGGTCACATCTACTCACTATTTTTAGATCGTGAAGCCACCTTTCCACTTGGCGTCCTGTTAGTAAGTGGTGGGCATACGATGATCTTAGAGATTGACGAAAATGATGAAATTTTGGAGCTTGCAAGCACTGGCGATGATAGCTTTGGTGAGAGCTTTGACAAGGTTGCTAAAATGCTTAATCTTGGCTATCCAGGCGGTGCCGTAGTTCAACAAAATGCCCTACTTTGCAAAGACAAAGAGAGGTTTCTTTTTACCATTCCACTTCTTCATGATAAACGTCTTGAGTATAGTTTTTCGGGGCTTAAGAACCAAGTCAGAGTTGAAATTTCAAAGCTAGAAAATATCACTAAAAAAGATATCACTGACATCTGCTACGCATTTGAAAATACAGCCTGTGAGCACATTTTAAACAAGCTTGAAAAGGTCTTTTGTTTAAGAAATTTTAAGCGTTTTGGCGTAGTTGGCGGCGCAAGCGCAAATCTAAATTTACGAAAAAGGCTTGAGATGCTTTGCCAAAAAAATGAGTGCGAGCTTTTACTAGCTCCACTTGAGTTTTGCTCTGATAACGCCTTAATGATAGCAAGAGTGGGGCGTGAGAAGTACCTAAAAGGCGAGTTTGTAAACCATAGCGAACTAAATATAAACCCAAGAGTTAGCTTTAGAAAGCTTGAGTTAAATTAAACTTTTTAAAAAACATAAAATTTTGTGCCTAAATCTTGATAGCTTCGTAAGTAAAAACGTAATAAAATCTAAAAAATTTCAAAAAAAGAATCTTTAATGGACGAGTTTTTAAATCACGCTTGGCATTTAAATAAAATTTACGCTAATACTGATGCGAGCGTGCCTTTTTACCCAGATCTACTGGTGCTTCTTTTATCTTGTGATGAGAAAAATTTAGATGAGTTTATGGCTCTTGCCGAGTTTAGAAATATCTTAAAAAAGCTAGGTGTTGGACTTGATATCTTTAGCATACAAAGTGCCCAGCTAGCTACACTAAAAGCACTAAATGATGCAAAAATTTCAAGTGATGAACTCGTAACCCACTTACAAAAGCTACGTGATGAAAAGATAATTAGCCATGAAAAATTTGATTTTTTAATAAAATTTATAAGCAAAAACTCAAATCAAAATAAGGCTGAAATTTCTAATACGAAGCCAAAAGATCATTTTCACAAGAGCTTGGATTTTCTAAACGAGATAAATGAAAAAGCAAGCATGCTTGATGAAGATAAAGAATTTTTATTAGCTTTAGAAAATGCCAAGAAAAAATCAAACGAAACGCTTTTTAACATCGCAGTAAGTGGTGTCATAAACTCTGGCAAATCAACGCTTTTAAATGCGCTTTTAAACAAATCCGTCCTAGGCACATCAAATGTACCTGAGACCATAAATTTAACCATCTTAAAGCACGCAACAAATAGCCATGCAAAGGTAAATTTTTATAGTCCAGACGAGCTAGAAAAACTTGGACTTTCAAGCAAAAATTTACCAGCTAATAGCGTAGAGATCAGCCTAGATGAGATCAAAAACTATACATCTTCGAGCTCAAAAACGGCAAATCTCGTAAAAAGCGTTGAGCTTTATGATGACTTGGAGCTTTTAAGAGATAATGTCTGCATTATAGACACTCCGGGCATAGATGATGCGATCGTTTTAAGAGAGCAAATAACTACAAATTTTATGAAAGAGTGCGACCTTTTGGCTCATCTCATGAATGCCTCACAAAGTGCAACGCAAAAAGACGCAATATTTTTGAAAAAATGCCTTGAAAACTCGCATATCGTAAGAATTGCTATCGTGCTAACTCACGCTGATGAGTTAAACGCAAAGGATATTAATGAAACGCTTAACTACGTAAAAAAGGCGATTGGCGAGCAGATAAATAATATTAAGATAGACTACTTTGCCCTTAGTGCAAAAGCTTATCTTGATGGCGCTTTAAATAGTGGCGTGCCGGAGTTTAAAGAGTATCTTTACGATGTACTTTTTGGCAAAGACTCTAAAAAATCAGCTCTTATTTTAAGCTCATATCAAAAAGAATTGCAAAATATTTTAAAAACAAAACTTGAAGCCACAAAGGCTGAAATTTTGGAGCTTAAAGCATTTGGTTTAGAGCTAGAAGCTTTGCAAAACGAGCAAGCAAATATCAAAAATTCTCTTAATGAAAATTTCACAAAACTTGAAAGGCTTTTAGAAAGCGAGCTAAAAAAACTCGATGACAAAAATGCAAAAGATATCTATAAAATGGGGCTTGAAGCACTACTTCAAAATCTAAATGAAAAGCTTAAGAGCGATATCGCTTATTGCAAAAGTAAAAGAGAAAATTTAAATCTAAAACGTCTTACACAAATAGCAAAAACTACACTTTGTGACGGAGTTGCGGCACTTATGAGAGAGGCCAGAAATGAAACTTTAGTGCAGACAAAGTCATGCGAGCAAAATATCGCTTTAAGTTTTGATGGCTTTAGTGTGAGTGAAAATAAAATTTTTAGTATAAATGACTTTTTAAAGCAAATGGGCGTAGAGCTTGATTTTGGTGAGCTTTTAGATGAGCTTGAGGCTAAAATTTTAAATAAAAATGAGCCAGATGAGGCACTTTCAAGTTTAAGACAAAATTTACTTAACAATAAAAGCATATCGCAGTTTTGTGAGACGCTAGCAGAACATGAAAAAAAGCTGCTAAAAGAGCGAGTAAAGGCTTATGAGATGAGCCAAAAAGAGGCTTTAAATAAAAGGCTTTTAGTGCTCAATGAAAAACTTAATGAGCTAAATTTACAAAATCAAAGCTCAATTTCAAAGCTTAAACAAAAGACCTCCTTACAAGATGAAATTTACTCACTTTTAGAGGATATTAAAAATGTTTAATGAGTTTATAAATGCCTACAAAGCGAGATACTTTAAGGTCTTTACAAATGATTTTAAGGGCGAGCTAGCTAGGCTCGTAAATGATCTAAACGATCCTAGTTTGCATATAAGCGAGCAGATAAAAGAGAGCTTAAATTTACTAATAGATACTCTAAATGAGCCACCACTAATAGCTGTTATCGGTCAATTTTCAAGTGGGAAATCAACGTTTTTAAACGCACTTCTTGGTCAAGATATCTTGCCATCAGGACTAACTCCAGTCACCGCAAAGGCTGTGAGGCTAAAATTTGCAAAGATGCCACTTCTAAGCGTGAAATTTATAAACGGTAGCGAAAGCCTGCTAGCAAGTAGCGATCTAACCGAGCTAAATAAGCTAGGCGAGCAAATTTCTGGTATGACGCTTTATGCGCCAAGTGAAATTTTAAAAGAGATAAATTTCATCGACACTCCTGGCCTAAACTCGCTAAGAGAAGCTGACACAAAAGAGACAAAAAATACGCTAAAAAAGGTTAGCGGCGCAATATGGCTAAGCCTTGCAAACAACGCCGCAAAGGCAAGCGAGCTTGAAAGTATCAAAGAAATTTTAAAAGCAAATGATCTAAAAGCGATCTGCCTAATCAACCAAAAAGACAAGCTAAGCAAGGAGGAGCTTGAAAATTTGCTAAAACACGCTAGGCAAACTTATGGCGAGCTTTTTGAGGATATCATCGCTATCTCATCAAAGCAAGCACTCCTTGGCATCACAAATAATAACAAAAGCCTACTTGAAGCTTCAAATTTTAACGAAGCTCTAAAGGCTATTAAAGAGTGCTTTTTAGATAAGAGCTTTAAAGAAAATTTTATAAAAGCAAGGGCAAAAAAGATCGTAAAACTCCTAACTAACGAACAAGAAAAACATCTAGAAATTTATGATAATGCGCTGTTGATTTTAGATGAATTTAGTGGCTCGCTAGATGAGAAGCTGGAGGCGATAAAAGAGGAGTTTAAACCAAAGATCGCTTTAAGATATAGTCAAATGAGTGAAGTTATAAAACTTGCTGCCGATGAGGTATTTAAGCTACTTAAGCCTTTTTCAAAGACAAAATTTAACGCTTCAAAGACGCTTTTAAACAAAGAAATTTATAAGCGTGAAAATTTTGAGGTAATAAGTCTTGATAGCGACGAAGTCTTTTCAAAACTTATCTACGAAGATGTGGTTTTTAATAAATTTTTTAAACGCTACAAAAAAGATCTAAAAGAGCTAGAAAATGCAATAACCTCAGCATTTAATGAGCTTTATAAAAATTTAGAGGATAAATTTTTAATATATAAATCTCGCTATGAAAATTACGCTAGCTTTGATGATCAAGCCTTGGCTTACGAAACAAAATCCATAAATACCTATGCCGGACGGACATATGAAAATTTTTTAAGAGAGTATGAAACAGCTAAATTTAAGGCTATACAAAAGGTCTCTTTGTTTTTTGAAAAGCTTGATATAAAGCTAGCCTCAAACTATGAAAACGCGCTCAAACTCGCGGTTTATTTTATAAAACAAAAGATAGAAAAGACGCTAGAGTCGCACCTGCAGATGAATACGCCACTTTATATTCCAAGTGCAAAAGATGTCTATGAGCGCATGCTTGATGCGTTTAGCCTTTATGAGTTTGAAGCTTTAATGTGCTCAAACAGCTCGTTTTTAAATAAAATTTTGCTTGATATAAAAAGCGATTTTAATGAAATTTATACTTTAAAAATAGCAATGCTTGATGGCTTAAAAGAAAGAGTTAAAGAGCAAATTTCAAAGATCAAAGAGCTTTGTGAAAATTCATTATTACTAAGATAAATAAAAATTTTTAAAGCTTAGAAGCTATCCATTTAAGGATAGCTTTTATTTTATGCGTGCATTATGCCGATCTTTGGTGCGTCAAATGCTGTCACACGCTTTGGCACGCCTTTAAATTTCTCGACATTCACAAGGCTTGTGTGAGCGGTGTTGCTCTGGCTCATCTTGCTTGATGGCACGTCTTTTGTGAGCACATTTAAATTTCCGTGCAAGCAAAGGCTCTTTTCGCCCGGTTTTTCAGGGTCATACCATGCACCTTCGCTTACTATTACGACATTTTGTGGCACGTCCTCAGTCACAAAGGCACCGCACAAAATTTCGCCCCTATCATTAAACACACGCACCACGTCGCCCATTTTTATCCCTCTAGCCTCGGCTGTTTTTGGATTTATAAGCACTGGCTCACGCTCTGCGATCTCATTAAAGTTGCGAAGCACGGAGTTATTTAGCTGTGAGTGAAGCCTAAATTTAGAGTGCGCACCGCTAATTGCGATAGGGTATTTTTTATTTTTTGCACCCAGCCACTCAAATGGCTCAAGCCAAGCTGCATGCGGTGGGCAGTCATCATAGCCAAAGCCAGCGACAGTCTCAGAATAAATTTCTATCTTGCCAGATGGTGTTTTTAGCGGATTTGCCACTGGATCGTCGCGGAATTTCTTATAGTTTGTAAAGTAGCGTTTTTTCTCATCGATCTTGTCAAATCTAAAATATCCCTTCTCCCAAAATTCCTCAAAGCTTGGCATGCTCTCATACCCAAGCTCAGCAGCCTTTTTAACGGCATCTTCGTAAATTTCTTTGACCCACTCTAGCTCGCTTTTGCCCTCGCTAAATGCCTCTTCTCTGCCCCACTCTTTTGCGATGAGCCTTGCGATCTCGAAGTCGCTCTTGCTCTCGCCAAATGGCACAACAAGCGGCTTAATGGCAAAGAGATATTCGCTAGTTGAGTTTGCCATCTCGATGTCCGTTCGCTCGCACTCAAGCGCAGCTGGCAAGACGATGTCGCTAAATTTAGCCGTGCTCGTCCAAAATGGCTCGCAAGTGATGATCGCGCTAACTTTTTGCATGGCTTTTATCGCTCTATTAGTCTCTGGGTGCCTTGTAAATGTCGAGCCATTGGCGTTAAACATCACTCTGATTTTTGGTAGCTTGTAGCTCTTGCCATTTCTAGTTATCTCTTTGCCAGGGCTTAAAAGCGCGTCTATGAGCCTTGAGTTTGGAAGCTCGTAGCCCTTAGTCTTTGGCACAAGACCGCTATCAATGAATTTTTGTGGCACCTTTGTCTCAAAAGCCGCTAGTTTAGGCGCTATGAAGCTCTCGTCAGCGTTTTTATGCATGCCGTCATTTGTGACAAAGCCACAACCCTCTTTGCCGATGTGTCCAAGCATCGCATTTAGCGTCACAAGCGCCCAGTAGGCCATCTCGCCGTGATCTTGCCTTTGGATGGCGTAGCCACTAACTATGACTGAGTCGTTTTTAGCTAGATCCTCGCTAAATTTCGCCAGCTCTTGCTCGCTCACGCCACAAATTTTGCTTGCCCAAGCTAGGTTTTTATTGACCCCGTCTTTTGTGCCAAGCATATACTCTTTAAATTTATCAAAGCCAACGGTGTATTTTTCTATAAATTCTTTGCTGTAAAGCCCCTTTTCAAAAAGGTAGTTGCACATACCTATCATCATCGCCGTATCGGTGCAAGGCACGACTTCAAGGTACTTTGCGCCAAAATATCTTGCGCTTTCGTTGTGATAAACATCGACGCTATAAATTTTCATCTCGCCGCTTTCGCCTTTTTTTCTGATCTCATCGTAGTATTTATATGAGTTGTGAAGTGGCACGCCAATGGCGACCTTGTTTGAAACGACTGGGTTTGTGCCCCAAAATACGATCGTTTTGGCGTTTTTTAAGATAGCCTCCCACTTTGTTGGCACTAGCGCAGGATCGACAAAGCCAGTGACGTGAGGCATGATGACAGTCGCTGCGCCGTATGAGTAGCCACCTAGCTCATTTACGTAGCCACCAAGCACGTTAAGTAGCCTTTTTGCAGTCTTTTGGCTGTGGCCTACTTTGCCGAGGCTACCCCACTGATAAACCTGTCCGTAGATCGCTTCAGCACCGTATTTATCAAAATTTTCTTTTAAAATTTTTGCACTTAGCTTTATAGCCTCGTCCCAGCTCACACGCACAAATTCTTCTTTACCACGAAGCTCTGGCTTTGGGTTGTTTGGATTGGCTAAAAAGCTCTTTCTAACAAATGGATATTTTACTCTGCTCTCGTTTTGGATGTAGTCAATGACTGCGTTATTTAGCTCGTTTGGATAAGCATCGCCCTCAAATGGCACGGTCTCAACCACGCGTCCTGCAATAGTTCTTACATAAAATGCACCAAATTTATTTGCGCTTAGTCCGCTTTGTTTGTCAAATAACGCTTGCTCTGCGCTTCCAAGCTCTTTTGCTTGAAGGCTAGCCGCGCCTAATGCGCTTAATCTTAAAAAGTCTCGTCTTTTCATTCTTTCTCCGATTTTGGTTAAATTTATTGTTTTTAGTTGGTTTTAGAAATTATAAATTTAGGGTTTTGTATCATTTCATCGTTTAAAGGCCTTGTAATGTAATACGCAAACTTGCGTCTAAATTGCGCTATTTTAGCCAAAAATTTTTAAAGGATGGGCAGATGATTGGATTTTATGTAAATGTAAAGTTAAAAGCTGGATGTGAAGCGAAATTTGAAGAAATTTTAAAAGAGATAGTGCCAGCTTCAAGAAAAGATAAAGGCTGCATAAGCTACGAGTGCGGCGCAGTTGAGGGCACTAAAAGCGAATACTGCTTTATGGAGAGCTGGGAGGATCTGGCAAGCCAAAAAGAGCATATGAAAAGCGCTCATATGGTGAAAAATGCAGCTGCGCTGGAGGCTTGCAAAGAGAGCCAAGAGATGAAAATAATAAATTTTGTAAGCGTAAAGGAATAATATTTGCTTTAAAAAGGGCAAAATCCACGAAAATGAGCGAAGAAAAGATGCTTGAGATGATAAACGCGACTGCCGATATTATATTTATGGCCGTACTTAGGGGGCGAGTGAGCTTTGAGGCTTGTAAAAAAGATAGAGAATTTATCGACTCTTTAAGAGAAGAGCTACTTGGCAAAAATCCAAATAAATTTAAAATCGCCCAAAACTCATACCAAATGATCGCCATTTTTGAAAAATATCGCAATAAAAAATAATCCACTTAAAATTTAAATCTGTTTGCCGATATTGTGTTAAAGGATTTTGACATGATAAACGCACTAAATGGATTTAATCAAAGCTTTAACTACCAAGACGCTTTTAGTAAGCGCCAAGCCACAAACGCAAATTTAAACAAAGTAGAAATTCCCGCTGAAACTGCGGACATCAAGCATCTACCGCTCTCTGGCTACTCATCAAATGATAAAATTTCTATCTGGGGCAAGATAAATGGCCTTGATAGCGGGGTGAGCAAAGATGAAATCTCTAGCCTTAAAAATTTCGTTGATAGCACGAAGCTTTGGCGAACAAGCTCCATCTTAACTAGCGAGAAAAACGGCTTTAGTGTAGATGAGTTTATTAAAAATCACAAAATGAATGTAAATAACAAAATAACCAATAATGCTTTTGGCGCTCTTTATCTAAGCCATGAGGCTACAAATTTACTAGACTCTGATCTAAGTATCGATGAGTTTAAAGATAAATGGCTGGAATTTACCGCCGAAAGGATACTTGGCGAGCACGCAAATGTAAAAATTTCTTTTAAAGACGGGGCTTTACATTACGAGCAAAGCTCGGATAAAAAACGTATAGAATTCTTAGGTCAGCCTATGTTGCACCGTGTAAGCTACGCTGATAAAAATAGCAAAGATGAGTTTTTAAAATTTCTAAAAACAAGTTATGAAAAGGGCGAGAGCATCGCTGATGTGCTGCAAAATATCGCTCTTACACCAGTTAGAGAAAATGGCGATGAAGAGATAGAAGAAGAGAAATTTAAGCCTATGCAAGTTACCAAAAAGAGCGTAACTTACACGGATAAAGATATAAAACGTGAGTTTTTTGAGGAATTTATCAGGCGTGAGGTCGAAAATGGCGCAAGCTTTGATGAACTAGTGCAAAAGTTAAACAAGCTAAAGCCAAAGGATATTCTCGCTTAGCTTTGGCTTTAGGCTGAAATTTTAGGGGCTGGCTTGGCTCCAAAATTTCTAATTAGGTTTAAATTTATAAAGCTAGCTTAGCCAACTAAATTAAAAAGCTAGCTTATCTTAATAAATTTTTACTAGCGTTTAAATTTTAAGAGTCAGCCAGCTTGGCTCCAAAATTTCTAATTAGGCTTAAATTTATAAAGCTAGCTTAGCCAACTAAATTTCTACTTCGGATTATTTATGCTTATCACCATATTTTTCTCATCAAGATATAGCTTTGCAGCCTCTTTGATGTCGTCATTTGTGATGGCTTTTACCGCACCTATGTACTCATCGGCCGTATAAAGTGGAGTGTTAAAAATTTTATTTGAGATGATGAGATTTTGCCAAAACTCAGGCTTTTCATAGTCTTTTTTTATAGAAATTTCACTCTGTGCCTTAAAATCCTCCAAATGCTTTGGCAAGAGTGCACCACTACGCTTTATGCTAGCTATTATCTGCTTTATCTCGGAGATGATCTTGTCTGTATTTGCAGGATCGCAAGTAAAGCTAATTAGTATATCTGAATGCTCAAAAGGATAGCGTGCGAGCTTAGCATTTAGGCTAAAGCCGTATGTCTGCCCCTTATCTTCCCTGATCTGCTCACGAAGCGCCGTTTTTAAAATTTCACTTAATGCCCTTAGCCTAATCGCTCCTTCAAAGCTATATTTTGCGTCAGAATTTATGATATTTATGCCAACATCGCTTCTTTTTGTGCTTTGATACTCCCTTTTAAAGGTGTGCTGACCCTTGATACTTCGCACGCCATCGTCTTTAAACTCTTCAGCCTCGCCAAGCTTTGGCAGAGTGGCGATATACTTTTTAACAAGCGGCAAAAGCCTCTCTTCGTCGGTATCGCCGACGATTACAAAAGTATATGAGGCTGCGTTTGTAAATTTATCTTTGATGATCTCTTTTAGCTCATTTAGCTTTAACGCATCGATATCAGCCATCTCAAGCGGCGTGACACGTTTATTGTTTTCATAAAAAAACTTGCTAAATTCGGTACTAAATTTATATTCAGGCAAATTTTGCTCTTTGCTTAGCTCATCCTTTGCCCTTTGCTTTATCCTCTCAAGCACGTTTGCATCGGCTCTTGGAGCATTAAATTCTAAATTTATAACAGCTAGCAGCGAGCTAAGATCGCTTGTGCTTGACGAGCCATAAAATCCTTGCGTAAGACCCTCGATATTCTTTTGATAGCTTACGATCTTTCCATTTAACACCTTTGAGAGCTCATAGTTATTAAATTTGCCAACGCCGCTTTCATTTGTGAGTGCCACTGCAAAGCTACCAAGCTTTGGATCAGTCAAATTTGATATGCCTCCTTTGCTGACGGCTGCAAACAAAACGCTATCTTTTTTAGTAGCTAGTGGCTTAAAGATAACTTGCGAGCCATTTTGCATTTTATAGGTATAAATTCCATTTTTTTCATCAAAGTTTCTTGAGCTTATCTCTTTTGGCTCTAAATTTTCATTGCCTAGGCTCTTGTCGTTGTTGCTAGCAGATAGGTTTGTGTTATAAGCAGGCGCTTTGGCAAAAAGCTTTAAAAACTCATCTTTGCTAAGCTTAAAGCCATCTTTGCTAAAAATTCTTACACGCTCATCAGAAATGGCTAAAATTTGCCTAAATCTAGCATTCACGTCAGCTAGCGTAATCTCGTTTAATAGCTTTAAACTAAGCTCTTTTTCATCTTCATCGCTTAACGCAAAGCCACCATTTTCTATCATATTTAAAATTTGTCCCGCGTAAGCGCTTGATTTTTTAGTCTTTGAGCGTTTAAATTTTGCATCTACATTTGCCACAAACGCCTTTTTTACATCTTCGAAATCATCTTTATTAAAGCCAAACTCTTTAATGCCTTTTATAACGCCAAGCATATCTTTAAGGCTTGCGTTAAAATCGCCTCCAAGTACGTTTGTTTCAAAACTATAAATTTTCTGCTTTGCTTGAAGTGTTTGAGCTATAAAATCAGTGCTTAAATTTGATGAATTATTTGCATTTTTTTGCTCATAAAGCATATTTATCAGGCTTGCGATAAGTGCATCTTCTAGATTTCTCTTTGCGTCAGCCTCATTTAAAACTGGACTAAATTTATCAAAATAGCTAAGTCTAACTAGTTCCATTCCAGTTTCATTCGAGTCATAGTTAAGAATATTTAAACCATTTTTAAAGCTGATATTTTTTTCTGGATGAATGTAAGAATTTGTATTTTTTGCCTGGCTAAAGCTTTTTTCGATTAAGCTTTTTATCTCATTTTTATCAAAGTCGCCAACGGCTACAAAGCTCATAAATCTTGGCTGATAAAGCCTCTCGTAAAATTCTTGCATGTGCTTAGCATCTACGCTTTTGATGACGTTCATATCGCCTATTGGCACTCTTTTTAGATAGATACTGCCCTCAAAAATATCCTTTGTTTGAGCCAAATAAAGCCTATATCCTGGCGTATTTCTCTGACGCTCCTCTTCCATTATGACGCCACGCTCCTTATCAAGCTCCTTAGGATCGATTTTAACGCCATCTATCCAATTCGAAAAGACCTTAAACGTATCTTGTAAATTTTTCTCATTTACATTAATCGTTAAAACATAGCTCGTCTGATCGTAGCTCGTCTGCGCGTTTAGATCGGCTCCAAATTTCACACCAAGGCTCTCAAGCTGCTTAATGAGCTCATTTTTGCTAAAGTCGCGGCTGCCATTAAATGCCATGTGCTCCAAAAAGTGAGCAAGACCTTGCTCGCCATCTTTTTCATCAGTTGAACCAGAATTTATAACAAGATAAAAAATAGCTGTTTTTTGTGGAAATTTATTCTCTTTGATATAGTATTTTAGCCCGTTTTTTAGCTCTCCATTTAACATATCTTTATCGTTTTGAAGCGCAAAAAGACCCATTACTAGGCAAAAAAGCAACAAAATTTTTCTCATTATTTTCCTTTTAAATTTTAATCGATAGACAAAGCAGAATTTAGCATAAGCCTGCAAATTTGCAGGCTAGAAGATTATTTTAGATCGTATTTTTTAAGTAAAGCTTCGTAGCTTCCGTCTTTTTTCATATCATCTAAAATTTGATTTATTTTCTCTATTAACGCACTCTCTTTTCCTTTATCAAAAGCTATTGAAAATCCCTCGCTACCATCAACTTCTTTGAAAAACGCTTCAAGTTCTGGATTTTTCTTGATAAAGCCATATCCGATAGAGCTATCAAGGATAACTGCATCAAATTTGCCAACTTTTAATCCCATGATAAGTGGCACAGTATCTTCTGAAGGCACTACTTTTACACCATTTATAGCATTTGCTGCTAGCTCTTGGACGGTGCCTTGTTGCACGCCAACTCTTTTGCCAGCTAGCTCTTCTTTAGCTTTTAATGCGTCATTATCTTTTTTCTTTAGATAGAGGTTTTCAGTTAAATAGTATGGCTTTGTAAAATCAATCGATTTTAATCTATCTGAAGTCGCACTCATCGCACTTATAATGCCATTTATTTTGCCAGCTTTAAGTGCTGGGATAAGGCCGTCAAAACTCATATTTATGATCTTATATGAAAAACCTGCACGCTTTGAAATTTCATCGAGTAGCTCGATGTCAAAGCCTGTTATTTTGTTATTTTCATCGATATATTCAAATGGCGGATAGTTGGCCGCTGTGCCAAATTTTATCTCGTTTGCACAAAGAGCAACAAAAGCTGTGAGTAAAAGAGCAAAGATCTTTTTCATAATAGTGTCCTTTAAGGTGATTTAGTGGCTTAATTATCAGTATTTCTCTATTAAAAATTGTTTAAATCCGTAATAAAAGAAAAATGCTATAAATAATCGTATAGCAAAGTAGCATATAAATTTTTATAGATAAGTTCCATCCCTTAATTATTTTAAGGGATGGAATAGTAGGAGCTCTAAGAGTAAGTCAAAGATTAAAATTTACTTTTTCTAACTTCGTTTACTATCGCCTTAGCCATGTCGTCAACATCAGATGTTACTTCATTTGCTTTATTGACAATTACTACATTTTCTTTTGTAAGTGTGTCTATTTGCGCAACTGATTGGTTTATCATATTGATTCCTTCACTTTGCTCTTTTATAGATTCACTCATTTCATTGATTGATTGAGCTAGTACATTTGTATTTGCTTCGATCTCTGTTAGAGATTTTTGAGTTCTCTCTGCTAGTTTTCTAACCTCATCTGCAACGACCGCAAAGCCTCTGCCGTGCTCTCCTGCACGTGCCGCCTCGATCGCGGCATTAAGAGCTAGTAAATTTGTTTGATCAGCTATATCTCTAATAATAGTTATGATGTTTTTAATCTCATCACTTTGTCTAATAACATCAGATGTTTTTTGAGATATTGCATTCATTGAGCTTGACATTTGCTCTACTGCGGCAGCAGACTCTTGAAGTGAGCTTGCTTGTACATTTGCACCTTGAGTTAGTTCTTTCATTGACTGACTTAAAGACTCAGCCTTTTCTTCTAACACATGAGCTTGATCTAAATTTGCCCTTAACATTTTGGCTATCTCTTCACCAAGAGCATTTATGCCAACCGCCATTTTGCCATCATCTTCAAGTCTTTTAGTAAAGTCTTGTTTTTTAAAGCTTTCTAGTAGATTCAACACATCATCGCCATTTTCCGCAATAGCATGTTTAAGAGCGATTTGTAAGTCTTTGAAAGTTTGTTTTAGCTGGCTAAGCGCAGGATTTGAAGTATCTGCGTTAAGCTGAGCTACGTAGTTACCTTTTCCGATTTGATTTACAAAAGTATTTGCTTCTTTAATGAAATTATTTTGCTCAGATAAATTTGCCTCGATTTGTTTGATATTCTCATTTATCAGTGCACTCATCTGTCCAATCTCGTCGCTACCACTACGATCCAAAAATTCAGCCTTATTAGATTTATAATTTAAGAAGTCAAAAAATCTAACTAAGCCATTTTTAGTCTGATCTATGCCAGAGATCAGGTTTTTACCTATTAATGTAGATACTAGCAACATAAGTAAAATACAAATCGCAATCACAATAGAACTTATAATAAGTTCGGTATTTGCATCACCCTTAATACGTCTTGCATCTTTTTGCATATTATCAAGTAGTTTAAGCTCAAGCTCTCTCATCGCATCTATCGTAGCACTTATCTTTGAAAACCAGCTTGATGCATCATAAGATGCATCTTCTGTTGCAACTACATTTTTAATAATATTCATAGCATCTATAAAATCTGCCTTTTTTCTAGCGATAGCATCAAATTCGTCACTAAATTCTTTTGGATTGTAATCGTCAAAATCCTGCATAAATTTATTTATAACGCTATTTAGTGCAACTACTTTATTGTAGTCCTCTTTGTTTATGCTCTTTTTAGTAAAAACCCCATTTAAAGTAGCACGCAAAATACCAAAAGACTCTTTTATCTCACCAACAATAATGATACGCTTTAGATCATCTACCAAGCTAGGCTCGAGCTTATCGCTATATCCATTTATAGCAATGACCTCTTTTCTTAAAATTTTTGTTATACGGCTAATTAGATCATTGCCACTTTTTTGATCTACATTTGAGCGGATACTATTTATCTCTGAAACTATTTCATTTTTCTCTTCAAGCTTATCAAGCGCAGCATCTACTTTTTTACGCTGCTCTAATAAATTTTTATTATCCCCTCCTGCTAACACACCTGAGCTAAATCCACGTTCTTTTTGCATCTCATGGATAAAATTATTTTGATTTATAATTGTATCCACGATTTTCTCGCTAAACTCTGCTTTTGAGCGAGTCTTTAAGATACCATTTAGCATGTATGCACTCATGATACCAAGGCCAATAAGACTGACGATAACTATCGCCATAATCTTAGATTTAATACCTAGATTATTCATTTTCTCTCCTTTTAGTTTTTCTTAATATCTGCTTCAAAAATAAAGTCATACAACTTTAATACTTAAAAATTTACCAACAAAAAATACTTTTGGTTGTTTTTATAAAAAATATTAATTAGTCTATTTATGTAAAATTTTAATTTATATTTAGCTTTATTAAACAGTAGGAATTTTTTAACAAAATTGTGATACATGCAAATAGAAAATAGCACATTTAAAATAAATGCCGTTCTCATCCTGAGAAGCTTCATTTTTTCTCCTTGAAAATAATTAAGTCATTTTATTAATTTTACTTTTAAAAGATGTTAAATTTTAAAAATTAGAAAAAAGTGAGTTTTTGCAGAGAATTCCTGCTTCTCTGCAAATTTTGTATTTAGATTTATTTCTTTAATCCGTATTTATCTAGCATTTTATCAAATTCGCCAGATTTTTGTAGCTCATCGATCGCTGCATCTATCTTCTTGATAAGCTCAGTATGTTTGCCTTTATCAAACGCCATCGCAAATCCTTCCGTGCCATCAGGAACTCTTAAAAATTCTTCCAAATCTGGATTTTGTTTTAAATATTCAACCCCTATCGGACTATCAGTTAGTACAACGTCGATTTTACCAGCGTTTAGTGACATGATGGCAGCTGCTACATTTTCAGCAGGTATCGACTTAGTGGTTATGCTTTTGGCTGCTTCTTCTTGAAGTGTGCCAACTTGAGCTGAAATTTTCTTATCCTTAAGGTTGTCTTTATTTACATCTGAGCCTTTTTTGCGGATAAATAAATTTTCTGAAAAATAATATGGCTTGGTAAAATCAACCGATTTCCTTCTCTCATCAGTTGCGCTCATTCCGCTTATGGCAATATCGATTTTACCGGTTTTTAATGCTGATATCAGTCCATCAAAGCTCATATTTGCAACATCAAATTTTATTCCAGTTTTTTTGGTGATCTCATTTAATAAATCTATCTCAAAGCCAACAATTTTATTGTTTTCATCAAGATATTCAAAAGGTGGATAATCAGCGCTCGAGCCAACTTTATAAACTACATTTTTACTAGCTTCTTCGGCATTATTTACTGCATTTTTTTTATTAGCATCATCGCCACAACCTAGTAAAAATAAAACCAAGCTTGCCATCAAAAATTTTAAAATTTTACTCATTTTCTACTCCTTTAATGATTTAAAATTTTGCCTAAAAACTCTTTTAAACGCTCATGTTGCGGATTTGTAAAGACATTTTTCGGTGTGTCATCAACTGCGATTTTGCCTTTATCCATAAAGAAAATTCTATTTGCCACATTTCTTGCAAAGCCCATCTCATGGGTCACCACAAGCATCGTTATGCCCCTTGCGGCAACATCTTTCATAATATCAAGCACCTCTCCGATCATCTCAGGATCAAGCGCACTTGTCGGTTCATCAAAAAGTATCACTTCTGGCTCCATCGCTAGGCTTCTAGCGATCGCGATACGTTGCTTTTGTCCGCCTGAAAGCTTGTGCGGATAGGCAAATTTCTTATCACTCAGCCCAACACTTTTTAGCAACTCATCAGCTCTTTTTTCTGCACTTGCTTTATTTAAAATTCCCGCTTTTATCGGAGCTAGAGTTAAATTTTGCAAGACGTTTTTATTTGCAAAAAGATTAAAGTGCTGAAAAACCATGCTCACTTTTTGGCGAATTTTATTTATGTCTGATTTTTTATCTAAAATATCTTCACCATTTATCTTTATGTGCCCGCTATCTGGCTCCTCAAGGCGGTTTATACAACGTAAAAACGTACTTTTACCGCCACCACTTGGACCAATTATCGCTATAACTTCACCCTTTTTTATATCTACACTAATATCATTTAAAACTCGCAAATCGCCATAACTTTTGTTTAAATTTTTAATCTCAATCATGGCGGTTTAATCTCCTCTCGAGTAGTTTTGTCAAAAGTGTAAAAAATTTAACACTCACATAATAGACAATACCTGTAAAAATGACTGGCTCTGGACTATAAAAGACCGCTTGCAAGCTCTTACTTTGCATCGTGATATCAACGACGCTTATATAGCCCACGACTGATGTCTCTTTAAAAAGTGAGATAAACTCATTTGCAAGAGCTGGTAAGATATTTTTTGTAGCTTGTGGAAAAACTATCTCGCGCATCGAAACATAGTAGTTTAGGCCCATCGCACGAGCCGCTTCCATTTGTCCTTTATCGACGCTATTTATGCCACTTCGCACGATCTCGGCCACATAGGCAGAGCTATTTAGCCCAAGTGCAATGAGAGCTACATAAAAATTATCACTCCATGTTGCAAAAATGACAACCGAAAATATTAAAAGTTGAAGTATTACAGGTGTTCCACGTAAGATATCGATATATTCATCGATTATAAAATTTAAGACTTTAATATTTAAAAATTTAATAAACGCCAAGGTAAATCCAAGTGTTATGCCTATGGCAATACCGCCTATAGTAAGCCCTAAAGTCACTCCATAACTTTTGATATAAGCGATCTCTTGAGCCTCACTAAGATTTCTTGGATAGAAAAAATATGCTCCAAGTGAGACGATAATTATAAAAAATAGAAATTTAGCTAAATTTTGAGCCTTCAACTTTGTCCTTCTCTTTAAAATATGGCTTTAAATAATACGAAAAAATTTATATCATTTTGCTTAAAAGTGTTTAAGGATCGGCGCTGAATGTTGTAATTTAAAAAAATTTATATTAACATAAGCCATTTATCTTAATTTGAAAGGAAATTTATGAGCTTTGGGTCTTATTTAGCCATCGCCATCTATTTTGGCTTTTTGCTCTTTATCGGACGATATTTCTACGATAAAAATGCAAGTATGAACGAATATCTGCTGGATAACCGTCGAATGGGTCCAGTAGTTACTGCACTTAGTGCTGGTGCTTCTGATATGAGTGGTTGGATGCTACTTGGCGTGCCCGGAGCCTTATACGCAACTGGCATAGCAAATGTGTGGATGATAATAGGTCTTATCATTGGAGCTTACTGCAACTATCTATTCTTAGCAAAGAGGCTTAGAATTTATACTGAAGTTGCGAGTGATAGCATCACGATACCAGACTTTTTAGAAAATCGCTTTAAAGATAGGACTAAAATTTTAAGAATCATCTCTGGTCTTATCATTTTGATCTTTTTCACACTTTATGTAAGTAGCGGCATCATCGCTGGCGGAAAGACATTTGAGAGCTTTTTTGGTTTAAAATTTGCCTACGGAGCGGTCTTTACACTTGTCATTGTGGTCTTTTACACATTTTTTGGTGGATTTAAAGCAGTTAGTATAACTGACGCATTTCAGGGGCTTTTGATGTTTTGTGTCCTAGTCTCGATCCCAGTCGTGGCATATCTAAATTTAGACTTGCCAAGCGATACAAATTTGATAAAGGAGATAAGCAAGCTTGATGCAAATCACCTAAATCCATTTAGAGATCAAACTTTTTGGGGAATTTTAGGACTTATGGCTTGGGGATTTGGCTATTTTGGCCAGCCACACATCATTGTTAGATTTATGGCGATACGCGATTCAAAAGAGCTTGCTAAGGCAAGAAGGATCGGCATTGGCTGGATGACGATCGGCCTACTAGGCGCAATTATGAGCGGACTTATCGGCTTTGTATATTTTAGCCAAAGAGGCGGACTTAGTGATCCTGAGACGGTGTTTTTAAAGCTTGGTGAGCTACTTTTTCCACCATTTTTTATAGGCATTATCATCTCAGCTGTGCTTTCAGCGATCATGAGTACTATCTCAAGTCAGCTTTTAGTTACGTCTAGCTCGGTAACAAAGGACTTTATCTTTGCATTTTATAAAAAAGAGATTAGTCAAAATACACAAACAGCGATCAGTCGCTATGCTGTCGTAGTAGTGGCCATAGTTGCTACTATACTTGCCTTTATCTCAACAGATAATGTTCTAAATGTCGTTGGCAACGCTTGGGCAGGATTTGGTGCGAGCTTTGGACCAGTGCTGCTTTTTAGCCTTTACTGGAAGCGCATGAGTGCACTTGGAGCATTAGCCGGTATGATAGCTGGAGGTGCGACAGTAATATTTTGGATCACTTCAGGACTAAACGCTTATGTTTATGAAATTTTGCCTGGCATCATAGCTTCTTGTATAGCAATCATTAGCGTAAGTATCTGGGGCGATGCGATAAATAAAATGACGAGCGAACCTCACGAGCAAGTCATAAAAGATGAATTTGAAAAGATGAAAACAAGGCTTTAGGCCTAAACTTACAAGAAATTCCTAGTATCTTGTGCTAGGAATTTCTGCTAATTGCCTCTTAAAGTTTTAATCCCTTTTTTAGTTTTCTTATCAAAAACCTAGCTGGATGAAGCTCGTGAAATAGCGATCTTTCTATGCAAAGTGGGCGATCAAGCACAAGATCAACTATCGAATTTGCTCCAAGTATAGCTGTGCCAAGACCTCGCGAGCCGTGAGCAAAATTTACAAAGACATTCTTTTCATAGCTTGCTTTTGGATTGTTATCTTTATTTTTGCTCCAAAATAGCCCTTTGTAGTTTTGCTTGTAAAATTCTTCGTCATGCAAGGCGCCAATTATCGGAAATCTATCTCCGCTATAGCTTCTATAGCCTACACGTGAGCCGATAATGGTGGCTTTTGTGATATCAAAAAACTCGCTTACATCGCTTAAATTTTTAGTATTATCCTCAACTTTAGGCGTATCGTAAATTTCATTTCTGGCATAAGTAGCGCCGATAACTTGTACGCCTTTGACGGCTGGACAGATGTAGCCTTTTGCGCTTAGCGGCATGGCATTTTTTAGCACTGGTTTTAGGTGCGTGACTTGGCCTCGGACACTGCTTATTTGCATGTCGTAGCCATTAAAAATTTCACTGCTCTTGCTACCTGTGCAAAAGACCAAAATATCGGTCTCTAAATTTTTACCATTTTTAAATTTAACGCTGATCTTGCCGTTTTGTAGATGCGCCATACTCTCATACTCGTGATTAAATAAAATTTCAAAACCGCCTGATAAAAATTTACAAATTTCTCTTGGCCTAGCGTATGCACCATCTTTTATAAATATCCCAGGATATGGCTTCAGACTATCATCAAATTTAAAAATATCCTCTACGCTTTGAGTTTGCCACGAGCCATATCTTTTAATGAGCTCGTCATCAAATGCGTAGTCGATGCAGCCATTAAATTTGATAAGGCTTTTTGGCAAAGTTGCCTTGTAAAATCTCACTGCTTGCAAAAACGCGTTTAAATGCATGCGGCCTAAATTTACCCCAGGCTTGGTAACTAACGGCATCAAAGCACCACAGTGATTACCAGAGCCATTTGTAGCCACTTCACCATTTGCCTCAGCGATCACCACTTTAAAGCCATTTTTGGCTAGTTCGCCAGCTGTTGCAAGTCCAGCCACACCAGCTCCTATGATAAGCGCTGTTTTGCCTTTTGGCTTAGCCAGTGGTTCACATCTCGTAAACCAAGCATCCTTTAAATTTTCATCCTTTTTCTCTAGCACGGCGCTACTCATCTGGCGTTTTCTAGAGTAACCCTCTTTTAGGCTTAGCAAAAAGCCAGCGCTCTTTAGCCCGTCTTTTACTATTTTTGCGCATGAGTAGGTTCTAGCAATAGTACCAACCCTGCTTAGTCTTGCGATCTCTCTAAAAATTTCTTCGCTCCAGATTGAGCCATTTTTACTTGGAGCAAAGCCATCTAGAAACCAAATGTCAGCGCTAAAATCAAGCTCAGGTAAAATTTCTTTAGCCTCGCCGTAGCAAAGATCAAGTGTGATATTTGGGGCAAAATTTATACGGTGTATGCCTGAGATTAGCGACGGATAGAGCGAAACCAGCTTTTTGGCATAAGCTTTAAAAATGCCTAAATTTTCATAAATTTTTAAAATATCATCTTTTTTAATAGGATTTTTTCGATGCTAACAAAGTGAAGTTTTTTAGAGCTATTTTTAAATTTCTTACAAAGTGTAAAGAAATTTAGTCCGGCACCAAATCCTGTCTCAGCGACTATGAAGCTATCTTTGCTCTGCCAAATTTCATCAAGTGCACTTGCAAAGACAAATTCGCTCTCAAGCCAAGGTTTGTCGGTATTAAAATAGATATCGCCAAACTCCTCGTTAAATGGAATTTGTCCTTTAAAGCTTAAATTTGCATTTTTCATCTATTTTTTGCGAAATATCCATCTATACCGTTTGCTATGCCGTTTGCAAGGGCATTTTGATAGGCATCATTAAAGAGCTTTTCGCCCTCAACTGGATGCGTGATATAGCCGATCTCAACAAGAACTGCTGGCATAAGAGCACCAACAAGTACCCAAAACGGCGCCTCTCTCACACTGCCGTCACTTGCAGCATAGACTTTTCTAGCACTTGCTAAAATTTCTTTTTGGATATCGATACCAAGCTTATTTGACGCGATAATCTTCTCGCGATTTAGTACATTTAAAAATGTCTGCTGTGAAAAGTAGTTCATCTCTTCGATATCTGATTTGTTCTCAAGCGCGGCCGCGTTTTTACTACGTTCGCTTCTTGCAGGCGATAAGAAAAATGTCTCGATGCCGTGCATGCTCTTTGCCTTTGTGGCATTTGGAGCGGCATTTGCGTGAATAGAAACAAAAAGATCAGCCATCTTATCATTTGCAAATTTTGTTCTTGTTCTTAAATTTATAAAGACATCGGTTGATCTAGTGAAATAGACCTTGTAACCACGCGCTTTTAGTATGTCACCAAGCTTTTTGGCTACGCCTAGAACCGCGGTTTTTTCCTGAAGTTTGCCATTTACTGCACCTGGATCAGTGCCGCCATGACCTGGATCGATGACGATCGTTTTATTGCGTGAAAATTTACTAGCCGTAACTGGTGGTAAAGGTGCTGCCGCTGGCTCACTTTGTACAGGCTGTGGCTTTAAATTTGGCTCAGGCTCTTTGTGTGGCACTTCTTCGTTTTTGTTTTTAGTTTTATGAAGTGGTGCTTTTACATTTTCGTTTGAGATAAAATTTTGTGTACTTATTATGAGTAGATCACCTGTTGCATTTGCTTTTATAGTTTTTTGGATCTTATCAGAAAAAATAACTCTAACAGTGTTTTTATCATACTGCGAGATGTGAATATAATCAGATATAAAATTTTTATAAGTTAGCGGATTACCATTTAATCTACCATCGATATCCATAATGTTTTTATATGTATTTTGTTGCTTTAAAAAGGATGTTTTTAGTTTTGCAGTATCGATTTTTGTATTAAACTTAAGCACTAAAGTGTCATTTACCTTGGTTGCACTAAGCAGCGTCAAAGCAGCATTACTAGGCATACTAGCGCTCTTTACGCCATTTAATGCATTTAGATCTTTTATATACCCACTTGAGTCAAAACCAAGCGATTTTGAGCTGGTTATGAGTCTTGTGAGTGCTTGTTTTTTTATATTTTTGTCATTTTTGATGATCGCGTCGACATAAATGTCTTTTATATCGTTGTGAAATTTAATCTTTGCACTTCTGCTTGAGCTGGCAAAATTTTTATCAAATTTTGCAAATATCTCCGAATTTGTCGCAGCAAAAAGAAAATTACAAACAATAAAAAAGATGATTATCGCTCGTTTCATTCACCATGTACCAGCTTGTGCATTAGCTCTTTTACACTTATTAGCTCTTTTAGTTTATATCCATTTGCTCCCGTGAAAAACAGCCCTGTCTCTTTTTTGCCACTAAATGAGTCAAACAGCCTATCAGCGATGCAATATCCAACCTCTTTAGCTCCTTTACCCCTTTGACAAGGACTCACACAGTTGCTTATACACTGGATCTTTGGGCCCATCTTTTTTTCTACCAAATTTATCAAATTTGTTCTAATCCCACGAGCTGGATAGCCAACTGGACTTTTTATAAGCTCTATATCCTTTTCCTCAGCTGCTAGTATCACTTCTTTAAAGCCAATATCTGCATCGCACTCATGAGTGCCGATGAAGCGTGTACCCATCTGAACGCCGTCTGCACCTAGCGATATCGCCTTTTCTATGTCATTTTTATCCCAAATTCCACCGGCTGCTATGAGCGGAAAATCGCCCCACTCTTTTATCTCGGCCTTTACTTGTGGGATTAGATTAAATAGCGAAAACTCAGGGTCAAGACACTGCTCGTATGTAAAGCCCTGGTGTCCACCGCTTAGTGGCCCCTCAAGCACGACAGCATCTGGTAAGCGGTCATATCTTTGTAGCCAGCGCTTGCAGATGATCTTTAGTGCTTTTGCGCTTGAGATAATAGGAACTAGCGCGACTTCTTTAAAATTTTGTGTAAATTCTGGCAAATTCGTAGGTAGTCCAGCACCTGATACGATGATATTTATACCGGCTTCACAAGCATCTTTTACCACTCTTGCGTAGTCATTTGCAGCGTACATTATATTTACGCCAAGTGGCAAATCTCCACAAATTTTTCGTGCATTCTCAATAATCGCTCTAAGACCTCTTGTTGAGTAGAAATTTTCACTTCCAAATGGCTTTGCATTTAGCTCTTTGTTTATAAATTTACGATTTTCATAATATCCTGTGCCAACTGAGCTGATTATTCCAAGACCGCCTTCAAGGCTGACATTGCCAGCTAGTTTGTCCCAGCTGATACCAAGTCCCATACCGCCTTGAAATATCGGATACTTTATCTCATATTTTCCTATTTTTAATGGCTTTAGCTCCATCTATTCAACCTTTACTTTTGCAAATTTACGCTTACCGACTTGCAAGATATATTCACCTGCCTCTAATTTTAACTGCTCATCGCTAATCTTTTCTTGATTAATGCTAACCGCATTTGCCTTTATGTCGCGTCTTGCTTGAGAATTTGACTCACTTAGCTCACACTGCGATAAAGCTTCCACGATCCAAACTGGTGCTTTTAGGCTAAATTCTTTGATATCAGTTGGGAGCTGATTTTGAGAGTGTACGCTGTTAAACTCAGCCATCGCAGCTTTTGCAGCTTCCTCGCCGTGATATCTCGCTGTTATCTCGTACGCAAGGTCCTCTTTTGCTTTTTTTGGATGATACTTGCCGTTTTTTACATCGTTCATTAAATTTTCTATCTCGCCAAGGCTTTTTGTGCTTAAAAGCTCGTACCAACGCCACATTAGCTCATCGCTTATACTAAGCGTTTTTGCAAACATATCATTTGCGTTTTCAGTTACGCCGATATAGTTTCCAAGACTTTTGCTCATCTTATTTACACCATCAAGCCCCTCAAGAAGTGGCATCATGATGACAGCTTGCTCTTTGCCGACATTATATGTTCGCTGTAAGGTTCTACCCATTAGAAGGTTAAATTTCTGATCCGTACCGCCCATCTCGATGTCACACTTCATCGCAACGCTATCATAACCTTGAAGAAGCGGATACATAAATTCACAAATTGAAATTGGACTGCCAGCTTTTATCCTTTTTTCAAAATCATCGCGCTCTAGCATTCTAGCGACTGAAAATGTGCTAGTTAGCTCTATCATTCCAGCAGCTCCAAGCTCATTTGACCATTTTGAGTTAAACATGATCACGGTCTTTTTTGGATCTAAAATTTTAAAAACTTGCTCTTCGTAGGTTTTAGCATTTTTTAAAACTGTCTCTTGATCTAGTTTTTTTCTGGTGGCTGATTTGCCAGTTGGATCGCCTATTTGAGCGGTAAAATCGCCTATCAAAAACTGTACGATTGCACCATGTTTTTGAAGCAAAGCCATCTTGCTTAAAACGACTGTGTGTCCTAAGTGAAGATCTGGAGCAGTTGGATCAAAGCCAGCCTTTACATAGAAATTTTCACCTTTTTCATAATAGTTTTTTATTAAATTCTCAACTCTTTCAAAGTCAATAATTTCGGCAACACCGCGTTTTATCTCTTGTAAAATTTCAGCTATATCTTGCATTATCTTTCTCCTAATTGTGGTATGGATCGCTTTGCGAAACGAAATCTATAATCTTATATCTATCTTTGATCTTCTCTCTTAGCTCGTTTGCATCGATGTTTTCAGCTATCTCAACACTTATTTCAAATGTATCACCGCTAAGGTCATTTGCTTCATTTAGCGAGATTGTAGCCAAATTTACATCTAGTCTAGCAAGATATGTTAAAAATTCAGCCAACGCACCTTTTCGGTTCTCAAGATTTAATAAAATTTTATATCTATGTGGGGCATTTCTAGTCCATTTGACAAAGATGATCTCATTGCCCTTATCCATAAGTTTCCCGGCACGCTCACAAAGCTTGTGATGCACCGTCACATTGTGCCCATTTTTAAAGCCAACTATACTATCGCCTCTTTTTGGGTTACAACAATAGTCAAACTCGACATTTGAAATTTTATGATTTGAATAGATTACGATATTTTCAAATTTTTGCTTTTTAACCTGATATTTGTCGCCCAAAGAGATCATAAAAGGACGCTCTTTTTTTATATACTTTTTAAGCATATTTACGACCTCTTGCAAAAAATCGCTTTCAGTTGCAGCACGAAAAACTTTTTTGCCTAAATTTTCATGCTCTATCCAGTCTAAAATTCTATCTTTCGAAACGCCAAAAACCGACTTTAAAATATCAACTGCAATTTTATAATTTATATCTTTTATCTTTTGCTTGCAGTATGTTCTTATTGTAGCCCTTGCTTTACCAGTTCGAACGCTATTTATCCATGAACAGCGAAATTTTGCCTCTTCGCCAGTTACAATCCTTACAATATCGCCATTTTTTAGCTCTGTTAAAAGTGGCATTCTGACGCGATTTATATAAGCTTCTTTTGCGTAAAGTCCGATTTCCGTGTGAATCTCATAAGCATAATCAAGTGCAGTAGCCCCGCGTGGAAGCGTAAAAACCTCACCTTTTGGCGAATAGACCGCAATATCTTCTATGTAAAGACTATCTTTTGCATATTCATAAAGCTCTTCGACGTTACTTTCAGCTTCATTGTTTTGCATACCAATGTCGTTTAGCCAGTCAAGTTTTGGATTAAGTAAACTGCCCTCACCATTTTTGTATTTCCAATGAGCTGCGACACCGTATTCGGCGGTTTTGTGCATATCATAAGTACGAACTTGTGCCTCAAAAATACTCTTATTATCAAAAATAGTTGTATGTATCGTTTGATAACCATTTTGCTTTGGAAGCGCAATATAATCCTTAAATCTCGAAATAAGAGGATTAAAATTTATATGCAAATTTCCAAGCGCAAGATAGCAATCAAGCGGTTTTTGCACAAGAATTCTAATAGCTAGCAAATCAAGCACCTCTTCAATCGAAATACCTTTTCTTTGCATTTTTAAATAAATCGAATAGTAATGCTTTATGCGTTTTTGTATCTCAAAAGTGCCCTCAATAAAGCCATTTTCAAGCAAAATTTGATTTACTTTCTCGTAAAAAGCATTTAGTTTAAGGCTAAGCTGCTGCTTATTTTTATTTAAAAAGCTATCGATCTTGGCGTATTCTTCTGGCATCGCATATTTAAAACTTAGATCTTCAAGTATATTTTTAATCGATGAAATTCCAAGCCTATGAGCGATCGGAGCATAGACCATAAGCGTCTCTTCTGCAATACGTTTTTGTTTTTCTACTTTTAATGCAGCAAGGGTTAGCATATTATGAAGTCTGTCACAAAGCTTAACCACAAGAACTCTAACATCCTCAATGGAGATTAAAAGCATTTTTCTAAAAGTTAGCGCCGAACTTGCTAGTTTTTCGTTACTACTTGAGCTTGCAAGTTTGTTTTCTCTTATAGCAACTATCTTTGTAAGTCCTTCAACCAGTTTTGCTACTTCATCGCCAAATTCAGCCTGAACTTCGCTAAGTGTAACTTCAGTATCTTCAACTACATCGTGAAGTAGTGCAGCTATGACCATACTCTCATCTCCACCCATATTTGCTACTATTGATGCTACTAAGATAGGATGGATTGCGTATGGCTCGCCACTTTTGCGGTATTGACCAGCATGAGATGTGACACAGCTATCTATAGCTTTGTCTAATTTCTCGCTTCGTTCGCAAAGAGAAAAGAGCAGCGTTATAGCTTCTGACACATTTTTACAAGGTAAAATTTGTTCTATTAGCTGCTCTAAAAAAAGACTATTTTCCTTCAACTATTGCCTCTAAGCCTATTTTACCCTCAGCTACTTCAAGTAGTGCAATGTCAGCAAATTTCATCTTTGAAGTATCGGCTTCTACAAGCACTACTGCTCCATTTGCTAGTGCTTCTGCACGCTTTGCTACGATAAGTGAAAGTTTATATCTATCATCACCAACTTGCTTTAACGCTCTTGCTGTTATTTGTTCTGTTCTCATATTTATCCTTTTTAAAATTTATTTTACTACTGAGTATAGGGCTGCTTCTTCTTCATTTATTATTTTTAATAAATTTCCAGCCTTAAACATATTACAAACCAAAATAGGCAGTGAGTTATCTTTTGCTAAAGCTATGGCAGTATCGTCCATAACCTTGATATCATCGCTCATTGCCTTTTCGTAGTTTAGTGATTTTAAAAGTTTTGCATCTTTGAATTTTTTAGGGTCTTTATCATAAACGCCATCAACTTTTGTAGCTTTTATGATCATATCTGATCCGATTTCAATAGCTCTTAAAGTTGCTGCTGTATCAGTTGTAAAGAATGGATTACCAGTACCTGCAGCAAATATAACGACTCTACCTTTTTCCAAATGGCGCTGCGCACGTCCAACGATGAAAGTCTCACAGATCGCTTCCATTTTTATAGCACTTTGCACTCTTACCTCTAGCCCACTTCGTTCTAAAGCTTCACGCATTGCGATTGAGTTGATAACAGTTGCTAGCATGCCCATGTGATCGCCGCTCGTTCGTTTGATGATACCATCTTTTGCAGCACTCACACCACGTATAATATTGCCACCACCTATCACGATGCCAACCTCGATACCATTTTCAACAAGCTCTTTTATCTCATTTGCTATAAATTTAAGCACCGCCGTATCTATGCCAAAACCATTTTCTCCCGCCAAAGCTTCGCCTGAAAATTTAACCAATACGCGTTTTCTTTTACTCATTGTCTTGCTCCTTAAAATTCACGCATTCTAGCCAAAAAGGCTTTAAATTTAGTTAATAGCACTTGCAAAGTGGCTATTTTGAGATCATCTCAAGTGGATCGATGTGGTAGTTTCTTTGCGTTACTTCAAAGGTTAGATCGTTTCTAACTCGGCCTATAACGTAGCCTTTTTGCACGACTGAGCCTACTTTGACTGTCGGTGCGATCTGGCTTAGGTGAGCGTAGATCGTATGGATGCCATTTTCGTTTTCTATAATGACTACATTTTCAAGCATCGGAGTTGCTTTTGCAAAGACCACTTTGCCATTTAGCACGCTTTTAACTTTGGCATCTGGTGTGGTTGAGCGAAGTGTGACTGACTCGTTAAAAATTTTGATGTTATATATTGGATCTACGTAGTTTCCAAATTTTTGCTTTACAGTGTAGCTATCAAGAGGAGCGATTGTCTTTGCGCCTGAATATTTTTTGACCGAGCTTGTTTGATAGCCTCCACCCATTGGCTGGCTTTTTTCGCCTTTTTTACCACCTTTGCTTGCAGCTGCTTTTTCTTGTTTTTCTCTAGTAGCACGTGCGGCTTCGTCCTCTTGCTTTTGCATGATAGCAAGCTGCTCCAGCGTCTTTCTTAGCTCATCTTGCTGAGCTTGAAGTTTGGCCAGCTTTTTACTATAAATTTCCTTATCTCGCTTGAGCCCATTTATGGTATTTTTTTGTGTACTTTCTAAATTTTGCAAGTCGCTTTGCTTGCGTCTATAATTTTTGATGCTTGAGTTTATCTCGCTTATTTTGTTTGATTTATTTTTTATCTTCTCGATCGTATCTTCATAGTTTTGGCTAAGTCTTTTAAAATCCTCTTTTGCAATGGCATTTAGTTTGGTTAAAATTTGAGATGAGATGATGCTCTCCTCGCTTTGTTTGCCCTCAGTTGCAGACATCAAAAGATCAAATGACAAATCTTCAGCGATGATCCTTATCATATTTTGCTCAAGCTCCTTTTGAGTGCGTTCTAGCTCTTTGTTTTGCTTAGTTAGATCATCAAGCTCAATAAGTGCTTTTGAAGCATTTGTCTCAAGAACTGAAATTTGACCTTTTAGATTTGTGATATCGCCACTTATACCTCGAAGTTTTTTCTCGCCACTTACGATATCACCAGCCAAATCATCTAACTTTTTACTAAGCTGCTCACTCATCGCCTGACTTGATCTTAATGAGTTTTTGGAGTCTTTGATCTTCTCTTTGGTATTTGACGCAAAAGCTAGACTAAAAGCTAGCAAAAATGTAAAAATTCCTTTTCTCATATCGTGCTTTTTCTAGCCTTACTCATCACTAAACTGACAGCAAAAATACTTAAAAACATAGCCACGCCAAATAAAATAAAAATATCCCTTGAAGGATCAAGACTAGGCAATACCACATCAATACTTGCGGCATTTTCTCTAAAAATTTCAATGCCCGGCAAGAAAAAGAAAAATGCACCGACTGCAACGGTAGCAACTAAGCTATCAACCATAGCCGATTTGTAAAGCATAGCTGATTTTAGCCAAAAAGGTGCTCCAAAGAGCGTCATAATCTCGATGCGCTCCCTATGCTCAAACAGCCAAATTTTAGCCTGCTTTAGCATAAGCATAAGTCCGACCACACAAAGTATCGCCATAAAAGCATACGATATACTTTTGGCTAAATTTAGTATTTTAAAGACCTTATCGTGAGTCTTTGAAAATGTCTCGACCTTTGTGATCCCATCAAATTTTAAAAGTTTTTGCTTTAGCTCATCCATGTACTGCGGTGTCGGGAATTCACTAAGTTTTAGTGAGTAAAATTTAGGTAGCGCATTTTGCAGTATGGACAAATTTTTAGCAGAGATGTCATTTGAAAGGCGGTCGATGATCTTTTGTGGACTTAGTGGCTCGAGGCTAGCTAGATTACTCACGATCGGCTTTAGCATAGCATCACTTAACTCTTTGCTTGAAACTATGACAATGTTGTAGTCATTTCCCATAAGTCTTTCATAATCTCTCACAACCTTATCAGCAGTTAGGCTAAACTGCACAGAAAACAAAAGCGCGATCAGTGGCAAGATAAATCCAAGATGATTCTTAAGCGATCTCATGCACGCCTCCATTTTCTATGACGAAGTGACGGTATGGGATACGAAGTGTCGATGGGATATGGTGCGTGACAACTACCACGCTCGTACCTAAAAATTCCCTAGCTGATTTTAAAAGCGACCAGATGACGTCGCTTGAGTATTCGTCTAAATTTCCAGTTGGCTCGTCGCATAAGAGCAAATTTGGATTGTGTGCCAGAGCCCTTGCCATAGCTACTCTTTGCTGCTCACCACCGCTTAGCTCCATTGGATATTTGTCAGCTTTATGAAGCATATTTACATGTTTTAAAAGCTTCGCTACTTGCTTTTTACTCACATTTTGATTGATGCCTTTGATGATGAGGGGCAACATGACGTTTCTTTCCACATTCCATTCATTTATCAAACGATAATTTTGAAATATAATGCCAACTCGCTGCCTAAGCTCACAAAGCCTTTTATCATCGATGTCATCCATTTGTGTCATGCAGACATTTAGCTCTCCAGCAAGAGGTGAAATTTCTCCATAAAATGATTTTAAAAGCGTGCTCTTTCCGCTTCCGCTCTTACCTGTTATAAAAACAAAATCATTTGCATAAATATCTAAATTGACGCTATTAATTACGATTTCATCGCGTTCATAAGCTAGGCTCAAATTTCTTGCACTAATTATCTCTTGCATCAGCCAAATACTCCTTCAAAAGCTCGTGTGCAGCTAAATTCTCACGAATTAAGATCGGTTTTTTTATAAAATATTCGCTTTTTTCATCACTTATTTTGATAAAACATTGCTCAGGTTTATTGAATGCCCCAAAAGCAACTTTTAGCAAAATTTCATCTTCATTTATAATGTAAATTTCTTCGAAGTGTAAAAAATAATCTTCTTTTTTGATGATAAAATTTTTAAAATTTTTAATGATATTTTTTACGCTTGTCTTTTCTTTAAAGCTAAAATCCCCAGCTAAAACACTCTCGCCACTTTCAACCTCACAAGTATAAACAACATCGTAAATATCCTTATCTTGACGTCTCCAGCGGTCTTCGTACTTACTAGTTACCTCTAAATTTCTATTTTTAAAAGCTTCTAGCTTTGAGTTTGTAGGCTCTAAAAATTTACTCAAGCTAAAATCGCAATACTCCTTGCTATCAGTCCTTAGCTCAAATTTGCCGCCTACTTTTAATATCCTCTCGCACTCAAGCGCAAACGCCGATGAGACCACGCGTCTATGCTCTGCTTTATCCCACGGCACTGGAAAGTGTAAAAAGACTCTATCAACTAAATTTGAGCCAACGAGAGAGAGTAAAAGTCTGGCGTCAGTATTGATTAGACGCACGTTTTCTAGGGCATTTGCCCTAGCTAGCTTTGCTACTTGCTCGATGCTTGGCTTATAGACTTCTATTCCGATAACTAGGGCATTTGGATTGTTTTTAGCTTGATAAAGCAAGTGTCTTCCAGAGCCAAAGCCGATCTCGATGAAAATCTCTTTAAATTTATCTTTTAGCTCGCAAAACGCTGGCACAAACTCTTCAATGCTTAAAATTTCACTCACTTTTTTAGTCAAATTTGTCTTTTTTACAGCAAATGCTTGACTGATTACATCATTGCAATTTTGCTCCTTAAAAAGTTCCAGCGCCTCTTGCAAAAGGCCAACTTTAGCTGGCTTTGTAAGCTTCTCCCCCTTTACAACAACACCATTTTTACCGGGCTTTATAACTAGAAAAAAGCTCTCTTCTTCATTTTTTGTGTAGATGAGCCTCTCGTTTCGGCCATTTGCTTGCCAAAGAAATTTGACTTTGTCATTACCAAATGGAAACGAGAGCTCTTTTAAAGACGAAGCAATGAAATTTGGCATTATTTTATGCTAACTTCTGCTTTTGATGACTTATCAGAGGCGATGCCGTACTCATCGATAGCTACGACGCTATAAGAATAGCTAGCTCCTTTTTGCACGCTATCATCTCTAAGTCCAGTACCATCTATGCCACTAAAAATTTTCTCACTTGCGCCACTTCTATAAACAGTGTACGAACTAGCTCTATCAACTGCACTCCAGTTTACATTTACGCCGCTACCATCGTAGCTAGCGCTAATATTTGGAGTCTTTGGTGCACCAAGCGTTATCCCCACGATTGGCTCTTCTTGTTTTAAGCTCTCAAGGCCGTCTTTATCGACTGCTGTGACTCTGTAATACCTCGTCGCTGCATTTGTGTTTATGAGATCCTCATAGGTGTTGCTAGTCGTTTTTGCCAGATATGTGTAAGGTAAAATTTTACTCACCGTCCTATAAACCTTAAAATAAGCAAAATCCTCAGCCGGCGCGTAATCCCAAGTTAAAATTATCTTTTTTGGTGCATTTTTTGTTGCTTGAAGATTTGTTACTGATTTAGGGTAACTCCTTTGTCGTTGCACTTATGTTTTGGCTTGGTTTTGAAACAACGCCTGAAGAAGTTTTAACTAAAATTCTATACTCATAAGACTTACCAGGTTTTACCTCAGTGTCGATATATTCAGCATTTAGTCTGCCATTTACCTCTGCGATTTGGCTAAATTTATTAGCCCCTGCATCACTTCTTTGAATGATATAGCTTGCCACGGTGCTATCAGGATGTGGTCTCCAGATCACTTTTACACGTCCTGGAAGCCCTGTAATAGCTTGCGAAAATGGTACTGAGTCAAGCAGTGGCTTTGTAGTTGCTGTTGCGATTGTTCCCGGTTGAGAGATGGCATTACTTGAGTAGGTTCTCATTTGGTATGAGTAAGTTGTCTCTGGAGCTAGATTGCGGTCAACATAGTGCGTTGCAAAGCGGTCTTTGATGTCTGCAACTAGCTGCATTTTTGAGTTTGCGTCATTTGGATTTGAGCGGTAAAGATAGTAGCCAACGACGCTCTCATCGGTCACTGGATTCCACTCGAAGCCAACTTCTGTCATATCTGAAATAGTTTTTAAACTTGTAATCGTAGGCAGTGACATACTTTGCTGAGTCGGTACGCTAGAGCCGCATCCCGCTAAGAAAGCTACTAAAAATGGTGTTAATATGCGTAGGGCAAATTTTTTCATCAAAAATCTCCTTGGGAATTTTTTTGTAAATTATTTGGTTAAAGTCATCATACGTTTTTGCGATAAATTCCACCCTTTTGCCAGTTCGTGGATGGATAAAATAAAGCATATAAGCGTGAAGCATAACTCTGCTTATTTTATCGCCTTGGCTCTTAAATCCGTATAAATCATCGCCTAAAATATGGCGGTTTATGCTAGATAGGTGCACTCTTATCTGATGAGTCCTGCCTGTAAAAAGTTTTGCTGCTATTAAATTTATGCCATTTTCGCTTAGTAAATTTACAAAGGCACTTTTTGCAAATTTAGCGTCCGCGACGATCGCTTTTTTTAGGCGGTTGTTTGGATTTCTGCCGATTGACTTATCGATGATGACATCCTCTTTTAGAGGAAGATCAGTGAGCGCTAGATAAATCCTCCCCATGCTCTTATCGCTTAGCTGCTCACTAAGTTTTGCGTGGGCAAAGTTGTTTTTAGCAACTACGATAGCACCGCTAGTACCTTTATCTAGTCGGTGAACTATACCAGCTCTTACGTCGCCATTTAAATTTGAGAGCATAAATCCTTTTTTATTTAGCCACTCAACAAGTGTCGCCTCTTTTACACTTGGAGCTTGATGGACGACGATTTGAGATGGTTTGTTTAGCACTATTAGATCGTCATCTTCGTATACGATTGGGATATCAAAATTTACTTCATACTCGTTTTGCACCTCTTTTTTTGGTGCAAAATTTACGCAAACTTCATCATTTTCGCTTAGAGCAAAGCTTGGTTTTGAGACTGGTTTTAAATTTACGCTTACAAGGGAGTCTTTTATCAAATTTAAAGCTTGATTGCGTGAAATTTGAAGCTCCTGCGCTACTGCGACGTCGAGTCTTGAGCTATTTAAAACATTAAATTTAACCAAAATCAAAGCCTTGTTTGTGATATAATCTAGCCCAAAAATTAAGGTTTGCTTCTTGATAAAACTAGATCGGCGTATTTTAACACATTTTGATTTTATTCAGCCGTTTTTAATAATCCCAATCATAGCCATCTCATACATCCTAGTTTCCGAAGCAAACGACATTTTGGCAAACAAACAGCTTGTATATTTTGGCATAGGATTTGTCTCATTTTGCATTGCATTTTTGCTGCCTATTAGGCGTATCGACTGGATCATTCCGATGTTTTACTGGGTCTGCATCGTGCTACTTTTAAGCGTCGATCTCTTTGGCGTTAGCAAGCTAGGAGCCAAACGCTGGCTAGAAATTCCTTTTGTTCACTTCACACTTCAGCCATCAGAACTGATGAAGCCAGCCTTTTTGCTTATGTTAGCCTATCTCATCAAACAGCGTCCTCCAGAGGCTAATGGATACGGAGTAAAAGATTTTTTAAGACTTAGTTTTTATATACTTTTGCCATTTGTGCTCATCATGAAAGAGCCTGATCTTGGCACCGCACTCATACTTTTGATAGTTGGCTACACTATCCTTTTTGTTATCGGTGTAAATAAGAAAATTTGGATCACTATCATCCTTGCGATAGGCTTTTTGGCGCCGGTTTTGTATGAAAATTTACATGACTATCAGAAAAAGAGGATCCACGATTTTATCGCTGAAGAGCCAAGTTACCACGTCAAGCAAAGCATCATCGCCATAGGTAGCGGTGGGCTTAAGGGCAAGCCAAAAGACGAGGCAACTCAGACGCACTTTAAATTTTTGCCAATCGCCACTAGCGACTTCATATTTGCCTACAATATCGAGCGTTTTGGTTTTTATGGTGCTCTTCTTTTGCTTGGGCTTTATGGCACGCTCATTACGCATCTTCTTAGTCTAAATTATAGCCTTAAAAATGATTATTTTACACAGGTGACCGCCACTGGCATAGCAGCGCTCATTTTTGTTTACGTAGGGGTAAATGTCTCGATGACGATCGGCTTTGCACCAGTTGTTGGCGTGCCGCTACCATTTTTTAGCTATGGCGGAAGTAGCTTTGTTACGTTTATGGTGCTTTTTGGAATACTGCAAAATTTATTAACATTTAGATTTGATAGAACATATAGCTTGGTAAAATTTCGCTTCTAAGTTAGATTTAGTATTTAAAATTTATCTCCAAACATCGAGTACATCGCCTTTTCTTCGCCCCAAATCTCTTTGTGCTTTTTGATGCAAGATTTTATGGCATTTATAAGATATTTTATATCCTCTTTTGTATGCGTGTAGTGAATGCTAACACGTACCCAGCCAGGTTTTGCTTCAAAAATGGTATTATCTTTTAAATTAAGCAAATCATGTCCATACGGCCCAGCACAATCACAGCCCGCACGCGTTTGGATGCCAAATTCGCTACTTAAACTAGCAGCAAAATCATAAGGCGAAATACTTTTTACATTAAATGCAAAAATAGGTAATCTGTCTAAATTTTCAGGGCAATAATTTATCACCTCATCTATCTTTTCTAGCTCTTTGCAAAACATCTCGCCCAGCTCACATTCAGCTGCTTTTATATTATTAAGTCCGATCTCATTTCTTAGCCTATAGGCTAAATTTGCACGCATTAGTTGCATTATCGGTGGCGTGCCGCCCTCTTCTAAATTTTCAACTTCACTAGTAAAAATATGTGATGTCCTGCTTACGTACTTGACTGTACCTCCTGCTGCAAATGTAGGCAAATTTTTACAAAGCTCTTTTTTGATAGCCAAAAGCCCACAACTCCCAACTCCACCAAGTAGCTTGTGAGGCGAGAGAAATAGCGCGTCAAAATATCTGCAATCAACATTTTCATAAGCACTAAGAGTGGCTGCATCAAGAGCCAAAATGCCATTATATTTTTTAATCAGCGAGTAAATTTTTTTATAATCAGTTTTAACGCCAGTGACGTTTGAGGCGGCACTAAAGCTGGCTATTATCTTTCTTTTTGCATTTTGCTTTAATGTATTCTCAAGCATTACGTAGTCTATCTCATTATTTTCATCAAGCTCTATGCGTTTTATATCACAAAGCCCTTCTCTTAAGCTAACTTCAACGGAGTGATGCTCATAAGGTCCAATGATCGCTAACGATAAGTTTAAATTTCTTAAATTTGCTTCGCCGATCAAAGCTCTTGTAGCTGGTGAGATATAAATTCCCACTATCTCCTGAAATTTCTTTATCGCAGCCGTTGCTCCTTGACCAGTCGCGATAAGATAAAAGCTATCATTAAGGCCCAATAAGCTTTTTAGCTCAGCTCTTGCATTTTCATAGCATTTTTGCGTTAAAGCCGCGCTTGAACTACTATCTGAGTGAGTGTTTGCGTAGGTTTTTAAAAATTTTAAAATTTCATCTTCAATGGGCTTATAAGCAAGACCTGAAGCCGTGTAGTCAAAATAGTAAAGGCCTTCTTTTAAAATGATATTTTTTCTTACTTCATCAATATTTAGCAATGTTTTCCTTTTATTTAAAGCAGGGATTATAATTAAATTTTCATAAAAAAACTTGCAAAGTAAGCATCTTTTAAAGCAATAAATTTCTTTGTAAATTTTCTATATTTTTCTTTATTGTGCCATCTTTATAGATAGCAGATATTAAGGCGATCATGTCTGGTTTTACTTTAGCGACACTTGCAATGTTGCTAGCATTTATGCCTCCTATGACACACACATTCATTCCCATTTCTTTTGCTTGCGATATGGTTTGAGCCTTACAAAGTGGCGCATTTGGTTTTGTTGGGCTTTTAAACATCGCTCCAAAAGCCACATAGCTAGCACCATTTTGTTTTGCCCTAATGGCAAGCTCCAAGCTATCATAGCAGCTAACTCCCACGTAAGCATCATCTCCTAAAATTTCAAACGCTTCTTTTATGCTCGCATCATCTTTTCCCAAATGCACGGACTTTGCCCCGATATTAGCAGCAAATAAAATATCATCATTTACGATAAATCTGGCTCCAAATTTTTCGCATAAGTTGAAAATTTCACTAGCTAGCCTCTCATCTTTGGGTATTTTTTTAGAGCGAAATTGAAAAAATTTCACCCCACACTCTAAAATTTCTTTAGTGTATTGCAAGGCTAAATTTTCAGGCATCAACACATCGTCGCTAATCGCATAAATTTCAATCACTTATGCCAACTTTATGATTTAGTAGACGTTTGCCAAATTTTGTCGTAATTGCATTTTTAATAGCATTTAAAATGTATCTTTTGGCTAGTTTTATAGCCTCTTCTTTTGTGTGTCCATTTGCCAGCAAGCAGGCCAGCGCACTTGCAAAGCTACATCCAGCCCCGTGCATGATCTCTGGTTTTATTAGTGGCTCTTTAAATTTAAGCACGTCACCATTTTTTTTAAAAAGAGTATCTTCACAAATTTCTGCAACCGTGCTTCGCTTTAAGATCATATCGCAAGGTAAATTTTTGCTATCAAGTTCCAAAACTTTGGCTTCATCGATATTTGGCGTGATAATGTCTGCGAATTTAAAAAGTTTTTTTAAGCTTGCTATCGCGTCATCTTCAAGAAGCTTTGAGCCTGATTTTGCTACGCAAACTGGGTCTATTACTATTTTAATGCCTTGCTTATGAAATTTTTCAAGCCAAGAACCAACGCAAGATATAAGCTCTTTATTAAAAAGCATACCAACCTTTATGGCATCTATGTTTAGCTCCTCGTCTACCATTTTGATCTGTTCATTTAGATTTGTAACATTTGTAGCAAAGATATTGCTAACGCCATTTGTATTTTGTGCCGTAAGAGCCGTAATAGCTGTCGCTGCGTAGCAAGAAAATGCCTCACATGTCTTAATATCAGCCTGCACGCCAGCGCCACCAACACTATCACTTCCTGCAATGATTAATATATTTTTCATCTATCTCCCATACAACCTGAAATTTTATCAACACTAAAAGGATCATCGACTTTCCAACTACTTGAATACTTTTTAATGCTATTTTTTAATGCATCTACTAGATAATCCACGTCTTGTAGCGTATGCGTATAGTGAAGTCCAGCCCTTACCCAGCCTGGCTTATGGGTAAATAGTGCATCTTCTTTTAAATGAAGCAAATCATGTCCATATGGCCCAGCACAAGAACATCCTGCACGCGTTTGAATGCCATATTCTTTGCTTAAAACTTTGGCTAATTCATAAGGCGAAACACCAGTCACATTAAAAGAAAATATTGGCAAACGCTTTATGTTATTTGGATGATAGCACGTAAGCTCAGGAATTTCTGCTAGTCTTTTCTCAAAATACTCTCCAAGCTCGCTTTCGTTTTCATATATTGCCTCAAATCCTATCTCATTTCTTAGCCCATAAGCCAAATTTGCTCTTGTAAGTCCTAAAATAGGCGGAGTGCCAGCCTCTTCTAGCTGCTCACTATCTTTTACAAATATAGCGTAGTTTTTGCTGACATAACTTACCGTTCCGCCACCAGCAAATGTCGGCTCATCTGAGTTTGCAAGTATCTTTTTTATAGCAAGAAGCCCACAACTTCCTACTCCACCAAGCAATTTATGTGGCGATAAAAAAAGAGCATCAAAATAGTCACAATCAATATTTCCATATGCGCTAAAACTTGCAGCATCAAATGCCACAATGCCGCCATAAGATTTTACAAGAGTATAAATTTTTCTATAATCGCTCAAAACCCCAGTCACATTTGAAGCCACACTAAAAGTTGCGATGATCTCACGACCGACATTTATCCTTAAAATTTGCTCCAAATGATTAAAGTCGATCCCTCCATTTTTATCAAGCCTGATACGCTCAACCTCACAAAGTGCCTGTCTAAAGCTTATCTCATTTGAATGATGCTCATAAGGGCCAAGTACTACGAGCGGAGAATTTTCATCTGGCTTTAGGGCATATCTTTTTTTGAGCGCTGGAGATGCATAAATTCCTAAAATTTCTTGAAATTTCTTTATCGCGCCGGTAGCTCCATTGCCACAAGTAAAAAGATAAAAACTATCATCAAGTCCTAATAGGCTTTTTAATTCACTTCTTGAATCTTCGTATATTTGAGCGGTTTTATAGGCATTTGATGAGCTGATAGAGTGCGTATTTGCATATGTTTGAAGCATTTTTGCCATCTCATCTTCGATAGGTTTATAAGCTAGTCCTGAAGCTGTAAAGTCAAAATAATAAATACCATTTTTTAAAATTATATTTTCTCTAATATGCTCTAAATTTACCAAACCACAACCCTTGTTTTTTGCGTAGCATTATAGATTACTTTAGCTAAAATATACTACAATGCCCAAATAAAGGAGCCAATATAAAAGCTTTAAAATCAACATTTGAGCGAATGAAACACCTTGATATAAATGAACTTATTAAATTTCATCTCGTCTTTGATGAGTTTGATTTAAAGCACTCATATTATGATGTTTTTGAAGCGATCGAGGCTGAAATTTTAAACAACTTCTTAGTCTTGATGCCAAAATTTTACTTCGAATCCGATACAAACGATGCTATAAAATCTGCTCTCATAAAACTCGCACGAAGCGATAGAAAAAAATTTAATGTAAATAAAATTTTACCTCAAAGCCTAGCTAGCAAAGTCTATGCAAAGCTTTTTGAAAAGAATTTTTTACTGCTTGAAAAAAGTAGAGAAGTACTTCCAAAAAGATCAAAAAACCAAATGCTAAAAAAAGAAGAAAGGGGCTATAAAGTTGAGGATAAAATACATTTTAATAGCCATTTTTCAAGGTTTTGGTTTAGATTTATAGAGCCAAATTTAAGCTTGCTAAAAGCTGGTAAAAATGATGAAATTTTAGCCATTATAAAAAGGGAATTTGACGAATATGCAAGCCTTGGATTTGAAATTTTATGCGGTGAACTCATGGCAAAAAAATTTCTGATTAATGGCATATTTTTAAGTAGCTTTTGGAGCAAAAATATAGAGCTTGATATGCTATTAAATATAGGCGGCAAGATCATAGTCGGCGAGGCAAAATACAAAGAGAGAAAAGTTTGTAAAAACGTGCTAAATTTACTATTAAAAAAATGTGAAAAGCTAAACATAACGCCAGATATTATTGCTCTTTTTTCAAAGAGTGGATTTAGTAGCGAGCTTTTAAACCTAAAGAATGAAAGGCTAAAGCTTTATGAAATTAGCGATTTTGAGGAACTTTTAAAATGAACGAACACGATATCCAAACTGGCTTAAAAAGCCTGATAGAGCAGACTTATCTGATAGAAAACGAATATAAAAATTTAACATCATCTTACGCAAACTTGCAAAATTTCATTAAAGATATTGTGGAAATTCTGCCAAATGCTATCTGGGTGTTAGATGAAAATGATGAGATTTTTTTACAAAACTCAGAAGCAGTAAAGCTTGGTAAAATTTTTAAAGAGATACCAAAAAAAGAAGGCGAGATAAATATAGATGGACAAATTTATCTTTTTAAAACAAGCTCTAAAGATAATAAACTAATAATCTCTGCAACAAACATAACAGCAGAAAAACGCACCGAGCGTCTTGCCTCTATGGGCCAAGTAGCAGCTCACCTAGCCCACGAGATTAGAAATCCGGTAGGCTCTATCTCACTTTTAGCTTCAACTCTACTTAAAAGAGCTGATGAGCGCATACAGCCTATCGTAAATCAAATACAAAAAGCTACATGGCGAGTCGAACGCATAATAAAAGCTACACTGCTTTTTACAAAGGGGCTTAATATAAATGCGCAAATTTTTGACTTTTCACAGCTTAAAAAAGAGTGCGAAGAGGCTATAAATTTTTACGACTATTCAAAGGATATTAAATTTAGCCTAGAATTTCCAGATGGCAAATATATGGGCGATCTTGATCTACTAGCCATTGTTTTCCAAAATATTTTATTTAACGCCATTGATGCCATCGAAGAGAGCGATGATGATGAAGGAGAGATCATTTTAAGCTATGAAAAAACACCAAGTGAGCATAAATTTATCGTTTATGATAGTGGCGAGCCTATCAAAGATAAAGCCATAGTCTTTGAGCCGTTTAAAAGCAGCAAGCTAAAAGGAAACGGCCTTGGACTACATCTTTGCTTACAGATCATAGAGGCTCACAAAGGCAGTATCGAGATCACACTAAATCCAAAAACATTTTGCATAAATTTACCAATTAAGGAGTGAAAATGAACATACAAAACGAACTTGAGGCTTTTAAAAAATCTCTTCAAACACTTGATTTGAGAGAAATTTCAAACGATGGAGCAAAAAACGTTGCATTTATCTGCATTGATATGATAGAGGCTTTTGCTGGCAGTGGTGCGCTCTCTAGTCAAAGAGTAGCTGCCTTATCAAAAGGGATCGCGACACTTTTTGATAAAGCATGGAAAGATTTTGGCTTTAGAAATTTTATCCTTATAGAAGATAGACACACCAGTGATTCAAAAGAATTTGAGACCTTTTTACCTCACGCAATGCTTGATACAAACGAGATAAAAACCGTAAAAGAGATAGAAAATCTAAGCTTTTTTAAAGAGATCAAAGCATTTTATAAAAACTCTTTAAGCATTGCGTTCAATAAAGAATTTGAGAAATTTTTAGAAGAGCATCCGGAGCTAGACACCTTTATAGTCACTGGAGATTGCACTGATATGTGTGTTTATCAGTGTGTTAGCTATCTTAAGCTGCGAGCAAATGAATACAATAAAAAAACAAGAGTTATCGTGCCGTTTGATCTAACACAAACATACGATATACCAGGACATAACGGCGATTTTTACCACGAGATGTTCTCTCTTCATATGAAGCTAGCACTTGGTGCTGATGTGGTAAAGAGTATTAAATTTTAAAGCTTGCTTGAAATATTTATGAGCCTATTTAGCTCGTCAAATTTAAAGCTAAGCTCGTCTTTATTTGCTACGATCTCATTAGGACTTTCGCTAAATTTCATATCACAGCTTAGCAAAAGTCCTTTTACAAGGATTTTGTGATCTAATTCGTAAGTGCTTAAACACTCATTTACTACGCTCAAAAGCTCATTTGCTAGCACTGGCTCTTCAAAGACTATATCCGATCTAAAAGCCACATACGCAGCTCCGCCCTCGTACTCTATCCTATAATAATTTTGCTCATCAAAAGCGGCGCAAGCAACCATGCTAATCGTGTGGCCATTAAAATTTTCATCTAGCTCAAATTGTGGCGTGCTAAATGCGCTAAGTCCAAATTTCTCGCCAAACTCACGTGCTTTATTTGCAAGCTCGAGCAACCGCTCATCAAAGCCATTTATATTTTCATAACCCCAAAGCCACGTATTTGACGAGAAGCTCTCAGAGCCGATAAACTGCATATCAAACTCACGCTCATCAAAGTAAATTTTACCGCTATCAAAATCAACCTGCCAGTTGCTACCTTCAACAAGTAGCTTAAATGCACGTTTTTGAAGTAATGTCGCTTTACCGACGCATGCGCTAAAAAGCTTGCTCCAGTTACTTTTATCTACGCCAAGCTTATCTAAAAACATCGCTTCTCTCAGGCCTTAGCAAGCTATTGCTTGAAGTGCTTTTTCTTTAAAGCTGTCATTTACAACAAATTTTGTCTTATAAACAAAAATTTGAGCAGTATTTTCATTTTTTATCTTAATAACAAGACGCTTATCATTGTTTGTGCCACTTTTTATATGTTCGTTATAGCCAAGATTATAAAGGTTAGTGATCTTATCTTTGCTAAGCTCACTAAGGCATAAAAGCACCTCTAGCTCAGCATATTCTCTTGCTCTTTGAGGCGTGCTGGCTTCTTCATTTTTAGAAAATTTAGAGTTTTGTTTTAGCTTTCTTGTCTTAAAGTCTAAATTTTGTGCATCTTCTAGGCTATAAACCTCGTTTAAATTTGTCCTTACAAATTGATCATCTTTTGTGATATTTATCCTAAAAGCATAAGGCAGGTCGCGTTTTGCTTCATCTTTTACTATATCTTCGATGTTACCAAGCTCTCTTTCAAAGACTGCGATCTCGATATTTCCATGAAAATCAAGCACATTTATAGTGCCCATTTTCTTGCCACTTTTGGTTATCCTTGTGCTAAAGTCTTCGATCTTGCCAACGACTAAAATTTCAGCGCTTTGAGGCAAGCTCTCAAATTCTGAACTTAGAGTGTATTTTATCTTATTAATCTCATCTTTATAATCATCAAGTGGATGACCAGAAAGGTAGATACCAACGCTCTCTTGCTCAAATTTTAAAATTTGTTTGATGTCAAATTCGTCATTTATCATGACAAAATTTATCTTCACATCATTCATGCTCTCATCTTCACCAAACAAGCTCTCAACTGCATTTTTACGGATCTGGGCAGCACTTTTGCAAGCTTCTATGATATTTTCTACATTTTGCATAAGCATCTTGCGACTAAAGCCAAACTCATCAAAACATCCAGCTTTTATAAGACTTTCAAAGACCTTTTTATTTACTTTAAATGGATCAATCCTTGAGACAAAGTCGTCCATACTCTTAAATTCGCCATTTGCTTCACGCTCAGTGATAATGTTTTCAATAGCCGCTCCACCAACGCCTTTAATCGCACCAAGCCCAAAGATAATGCCGTCATGATCGCCATTTTTAACGACGCTAAATTCTTTAGTTGATTTATTTATAGATGGCGGCAAGGTATCTATATTTATGCGTTTTATCTCATCAATATATCGAACGATCTTATCGACATTGCTCTCTTCGCTTGTAAGAAGTGCGGCCATAAATTCAGCCGGATAATAGGCCTTAAGATAAGCTGTCTGAAATGTGACGTAGGCGTAAGCTGCGGAGTGAGATTTATTAAAGCCATATCCTGCAAATTTTACAATTAGCTCAAAAAGATCGTCTGCTTTTTGTCCATTTAGTCCTTTTGCCTCAGCGCCTTTTACAAACTCACCCTTTAGCCTATCCATCTCTTCTTTGATCTTTTTACCCATCGCACGGCGCACAAGGTCCGCCCCGCCAAGGCTAAAGCCGCCTATAGCTTGAACGATTTGCATAACTTGTTCTTGATAGACGATGACACCGTATGTTGGCGCAAGGATCGGCTCAAGCTCTTTAAATGAGTAGGTTATCTCCGCCTCACCATGTTTTCTTTTGACGAAGTCATCAAGCATACCACTTTCCATCGGTCCTGGGCGGTAGAGCGCTAGCATCGCGACGATATCCTCGAAGCAGTCTGGACGCAAGCTAGTTCCTAGCTTTCTCATGCCCTCGCCCTCGATTTGGAAAATTCCTATCGCTTGGCCGCTTTGTATCATTTTATAAACATTAGAATCGTTTTTATCGATCTGCTCCCAAATGATATCCTTACCAGTTCGTTGTTTTACTAGCTTTATGGCATTATCGATAACTGTTAGTGTTTTTAGTCCAAGAAAGTCGAATTTAATTAAATCCACATCCTCAAGATATTTAAGGCTATACTGCGTAACATATCGATCTTCTGGGCTGTTTGGCTGACGAAATAGCGGAGTTTTGTTCCATAGCTCCTCATTTGAGATAACAACACCTGCTGCGTGCTGGCCGGCATTTCTATTTAGTCCCTCAAGGTCAAGTGCAAATTTCCAAATTTTAGCTGCCTTTGGATTTTGACTTATTAGTTCAGCTATCTTTGGCTCTTTTTCATAAGCATCTTTTAGCGTAATGCCTAGTTCATCAGGTATTAACTTTGCCATCGCATCAGCTTCGGCGTAAGGCATATCACAAACCCTAGCAACGTCTCTAATGACACCTTTTGCAAGCAATTTACCAAAGGTAATAACGCCAGCAACGTTAAATTTTCCATATTTTTGCGTAACATAGTCAATTATCTCGCCGCGTCTACTTTGACAAAAATCCACGTCAATATCTGGCATGCTAACACGCTCTGGGTTTAGAAATCTCTCAAAAAGTAGGTTGTATGGGATTGGATCAAGGTCAGTGATCTTTAATGAGTAAGCGACCAAGCTGCCAGCCGCAGAACCACGTCCTGGACCAACTGGCACACCTCTACTTTTAGCCTCATTTATGAAATCCCAAACGATCATCATGTAGCCTGGGAAATTCATTTTATTTATGATACCAATCTCTATCTCAAGGCGCTTTTTGTATTCGTCATGTAAATTTTCAGGGACAAATTTTAGCCTCTCTTCAAGCCCCTTTCTACATTCATATTCAAAAAATACAGCATCATTTTTAAAACTATATCTATTTTCAGGCTCTGGAAGTGTTAAATTTCTCTCTTTAGCATACTCAAGTGTAAATTTAAAATTTGGCGGAGTTGGGTTGCCAAGTTTGATCTCAAGATTGCACTTATCCACGATCTCTTGGGTATTTTCTATCACTTCAGGGATATCTAAAAATAGCTCACTCATCTGCTCTTTGCTCTTAACAAAAAACTCATGAACGCTGTGACGAAGTCGGTTTGGATCATCTAAAGTTTTGTTCATCGCGATACACATAAAAACCTCATGTGCGTCGGCCCGCTCTTTAAAAGTGTAGTGAGTATCGTTTGTGGCGATGACCTTTATGCCAGTCTCTTTGGCGATGCGTAAAATATCATCATCAATGCGTTTTTGATCGCCGATACCGTGACGCATGATCTCAAGATAAAAGTCATCTCCAAAAATTTCTTTATACTCAAGCGCGACCTCTTTTGCTCTCTCGTAGCCCTTTGCGCCAAATTTCACATTGCGGTCGCTTAAATTTAGATGCCAACTCACCTCGCCCTGCAAGCACGCTGAGCTACAAACCAAGCCCTCGCTGTGCTCTTTTAAAATTTTTTTATTTATACGAGGATAGTAGTAAAAGCCCTCGATGTAGCTCATGGAGCTAAGATACATTAAATTTTTATAGCCAGTCTCGTTTTTAGCGATTAGTATAAGGTGAAAGCGCTGTTTGGTGCTCTTATCATCAAGCTGCTCGCCGTTATGCACGTAAGCTTCGATGCCAATTAGCGGTTTTATCCCCTCTTTTTTCATCGCCTTGTAAAAATCTATCGCTCCAAACATATTGCCGTGATCAGTAATCGCCGCTGCTGTGTCACCTCTATCATGAAGCACATGAGCTAGCTCTTTTATCTTGTTTGCTCCGTCAAGTAGGGAGTATTCGGTGTGTAAATGCAGGTGTGTAAAGCTAGAATTTTCACTCATTTTTTATCCTTTTTTAATGAGTGGATTTTACAAAATTTTGGCTAATAAGGTGCTTGATGAAAACTTAATGTGAGCTTTAAAATTTATAGATTTTTTAAGCCTGTGACAAGAGCAAAGCGCATGGTTAAGCTGTCACACTGTGCTATTTAGCGTCTGGCAAATTTAAAAATTAGAGCTGGCATATCACGGCTTTAAATTTAGTAGTCTGCTAGGGCGAGTGAGTAATATTTTAAAATTTGTCTTGTGATGCATGCATTTTATTGAAATTAGAGCAAATTTTAAATTTTCATGAACGAGTAATTTCGGCTCTAAAATTTGAGCTAAGCGATAAGCGAAGCCAAATTTTAGTAGCCAATTCTTGCGAGTGAATGGAATTTTAAAATTTGCAAAAATAGTAAAATTCTATTTTTGAAATCCAGATTTTAAATTTATAAATTCTTTTATTCAAAAGGGAGACAAGGGGACTCGAGTTACGAGGCCGTCCCCTTATCCCCCTTTTTAAATCCCCCAAACCCTTCTCACGTTCAAGGTGCGTGCAATGGTGCTGGCGCACTGCATGCGTTCTATTCAAAAAGCCTCCCTCGAATTTTAAAATTTCGTAAACGAATAATTTCAGCTCTAAAATTTAAGCTAAGCGGTCAGTGAAGCTAAAATTTAGTAGTCAATTCTTGTGAGTGAGTAAAAATTAGATTAATTTAAAAGAATTAGATCGCGGACTAAGCCGCAATCCATTATAGATAAACTGGGATATTTGTGTGTTCTAAGAAAAATCTCGAAGTACCACCAAGCACCATTTCCATAAGACCATTTTCACCATATCTGCTAGCAACGATTAGATCAGCATTTCTATCAATAGCTGCTTTTAAAAGTGCTTCGCCAGGTATCATCGTAGTAGCAATCACTTCAAAAGTGGCTGATATGCCATGAATTTTGAAGTACTCTTCAAGCTTTTTAAGATTTAGCTCAGCATTGTCGCCAAGACTTGCTTTTGAGGTAATGCACTGAACCTTTTTCGCCTTTTTTAAAAGATCTATCGAGCCTGTTAATGCCCTTGAGCTTTGAGTAGTGCCTGTCCAGCTTACAAGGATATTATCAGCTTTAAACTCACGCATTTTTCTAGGGATTACAATCGCATTTTTACCACTTTTTAAAACAGCCGACTCAAATGTACCAGTGATCTTTCCATCAAGTGGCACAGCAGCCACAACTAGGTCGCAAAATTTACTCTCTTGCTCCACTATCGCGCTTCTTTTACCACTGTGAATAGTAAAATTTGCAGTGCAAACATCTTCAATGATTTCACTAGTTACTTTTATGCCAAGCTCAGCACAAATTTTATTGAAAATTTTCTCATTCTCTTCATGCTCGACAGCTAGTTCAGATTTAGCTGATTTTAGAAATTCTTCAAAAAGCACTCCTCCACGAAGCGTCATTTTCATATTATAAACTACGCTTGGGTCAAGCTGGCAAGTCATAATTTCCATATGTGTGTTAAACCACTGAGCAACCTTTAGGGCACCATAAATTCTTGGCTCGATATCGTCTCCAGCTCCTATTGGAAAAAGCAACTTTTTGTATTTCATCATCTGTCCTTTAAAATTTATTCAACCAAAGAGAGCGAAATCTTATTTCCTTTTTGCTCGCTCACACATACTTTGACCTGATCGCCTACGTTTAATGGGGTTTTTATCTTTGAGATATGAAGCAAGCCATCAATGCCATCTTTTAGCTCGATAAATACACCAAAATCAACAACACTCTTTACAGTTCCAAAAAACTCATCACCGATATTAAAATTTGGTTTTGAACGCTCTTTGTCGTGTTTAAACGGCTTTTTGCCAAATGAGCGTCCATTGTCTTTTGAAGTGATAGAGATGATGTAGTCTTTTGCAGCATCAACATTTTTCTTTGCTCCACCTGCGATTTTCACCTCGCCTTTTTCTCTATCAAGATCGATTGAGACTTCAAATTTCTCAATAATCTCTTTTATAGTCTTGCCAGCTTGTCCGATGATGTCTACGATCTTGCTTGGATCAACACTAAATAGCTCAAGCTTTGGAAGCACATCTTCATTTATTTTTATATTTTTATCTGCTTCTGTCATCAAAGATAAGATATGCTCTCTACCACGTTTTGCTTGATAAAGTGCCTCTTTTAGCACTTCTAAGCTAATGCCACCAAGCTTAATATCCATCTGAAGCGCTATGATGCCATCACTTGTGCCCGCTACTTTAAAGTCCATGTCGCCGTCATGATCTTCAAGTCCCATGATATCTGTTAGCACTGCATGCTTATCGCCTTCAAATATAAGACCCATAGCGACACCTGCGACAAGTTTTAAAGTATTTACGCCAGCTGCTCTAAGTGCGAGCGAGCCACCGCAAACGCTAGCCATCGAGCTTGAGCCGTTACTCTCTAAAATTTCTGAAACGACTCTTATTGTGTATGGTGAAGCTAGATCGATACTTGGTGCAAGGGCACGTTTGGCTAAATTTCCATGTCCAAGCTCACGTCTACCAGGAGCTTTTAGTGGGCTTGCCTCACCTACGCTAAAGCCTGGGAAGTTGTAGTTAAACATAAATTTCTCTACAAAAGGTACTTTTTCAGTGAGGATGTCATACATTTGAGCGTCACTGTCAGTGCCAAGAGTAGTGACAACTAGAGCCTGCGTCTGCCCTCTTGTAAAGAGGCATGAGCCATGTGCATTTGGGAGCACATTTGTCTCAATACTAATAGGCCTAACCTCTTCAAGACCACGTCCATCAGCTCTAACGCCATCGTTTATGATCTGCTCTCTTACGATTTTCTTTTTATATTTGCCAAGGACATTTGTGATGACAGCCTCGTCCCAGCCCTCTTTTTGAGCGACCTCATCGCTTGAAATTTGTTTCGCGATCTTACTAAGTTCGCTCGCTCGCTCGCTTTTTGCCATTTGGTTGATCGCATTTTTGACTTCAGCTTTATAAAATTTATCGATATAAATAGCGATATTTTCATTTTCTATTTCAGGTTTTAGCTCAAGCGCAGCGTCCTCTTTCTTATGCTCTTTGAAAGCTTCTTCGTAAGCACTGCTAGCTCTTAATATCGCCTTACCAGCAAAATCAATCGCTTCAACCATCATATCTTCGCTAAATTCATTCATTAGCTGTTTTTGAGCCATGCTATCACTTAAGCTCGGATCTATCATTGGCTCAATCGCAACCATTGGGATAAGCTGAGTAGTTTGCTGAGGCAAGCTTCTCATCTCGATCATCAAAAGCTCATCTTTTGTGCCAGCCACGTATAGATCGATCGCGCTTTGTTTTAGCTCAGAGTTGCTTGGGTTGATCACAAATTTTTCATCTATATAACCAACTCTCACTCCACAAACTGGGCGATTTACAGGGATGTCGCTAAGATATAGTGCAACTGAGGCTGCATTTAGACTTACAACCTGCAAATCAACCTCAGGATCAGCTGAAAGCACCATTACAACGATTTGAGTTGGATATGCGTAACCTTTTGGAAAAAGTGGTCTAAGAGATCTATCGATGATGCGAGCTGTTAGCGTTTCAAAGTCGCCTGGCTTTGTCTCGCGCTTAACGTAACCACCAGGAATTTTACCAGCGGCGTAAGCTTTTTCGATGTACTGCACCGTTAGAGGTAAAAAATCCTCCTCAACTTGCGTATCTTCTCTTGCAACAGTTGCTAAAACTACGGTATTTTTTACCCTCAAAAGCACTGCTCCGCTAGCTTGTTTTGCTACTTTATTAAGGTCAAAAATTTCAACCTGATTATTGACTTCTATACTATATTGCATTATTTTTATCTCCTTGTTGTTTTTGTAACGGCAAATAATAAGGGCTCTCTTCTAATATTGACATGATACGCTCACTCGTAGCTTCGATCTTTTTCTCGTAATACGAATCCACATCGATAAAATCAACGATCTTGTTTATCGTGTAAATTTCATCAACCATATCATTTAAATTTGTAAAGACATCAGTAGCAATCACTGGCGTTGCGTATGAGATGGATTTTACCTTCACATCAAGCAACGTCTTTATGCAAATGAGTGCCGTCATACCAGTCTCGCACCCCTCATCGATTAGTAAAATATTTTTATCTTTTAGCTCTCCTATCAAATTTCCTTTTCGGTATTTATAAACGTTTTTTAAAATTTTCTCTTCATATTTTCTATGTGCTTCGCCGTAAATGTAGTCATAGCTTATATTAAAGGCTTTTATAAGTTTATCATTTAACACTATATCTTCTGTCTCGCTAACTATTGCAACGTCGCATTCGCTATTATTTGGCGCAGGTATTGGCTCGCTAAAGAGCATCTCATAACTTAAATTTAAACTTCTACAAACCGCATCTGTAAGTATAACTGAATCAAGCGACATACAGACAACTATCATTTTTTTATCTACAAACTCTTTTTTTGGCAAAATTTCAATTAACTTGCTAGCAGCATCTAATTGATCTTTAAATTTAACTATTGTCATTTACTTAGCCATTTTATTTACTACTTGTTGAAGTAGTGCTGCTTTGCGAAAAGTCATAGTGTAAACCACCCATTGGGTAAAAATTGATCGTAAAATAAATACCGTTTTTCCTAGTTGAAGCCGATCCATTTGTCGTTGTTGTTGGCTCAACATCTTGTTGATAAATTATCCCGTAATTCCAGCATTTTCTTTGATGAAGTACACCAACTCTCCAGCTTTTTGTGTAGCTTCGCTCAATATCATATTGCCAGCCGCCAATAAGGCTGTATTGATGAGGCAATTTTACTCCAAGACCACTTGTAAAATAGCTATCTTTTGTCGCACTATTTTTTATTTTGCTATCATTTTTCTTCATGGTATGAAGCGTATTTAGCCAAAATAAATCATTTGTGTATGAAAATCCACTTTGTACCTTTTTAAGCTCTTTGCTCTTGTGTGAATACTCAAGCTTATTATAAAGGCTTAAATTTTCAAATGGATATAGATAGATAGCATTTTTTAAATTCGAATATTCATCTTCTTTTGTGTAATATCCTTGAGAAATGCTATGTTTTATAATCTTTCTACCATTAGAGTTAAAGAAATACTGCGTCAAATAACCAGAAATTTCTTCCTTACTCTGCTCTTGAGCCAAGAAATTTTCATACTCGTTTAGATTTTTATCATAGATAAACTCATCATCTAAATTTCCTTTTCTATAACCTGGTAGTAGATATTCAGCTCCAAAATTTAGAGTGTGGTAGAAGCTCTCATACGCTTTTGCAAGGTCAGTGTGAAGGGCAAATTTATGATAATTATTTACAAAATTTGTATGTTTATCTTCTCTTTTATCATCAAATGAATTTATCTTATTCTCGTAATTTATTCTTGATGCGTATAGATACTCGTAAAATGAAAATGTTAAGCTATCATCAAGTAGTGGTACATGCACTGAAGCTGGAAGTGTAAATTCATACTGAGTCGCTCTAACGCCTATCTTCCTATCGTATCTATGTGACTGAAGATCGAGTGAATATAAGATATTTGGCAAGACAATATCATCTGTAAATTTATGATACTGAAGCGATGGAAGCTCTTGAAGCGTGTCTTTGTTCTCATTTTTTGAGCCAATTTTTTCAGTGTCTATGTAGTATTTTGCATAAGCACCAAAATAATGATCGTCATTTGCGATGAAGTAGTTAAATTTAGAAGTTACAAGCGAATCATAATCATCATCCCTGCCCTTTAAATTTAAATAATCTATATCATTTAGCTTCGTTGCATCTATCCAAATTCCCTCTTGCAAATCCGCTTCACTAAGGTATCTTATAAGCTTATCTCTTTCGTATTTTAGTCCAATGCCTTTATGTGTTTTATTTTTTAGTTCGGCCTTATTTGAAGTCTCTCCTTTTTGCTTGACTTGGTAGCTGTTTTTATCAGTAAATGAGCCAAAGCTGATTTCACCCCTTGAATCAGGCGACTCAGTAAATCTAAACGCACCATAAATTCCAGCACCTCTGTTTGTTCTTATCTGCGGATCAAGCTCGAAGTCCCACTCATTATAAGGTGCAAAATAAATCGGCTGTTTGTAATAAAAGCCTTCAGATTTTCCGTATCCAAGCTCAGGTGGTAAAAGACCTGTTCTTCTTGTGGTATCTGTTGAAAAACCAAAATATGGCAAATAAAAAACTGGCACATTAGCTATACGAAAGACTGGGTTAAAAAGGTGTAAAAATTTGCTTTGTTTATTTAGCATAGCTGAGCTTGAAGTGATACTCCAGTCAGGATCTTGGACATTACAGCTTGAAACCATCGCCTTTTTTACTCTATAGTACTCGCTGTCAGAGCTGCTCTCATCGCTTCTCATCCATACTTCCATGTCTTTATTCATCATAAAAAGCGATTCAAAAGCAGTGTCATTATTTTTTAAATTTAGCTTTGCATAGTTTGAGCGAGAGACTTCACTCTTGCCCTTCATCATGTTGACGTTGCCAAATAGCTCGATAACCGAATTATTTTGATCATAAACTGCACAATCAGCTGTCACAAGGTAATCTTGTGAATATACAACAACATTTTTATTGGCCGTGACGATGCCTTTATCTTGCTTTACATCATCAGCCAAAAGCTGCACATCTTGCACAGCTGCACTTAAATTTAAAATACATACCGGAACTAAAAATAAAATTTTACGCATTTATCACCACTGTTTTTGCTATTTTGTCTTGCCAAGTCTGCCTAGCTGGATTTGCAAATGCCCATGCAAAACCAAGATAAAAACAAGCTTCACTAACCAACCTCAAAATCGCTCTTACCAAGCTTGAAATAAAATTTGGTCTATCTAAAATTTCTACATTAATGCACATCGTCTTTGTTAGCATTTGCCCAAGACTCGCACCATAATACCAAACAAAAAATGCATGATAAATAATCTTTAGTGCGACTATTTGCCAAAAGAAATTTAAGGTCAAATTTCTGGCTTCATCATAGCTCATAACCGACAAAAAGGCATCCCAGTAAATGATCAAAAACAAAAAAGAAACAATACATTCATCAATTGAGTAAGCTAGCACTCTTTTTGAAAATGGCGCTAGCGAAATTTCTTCTTTTTCAAGTTTTTCAACTATCTGCATACTCATTTTAATGCCTGCCAGGCAATATCTTTTCTATAATGTGCTCCGTCAAATTTTACATTTTCGCAAAGCTCATAAGCTCTATCACGTGCCTCTTTTATGCTCTTCGCAGTGGCAACGCAGACTAATACTCTGCCACCATCTGCATAAATTTCTCCGCCTTGCTCGCTAACACCAGCATAAGCAATGTGAGCATCTTTTACATCATTTAAAACTGAAATTTTAGCTTTTGGACTGCTTTTATACGGATAGTCCTTGCTAGCCATCACAACACCAACTGCAAATTCATCTTTTAGACTAATAGGCTTTAGCTCGCCCTTTGCAGCATTTAGTAAAATTTCACTTAGATTTCCGTCAATTAATGGCATCAATACCTCGCACTCAGGATCGCCAAATCTCACGTTAAACTCAAGTACATAAGGCTCATTTTTCACGATCATCAGTCCCACAAAAAGTACTCCACAAAACGGACTGCCCTCGTTTTTCATCCCTTTTAAAGTTGGCTTTACAATCTCTTCTTCGACCCTTTTTATCAGCTCTTTTGAAGCAAGTGAACTTGGAGCATAGGCGCCCATACCACCAGTATTTGGACCTTCGTCATTATCAAGCAGACGTTTATGATCTTGTGCCACTGGCAAACTTACAAAATTTTCGCCGTCACAAATAGCAAAAAAACTTAGCTCAAAGCCGTCTAAAAACTCTTCAACAACAACAAATTTACCAGCATCACCAAAGCTGGCTCCGCTTAGCATGTCGCTAACTGCCTCTTTGGCTTCTTCTTTAGAATTTGCGATTATAACGCCTTTTCCAGCACAAAGACCATCGGCCTTTACGACCATCGGCGCGCTTAAGGTATCAATAAATTTAAATGCTTTTTCTTTATCATCTGTGTTTAAATATTTTGCAGTTTTTATGTTATTTCTAGCTAAAAAGTCCTTCATATAGGCCTTGCTAGCTTCAAGTCTAGCAGCTGCTTTGCTTGGTCCAAAGATGAGCAAACCCTCTTTTTTAAAGATATCCACTACGCCTTCACTAAGCGGCGCTTCAGGGCCTACGATAGTTAGAGCAATATCATTTTGTTTAGCAAATTTTGCAAGCTCATAAAAGTCTTTTATATTTAAATTCTCGCCAAGGCGTGAGGTCGCACCATTTCCCGGCGCAAAGTATAAATTTATATTTTTTTCGTTTTTTAGTTTTAGAGCAATGGCGTATTCGCGGCCGCCACTTCCTATTATGAGAATATTCATTTCATCTCCGTAAATTTAAAAACCCGAGTGGGCGTCGCATAGAAGAGTGGCCCATAAACAAAGCCAATCTTGCAAATAGATAGATACCAAACGGTTGCAACTTCTCGCCTTTTCAGACTCAAACGAAGCCACATCACAAGGCACCCATACCTTTTCGCTAACAAAAAAGTGTTGGACCCCGTAAAATGCTGACTCGCTTCACTCAGGCAATAAAATTATATAAATTCTTTGCTTAAAGTAATGTTTTGGCAAGCGCGATACAGGCGTTTATATCTTGACTTTGGCTCACTATTGGCTCAGTAAATTTTAGCTCTTTTGCAGTGACCTTTCCAATGCTTATCGCTTGATAGCTCTCATCCCAGCCAAAATTACTAAGAAAATTTTTGACATTTAGTGGAGAAGCAAAGATCAAGATACTATTTTTTGATGGTTTTAGCTCCATTTTGCAAGGATTTAAGACATTTTCATAGGCAAAAATCGCCTTTATGTTTACTCCGCCATCTTGTAAAATTTCTAAGAAATTTGAAGCGCTATCTTTACCTTTTAGATAAAGAACCTGTTTGCCCTTTAAAAGTGGTAAAATTTCTCTTGCAAAGCCATCTCCGTGAGCGTTCTTTCCGGTATAAATTTCACTAAATCCAAACTCTCTTGCGGCTGCCGCACAACTATTTGCGATGGCAAAGACTGGCAAATTTATAGCTTTTATATTGTTAAATTTTAATGCATTAAAAGCATTTTTAGAAGTAGCTACCAGCACATCATAGTCACTTAAATTTAGTTCAAATTTCAAAAACTCTATCTTGCTAACGCTTAAATTTACAACGCTCTCATCAGCAGTTTTTGTATTTGAAATAAGATAAATTTTACGCAACTCTTTTTAACCTAAAAAATGATATCAAAGCAAGTAATGTGCAGGCTAAAATAACAATAGAAGTCGAATAAAATATATCACCAAGCCCAACTAGCGGAGAGACGACGCCACCTAAGAAAAATGGACAAAATCCAAGTATCGCTGAGGCTGAACCTGCGTATTCTCTGCCTTCATTCATGGCTAGCGATGAAGCAGTTGGCAAGACAAATCCTGTAAAAAGAAGCAATAAAAAAAATGCGATAATGACGCCGATCACTTCAAATTTAAAGCAAAGCATGAAAGCAATAAAAACACTAGCAAACAAGGTACCAAAAAGCCCGGTTTTGAGCGCTTTTCTCTCATTTAAAAGACTAGCAAGTCTTGCTCCTATAACAAGCCCTAAACCATTTGAAGCAAAACAAAAGCTATAACTTACTGGACTTAGAGAATAAAATTCTTGAAAAATAAACGAAGATGACGCTATATAGGCAAACATCGCGCCCATCGCAAATGTCTGAATGCTTACGAAAAGCATAAATTTTTTCTTTCTTAAAATTTTACCAAAAACACTATAAGTCACTAGCAAAGGCATTTTTAAGCGATTTGACTGACTCAAGCTCTCTTTGAAATAAAAATTTGCGATAAAAAGCAAAATACCAATGATGGTTAGCGCCATAAAGATGCCGCGCCAGTCGGTAAATTTAAGTAGCAAGCTGCCACCAATTGGCGAGAGTATCGGAGCAAGACCATTTACAACCATCATAAGACTAAAAAATTTAGTCATTTCATGACCCTTATAAAGATCACTCACAACAGCCCTTGAGATGACTAAGCTACCGGCACTTGCTAGCCCTTGAATAATTCTCATAAAGATAAAAAACTGGATATTTTGTGCAAAAAATATAAAAATAGTGCTTATCGTATAGACGATGAGCGAGATGGTAAGGGGCAGTTTCCGGCCAAATTTATCACTTATTGGGCCAACTATAAGCTGACCTATAGCTAAGCCCGCCATCGATGTCGTGATCGTTAATTGCGTAGCTGTGACACTTGTTTTAAACCACTCGGTAATAGCCGGAAGTGCTGGCAAATAAAGATCTGTAACAAATGGTCCAAAGGCAGAGAGAGCGCCTAAAAATAGCAATAAAAATAGTTTGGAATTTTCTTTTTTCATAACTCTTCTTTAAATTTTTTAAAGAGATTATATTATGACTTTACTTTTTGCTTTATTAAGTATAAATTTGCTACTGTTATTATAAAAAGCCCTAAAAATAGGGCTTGGTATTACATTTTGTCTTTAGTGACGATTAAGAGCATTTTAAATTTATCTTTTATCTTTAATCCGTGTGGTATTTTGCCCGGAAGCACGATGGTATCGCCTTTTTTGATATCAAAATGCTCATCACCAATAGTTAGCTTCATCTCGCCATCAAGTGCTATAAGTAGTGCATCGCCTGGAGCTGCGTGAGTTGAGAGCTCTTGGTCTGTGTCAAAACTAAGCAGCGACATCGAGCCATTCTCATTTTTAACAAGCGTCTTGCTAACTATCTTGCCTTTTTCGTATTCCACTGCATCAACTAAGCTAAAAATAGCTGCCTTAGGTAAATGATCTATCATAACATTCTCCTTAAAATCTATTAGTAAATATTTTGTTTTCTTTGTAAATTTGAGTTTTCGCCAGGTTTTTGCCTCGATAAGGCAGGCTTCGTCGCTCCCAAGCTTCATCTGCTTTTTGCCATACTCAAGTTGCGCTTCGCCATCTATCACCCAGGCAAGGCTATCTATAAAAAGCATCTCGTGATCTAGCTCCTCACCCTCGTCAAATGCGTATATATCAACGCTTGCGTTTTTATTTTGAAAGAGCCTTTTGCTAACGACACTTTTTTTAACTATATTTGTGTCTTTGTCTAGATTATAAATTTGACTCATTTTATATCCTTTTTTGCAAAATTATAAAAGGTTGAGAGCTAAATTTCATTGACCAATGTTAATAAAAAGAGAAAATATATCCTAATTAAAACTAGTACCTATCAAGAAGTTCCTTTTACAAAAAATTCCATAAAATGGATATGGTGCCTATTCCTTCACAACTTCTATACTTTTAAATGTATGCCTTTATTTCTTAAATTTTCTATGCAATCAGCCAGATATTCAATATTATGCTCTTTGTAAATTGGACTGCCTATAATTTCCTCTTTAAGATTATCATACTTTTCTGCTGTCCTTCCTCTATAATTTTTATCTTTCCATTCCGCAGAAACATTATATCCCCTTTTTCCCATCTCCTCCATAACCAATACATGGTAAACAAAAAGATGATACGGAGAATATGAAAACACATAGTCCACAGTTTTATGTTTCTTTTTCCATCCATTGCCCCTCAAAGCACAACACTCCCTATGTTGTCCAAGAAGCTGATTTTTGGGCAATAAGTGGATAAGTTTTTCATGCCATAGTCTCATATTGTTTCTCCTGTTAACAAGGTTGATTTTTCTAAATATTCATTAGGGTATTTCTTTAGTAAAGTGTTAATGTATTCAATTACAACCTTCTGACTATTTTCCCCTTCCATATATTTATTTAATATATCAAATAATGCCTGTTTTTCAATTGTACTTGCTTCTTTTTTGAAATATCCCCATATGTGAAGAACGGCATTACTAAAATCTTTTTTACTCTCCTTCATATCTCTTGTTTCACGTATTTTTTCATTTAGCCATAAAACATCCAGTTCTTTTTCCTTCAAGTACTCCCTTATCTCCAGATATGCTTTATGCGATTTGCTTAGTACATAATATTTATTTTTTGCCCATAATTCTTCACATTCTATTTTGGTATCTTTGTGTCTCATGTTGACGCTTCTTTCAAAATATTCAAACTAAAATAAATCCCATATAATGTATCACCATTTAAGCACTTATTAATAGCATTTAATTTTTTGTTTAGGTAAGGTATAAATAAATATGCTGCATTATTAGTATGTTAAAGTGGGCTCAGATACAAAGGATTTTTATTACTATAAGAGCTATTCAAATTTACTAACCACTGTTCCCACAAAAGCCTACCACCAAAATAATGGAAGGCTTTCTAAACAATTTATCTAAATTCAATAACTCCCTTTTAAACCTACTTTTTCTCATTTTTAGTATCAAAATAGTATCACTAAGGAGCTTTTTGCTTCTGTAAAACTGTTGTAATATTGTATTTTCAACGGTTTTACAGCAAAAATATTTTTTTTACTCTATTCCCACTCGATAGTTGCAGGTGGCTTGCTCGAGATGTCGTAAACTACGCGGTTGATGCCATTTACCTCGTTTATAATGCGGCGGCTTACGTTTTCTAGCAGATCGTACGGCAGGCGTGAGAAGCTAGCAGTCATGCCATCGCTCGCATCAACCACGCGCACGCAAACAGCGTTTTCATAGGTGCGGTTATCACCCATTACGCCGACTGAATTTACGTTTAAAAGTACGCAGAATGCCTGCCAAGTTTTGTTGTACCAGCCAGTGCTCTTTAGCTCATCTCGCAAGATCACGTCAGCTTTGCGAAGTAGTTCTAGACTTGGTTTATTCACCTCGCCCATTATGCGGATAGCAAGGCCCGGCCCTGGGAAAGGATGGCGGAAGACTAGATCGCGGCTTAGTCCAAGCTCAAGGCCTAGTTTTCTAACCTCATCTTTAAAAATTTCTCTTAGTGGCTCTATTAGCTCAAATGTCATCCAATCAGGTAAACCGCCAACATTGTGGTGGCTCTTTATCGTCTTGCTTGAGCCAACTACGGAGCTTTCGATGATATCAGTATAAAGAGTGCCTTGAGCTAAAAATTTCACGTCACCATGCTTTTTAGCCTCTTGCTCAAAAATTTCTATAAATGTCTCGCCTATAATCTTGCGTTTTTTCTCAGGATCAACCACACCAGCCAAGCGTCCAAGAAAAGTCTCGCTCGCATCTATGCTAACTAGCTCAACACCAAGCTTTGTTCTAAATGTAGCTTCAACTTGCTCTCTTTCGTTTGTTCTAAGAAGTCCGTTATCAACAAAGACAAGGATCAAATTTTCAGGTACAGCGGCCGCTAAAAGTGCCGCGGTTACAGAGCTATCCACGCCGCCACTAACTGCACAAAGTACCTTATGAGTGCCTACTGTTTTTCTTATCTCTTCTATCTTATTTTTAGCGAAGCTTCCCATGTTCCACGTGCTCTCGCAGCCGCAGATATATTTAGCGAAATTCTTTAAAATTTGCGTACCGTATTCGCTGTGTTGTACCTCTGCGTGAAACTGGATCGCATAAAATTTACGTTTATCATCGCCAAAAGCACAATAAGGCGAATTTTCACTAACTGCGATCGCCTCAAAGCCCTCTGGCAAGTCTTTTACATAGTCACTGTGACTCATCCATACGATTTGTTTTGAAGGTGTACCTTGAAAAAGTTTGTGCTCTTTTATGACATTAAGCTCGGCCTTGCCGTACTCTTTTTGATCAGCCGCTAAAACCTCAGCACCATGCGTGTGAGCAAGTAGCTGCATGCCGTAGCAAACGCCAAGGATTGGGATATTTAGCTCAAAAACACCCTTATCACAAAAGTAGGCATCTTTAGCATAAACACTAGCTGGGCCACCACTTAAAATGATACCTTTTGGCTCTTTTGCTTTTATCTCGCTAAGCTTTGCATTAAATGGCAAAATTTCAGTGTAGACGCCCTCTTCTCTTAGCCTTCTAGCTATTAGCTGAGTGTACTGCGAACCAAAATCCAAAACTATAATCGTATTGTTCATTTATAACCTTTTAAAAATAGAGATGAAAAATTTCAAACTGCACATACCAAACAATGATTGATACGATATATCCTAAAACCACCATCCAAGAGTATTTCATATGTGCACCAAAGGTATAAATTCCTTTTAATTTACCCATTACTCCAACGCCAGCTGCTGAACCAAAGCTGATCATCGAACCGCCGATACCAGCAGTTAGTGTCACTAATAGCCACTGACTCATTGCCTCGCCTGCATCAGCTCCCATTGCTGGATTTGCTTTTAAAACAGCCGACATAACTGGAACGTTATCAACGATCGCTGAAAGGAAACCAACTCCGATATTTACAGCTGTTGAGCCAAATTTATCATAAAGTGATACAGCGTAATTTAAAAATCCAGCAAAATGAAGAGCGCCAACTGCAGCTAAAATTCCGAAGAAGAAAAATAGTGTGTTGTTTTCGATCTTTGACATATAGTGAAATACATGCATTGGCTCTTCATTTTTGTGAGCTTTTTTGAAATAGTAAGTATAAAGGCTAAGTAGCGAGAAGCCAAACATCATGCCCCACATCGCTGGTAAGTGAAAAAGCTGGTGCATCATAACTGCACAAAAGATAGTAAATGCGCCTATAAAAATAACCGCTTTACCGCCTTTTTTCATAACCACTTTTGGCTCGTTTGCCACATCAAAATGTGGTGCAGTACTTGGCACCACGCGAGAAAGTAAAAATGCCGTTACAAACCAACCTATGATAGATGCTGGGAAAAGTGCAAAAAAGTCGACAAATGGTGCTTTTCCAGCAGCCCAAGCCATAAGCGTAGTGATATCGCCAAATGGACTCCATGCTCCACCTGCATTTGCTGCAACGACGATATTTATCGCGCCAGCCACTAGGAAATTTGTATTATTTCTATCTATTGTTAGAAGAACAGTTGAAAGAATAAGCGCTGTTGTTAGGTTATCAGCCACTGGGCTTATGAAAAATGCCAAAACACCAGTTAGCCAAAATAGTTTTCTATAAGTATAGCCTTTTGATACGAGATTATATTTAAGTGCGTTAAATACGTCTCTTTCTATAAGCGCTTCGATAAACGTCATCGCCACCATCAAGAAAAATACGATCTGAGCGATCTCTAAAATCAGGTGATTTACCTCATGTTCAAGCGAATGCACATCCATGCCATTTATAAGCATATAAACACCGATAAGTAGGAACATAAACGTACCAATAAAAATAGCAGGTTTTGCTTTGTCGATATGGAAATTTTCTTCTGCTGCTATGAAAAAATATCCAACAACAAAAATTATAAGCGATAAAATTCCTGCCCATGTAGTAGTTAAGTCAACAGCCATGGTTTCTCCATTAGCACCAAAAGCCATCGCGGAAAACAAGCCTAGAAGTCCAAAAAACCTCATTATACTCTCCTTGTAAAATAAAAATCTTGGTATGTTACTTAAATGAGCCTAAAAATTAGGTTAGTAAAAATTATTAAGCTTATATTACATTTTTATTTAGCTACAAAAATTTACTAAATTTTATTTATCTTGTCAGTTTTCTTCTCTTTTACTGGAGCATCTCCGTAAAATGGATCATCCTTGTAGCCACAGCCACTAAATGCAAAAAGAGTAAAAATTAAAATAAAAGATGATAAGATAAGCCCATGAAAAACGCTAAATTTTTGATAAATACTATTCACGAAAATCCTTTGTATAAAGAAAAATTAAGCATGGCAAATGAGTGCCAACAGCTTTTAGAGCTTATGGGGAAAGCAAAACGATTTTATATAGCTTTTTGCTACGTTAGAGAAGGTGTTTTGACCTTTGTTCTTACTCATCCCACTGGGCTTTTAGAGCTTAGGCGTGATAGTAGTATAAATGATATAAAAAGGTTATTAAAAACCTTTTGCAAATTTAATAAAAATAGCGTTTTTAATAGCATTCTTACTCCAAAACCTCTTAACGAAATCAACTATACAAAAAATAAGAAAGAAGAAAATATAAGATTTGTCGTGAGCAAATTTTTAAAATTTTTTAATCAAAAAGAGCAAAGTACCATCTTTTATGCGCCAGCTAGTAAAGGCGAGTTTAAAAATTTAGCAAAAGACGAGCAAATACACCAAAAATTTGAAGAGCTAAGAGAAATTTTGCTCAAGAAAAATGAGCAGGCAAGATGCTAATAGACGAGATAAGAACACTTCCAAACGAGCCTGGCGTATATCAATATTTTGACGCACAAAATAGGCTCTTATACGTTGGTAAGGCCAAAATTTTAAAAAATAGGGTCAAAAGCTACTTTAAATTTACCCCAAGCCTAGCTCCAGCTGAAAAACTAAGCCCTAGAATTTCAAAGATGATAAGCGAGGCGGTGCATCTTGAATACATCGTCACGCCAAGCGAAGCAGACGCTCTAATACTTGAAAATTCTTTCATCAAGCAGCTTAAGCCAAAATACAACATCTTGCTTCGTGACGACAAGACCTACCCTTACATTTTTATAAATTTAAATGATGATTTTCCAAGATTTGAGATCACTAGAAAGGTGGTAAAAGGCTCAAATATCCGCTATTTTGGACCATATTTTAGTGGAGCTAGCGAGCTACTTGAGGCACTTTATCTAAATTTCAACCTAGTTCAGAAAAAGTCCTGCATCAAAGGCAAAAAAGCTTGCCTTTTTTATCAGCTAAAACGCTGCTATGCTCCGTGTGAAGGCAAAATTTCAAAAGAAAACTACGCTAAGATCGTAAACGAGGCTATCGCGGCCTTACAAAATCCAAATTTGTTAATCGCTCGCCTTGAAGAGCTTATGCTAAACTACGCCAAGGCCGAAGACTACGAGCAAGCAGCCGCGACTAGAGATAAGATGCAAACGCTTAAAAATATGCAAACAAAGGTTGAAGTTGATCTAGCTAAGCTTGAGGACTTTGAGGCATACTCGGTCGCTTGCGTGCACGATATGATCTGTGCGGTGAGATTTAGCGTGCAAAGTGGCAAGATAACTGGAGTAAAAACTGACATCGCGCAGGCTAAAAATGCTCAAAAAGATGAGATAAACGAGGCTTATAAGCAGGCCATTTTAAAAAGCTTCATAGCTGGACAGCCGATAATTAGCACCAAAATTTTTGTGCATGAGAGCTTTGAAGATAGCGAGCTGGTGGAGGAAATTTTAAACGAGAGATTTGGACGTAAATTTAATATCACATGCCCAAAAATAGGCGATAAGCGAAAAATTTGTGAGATCGCTACAAAAAACGCTGAAGTTAGCATCGAAAAATATCTAAAAACGCACGATAATGAGCTACTAAACGAGATAAAAGAGTACTTTGACCTAGCCCACACGCCTTACGTGATCGAGGCTTACGACAACTCGCATCTTTTTGGCGAGGCAAGTGTCGGAGCGATGGTGCGCTATGAACACGGCGAGTGGGCGAAGCAAAACTACCGCCACATGCATCTAAGCTCTAAAAACGACTACGATCAGATGAAAGAGAGTTTGACTGCTAGAGCACTTAGGTTTGACAAGCTTAGCCCGCCTGATCTTTGGGTTATTGACGGTGGCGAGGTACTTTTAAATTTAGCCTGTGAAATTTTAGCAAGCAGTGGCGCAAACGTCGATGTGATAGCCATTTCAAAAGAGAAGATCGATGCCAAAGCTCACCGTGCAAAAGGTGAGGCAAAGGATAAAATTTACACAAAAAATGGTAGCTTTAGTCTAAGTACAAGCGATAAAAAGCTTCAGTTTTTCCAAAAAATGCGTGATGAGAGCCATAGATTTGTCATCAGCTTTCACAGAAAAACAAGGCAGAAAAATGATATGCAAAGATCAATTCTAAAGCAAGCTGGCGTTTCTGAGGGAAGTATCGCGAAATTAATCAGCTTTTACGGAAGTTTTGATAAAATCAGCGAAGCAAATTTAGAAGAAGTGGCAAAAATAACAAATAAAAGCGTAGCAGAAAAGCTTGCAGTACTCAAAGAAGGAAATTTGAAGTGATAATATATGATGAAAATTTAAAAATATCTGCAATAACGCAAGATTCACTTGAGCTATTGGGTTTTGATAGTTTGGATGACTTTTTGTTGCAATACAAAGATATAAGCGAGCTAGTCATAACAAGCCAAGAAAGTACAAACTACAGCTTCTTGGAATTTTTACAAAATACGAAAGATAATAGCGCTAGAGTAAATTTAAAAAGAAAAGATGGCGGTGCGATCTTACTAGAAGCGAGACTGCAAAATGCTATTTTAAAAAATGGTGAAAAATTTTTTATCGTGCTTTTAGAGAAGCAGGACATAATAAACAACCAAAACCTAATAGCAGCAGTAAAAGTAAAACCTACATTAAGACTGCCTGTTTTTAAACTAAACGCATGGTATCTTTTTGACACACAGACACAATCACTTATTGATGATTCCTGGTTTGAAACATCGCTTAAAATACTAAATTTAAATAAAAAAGATTTTGCATCCTATTTAAATATATTTTTGCACAACGCAAGAGAAATTCTTATCCAGATCCAATCAGCCATAATCGCAAAAGACGAAATAATGCTCAAAAAATACGTAGATGAGATAAGGGAAGCTGCATTAAATTTAAAGCTTAATAACCTTGCAAATGAGCTTAACGCTTTTTTAGATAACAATCAAAATGGAAAAATGAAAGAGATGTCTCTTTTTACCAAAAGACTAATTGAGATAGAAAATATCGTCAAAAAATATAGCAAAAAGAGTATCCATGAAAAATAATAAATTTTATATATTGTTAGCGCCAATAATAATTTCAGCGATCTTTTGTGCATATAGCGGAAATGAAAGCTATAAAAAATTTACAGATCTAAAAGATCTAAATGAAAAACTATATAAACAATCCTTAGTATTTCAAACTATAAAATCCGTGATACAAGAGCACGATACGCTAATAGGCAAAAGCCAAGAAGATATAAAAAAGTTGCGAGATACTACCTTAAAAAATACACAGAAATTTATAAATTCTATAAGAAAAGACGATCGCACTGAGATACGAAATATAAATAAATTAAAAGAATTGCTAGCAAATCTAAACCAAAATGATAAATTTGATGAACTATTTTACGAATTTTTCCAAAATATAAATGGAGAAATAGATAGCGATTTTAAACAAGATTTAGACCGAGACTTTCCGCTTATAATAAAAGCTTATGCCGCAACTTTAAGTAAAATTTACAATCAACTCTCTTTAGCAAACAATACTAAATACTACGTAAAAAATATCTTTATAAATGGCCCTTTATTTTCAATAAACAATAATGTGAGAGAAAATGTATATTCCGTAAAGGACAATACGCCAAATCTTGATATGCTTCCAAAAAGTGAGCTAAAAGAGAATATTTACAAAGACTTTAACCAGTTTGAAGCCAACTATCAAGCCAGAAAAATAAGAGAAACTAAAGCCAAGATCGCATTTTCTGAAAAGCTAAATATCGAAGATATCATCTTAATCAAACAGTATGAAGATGATAAATTTATACTTTTATTAGATAGTGCCATAAACATAAAAAATGAGCTGTTAGAACTTACTAAGAGCGAGAAAATAAGCTTTGGCATAAAGACCTTTTTTGAGTTTTTGCTTTGTGGCTTGCTCATTTTATCTTTGCTTGGTATTTCTGCTAGGTTGAAATTTTTAAAGACACTTATCGATAAGTCAAAATACATATCAAACTATATCCTATCATCAAAAGAGACAAGTGCGGATAATGCGATATCAAAGCTCATAAAAACTTATGAAGATCTAAAAGAAACCTATGTAAAAGATAGCAGCTTTTTTCAGATAAAAGATAGATATATTTTATCAGTGAGCAAGAAGCTAGAGTCCATTAATAAAGAAATTTTTACATCGACTGCGGCTTTAAAAATAGAAACAAATAATAGCAAAAAGCAAGTATTTATAGACACGATAGAAAAAAATGCAAATATCATGACCTCGCTTTATAACAATGCTAAAAATATCTCAAATGTTAAAAAATATAGCGAATGCAATAAAACCGAGATATTTGATCCTCAAAAAAGCTTTGAAGAAATTTTGCAAGCAAATATTGTCTATTCGCAAAGCAAAAAGATAAATTTTATAAGCTACCTTGATCCAAGCCTTACAAATGAACTAGAAGGAAATCTAAATTCATTAAAAACCGCATTTAACTCTATCTTTTTGGCATCACTATCAATGTCTTTAAGACATCAAAACATTATCATCACTATCAAAAAAGTTCAAAAAGAGTTTGATAGAAGCGGACTTTGTTCTGTAAGCTTTAGCATAAAAAATAGCTCAGCTGCCATGAGTGAAAAGCAAATTTCAAATATATTTTCAGATGATGAGAATAGCTTAAATAATGATGAGAGCGAGTTTTATCTAAAAATCGCTCAAATTTATTTAAAAAATTTAGAAAGCAAACTGGAGATTAACTCGTTTCCAAGTATTGGCAATGAGTTTAAATTTGTAGTCATTTTTAAAACAACATCAAACTATAAAGACTTTGATATAAAATGCAATCATAAATTAGCATTCTTGCAAGACGTAAATATCGCTTACAACGAAGCTTTTGAGCAGACCACAAAAGACCTTGGGCTCAAAGTAGATATACTAACAAGCACTAGTCCATCTATTACAAAAAATTATGATGCTATATTTTTAAGAAACACCAATAAGCAAGGCCAAGATATTAAAAATCCGCTCATTTTAAAAGATCCGCTAACTCCATTAAGTATCACAAGGCTACTTTGCTTAGGCGAAGCTGATATTATGAATAAAAATTTAAACGATAAACCAAAAATTTTAATCTGCGATACTAACGAAATTTACATAGATATAACAGCAAGTGGCTTTAGTAAATTTAACTGCGAAGTTGTTGGAGTTTGCAATAAAAAAGATCTAAAACAAGCCATAAAGCAAGGCGATTTTGACCTTATATTTGTTGGCTCAAAATTTTTCGAAGCTGAAAAAAATAGCCTTCAAAAAAATCTTGATCTTATAAAAACAGCCATACAAAATGCGAAAATTCCAATTATACTAATGCTTTCAAATACTTCAAATATAGATGGAGACAGCGTCAAAGAATACTTCAATGCCTATATAAAAACGCCAATAAATAGCGACGAACTGGCTCAAATTTTTAGAAAATTTTTGCCAAATTTTGGCGAGATTGCAATAGACGAAAGCTATCTAGCAAAAAGCGAAAATATTATTTTATTTAAGAAATCACCAATGGAAAATAAAATATTTAGCTCAGCTTTAGGGGAATTTTACAACACACTTGAAACCACAAATAGCTTTGATGAGCTATTAACAAAGATAAAAACCAAAACTTACGGTATCGTTCTTATAGATGAAAACGTAAAAGGCTTCAACTACGAAGAGCTAACAAGAGTTGTTGATAAGATAAGACAAAGCCAAAAGGTTGATACAAGAGTGCTGATATTTGGCGCACAAGAAAGAAGTGAATTTTCTTTTGTAAAAGTGCTAGCCAAAAATATCACAAAAGCAGAGCTTTCAGCTACCGTAAGAGAGCAAATCGATTCTATGGGCACTAGCTATGCTAAAAGCTCTTATGAATTTATTAAGTTTAACGCCTAAAACTCTTTTGCGTTATTTTTAAATACATTTAGCACGCTTGCTCGTTTATGGCAAATTTCAGCGTATTCTCTTTCGCTCTTTGAGTCATAAACTATACCAGCTCCAGCCCCCACAAATACATCACTAAATCCATTTTCACCTGGCACAAAGATGGCTGAGCGAATAAGAATAGCAACCTGAGCATCGCCATTAAAATGCAAAAATCCAATGCCACCGCCATAGATATTTCGCTCAGAAATTTCAAGCTCATTAATTATTTGCATAGCTCTTATTTTTGGGGCTCCGCTTAGCGTGCCAGCTGGAAAAATACTAGCTAAGACATCAAAAAGATCAAGCCCTTTGGCGCATTTGCCATAGACATCGCTTACGATGTGAATTACTTTTTCATATTTTTGGATATGCATCGCATTTCTTACAGCTACGCTTTTTGGTTCCGAAACCCTACCGATGTCATTTCTGGCAAGGTCGATTAGCATTTTATGTTCAGCCAGCTCCTTTTCGTCATTTAAAAGCTCGTTTTCAAGTGCCGCATCTGCATTTGCATCGCTTCCTCTAGGCCTTGTGCCTGCGATCGGAGCTACAAAAATTTGCTCACTTTTCATCTCAAAAACAAGCTCTGGTGAAGAGCCAACTACATCGCCATAAGGTGTAGGAAAATGAAACATATATGGGCTTGGATTTGTAAGTGAAAGCTTTTTATAAAAGTCTAGACTACTCATATTCGTTGAAATTTCAAGTAATTCACCAAGCACCACCTGAAAGACATCGCCACTTCTTATATACTCTTTTGCTAACTCAACCATATCCTCAAAGTGTTTCTTTTCTTTATTAAGATCAGTTTTTATACTAAATTTACTCTGCTCTTTACTTTTGCATTCAACTTTCGCATCAAGCAAAAAGTCATAATATTTATTCTTATCTCCATAAAATGTATAAATTTTACTCATCTTATCAAAGTGCAGATATGCCTTAGCATCAGCATATATAAATTTTGGAAATTCATATTTTTTGCTTTTCTCCTCACCGATATATTCAAAATATCTCACTCCACTGTAAGCAAAAACTCCAAAAAGCCCAGCAAACGGAGCTAAAGATTTATTACGATTTGTATCAAAATAACTTCTAAGCCCATAAAAATCCATATCCATTTCATCTATATAATCGCAATCAATGCCGATTATCGTCTGTGTCTTGTCTTCAGCTAAATAGCTATTTTTAAATTTTTCTCTAATCGCTTCATAATAAAAAAGTGGCTGTTCTAAAAGCATTTTTTCCCTTTTTAATTTTTGGGTGATTATAAAGAAAAATCGCTTTTAGTTTTTAAAATTTTTATCAAATTTCTAAATTTATGCCCAAATTTCACTTTTTTACTATTTTTTTAACACCGCTTGGCTAAAATTTGGCACTCGTAAAAGGAAATTTATGCTTTTTGTTGAACTTTTTATAATTGGTATCGGCGTTGGATACATCGCTGGCTTTTTTGGCATAGGTGGCGGCACGGTCGTCGTTCCTATCATGGTCGCCTTTGGATACGACGTGAAAACGGCCATTGGCATAAGCGTCATGCAAATGATCTTTAGTGCGACGTTTGGCTCGTATCTAAACTACAAAGCTGGGCTTTTAAAGCTAAACCGTGGCGTATTTTTGGGGCTTGGCGGTCTTGTGGGGGCAAGCTTTAGCGGTATCATCGTCTCTCACGCACCAGCACTCTTACTTGAGTCTATGCTTCTAGCGACCTTTATCTTTTCACTTATAAAGCTATACTTTTCGCCAAACAGCGACGGCTCAAATGCCAACAACTCGGTCTTTTTACTATTTTTAGTTGGTGTTTTTGTTGGTGTTTTTGCCATTAGCATTGGCATCGGCGGAGGCGTCTTTATAGCGCCTATCTTGGTAGGCTTTTTACATTACGAACTGAAAAAAGCGGTCTCAATGGGCGTATTTTTCGTTATGTTTGCAGCCATCGCTGGCTTCATCTCGCTCTCGCTAAATGGTCACATCTCATATCTTGAGGGCACATTTTTAGGCCTTGGCTCGCTAATAGGCGCATACTTTGGCACCAAAAAGACGCAAAATACCGACAAAAAAACACTTAAAAAATGGTTTTTACTATTTTATATATTGATGATCATCTTGATCTTAAAAGATATGTTTTTTGAGTAAGAGCATGGCTAAATTTGCCACGCTCTTTTTTTAAATTTCTTCAAAAAAGTAGGCTTCGCTTAATTTAAAAGCAAGCTTATCTAGTTCGTCTTTACTTAAATTTACGCTCTTTGCGATATCTTTTAAACTAGCTTTGCCATCAAATTTTAAGGCGATTTTGATCTCTTCATGGCTTAAGCTTAGCTTGCCATTTAGCTCATTTGCCAAAGAGATAACTGGTGAGCTAGTATTTAAAAAATACTCAAGATACGCCGCAGCTCTAGGCTTTAGTTTGGTTTTACCAGGCTCATATGTGAGTGCTTTGAGTTTTGAAGAAGAAATTTTAGTGTTTTGATCGTTTAAAATTTCAAGCAGTCCCACAAAAGCTTCGTTTGCATTCTCGCCAAGCGCCGTTTTTACTTCGCTTAAATTTAGGCTTTGTGGATAGCTTTTGCTTAAAATTTCTTGCGTTTTTGTCCTTGGCTGCTCGCTAAAATATGCAAAATAAATCTTATCAAGCTCACTCTCTCCAAGTACCGCATCAAAGTCCTCAGCACCGCCAAGCCTCTCCTTGTGAGCGATGAGGCTTTTTCTAAATGATCTATTAAATAAAAAATCGTTTAGTTGCTCTTTTTTGATGCGAGAGTTGTAATTTTGCTCGATATGTGCGTCAAAGCGATAAATTCCAGTTGAGCTTGCAAAGATGTCATTTAGCGAAGCATCTATAACGTAGCAAAGTCCGTGTTTGTCGATATGTTTAGCAAATTTATGAAAGTAGATTGGCTCGTTGCTAGCCTCTAAAAAGTCATGCAAGATATAATAATCATTACCCTTTGCGATGATGCCTTGTAAGAAATTTAGCTGTGTTAAAAGCAGCTTCATGCTATCTTTGTATACGACATCACTTTGGTTTTGCAGGCTAAATTTCAAATAATCCTGCAAAAAATTTAACTCCCTTTTTACGCGAGTAAGTGCTTCTTTACTGTCGTTACCTGAGCTTACAAAAAGCATAAAATCTCTTAAAATATCAAGGCTCTTCCAGCCAGGATAGGTATTATACGAAACATAAGCGATGCCATCCTTGCTAAGTAGTGCTTTAATCGTGGCAAGCAGCGCATCTCTTACATTTGGGCTCACCCAGCTATAAACGCCATGAGCAATAATATAGTCAAATTTCCCAAGCTCTTTTATATCACTTTCGTTCATGTGCAAAAAATTTCGCTCAAACAGAGTAAAATTTTCTAAACCTATCTGCTTTGCTACTTTGTTACCTTCAGCCACTTGATGGCTTGAGATGTCGATACCAACGACTTTTGCATTTTTATGTGAAATGGCAAATGGCAAGATGTTACCGCCATATGATGAGCCAAGCTCAAGCACTCTAGCCTCTTTTAAGCTAGCTGCTTTAAGCCCCAGAAATTTAGCAACCGCTTCTATCCTAACTGGCGAGCAGTCGCTAAATGCGGCCGAGAAATAAGGAATTTCGTCGTAAGCTTTTTTTGCCTTGTTCATCAGCCGTGCTTTCTAGCAAATTCTCTCATGAACTCGCCAAGTTTCTCAACGTCGCTTTGGCTAACGGCGTTATAGATAGAGGATCTTATGCCACCAAGATGTCTGTGGCCCTTTAGCCCTATCATGCCCTCTTTCAGCGCCTCCTCGACGAAAACTGGCTCAAGCGCATGATCTTTTGGTATCGTAAAGCTCACGTTCATATCTGACCTACTTGATTTTTTAGCGTGCCCCATGTAAAAGCCATTTGAGCTGTCTATAATGTCATAAAGCGTGTTTGCTTTTTTGGCATTTATCTTCTCAACCTCTGCAAGTCCGCCAAGATCAAGCAGGTGTTGCATGGTTAAATTTAAAAGATAAATTCCAAAGGTCGGCGGTGTGTTATAGAGTGAGTTTGCCTCTACGTGCGTTTTGTAGCGCAAAAACATAGGGACGTTTTGGCTGCTCACACGATCAACTAGGTCTTTTCTTAAAATGACGATAGTTACGCCACTTGGACCTGCATTTTTCTGAGCGCCACCGTAAAGCAAGCCGATACTGCTAAAATCAAGCGGTCTAGCGAAAAAATCACTCGAAGCATCAACAACAAGTGGAGATTTAGTCTTTGGCATAGCCTTATACTGCGTGCCATAAATCGTGTTGTTTGAGCAGATGTAGGCGTAGTCGGCATCGTCACTAAATTTTACATCAGGAATGTAAGAGAAATTTTCATCTTCGCTACTTGCGACGACATCTACGTTTACGCCAAGCACTTTTGCCTCTTTGATGGCTTTGTTTGTCCAAACGCCGGTGTTTGCGTACTGCGCCTTGCCGCCTTGATATAAATTCATTGGTATCATGCTAAATTGTAAGTGTGCGCCACCTTGCAAAAATAAAATTTCATACTCATCGCCGATTCCATAAAGCTTTCTTATCTTATCCATAGCACCAAAGTGGATCTCTTCAAAGGTCTTGCTTCTGTGGCTGATCTCCATGATCGAGTAGCCCTCGCCTCTGTAGTCGGTAAATTCAGCCTTTGCGTGCTCTAAAACATCTAGTGGTATCGCGCTTGGACCTGCGCTAAAGTTGATTTTTCTACTCATTTTTACTCCTTGATTATTGCTTTTTTATGTGTATTTTGCGAGATAAGCTCTATCTCATCGTCTATTTTTAAATCCCTAAGATCAACTCTCTTGCCATCTTTTCTAACCTCTATAAGCCCTTTTATACTCTCGAAAAAGAGCTCCCTCATCTCATAAGCCTTCTCTAGCGAGCCAAGTGCCGAGCCAAGGACTAAAATTTTTCTTTGTACAGCGTTTGTTAGGGCATTTTGCTTGTTTGTCACCTCGCTAAATTTTAGCTCGATCCTAGCTTTTAGAGCGTTTGACGAAAATTTAGAGAGGAGCAAATTTAATAAATTTTGCTTCTTTGTGATCTTTAAATTTAAAGCGCTATCAAGATCGTCGCTGAGCCTATCAAGATACTGCAAAAACGCCTCTTCATCAGGCAATAGATCAAGCATAGCTGCACTTGGCGTGAGCGACCTGCGATCAGCCACAAAGTCGCTTATAACGTAGTCGATCTCATGTCCGATAGCACTTATGACAGGCGTTTTGGTAGCGTAAATTTCACGTGCCAACCCCTCGTCATTAAAGCACCAAAGATCCTCTTTGCTACCGCCTCCGCGTGCCAACACTATCACATCAACACCGTATTTATCGGCCCTACGCAAAGCTTTTATGAGTGAGCTTGGAGCATTTTCGCCCTGAGTTAATGCGTCAAATATATAAATTTCACTTAGCCTCCAGCGGCTCGTAACGACTTTTAGCATATCCTGAAGTGCAGCTGAAGTAGCGCTTGTGACAAGGGCTATTTTTTTAGGTAAATTTGGTATCTCTTTTTTTGCGCCAATGTCAAAAAGGCCCTCGTTTTCGAGCTTTTCTTTAAGCTGTCTAAACGCGAGCTCAAGCTCGCCCTCACCATCAGGCAGTATGGCACTTGCCACTAGCTGATACGACCCACTTGGCGAATAGATGGTCACTTTGCCATAAATTTTGACCTTCAAGCCCTCTTTTGGCAAGAATTTGACCTTTTGGTTATTCATACGATACATCACAGCTGAGATGCTTGACTTTTCGTCCTTTAGCGTGAAGTACCAGTGCCCAGAGGCGTGCTTAGTAAGGCGCGAAATTTCTCCACTTACCTCGACATAGTCAAGTGTGGCTTCAAGTAGTGCCTTTGCTTTTTCGTTTAGCTCAGAAACACTAAGCATTGATTTCTCTTACCTTTTTAGCAATAAATAGTGTCGAGATATCCATGCTAAAGCCCTTGCAAAGATCTATCTCAAAGCCAGCTTCGGCTAGCTCGTCGCAAAAGCTCTTTGCGTCCAAGAAATTTTCGATCGAGCTTGGCAGATATTCGTATGCCTCTTTGTTTTTGGAGATAAAGCCGCCGATACTTGGCAAAATTTTACTTAGATAAAAATCTCTTAGCGAGGTCATAAGCCCCTTTTTCTGGCGTTTTGTAAATTCAAGTACGACTACGTAGCCATTTAGAGCAAGCACTCTGTTAAACTCTCTAAGCGCAGCCTTTCGCTCGACCACGTTTCTGATGCCATAGCTTATGCTTAGAATTTGAGCCTCTCCACTTGCAAGCGTCGTGTTGTCAGCGTAGGCCTCTATAAATTTAAAATTTGGAAATTTTGCCTTCGCCTCTTTTAGCATACCGCTTGATGGATCGATACCAGTAAGGCTTTTCACCTCAACGCCAAATTCTTTTGAAATTTCACTCCAAAGCCCCATCATATCGCCAGTACCGCAAGCTACATCTACAATATTTATGCTTTTATTTTTAAAAATTTCTAGCATATATCTGCAGGCAAATTTCCTCCAACTCACGTCCACACCAAGGCTTAACACTCTGTTTGCGACGTCATAAGTCGGAGCGATCTGGTTAAACATATCAACTATTTTTTCTTGTTTTTGCATAAATTTGCCCTTTTATATGTAGTAAATTTTTAAATTTCTTGAAATTTTGCGAGTTACTTTTATAAATTTAAGACGCTTTTTTAGTATCTCTTCTCTACTTTTATAAATTTGCTTGTAAATTTTACTCTCAAGCCTCTCTTTATCTGGCATTTCTGGAAGTCTTTTAAGGATACCGAGCCAGACGTCATAGTCTTGAAGATTGCCAAAAATTTCTTGCATCTGCTTTAGCTTCTCTTCATACTTTTTAAGCCCTTCAAAACAGAAAATTTCATATAAAAACTCATATGTGTATCTCATCTTTTTAAGCTCTATTCTAAGATCATGAAAGCTCTCATTTGGGCAGTCTTGATTAAGGCCTTTTAGCCTTTTTTGAGCTAAAACCAAAAGCGTTCTAAGCTTAAACGAACCAAGGCGCGAAAGGCTTACATCAAAGAGTTTTGACTTATAAAATTCACCCTCATTTAAAAATATCTCCCACTCTTTTAAAAATGCGTAGTTTTCTTCATCGCCAAGGTAGCTTTTTACATTTTCATACTCTAAATCTAGAGCCTTTTTCACAAAATATATAGGCTCATTTGCATGTTTTTGCTCGTTTAAAAAGCTCAAAAATACATCCAAATCTCGCTTTTTGTTTGTCGAGTTTGCAAGCATTTTAAAATTCTCACCAAAAAAAAGTGTCACTTTCTCATCAAAAACGCCACTAAAAATTTTAAGGATCGATCTAACCTTTCTTAAATTTACGCGAAGTTCATGCAAAACTTCTTCATCTTTGTCTATCAAATACTGGCTTTTTAGCCTTTTTATTACTTTAAAAATACTAACGAAAAGGACTCTTAGCGCCTCGCCGCTTTTTAGATTTGTAGCAAAATTTGGCAAAATTTCTTTTTCTTTTATGATCTTATAGGCTTTTTTGTAGTCAATTTGTTCATTTTCATTAGCATGGATGACAAGAAATTTGTTTTTATATCTTTTATCGCAAGTTACGTCACTTAGGCAAAAATTTTCTAAAAACGGTGGTAGCTTGAAAAAGACAGCTTCATTTTCATCACTAAATTCGATTTCAAATGTACAAAGCCCGTTTAATTCATTTTTAAAAATATCAATATTGCAAGGATTGTTATTTAGTTTAAAAATGTATCTATCTTTTAAGATGACGCTACCGATGCGGCTTTTAAGAGCCTTTTTAAACTCTGCTTTTTCGCAAAATTCTTCATTTTCTTCCCTGATTAGATCTTTGCCAATCTTTACAGTTTTTATAAATTTATCCTCTTCACTCCGGAAGCGGATCTCTTCATTTTGCGTTATCTTGGTATAAAACTGAGAAATTTCAAGATGTTTAAAGACTACTCCAGCTTCTTTTAAAAAATCTAGAATTTGAGAATTTTTGAGTAAAAATTTACGCTCTATCTCCAAACTCACATTTTTCTCCAAAATTTTTTGTTCATTTTAGCAAGTTAGTGCTTAAAACAATGAGAAAGATGCTAAATTTAGGCTTATTTTAAAAGTATTTTTATAAGAAAAAAGATGGAATTTATGCTGCTAAATAGCAACATAAATTTTATTTACAGTGTTTACAGCTTTTTACGCTAGCTACGATATTTAGACGTTCTATTATATTTCCGATCTTCTTTTCTAATGCCTCTTGGTATTTGCCAAGCTCAGCATCATCGTAGCTCACGTCCTCGACGCTTCCACAGCTTTCGCAAACTACATGGATATGTGGATATTCGTAGATGTCGTATCTAGCTTTTTGATTGACGATATTTACTTCGACTACGAGACCTTCGTCTTTTAAAGTATTTAAATTTTTATAAACCGTTGCTAGAGAAACCGATGGGCTCTCTTTTAAAATTTCATCATAAAGCTCATCAATCGTTGGATGCGTGTGGCGATCAAGAATTCTTAAAACGCTAAGGCGCTGTGGCGTGACTTTTAGCCCAGATTGCTTTAATAATGATACGTATTGCATAATGCTTTTCCTTGTTTTTATTTTGGCTTATGCTAGCAAAAATAATATTAAACGTTACTTTATTAAATGATATTAATTATTCTCTAGTAAATTTTTGGTAATCTGCTCGGCACTTATACCAAGGTACTTTTCAACCTCAGCAGTTGAACCATGGGGGATAAATTTATCTTCATACTCAAAGCTAATGACGCTTATATTTGAAATTTTATTTTCTTGTAAAAATGCACTTATTATTTCACCAATACCGCCCTTTTTGGCACTATCGCTAAAGATGTACCATTTTTTAGTGCGTTTTGCAAGATCCAGTAAAAGCTCACTATCAAGTGGCTTTGCAAAGACGAGATCAACCAATATCACATCAAGCTTGCCAGCAAGTAAATTTCTGACCAAATTTGCCTTACCAACGCCGTTGCCATAGCCTAAAAATACAATATCACTATTTGCATCAGCTAAAATTTCACCCTTGCCAAACTCAAGTGGTTGAGCTTCAAACTCATCTCTTAAGATAAACGCTCCGCGCGGATATCTAAATGCGCTAACACCCTTGTAAGAGTAGGCAAATTCCATAACATTTTTCATACTCTCTTCGCATCTTGGGGCAAAAAGAACCATATTTGGCACAGCATTTAAAAAGCTAATGTCAAACGCACCTTGATGCGTTTCACCGTCCTCGCCCACAATACCAGCCCTATCCATCGCAAAAGTGATGTTTAAATTTAAAATAGAAGCGTCATGAATGACTTGATCGTAGGCTCTTTGCATAAAAGTCGAGTATATCGCGACAAATGGCTTAAAGCCCTCTTTTGACATGGCTGACATTGAGGTAACTGCGTGCTGCTCAGCTATCGCTACGTCCCAAAAACGATCTGGAAACTCATGTATAAGTGCGTCCATACCAGTGCCTGTTGGCATCGCAGCCGTAACACCAACGATATCACTGTACTCTCTTGCCATCTTTAAAAGATGCTCGCTAAAGATCGCCGTGGCTGATTTGTTTGACTGTCTTTTGATAAATTCGCCACTTTTTAGATCAAATGGCCCAACTCCGTGCCAATTTTCATAGCACCCCTCAGCAAATTCATACCCTTTGCCCTTTAGCGTCTGCACGTGCACGATGACTGGTTTTTTCATACTTTTTGCCGTCTCAAATGTGCTAAGAAGCGCGCCTAAATCGTGTCCATCAACTGGCCCAATATACTCAAGCCCAAGTTCTTCAAAAAACATACCGGGAGTGATGAGCCTGATGCCCTCTTCGATACGCCTAGCCATATATGCAGCTGAATCTGGCATATAGCTTAGAAATTTCTCAACTCTGCCCTTAAATTTTTGATAAAACTGCCCTGCCATCATCTGGCTTAGATACTTACTAAGCGCACCAATAGGCTTACTAATACTCATCTCATTGTCGTTTAGAATGATAACGCAAGGGTATTTTCTATCGCCTAGCTCATTTAGCGCCTCGTACGCCATACCGCCACTTAGTGAGCCGTCACCTATGACAGCTACTGGCAAGCGCTCTTCATTTTTTAGCTTGATCGCCTTTGCAGCGCCAACCGCAAGTGAAATGGACGTCGAGCTATGGCCTGCTACAAAGTAGTCAAATTTACTCTCGCTAGGCTTTGTGTAGCCGCTGATGCCGTTAAATTTCCTAAGCGTATCAAAGCTATCCCAACGCCCAGTTAGTAGCTTGTGTGCGTAACTTTGGTGGCTCACATCAAATATAAACGGATCTTTTGTAACGTCAAAAATTTTATGCATCGCAACGATGATCTCGACTGCACCGATGTTTGAGCTAAGATGACCGCCATTTTTGCTAACGGTGGCTAAAATTTTATCCCTGATGTCATGACAAAGTGCGTTTAGTTCATCAACATCTAAACTTCTAACGTCTTTATTCATTATTTACCAGCATTTTTAGTTTTTCTAGCCTTGTTTGCATAGTTGCATCGATATTGCCACCATCACTTATAATAACCACACCGCCTTTGCTTATAGCATCATCAGCGCTTATCTTGACGTGTTCATTCTTGCTAAATTGCTCTTTTAGATACTCACTATCTTCAGGATTTACGCGAATTTCTATATTTTTAACATTACTTAGCTCTTTTATAAGCGAGCTTGCTAGATGATGAGCGATCTGATTTGAAGAGGTTGAAATTTCTTTATCGATTACTTCTTTTGCGATTTTTATAGCAGTTTGTCCAAGCTCTTCTTCGATCTTCTTTAAAAACTCATCAAATTTAACGTACTGCTCTTCAAGTTTTGCAGCTGAAGCGCTAAATCTAGCCTCAAACTCTTTTATCTTTGCCTCGTTTGAAGCGTTTGTTTGAGCGATGCCCTCGTTTTTACCATCCTCTTTTGCGCGAGAAATTTCAGCCTCAAGGCGTTTAGCAAATTCACTCTCTTGATTTTCTATTTGCATTTGAAGTTTAATGATGTTGCTACTTAGCTCGTCTGTTTTTTTAAGCAACTCTTCGACGAAGCTCGACTCGCCTGTTTGCTGTATTTGTAGACTTTGAGCCTGAGAAGCAAAGTGGTTTTGTGAGCTTGCTTGTGTTTGGTGGCTAGTTTGAGGAACAAAATTTTCACCCTTTTGCCCAAAATTTTGCTCGCTTAGCTCTTCACTAAGATTATTTTCTTCTATCAATACAGGAGCACTATCTGCGGCTCGCTCTCCAACTCCAAGCACCTTAAATCTGTAATTTTCTATAAAGTGAGCTGGAGAAGTCTCACTAGTTATTACGCTGCTTTTCATTCTATCATCTCATCTGCTTCGCCGACTTGGAATACACCTTGATCAGCTAGAGTTTGCACCGTCTCTACTATGCGTCTTTGAGCCTCTTCAACATCTTTTACACGCACCGCACCAAGATATTGCATCTCCTCTTTGAAGGCTTCTGCTGCACGCTGAGACATATTTGATAAAAATTTATCCTTTATGCCATCGCTTGATCCTTTAAATGCAACCATAAGGTCTTTTTTATCGACATTTTTAAGAATTTCTCTAATCGCAGTTGCATTAAGGTTGATAATATCTTCAAAGGTAAACATAAGCTCTTTAATCGTTGTTGCGAGCTTATCATCGCTTTGCTCAATACGCTCAATCGTGCTTTTGCTGGCTTTTTGTCCAAGCCTATTAAGCACTTCTGCCACAGCTCTTGGACCGCCAACTTCGACTTTATAAGATGTAAGACTTTCAAGCTTGCCTTCAAGTACGGTTGAAACACGCTTAATTACCGATGGGCTAATATCACCAAGATTTGCCATTCTAATGACAACTTCGCTTCTTAACTCATCTGAGAAAAAGCTAAGCGTTTCAGCAGCGCTCGTTGAGTCCATGTGAGCTAGTATTAGCGCTATGGTTTGAGGGTGCTCTTTTATGATAAAGTCTGCAAGCTGTTGTGGTTTTATCTTATCAAGATAGCCAAAGCTTTTTGAGTTTTCCATGCTTTTTGCAAGCTTGTCTAAAATTTTCTGAGCTGCCTCTGGACCAAATGTGCGGTATAAAATTTCCTTTGCATACTCCAAACCACCACTTCTCATATATTGATTTGACTGCATTAGCGCGTAAAATTCTTCTAGCACGGCACTTGCGACTTGCTTGTCTATATTTTTTGCAGTTGCGATATAGCCTGAAATTTCAGTGATGACATCAACATCCATGTGAGAAAATATAAGAGCAGTTGCCTCTTCTCCAAGCTGAATCAGCAAAATAGCAATCTTTTCAGGCATCGATAGATCATCATAAATCATTTTTTGCTTGTCATTTAGCTTTATTGACATCAAATTTCCTTACGCATATTAAAGTCGCTGTCATTTTTTACCATATCTTGAAGCAGCATTGCTATCTCTTCATTTCTCTCTGTGATGACCGCTCTCATTTTCTCAAGTAAAACATCGTATTTTAGTTCATCTTCATTAAACTCGCCACTAAGTCCTAGTTGCTCTTCGACCTTTTTGCGAGCAGCTTTAAATTTCTCAAGCGTATCTTCAGCATCTACCTCAATATCTTCAAGACCATCTTGAACGTGCTCCTCTTCTTCTTTTGTCTCTTCAAGCATCTTTTGCATAAATGGCACAATGACTTTTTTGTAGAAGATGTAGAGCAACAATGCTGCAAAAATATATTTTAGTAGCGGCATAAATGGCACTACATATTTATTCACAAAGCCATCCATCTTCTCGCTAGTGCTTATATCTTTACCGGTTTTAAACTCAAAGTTATCTAAGCTTACTTCATCGCCTCTATTTTGGTTATAGCCGATTGATTGCTTGATCAAATTTGTGATTGATTCTCTTTGCTCTTTAGAAAGTGGAGTAAATTCTACCTCACCAGTTGGCTTGCCGTCTTTATCTTTTTTGCTCTGATAAAGCCCATCTATAACGACAGCTGCGCTTACTCTGTTGATGCTAGCAAACTGCCCTTTTATATTTGTAACTTTCTTTGAAATTTCGTAGTTTGTCTGCTGTGAGCTTTTGTTGTACTGCTCTTTTAAAGTGCTATCATCAAGGCCTTGAACAGGGCCTATGTTGCTAACCGCGCCTGGTACGCCGCCCACTTCATTTGGAGATGATCCCTGGCGTTTTTCCTCAATGTTGCTCTCGCTTCTAACAACGTTATTTGGGTCGTAAACTTCGCTTTTTGTATCTTTTTTATCAAAGTCAAAGTCAATATTTACCTTCGCTACAACCTTATCAGCACCGCCTACTATCGGAGCCAGAACATTTACTATCTTTTGCTCATAGTTGTTTTCAAACTCGCGCTTATAGCGGATCTGCTGAGCTATAGCGTCACTATCAAACTCACCATCTTCGTCGCCAAGTGCGACACCGTCTTGATTTACTATTTTTACATTTTCGGTACTTAAGTTTGTAACAGAAGCCGCAACTAAATTTTTAATACCAAAAATTTGCTTTGCGTTTAGGCTAACGCCTGGCTTTAGCTCAACAACGATAGAAGCTGTTGGAAGTGCTTGACGCTCAGTAAAAACACTCTCTTTTGGTATGGCTATTCTTACAGTCGCTTTTTGGATAGAAGAAAGACTCTCGATAGTTCTAGCTAGCTCGCCCTCAAGCGCTCTTTGAAATTTTACTCTCTGCTCGGCATCAGTCGCACCAAATTCTTGCTTATCAAAAATTTCAAAGCCGATTTTGCTCTCTTTTGGTATTCCAAGAGTTGCAACAGCGATGCGCTCTTTATAAACATCACTCGTTGGCACAAGAATAGTGCCTTCGTTTGCTAATTTATATTTAATTCCATCTTTATTTAGCTGATCAAGTATTAAGGCAGAATCATTTGGACTAATGTTTTCAAAAAGGACGCTGTAGCCTGCAAAATTTTCATTTTTGCTTTTATAAAGTGTTAAAAATACCAAAAATGCCACTACCAAGACAATGGAGCTAGCCGCAACAATCTTTTGTTTTAATGAAAGCTTCTGGTAAATTTGACTTATTTGATGAAGTAATGCCTTAAAATCCATATTCCTACTTTAAAATCTGCTTTAATTCTTCAAAAACTCTATCATTTTGCCACCCAAGTCCAATAGTAATTCTTATTGCATTTAGGCCGTAGCTTTTTAGATCTCGCAAAATTATACCTTTTTTTAACATCTTTTCGCATATCTGGCTTGATTTTGGCTCGCTAAATTTAAATGTGATGAAATTTGTGTAGCTTGGGATAAATTCTATGCCATTTTGCTTTGCAAATTCTTCATATCTCTTCATCTGCTCGAAGTTATTTTGCATGGTTTGCTGCACAAACTCATCATCTCCAAGTGCTACTATCGCCGCTCTTAGGCTTGGAGTTGTGATGTTAAATGGAGCTCTTAGCTTTGAGAGAGCGCGTATGATCTCTTCATTTGCCACGCCGTATCCCACGCGCATACCACCAAGCGCATAAGCTTTAGAAAATGTTCCAAGATATATGGCATTTTTAAATTTTACCACCTCGCTTGGCCTTATCTCTTTTTTGCTATCTTTAAATTTAGCAAATTCATTGTAAGCACAATCAAGCACAATAAGCGTGTTTTCATCAACGCTTTTTATAAATTTAAAGACCTCATCTGTATCCAAACACTCGCCCAAAGGATTGTTTGGCAAGCAAAGAAAGATTACTGAAATTTCATCTTTATGTGCATTATAAATTTCTAAAAACTCGCTCAAATTATGCTCCACACTCTTTGTGCGGTAAATTTTAGCCCCAGTTTGTTTTGCATAAATTTCATACATCGCAAATGTCACGCCAGCCATCAAAACGCCACTTTGCTTATTTGCCTTTGCGTGGAGTGCATACTCTATGATCTGATCACTTCCAGAGCCGATGATCAAATTTTTGCTAGTTACGCCAAATTTCTTAGCCAACCCTTCTTTTAACTCAAAGTAGCTATCGTCTGGATAGAGATGCGCTTTTTTAGCGACCTCTTTTAGCGCCTCCTCTACGCGTTTGCTCGTGCCAAAAGGGTTTTCGTTACTAGCTAGTTTTATCACATCTTTTGCCTCGATGCCAAACTCTCTAACCACAAGCTCGATCGGCTTTCCAGCCTCGTAATTAACTAAATCATCTAAAAAATCATTAAACTTCATTACTCTTCTCCGTTTAAATAACTTCCTAACCAGCTTATCTCAGCACCGCTCTCTTTTGCTAATTCAAAGGCATTTTGTACCTTCTCATCGTCGATATGCCCTTCAAAATCAAGATAAAACATCGATTTAAACTCGCGTTGCTTAATAGGGCGTGACTCAAGTTTTGTGATATTGATATTTTCATTTTTAAAGATAGAAAGCAGATCAGCAAGACGTCCTGGACTGTGATCAGTCTTTGCTAGGATCGAAGTTTTTGAGTTTTCAACTCTTGCATTTTTAAAATCGCTTAAAATCAAAAATCTCGTTCTATTTGCCATATTGTCTTCAATCGTCTCATAAACGATCGGTACGTTATAAATTTTTGCTGCGATCTTTGAGCAAATGGCAGCTGAATTTCTATCCATTGATGCCATATATGCAGCTGCTGCGGTTGATTTTGCTGGAACAAATTCAATTTCATTTAGCATATGATCTTCTAGAAATTTACGGCATTGATTATACCCTTGCGGATGTGAATAAATTCGCTTTATCTCTTTTAAATTTTCATTTATGCTAACAAAGCTGTGATGGATATCCACATAAAGCTCAGCAACTATTTTTATATCACTAAATTTACTCAAACAATCAAGCGTAGCGCCAACAGCGCCTTCGGTATTATTTTCAATAGGCACAACGCCATATTTCGCCTCTTTTTGAGCTAGCTTTGTAAAAACCGCCTCGATGGTTGCAAGTGGCAAATATGAACTCATCGCACCAAATCTACTCTGAGCCGCCTGATGCGTGTAAGTGCCTTCAGGCCCTAGGTAGACGATCTTTTGAGGCATCTCTAAATTTCTACTTACAGCAAAAATTTCAAGATAAATGGCTTCAATAGCAGCTTTATTTAAAGCTTTGTCTTTGCTAAGACTAGTTAGTCGGTTTATGATGGCTCGCTCACGCTCAGGACGATATATAGGCGTCCCACTAGTTTGTTTTAGCTTGCCGATTTGCTCAACTAAAATCATCCTTTCATTTAGTTTATTTAAGATGAGATCATCGATTGCATCGATCTCTTTTCTAAGCTCATTTAGCTCTTGCATCAGCGCTCTCCAAAAATTCTCTCTCAAGTGCCACGACATCTTCAAAGCTCTCACGTCTTCTTATAAGCCTATCTTTGCCATCAAGCACGCAAACTTCAGCAGCTCTGTTTCTTGTGTTGTAGTTTGAGCTCATGCTAAAACCATAAGCTCCAGCACCTTTTACCACGATAATATCTCCGCTCTCACACTCTGGCAACTCTATATCTTTTGCCAAAAAATCACCGCTTTCACAAACTGGACCGACCACGTCACAAGTGCCTAAATTTTTATCCTTGCCACAAACAAAAATTTCATGATAAGCACCATAAAGACTTGGCCTAATAAGATCATTCATCGCACCATCAGTGATGACAAATCTCTTTTTGCCGTTAAATTTTTCATATAAAACGCTTGCAACAAAGTAGCCAGCATTACCCACAATAAAGCGTCCTGGCTCGCATACGATGGTCACATCTTGACCTTTTAGTGCGCCTAAAATTCCTTGTGCGTAGTCGTATAAATTTATCTCTTTTTCGTCGTTATAGATGATGCCAAGTCCGCCGCCAACGTCAAAGAATTTGATATCAATTTCAAGCGCTCTTAGCTCTCTTAAAAGCTCGCTAACAATATTTGCAGCATCGATTATCGGGCTAAGTGATGTTAGCTGCGAGCCGATATGAAAATGTATACCAGTTGGTTCAAGAGAGTCTGAAGCTTTAGCGTGGATGTACATTCTTTTGGCTGTTTCAGCATCAACGCCAAATTTATTTTCATTTAGCCCTGTTGAAATGTAAGGGTGAGTTTTTGCATCAACGCCTGGATTTACCCTGATACTAATTCTTGCCTTTAAGCCTAGATCTTTTGCGATCTCTTCAAGCCTTAAAAGTTCAGCAAAACTCTCAACATTTATGAGTAAAATTTCATTTTTTAAAGCCTCTTTTAGCTCATCATCGCTCTTACCAACACCACTAAAAATGATCTGATACCTCTTCGCGCCTGCTAAAAGAGCTCTTTTTACTTCGCCAATGCTAACACAATCAAATCCAGCTCCAAGATCAGCTAGAATTTTTAAAACACTTAGATTTGAGTTTGCTTTCACCGCATAGCAGATGAGAGATTTTCTAGCAAAAAATGCATTTTTTAGTGCTTCATAGCGGTTTTTTATGTGGTTAAAATCATAAATGTAAAGTGGAGTTTTGTATCTATTTGCAAGCTCTTTAAAATCCATAAAATAGCCTTTATTAAAATGGCTTGATTTTACAAAAAGCTTACCAAAATTTGGCTTAACGATGCGATTTTATGAGATAAATGGCGTATACAAAAAGTAAAATAACTGGCAAAACTATGCCGATTTCTGGCAAGATCACAGAAGTTTGTGCAAATTTTGCAAGAATAAAGAGCAGCCCCCAAACGACAAGAGTTATCACAACAAAGATAAAAGTCGAAAATGCAAGATTAAAAAACCTACCAGTTACAGGCAAATGATAGTAAAAAATGAGCAACAAAAATGGTGCAAAAAATGGTGCGATAGCAAGGTTGTAAAAAGCTGTTTTTGCGCTATCAAGGCCGATGCCTTCATTCTTAAATGTCTTTATAAAATTTATCGCATCTGGGATATTAAATTTTGAGTTTTCAACACTAGCAGCGCTTTCAATACTCTTTGGCTTAAAGCCTTTTAATGCATCTAAGCTATCACTTTGTATTTTATTAAAACCAGCCTCACCAAGCCCTAAAATTTGAGGCAAAAGGGTTTGATTAACATCTTTTAAAATCCACTCATTGTCTTTAAAATTAGCATGATTTGCAAATGTAGTTGAGAGTAAATTTGTGCCATTTATCTCAAAAATTCTAACATCATTTGCTATTTGATTAACAGAATTTAGCTCCTTTATGTAGATAAATTTGCCTTCAAATTTTAAAAACGAATCAGTCGTGCTTTTTGAAAAAGCCGTATTTTTAGCGATACTTTTTTGATAGTCGTGCGCATAGGCAAATGGAGTAAAATTTAAGCCAATATAAAGAATAGTTACAAAAAGTGCAATAAAAAATGGTGGAAAAATTAAGTTATTTTTACTAATGCCAAGCGCATAAAAACTGATTAGCTCATTAGATCTGACCATATTTACATGTAAAATAATGAGTGCGAAAATGAGCGAAAGTGGCAAAACGTAACCAATAGCACTAAGCGATGTAAGCCCAACATAAAGAAGCTGAAGGTTTGCAGATGGCGGCAGATCTTTTAAATTTGTAAGCAGATCGATACCAACATAAAATAGTTCAAGCGCTAAAAATACGATAAGAAAAGATTTTATATAGACCCAGCCAACATATCTGGCGTATAATTTCATTTGATAAGACCTTTTTTTATCGTAAATTTTTGCGAAATTTCGTTAATGTCGCTCTTTAGTAGCTCGCAAACTGCATGTTTTGTGTAGGCTAAAATTTCATCTAAAGCCTTTTTCTCCTCATCACTAAACTCTCCAAGGACAAAATTTTTAGCATCACCAAGGTGCCCAATGCCAACACGCACCCTTTCGTAGTCATTGCCTATTAGTCCATCGATCGATTTTATGCCGTTATGCCCACCACTACTGCCGCCTTTTTTAAATTTAACCGCACCAAAACCAAGATCAAGATCATCGTGTATTACAATTATTCTATCTGGTTTATAAAAGTCTTTTACCGCTTTTACACTTTGTCCTGAGAGGTTCATAAAGGTTGTTGGTTTTAGCAAGATAATGTCGTTAAATTTAAAAACTTCGCCTTGGAATTTGACTGAGCTAACATCTTTGTAATTTGAGTCTTTTAGGAGATCTATAAGCATAAAGCCTATATTATGTCTAGTGTTTTCGTATTTGGAGCCAGGATTTCCCAGCCCCGCTATTAGTGTCACAAAAGCCCTTTTTATTTAGCTTTAATAACTCCAAGTACCGCAACACGGTCAGCGTCTACAATAGTAACGCCTTTAGGAGCTGTGATATCACGAACCAAAATAGTATCGTCGATGTCAAGTTTGCTTACATCAACGTCAAATAAATTTGGTAAATTTTCAGCTGTGCATTTTACGCAAAGACGTCTTTTTGATTGGATCAAAACGCCCTTATTTTTAAGACCAATAGGTGTTCCAACTGGCTTAACTGGGATCATATATTTTGATAAAACGCCTGGAAGTGCTACTTTTAGATCTACGTGTTTAAGATCGCTTGTAACAACATCTCTTTGGTAATCAACAATAACGACATTATAAACTTTTCCGCCTACTTTTACATCAAAAGCAAGACTCTCTTTTTTGCGTGCTTCTTTAATAAAGTCATTTACTTTAAAAGCAGCTGCAACATTCTCTAATCCCTTGCCATAAATGTTGGCGATTAGATAACCATCTCTTCTCAAAGCCTTTGCGGACTTTTTACCGATACTCTCTCTAACGATTCCTTCTAACATCGTTTTCCTTTCATAAAAAATAGGTGCTGATTTTATCCAATGCTTTATAAATTTCAGATAAAGCTTGTTTAAGAATGACCACTTTTGCTGTTTATGTATTAGCTTGGGCTTCTTTGTCTAAAGTGACTTCATAATATCATCAAATGCTGATACAAACTGCTTTAAACCGTCGCTTAATAAATCTTTATAAACGACATTTATATCCATCTCGTTATTTTTTATAATCTGAAAAAAGCTTGAGATATTTTCTTTACTAGGCACATTTTTTGCCTCTGCTTTTTCTTTTATAAATTCTTTTATCGTTTCGATAGGTGCTGTATTTATAGAATTTTTATACATTAGCTCTCTAACGTAATAATCCCCTCTTAAACCACCACCTTTTACGCCTGTGCTTGCAAAAAGTGTTCTTACATTTTCTAGTCCAAAATCTTCAATCAGGTGGTATATATTCGCAGCATTCATTATGCCAATTTGTCCCGTTGGCAAGCTCTTTGCAGCCATAACCTCATCAAGCTTTCTATCAAATCTACTTACAAAAACACTTATCACACCTTTTGGCATAGTAGTATCTATAAAGCGACTTGCATAAGCCTTACTGCCTTCTTTAAATGCTTCAAGGCAGTTTTTAGCCTGATCTGGTGAGAATATAAGCGTAGCATTTACACTAATTCCCCTTGTCATAAGCGCACTCATCGCCTCATAGCCATCTTTTGTAGCTGGAATTTTTATCATAACATTTGGCATTGATATTAGATTATGAAGCCTGATACCTTCTTCTATCGTTGCGACTGTATCGTCACTTAAATTTGGATCAACCTCGATGCTAACAAAGCCATCATCGCCATTTGCGTAGTTTTTTAGCATTTTACATGCAGCGATTTTTATATCTTGAGTAGCCAAAATTTCATAAAGATCTTTTGGGTGGCGTTTATTGCTAGTTTCTATTATCTTTTTATAAGCAGGTGAAGCAAACGCTGTTTTAAAAATAGCTGGGTTACTTGTAGCGCCGTTTATAACATTATTTTCCAATAAAGAGTTAAATTCGCTTTGTAAAAAATTTCTCTCTATAAAATCACACCAAAGAGAGAATTTAGCTTCGTTGTCATACATTAATTTCTACCTTATAAATTTTAAAATTTCACGCAAGTCTTTAACATCAACACAATGTGTCGCTTCTTTTTTTAAGATATCTTTTGCACAAAATGCAATGCTAAGGTCGCACTTTCTAAACATCGATATGTCATTGGCCCCGTCCCCAACACACATTATCTCGTCCTTGCCTAAATTTAATAGTCCACACAAGCGGTCAATCATATCTCCCTTTGAACTACCAAACATCATTTCTCCGCCAACTTCACCACTTAAAATTCCATCTTTATGATGCAAGATATTTGCAAAATTTGCATCAAAATTAAGCTTTTTTTGCATTACATCGGTTGCATTATGAAATCCACCGCTAAAAACCACAACTTTGATACCTTTTTGCTTTAAAGTTTCTATTAGCTCGCCAGCTCCTGGCATTATGGGTAAATTTTTGCAAATTTCATTTACTTTTAAAAGTGGCAATCCTTTTAAAAATTTTACTCTTTTTGTAAGACTTTCAAAAAAATCAAGCTCACCGTTCATCGAACGCTTAGTTATATTAGCTACTTCTTCACTAGCATTATTAGCGGCGGCGAGAATATCTATCGTCTCGCCGTCCATTATTGTAGAGTCAAAATCAAAAACACAAAGTTTTATCAAGCTATACCCTAAAAATCACGTTTCAAAAGACTTTCGACCTTTAAGATCGTAAGGATATTTTGGTCGCGCTTTCCGATACCATAAATCATGCCTTTGTCTTTTACTAAAGTCTCTGGTGGCGGATCGATCCTATTGCGGTCTATTCTAATAGCCTCCGTCAAGCGGTCTATCACAAAGCCAGCGATATTATCCGCATCTTTCATAACGATATATCTTGTGCTTGGGCTTTGTTTTGTGACATTTAGTGAAAAACGCTTACGCAAATCAATAAGCGGAATAACATTTCCACGTAGGTTAAACACGCCAAGAACGTAATCAGGCACACTAGGAACACGTGTATATTCAATAGGTTTGATTATTTCTTGGATATTTAAAATAGGTATTGCGTACTCTTCCTCACCGACAACAAATCCTACTAGCTGAACTATATCCTCATTATTTTTTAACTCAGGACCATTTATTTGCTGTTTTTGTTTGCTTAAAACTTGATTTAGTTTATTGTTCATCCCTTACCCCTAAGCTAATTTTATATTCTTTCTAACGACATTTTCTAGGTACTCGGCTGAATATGGTTTTGTAATATACTCAGTCATTCCAACTTCTACGCCACGTAATCTATCTGTTTTTGAAGTCCTTGATGTAACAGCAATAAGTGGTAAATTTCTATACTTAGAGTATTTTCTAATTTCGCCAGCTAGAGTATATCCATCCATTCTTGGCATCTCAATATCTATCAAAATCGCATCAAAAGAGTGCTCTCCGGATTTTACGATATTTAGTGCCTCAACACCGTTTGTGGCTTCTATTATCGTTACCCCAGTTGGTTCAAGCGCTTTTTGCATGATAGTTCTATCCATTTTTGAGTCATCAACTATCAAGACTTTATAATCGCTTGGTTTTTCCTTTGCTTTTGTGCTATCTTCTATTTCGGCCCTAATGTCTACCTTGATATCTTTTGCCATCTCCATCATAGCACCAACATCGATAATCAATGTCACACGACCATCACCTCTAATAGTAGCACCAGCAATACCTGGGATATTTTGTAGATAATCGCCCATTGATTTAATAACAATCTCTTCTTGTCCAACCAAAGTATCGACGATAATACCTAGTTTTGCTTCAGCAACACCGATTATTACGACATAAGTTTGATCTCCACCATCAAAAGCTTTTTCTACACCAAATACGTCAGAAAGTCTAACAAGAGATAAAACTTCATCTCTTAGCCTTAGTACATTTTTGCCATCGATCGTGTAGATATCATCAATCGGCACACGAACAGTTTCAAGAACACTAGCAAGTGGAATAGCGTAAAATTCTTCTTGCGTTCCAACAAGTAGTGACTGAATAATCGCAAGTGTGAGCGGAATTTTAAGCTTCATAACTGTGCCTTTTCCAACTTCACTTTCAATATCAATGATACCATTTAGCTTTTCAATATTTGTCTTAACAACGTCCATACCAACACCACGACCAGATACGTTTGTAACCTTTGCCGCAGTTGAAAATCCTGGTCTAAAGATAAGTCCAAATGCCTCTTTCTCGCTCATCGCATCAGCTTCGCGCTCAGTGATGATGCCTTTTTCTATCGATTTAGATTTAAGCATATCCGCATCTAGACCCTTACCATCATCAACTATCTCAACAACGATGTGATTGCCTTCATTATAAGCTTTTAGCTGAACAAGGCCTTTTTCAGGCTTACCTGCTGCCTTTCTTGTCTCAGGATCCTCGATACCGTGATCGCATGAATTTCTGATGATGTGAACTAGTGGATCGCCGATCTCTTCTACGATTGACTTATCAAGCTCCGTCTCTTCACCTGAAATTTCAAGATCAATTTGCTTACCAAGATCGCGGCTAAGATCGCGTATCATACGTGGGAATTTATTAAAGACTTTTGCTATTGGAAGCATTCTTGTCTTCATAACCGCAAGCTGAATATCAGTCGTAACTAGACTTAGGCTTGAAACTACTTGATTTAGCTCTTCAAGGAATTTCTCTCCCTCGTATCTCTCTTCCACGTCATCATAAATTTTTAATAAGCGGTTTTTACCAAGAACAAGCTCGCCAATTAAGTTCATTAAGTGGTCAAGCCTTTTTACCTCAACACGTATAGTTTGTTCCTGAGCCACTGCACCACTGCTTGCTGCTGGGACCTTTTTATCTCCGTCTTTTTCTTTACTCTCTACTTTTGCAGCTGGAGCTGAAGTGCTGCTTGCAGCTGGAGCTATCTCGCTAGGAGATTTTGGAGCTATGCCTTTTGAAGCACGTCTAGCCTTATCTTCAGCTTTCCTAACTTTTAAAAGTCTCTCTATCTCAGCTTCTACTTCAGAGTCGCTTAGCTTTGAAAGTTCAGCATCACTTATCTCTGGTGCTTCTTCGGTAGGTGCAGCTGGTTCTGGCTCTTGTGCCGGCTCTGGTACTGGCTCAGCTACTGGTGTGATAGGAGCTTCAGGAGCTGCTGCTGGGGCCTCACCTTCAGAAATTTGAGTAAGTCTTGCACAAATGTTTTTAATATCAATGCCAGCAGCTGTATCATTTCCATGATCTCTAATGCTACTTAACAAGCCTTTCATCATATCAACTGACTCAAGAACTACGTCCATAATGTCCGGAGTGATCTTTAGCTCGCCTTTTCTAGCTTTATTTAAAACATCCTCCATATGGTGAGTAAGCTCTGTTAAAACATCAAAATTTAAAAAGCTTGAACTACCTTTTACTGTGTGAGCAACACGGAAAATTCTATTTAGTAATTCCAAATCTTCAGGGTTTGACTCAAGCTCAACAAGGTCATGATCTATCTGCTCAATAAGTTCGAAAGCTTCTATTAAAAAGTCTTCCATTATTTCTTTCATATCATCCATGTTTCACCTCATTTTGCAGATTTAGAATGTGCTTCAATAACTTTTAGCACTTCTTGATAAAATATACTCGCATCAAATTTAGTAAGATACGCAGCACCACCAGCTTCTTTGCTCTTGATTTCGCTAAAATCATTACTCAATGAGGAGTTAAATACTATTGGAACCTCTTTAAATCTTTCATCGTTTTTAAGAGTTGAAGCAAAGCGGTATCCATCCATCTGTGGCATTTCGATATCACTTAAGATAACTCTAAGCTCTTTTGATAGGTTGTCTCCGTATCTTTGATAAAGCTCTTCCATTCTCTCCAAGCCCTCAACGCCATTTTTAGCCTCAACCACGCTAAGTCCCATTTTTTCAAGTGCGTCTTTTACTAGTTTTCTAGCAGTCGAGCTATCATCTAAAACCAAAGCAGCACCTTTTAATTTTTGATCGTCTGTTACATCAAATTCGATCTTTGGTGAGTAAATTCCAAGCTCTTCAACAATACTTTCAAGATCAAGAATAAGCAAAACTTCATCATTTTCTATTCTTGTCACGCCTGTTATTTTGCCTTTATCTAAAGCGCCAGAACCTGAAGCAAAATTTGCAGGCTCGATATCTTTCCAGCTTATACGCCTGATCCTTTTTGCCTCATGGACGATAAAACCGATCAAAATACCACTAAACTCAGCAATAATAACACGTGGTTTTATAACTACGCCTTCGGTTGGCTCGATAATATTCATCCATCTTGCCAAATTTATGACAGGGATCACTACACCCCTTAAATCAAAAATTCCCTCGATATACTCGGGAACGCCAGGAAGCTCTGTAAGATTTGGCATCTTAATGATCTCCCGCACCTTTGCGACATTGACTCCGTATATTCCTTCATATACTTTGTTTTCGGTCTTTTTAAAGATACGAAAATCAACAAGTTCCATCTCGTTTGAGTCCGTTTTTAGTACGTTATCTCCAAACATCAATGTCCTTTCAAACTCATTTTGAGCAAATTTAATTTTTGCTGGGCGTATTCTACAACAAAATAACTTTGCTCACATGCAAAACAAGGTAAATTTATATAAAACTTATCGTAAATGTTAAATTTCTCACCTTGATGATAGTGTCCTTCTACCACGATATTAGCCTCATATCCCTGCAAATGCTTACTCATCAACTCCTTAAAATTAGGAATTTTATAGTCTAAATTTTTCTTAGTAAGTTTGGCTAGTATCGCTTTTGATATTTTAAAATTTAAAAATTTATCCAAAGCATTCATAAATTTTAAAAACCATCTAAGACGCAAAAATCTAAGTGCATATTTATCTACAAAAGGTAAAAATATATCGCCATGTGCGATCTGGACGCGCTCTTCATTGATCGTCTTAAAATTTGCTGGCTGATCATAAATATCATAAACCCTAATGCTTTTATAGCGCAGCATCTCGTGCCCATCCCAAATTTCTCTTGTTTTATTAAATAAATTTGAAAGTCTAAAATCGTGGTTGCCCTCGAAGTAAAAAATTTCTACCTTTTGTGAAATTTTATTTATAAGGCTTAAGTGCTCGGCGTAAAATTCTCTTGTATATTCGCCTTCACCAGTTAAAAAATCAAACATATCGCCAAGCAAGAAAATCTGTGGCGGCTCTTTGATCTCCCCGCTATCAATGGCTCTTAAAAATTTTAAAAAGCCATTTCGGTTTACGTTTTCATGGGCATCTGCTAAAAAGATCGCACCCTCTTTTATAACGGGGGTATATAGATATCTGCTCAAATTTTGCCTTAATTAAAAATTAGCAGAGCCAAAAAGCAATTTCTGGCTCTTTGCCTTATCTTTTTAGTCAAATTTTATAGGCTTATAGCAAATTTTTACGATCTCAACGTCGCTTCTGCCTTTTGGTAAATTTAGCACCACTTCATCACCCTCAGCCTTGCCCAAAAGCTGCTTTGCAAGAGGTGAGTTTATCGAGATATAGCCTTTGTCGATGTCGCTTTCACTAATGCCAACTATCGTATATGTATGCTCTATTTCGGTTTCCTCGTCCATTATCGTAACACTTGAGCCAAACCTAACTCTATCGTGCTCGTAGCTACTTGGGTCGATCACTTCGGCATTTGCCAAAAGTGCGCTAAGCTCAGCGATCCTAGCGTCTATAAAGGCTTGCTTCTCTTTTGCTGCGTGATACTCAGCATTTTCTTTTAGATCACCGTGACTTCTTGCGATATCTATCTCAGTTACGATTTGAGGGCGTTGCACCAGCCTTAGGTCTTTTAACTCAGCTTCTATCTTTTCATATCCATATATTGTCATTGGTTCACTCATTTTTTACTCCATATTCTTTAAAATTTTTACTACATTTTTACTGCTGCCATGCGACAAATACTCTCTCAATTCGTCACAGCCTTTTAAAAATTTTTGCCTATCGCAGTTCTTGTAGGCTCTTAGCAAATTTTCAGCCGTTGCAAACTCTTGGATAAATTCTTCATGAAGCGGCTCTTTACCCATGAAGTCAAACATTATATTTGCAAGTCCCGCGTGCTTGATCTTTACAAATTTTCTAGCGATGAAAACATCTATCGCTTTTGCCTTATATGCTAGCACAAATGGCGTACCAATGAGTGCTGCTTCAAGCGTAGCAGTGCCAGAGCAAACAAAGGCAAAATCACTCTCATACAAAGCTTCAGGCGTGTTTGAGACGATATCAAAATCGCTCACATCGCCATAAATTTCGCCCACTTTATCAAGCAAAAATGGTGGCACGACAAGCAACCTTTTTGCCTCTATCTTTTTAGCAAGCTCTCTATAAACTGGCATCAGCCTTGAAATCTCTGACCTTCTTGAGCCTGGCAAAAACGCCACTTTACCGCTGCTACTTAGGCTAGTTTTCTTAAGCTTTATCTCATCCATCAAAGGATGTCCCACATAGGTCGATCGGCTATAAAATTTCGCATCAAATGGCAGGATCGAAGCTAGGTTGTCACAATACCTCTCCACTACGCTTACCCTTTTTGGCTTCCACGCCCAAACTTGAGGTAAGATGTAGTATGTCACAGCTGCTTTTGCACCAGCCTCTTTTATCGCCTTTGCAAGCGGCAGGTTAAAGGCTGGACTGTCGATTAGCAGCACCGCATCAGCCTCTTTTGCCATCTGGCTCATCACTTTCACTGCCTTTTTTGCTTTAAAAATGAGCGGCAAAACCTCGACAAAACCCATCGCTGAAAACTCGCTACTTTTCATATATGGCGTGCCAAGCTCTTCGCTAAAAATTCCCATTAGCTCAAATTCACCCTCAAAATTTTTCAAAATTTCTTTCAAATGCAAATTTGCCGATGGCTCAAGAGCGGAGACTAAAATTTTCATTTACACACTTTCATCAGGTCTTTTTTTAGGGACATTATACGCAAAAATTCTTTAAATTTTTAAGAAAGCTGTGATAAAATCCAAGCCTCTAAAGGATAAAATTTGAAAGAAATTTTGATAACAAATGACGATGGATTTGAGGCGACTGGACTGCTTGCTTTAAAAGAAGCTTTAAGCGAGCTAGATGGCGTGAATGTCACGATCGTAGCTCCAAGCTCTGAAAAATCAGCCTGCGCTCACTCTTTGACGCTCACAAGACCACTTAGATTTATAAAACTTGATGATAACTTTTTTAAACTCGATGATGCCACACCAAGCGACTGCGTCTATCTCGCACTGCACGCACTTTATAACAAAAAGCCAGACCTTGTGATAAGTGGTATAAATCATGGAGCAAATTTGGGCGAAGATATCACCTACTCTGGCACGTGTGGAGCTGCCATGGAGGGGGTTTTGCAGGGCATTAAAAGTATTGCTTTTTCGCAGTTTTATGCAAATAATTCATTAAATGAACTTGGCTTTAATCTAGCAAAAGAGGTGGTGAAATTTATCGTGCCAAAGGTGCTAGAGGGCAAAATTTCGCTAAATCAAAGAGAATTTCTAAATATAAATATCCCAGCCGTAACAAGCAAAAATTTCAAAGGCTACTCCGTCGTACCAGCTGGCAAACGTACCTATGCAACGCATGCCACGCTTAATCGCAACCCAAGAGGCATCGAGTACTACTGGCTTGGAAACGCTGCGCTTGAATACGAAAAAGGCGAGCCAAGTGATATCAGCAAGGTAAATGAGGGCTTTGCCACAATAACGCCCATAAAACTAAATATGACTTCATATGAGAGCTTGGAGAGCCTAAAGGGGAAATTTGATGCAAAATGATAGATTTACAAGGATAAGATGGCTCTTTGGCGAGGATGGTTTTAGTAAGCTTCAAAGTGCGAAAGTGCTAGTTTGCGGAGCCGGAGGTGTTGGTGGGATGTGCGTAGATGCACTTGCTAGAAGCGGGGTCGGAAGCATCACTCTAATCGATAAAGACATCTTTGACGTGACAAATCAAAATCGCCAAATTTACAGCGAAAATGTAGGCGACGTAAAGGTAGAGGAGTTTGCCAAAATTTATCCTTGCATCACGCCTATGCAGACGCTGATCACGCCTGAGTTTGTCGCTGGATTTGACTTTAGTAAATTTGACGTGGTGATCGATGCGATCGATGATATCACTGCTAAGATCGCCCTTGCAAATGCGGTAGGTCCTAGCAAATTTATAGCCTCGATGGGTGGGGCAAAAAGGGTTGATCCAACCAAGATAAAGGTGGCTAGTGTATGGAAAACATCGGTCGATCCGCTAGCTAGAAAATATAGATATGAGCTCAAAAAATCAGGCTTTAGCGGTAAATTTGACGTGGTCTTTTCGACAGAAGAGCCACTTTGCAAGCCACTTGGAAGCTTCATGGGTGTAACTGCTTGCTTTGGACTAAATTTAGCTTCACTAGCTGTTAAAAAGATAGTTGGGCAGTAAGTCAAAAATTTACTCTCCAAGCAAAATTTCAAATTAGAGCTGGCATTTTGCGGCTATAAATTTAGTAGTCTGCTAAGGTGAGTGAGTAAGATTTTAAAATTTGTAAAGATAGTAAAATTCTATTTTTTAAATAAAGACTTTGAATTTTAAAAATTTATATAGTTTTCGGATTAAATTCAAATCAGCCAGCTGTAAATTTAGCAGCCAGCTAAAATTTTAGTTTTTATGTATGCGAATGTAGCTATTTAGTGCGCCAACATAGGCTTTTGCGCTTGCCATCATAGTATCTATGTCAAGTCCATGGCCTATTACAGCCGTTTTGCCCTCAAACTCAACCTTTACATCAACCTTTGCAAGTGCGTCTTTACCTTGAGAAACGGATGCCACTTTATAGTCTTTTAGCGTGCCACTAATGCCACTGATGCGATCAACTACCTTAAATATCGCATCAGCGGTACCATTTCCTAGAGCTGAGTCACTGATGATCTCATCATTGTGTTTTATACTAATTGAAGCGCTTGCAAGGCTTCCGCCGCTACTTTGAAGAAGAGCCGTGATCTCATAAGCTTGTGGAATTTTTGTAATCTCTTCAGCCACAAGAGCCCTAATATCGTCATCAAATATCTCTTTTTTCTTATCAGCTAGCTCTTTAAATTTTTCAAATGCCTTATTAAGAGCATCACTATCAAGGTCAAATCCAAGGCTAGCAAGCTTATCTTTAAACGCGTGGCGACCACTATGCTTACCTAAAACAAGAGAATTTTTTTCAAGGCCTATGCTCTCGGCGCTAATTATCTCATAGGTCTCTTTGTGTTTTAGCACGCCGTCTTGATGTATGCCACTCTCATGAGCAAATGCGTTTTTACCAACGATAGCTTTGTTTGGTTGAGGCTCAATGCCTATAATACTAGCGATCAGTCTTGAAGTTGGATAAATTTCTTTTGAGATAATGTCTGTATAAAGTGGAGCAAAGACGTCTTGGCGGGTTTTGATAGCCATCACGATCTCTTCAAGCGCAGCATTTCCAGCACGCTCACCTATGCCATTTATCGTACCTTCGACCTGCCTTGCACCAGCTTTTATAGCCGCTAACGAGTTTGCCGTAGCCATGCCTAAGTCATTGTGATTATGCACAGATATTATCGCTCTATCGCCTACAAATTTTACTATTTCACTAATGCGAGCAGTTATCTCTTCAGGATATAAATAACCAACCGTATCAGGGATATTTAAGGTTTTTGCACCCGCATTTATGGCAGCATCACAAATTTCTTTTAAAAAGCTCATTTCACTTCTACAAGCGTCCTCGCAGCTAAACTCTACATCATCGCAAAAAGTTTTTGCGTATTTTATAGACTCGACTGCACGTTTTATTACTTCATCTGGGCTCATTTTTAGCTTGTACTCCATATGAATTGGGCTTGTCGCTATAAATGTATGAATTCTCTTATTTTTAGCTGGAGCCAATGCCTCGCCAGCTGCCTTGATATCACGCTCAACTGCACGTGCAAGAGAGCAAACCGTGATATTTGAGGCTTGCTTTGCTATTTGATTTACCGCATCAAAGTCCCCTGGGCTTGCTGCTGCAAATCCAGCCTCCATAACATCCACGCCAAGCCTTTCAAGCTGAAGTGCGATCTGTAGTTTTTCAGCTGTGTTCATCGATGCACCAGGGCTTTGCTCACCATCTCTTAAAGTCGTATCAAAGATTATAATTTTATTCTTATCCATTTTTGTCCTTTTTTGTTTTTTATATTTAAATTTTAAATTTGATGAGTTAAGTAAAGAGAAATTTGCTACCTAAGTAGCAGCAGTAGAGAGTTTTTGATTTCGATTTTTGGTAAAAATTTACGTGATTTTATGACGCCATTTTCGCTCATTCGCTCTCCTTTTTTTTGGAATTTTTACTAAACATTATAGTAGCTCTTACTATGCCATAAAGCATATAGATGCTCATAACCAAAGTCGCACTTTCAAATGGATATAGATAAAGCATCGAAAACGCAACTACAAGAGCTACTAAAATTCTTATCACGTGAGTTTGTTTTAAATTTATTTTTTTAAAGCTTGGATAGCGAATGTTGCTAACCATTAAAGCTGCCAAAGTAGCTTCAAGTAGCATCAAGCACCACTCAAATCCTTCTAAAAAAGTATAGTCGATATAAATACCAACCCAAAGCACGCTCACAATAGCTGCTGATGGAATAGGAAGTCCGATAAAAACATTTGGCTCATATGTGCCAGTAGTGACATTAAAACGAGCAAGCCTGATAGCTCCAAAAACCACAAACATAGCAGCTATAAGTGCTCCAAATCTGCCAAAATTTTTACCAATAGTCAAATAAAATAAAATCGCTGGCGCTACACCAAAAGCAACAAGATCTGCAAGACTATCAAACTCTACCCCAAATTTACTAGTTGTCTTTGTAAGTCTAGCCACACGCCCATCAAGTCCATCTAAAATAAGCGATAAGATTATATAAATAATGGCTTTAAAATAGTTGCCTTGAATAGATGAAATAATACTAATAACACCCAAAAAAGCACTAGCTGCTGTAAATAAATTTGGCAAGATATACATTAGTTGCATCTTTTGTATGTTATTCATCTCTTTTTCCCTCTTCAAAATATCCCAAAAGTGAAGCAGCCTTTACGCTTTCTCCAACGCTTACACATATCTTAGTATCTCTTGGCAAGTATAAAATCACCTCACCACTTCCTAAAAAACCAAATTTTCTAGATGCTTTTAGGCTAGTAACATTTGAAATTTCTAAACTTCGACTGAAAGCTCCAGCTATAATTTTCATAACAAATTTTATATTTTCTTTTTCAAAGCGAATAATAGCTCTTTCATTTAAAAATTCTGAAATTTTCATAGCTTGGCATAAGAATAAGCCATGTCTTTTTCGTATTTCAGCTACTTTTACATCACTTACAGCCCTTAATGTACCAACATCAAAAAAAGATTTTTTTATGACGATCTTAGCTACTTCATTATTATCAAAATTTGAAGCACTAATCTCTTTTATCTTGCCATCAATCGGCGATAGTAAAGCCAATTTATCATCAGAAAATGGCTCTCTCTCAGGATCTCTAAAAAAATAAAGTCCCAAAAAAAGTAAAATAGCAAAAAAAAGTGGCAAGATCCCAAACAGCAAAGATAAAACAAATAAAATTAGAAAAAATAATATAAATTTATATCCTGCTTTCGCGATATAGCCACTCATTTTTATTCCTCTTTTTTACTCTTTTCATCTTCTTCAGTATCTACGAGTCTGCTCTCTAGACTATTTTCGATCTCGTAGTTTTTAATGATCTCTCTAACTCTTTTTCCTTCGATTGTTTCTTCTTCATAAAGTGCTGATACCATATTTTCAATAGCACCTTTATAAATTTCAAGCAAACCAAGTACAGCCGTGTATCTTTCATGAAGAAGCGTTTTTACAAACTCATCAACCTTTTCAGCCATCTTATCACTGTAATCTTTGATACTTTGACCACCATTTAAAAACGTAGCACGTTGCTTTTCAAGCACCATAAGACCAGCAACATCGCTCATGCCATACATACTAACCATAGCTTTTATGATATCGGTCGCGCGCTCTAGGTCGTTGCTAGCTCCAGTTGAAATTTCTTTAATAAACACCTCTTCAGCAGCTCTACCAGCCAAAAGTACATCTACTTCTGCTATCAGCTCATGCTTTTGCATCATAAATTTATTCTCTTCAGGTGTATTTAAAGTATAGCCAAGTGCCGCAAGACCACGTGGTACGACTGAGACTTTTGTTACCCTTTTTGCACCTTTTGTTAGCTCAGCTATCAAGGCATGACCGCACTCATGATAAGTGACGATTCTTTTTTCTTTTGGATTTACGCGGCGAGACTTTTTCTCAAGTCCAGCAATCGATCTCTCAACAGCCTCCACAAGATCGGCCTGCTCGACAAAGGTCTTTGACTTACGTCCTGCAAGAAGTGCTGCCTCATTTATGATATTTTCAAGATCAGCACCAGCTAAACCAGTCGTAAGCCTTGCAATATCTTCGATATTTACATCTTTGCCAATCTTTACATCTTTCATATGAACTTTTAAAATGTCGCAGCGTCCTTTAAAATCAGGCTTATCAACAAGCACTTGCCTGTCAAATCTACCTGGCCTTAAAAGCGCAGCATCTAAAACTTCAGGTCTATTTGTAGCCGCTATAACGATGACTGGCGACTTGTCCGCGTCAAAGCCGTCCATCTCAGAAAGAAGCTGATTTAGCGTTTGCTCTCTCTCGTCGTTGCCACCCATCGGACCAGAATTTCTACTTTTACCGATCGCATCAATTTCATCTATAAAAACGATCGCTGGAGCCTCTTTTTTAGCATTTTCAAAAAGATCTCTAACTCTACTTGCTCCAACACCGACAAACATCTCTATAAAGCTTGATGCTGACATAGAGAAAAATGGCACACTAGCCTCACCCGCAACTGCTCTTGCAAGAAGCGTTTTACCTGTGCCTGGAGGGCCAACTAGCAAAATTCCTTTTGGAATTTTTGCCCCAAGTCTTAGATATTTATCAGGACTTTTTAGATAATCAACTATTTCTTGAACCTCTTCTTTTGCCTCTTCAACGCCTGCGACATCGTCAAATTTAACTTTTGGTTTTTCAGAATTTATAAGTTTTTTTGCACTTCCTATGCCAAGTATGCCGCCGCCAATATTCTTTTGCATACGACTAGCAATAAACATCCAAATAGCAAAAAATATAAATACCGGGATGATCCATGAAAATATAAGATCACCAAACCAGTTATTTTCGCTATAAACGCTATAAGTTATGCCGTTTTGCTCAAGTATGCCAATGAGCGTTGGATCATTTATACGTTTTGCAAGATAGATAGTTTTGTCACTACCTATGCCTTTTATGGTAGTTTCTGAGATAGCAACCTCATTTAGTTGCTTATTTTTTAACATATCTTTAAACTCAGAATAAGCTACCATTTTACTCTGAGCATTACTATTTAGCCCAAAAGAGCCACCAAGTCCGTCTCCACTAAAGCTTCTAAAAGCTAAAACTATAACTATTGCAAAAATGGCAAAAATGAAAATAGGATTTTTATTAAAAAAGCCGTTATTGTTGCCATTGTTTTGGTTATTATTTTGGTTATTCATCTATTTCCTTATAAACAAAGCTACTCCAATCGTTACTTTGTTTTATCTCAATTAGCTCCAAATCCTTAAATGTATCTTTAATCCTATCTTCGTACTTATTTAAAATTCCTGACAATACCAAGTAGCCGCCTTTTTTAAGCGATTTTTTCAAGTCATTTGAGAGCATAAAAATGACATCAGCAATGATATTTGCTACGACGATATCATATTTTTGCTCTAAATTTGCGATAGAACCTGTCCAAATTTTATTAAATTTAACCTCATTTAACTCGGCATTGCTAAGCGAGCTTTGTGTGGCCTGCTCGTCTGTATCGCAGGCATCGACCTTGCAGCCAAGCTTTGATAAAGCTATGCTTAATATCCCACTTCCACATCCCACATCTAAAGCGCTATCGCCACTTTTTGCATACTTTTGTAAGAGTTGCAAGCAAGAATTTGTGCTTTCATGATGGCCTGAGCCAAAGGCTAGCGCTGGGTCGATTATGATATTTGTTACGCCATTAAGTGGCTCTTCCCAGCTAGGTCTAATATAAATTTTATCAACCAAAATAGGCTTAACTGCCTTTTTATATTCGCCTAGCCAGTCTTTATTTTCTTTTAAATTAAGAGAAATTTTTAAATCATTTGGAATTTTACGAACGCTAGAGAACCCTTTTGCATACTCTTCGATACCCCAAGCTATATCTTTTAGATCATACTCTTCCCTGATGATGATCTCATGATCTAGCTCTTCTACACAGGTGACCCCAAAAGAAAAAACTAACTCTAAAATTTCATCATAAAAGTTAGATGTTGTTATGCTTAATTCGTAAAATTTATCTTTCATTAACCAAGAACGTCTTCAAGCTTTTCTTTTAAAACTTGTGGCGTAAAAGGTTTAACGATGTAGTTATTAACACCTGCTTTTAAAGCTGTTATAACCTCGGCTTTTCCGCCCTCTGTTGTTACCATTATGATAGGCATATCAACATATTTTTGCTCAGCCCTTACTTTTTTAACAAGCTCAAGGCCATTCATCTCAGGCATGTTCCAGTCAGTAATAAGAACCTCAATACCCTCGTTTTGCGTCAAGATATTCCAAGCTTCAAGCCCATGCTCAGCCTCGAGAATTTCTTGATGTCCTAACCTTTGCAAAGTATTTTTTATGATCCTTCTCATTGTTGAGCTGTCGTCTACAACCAAAATCTTCACATAATATCCTTTTAGTAAAAATTGCCCTATTCTAGCTAATTAAAATTTATAAAAGCTTTAACGCTAGCCAACTTGTTTGAAAGCATCTTTTAAATCAAGTCGTCCCTCATAGTAAGCTTTACCAACGATCACGCCAGCTATCTCATTTGTCTCTTTTAGTGCCAAAATGTCGTTTATATCGCTCACACCGCCACTTGCTATGGTCTCAAGCTTGCTGCTTCTAGCTATTTGCAAACTAAAATCAACATTAACTCCGCTAAGCATTCCATCTTTGTTAATATCGGTGCAAATCACAGCTTCTACACCCACATCTGCAATTTTTTTTGCAAGATCGACTGCTTTTATGCTTGAAACCTCACCCCAGCCTTGCACTGCCACATAGCCGTCTTTAGCATCTATGCCAACTACGACCCTGTAAATTCCAGCCATTTTTGCTGTAAATTCTGGATCTTTTAGAGCAACTGAACCAAGGATCACTCTGCTAACTCCAAGGTCCAAATAGCGCTTTATACGCTCTTCATTCCTTATGCCACCACCCACTTGCACCTTTAAATTTGTAGCTTTTACTATCTTTTCTATCGTGTTAAAATTTATAGCTTCCCCTGCAAATGCTCCGTCAAGATCGACCACATGCAGCCATTTTGCGCCGTAGCCTTCAAACCTCTTAGCAAGCTCACTTGGCTCACTGCTATAAATTTTAGCGCTTTGCATGAGCCCTTTACTAAGCCTAACTGCTTGCCCCTCTTTTAGATCTATCGCTGGGAAAATTTCCATCACAACCTCGCAAAATTTTCTAAAATTTTAAGTCCAGCTTCATGACTTTTTTCTGGATGAGGCTGAAAGCCAAAGATATTTTCATGCCAAACCGCACTTGTAAATTCATATCCATAAGTCGTCTTTGCCAGTGCAAATTTATCATCACAAACCACGTGATAGCTGTGTACAAAATATAAATACTCAAGCTTTTTTAGTCCTAAATTTAATGGGCTATTTTGCTTAAATTCCAAAGCATTCCAGCCAATGTGAGGTATTTTTAATGGCTTATCGAAATTAGTTTCATTAAATTTTACAACCTCACCGGGCAAAAGAGAAAGTCCCTCATACTCGCCAAACTCGAAGCTTCGCTCAAATAAAAGCTGCATACCAAGGCAAATACCAATAAAAGCTTTGCCGCTTTTTACGGCTTCTCTTACGGCTTCATCCATGCCGTTATTTTTTAGCTTTGTCATCGCCTCACCAAAAGCTCCAACGCCTGGCAAAACAATGTGTGAATACTCTTTTAAATTTTCAGGCTTACTTACTAAGACACATTTTTTGTCAAGAAAATCAAAAGCATTTATCACACTTTTGATGTTTCCAGCCCCATAGTCAATTATCGCTATCATTGTTCTTTGCCTCTAATTAGCCTTTTAGATTTAGTGCATGATTAAACTCAGGAACGATCTTTTTAAGTGCAGGTGCGATCTCATTATCCTCAAGCTGTAAAAGCTCACTTATCTGCGAATTTAAAAGCGTCAAATCATATGGCTGTGAATGCGTCACAAAGATCGACTCATACTTGGTTTGAACATCGTCTTTGTTAATAAGTAGCTCCTCATAAAGCTTCTCGCCCGTCCTAAGTCCTACAAATTCGATACCCAAATGCTCTTTATTTGAAAGAAGCAGCATCTTTTTAGCAAGATCAACGATCTTGATTGGCTCGCCCATATCAAGCACAAAAAGCTCGCCACCTTCTGCAATAGAGGCAGCTTGAAGTACTAGCTGACACGCCTCAGATGTGAGCATAAAATATCTTGTGATCTCTGGGTGAGTGACGCTTAGTGGCTTATTTGCAGCGATCTGTGCTTTAAATTTAGGTATAACTGAGCCACTTGAGCCAAGGACGTTACCAAAGCGCACGCAAACTATCTCACATACACCTGCTTCGTTTGAATTTAGTGCGTAAAGCTCGCAGACACGCTTAGTTGTACCCATTATGTTTGTTGGACGCACAGCCTTGTCTGATGAGATCATGACAAATTTTTTAACACCATATTTCTTTGAAAGATCGACAGCATTTTTTGTACCAAGGATATTGTTTTCGACAGCCGAGCGAGGGTTTAGCTCACAAAGCGGCACGTGTTTATATGCTGCGGCGTGGATAACAATCTCGGGTTTAAAGTCAGCAAAAACTTCTTCAAAATCCTTTAAATTTGTGATATTTACAAGCTTGCTAATAGTTCTTTTATCTTTTGTATCTTCGCCTATTTTATAAAGGTTAAACTCGCTGTGCTCAACCATTATAAGCTCACTTACACCAAATTTCAAGCACTGCTTACAAATTTCACTTCCTATACTGCCTCCAGCTCCAGTGACAAGCACTCTTTTATCTTTTAAAAAATTTGAAATAGCCTCTGGATTTAAGTCTTTTGGCTTTCTAGCTAGCAAGTCTTCGATCGAGATATCCTTGATCGGCTCATTTTCGATAAGAGAGAAGAGCTTCATATCTCTTATGCCATATCCACTTAGCTCATCAACTAGAGCTTGAAGCCCATCTTGATCAAGCGCAAGTGCGATGATAGCGGTCTTTGCATCGTAATCTTTTATCAAATTTGGTATCTCTTTTTTATCTTGCACTAAGAAACCATCACAATAAGTGCCCACAAGATCACTTCTACCATCCACCACACCAACTGCGTAATAGTCAAGATACCCTTGCTTTAAGCCACGCAAAACGTGAAGTGCTTTTGAGGTAGCACCTATAACAACACAAGGCTCGCCTTTGTGAGGTTTGTTTGAAAAGTCAAGCACCATGCGCTTTGAAATTCTCAAAAGTCCAATAAGTAGGCACGAGATTAGAAGATCAATGAAAATAACGCTTCTTGGGTATGGATTAAAGAAGTCTTGTATTATGAAAAATATGATCGTAAACAAAACCGCTGAACAAACGTGAGCTAAGAAAATTTTTCTAGCCTCATTTAATCCAAAAAATCTCCACGGAACCTTGTAAATTTTAAATATCCACAGAAAAATAAGTTTAAAAACGATCAAAAATCCTGCCGTTACAAAAAGCCCTTGGATGTAGATATCTGGAATATTTGCATTAAATCTTAAAAGATAGGCCGCATATATCGAAAAGGCAAATATAAAAACATCACCGATAAGGAAAAATATAAGCCTTTTTAACTTTGTCGCATGAAACATTTACGCATTTTCCTTGACTATTTTTATCACTCTTGCTTGTGTCTCCTCACTCATATCGCTACCGCTTGGCAAGCAAATTCCTCTTGAAAATAGATCTTCACTGCAACCATCAATAAAGCTTAGCGCACCCTTAAAAACAGGCTGCATATGCATAGGCTTCCAAAGTGGTCGACTCTCGATATTTTGATCAGCTAGTGCTTTTATGACCTTTAAATGCGCATCTTTTTTAGTAAAAACGCCAGTTGTGAGCCATCTGTTGCCACGAGAATCTGCTAGCTCTGGCATAAATTCTAAAACACCGCTAAGCTCTTTTTCATAAATTTCAAATACTTTTCTCTTTTGCTCGACTCTTTTTTCTAAAACTTCCATCTGTGCCACGCCAATAGCGCCCAAAACGTTGCTTAAGCGGTAGTTGTAACCATAGTCCTTGTGCTCGTAGTGAAGTAGCGGCTCCCTTGCTTGCGTGCTGTAAAATCTAGCTTTTTCTACAAATTCGCTATCTCCAACTAGCATACCGCCGCCTGAAGTGGTGATGATCTTGTTGCCATTAAAGCTATATGCACCCATCACGCCAAATGTACCAAGCGCCTTGCCACCGTAAAATCCGCCAAGTGCTTCAGCTGCATCCTCGACCAAAGCGATACCCTCGTTTTGGCAAATTTCGTAAATTTCTTTCATCTTTGAAGCTTGACCGTAAAGATGTGTGACGACTAATGCCTTTGGCTTTTTAGGTAAATTTGATATCGCTTTTTTAAGTAGCTCTGGGCTTAAATTCCAGCTCTCGTCGCTATCTATAAAAACTGGAGTTGCTTTTTCGTAAAGTATAGGCGAGACTGAAGCCATGAAAGTAAAGCTAGAAGCCAGTACAAAGTCGCCCTCTTTCACGCCAAGGACGCGAAGCGCTAGGTGAAGCGCCGCCGTTCCTGCAGATAGCGCTAGCGCGTCTTTAGCGCCGGTGTAAGTTTTAATGCTCTCTTCAAATTTATTGACATATTCGCCAAGCGGCGCTATATAGTTGCTTTCAAATACTTTTTTTATATATTCCTGCTCTTTTCCACTCATGTTTGGTGGAGATAAAAAAACCCTATCCATTTCATCCCTTTCGTGATTTTTGGCGATTTTAGCACTTATTTTTAAATTTATATCTTAGCACGCTCGCATGCTGGCACGCCATAAGCCTTTGTGCCATCTTTTATATCTCTAACAACCACACTTCCAGCGCCGATGATGCAGTTGCTGCCGATGCTTATACCTTGAATGATGCTTGAGCCGATACCTATGTGCGTAAATTCGCCCACGCTAACGTTTCCAGCAAGGGCTGCATTTGGGCTGATATGAGCAAATTTACCTATCACACACTCATGCTCTATCACCGCACCAGAGTTTATGATAGCGCCCTCTTTTATGCAAGCTTTTGCGTTTACCACGGCATTTGGCATGATAACTACGCCTTTTTCTATCACAGCACTTTCGCTCACAACAGCGCTTTTATGGATCAAATTTACTATCTCAAAGCCAGCAGCCTCCACCTTTTGGCTGATCTTTTGCCTTGTTTTATTGTCGCCAATGGCTATTATGATGTCAGCTTTTTCAAGCTCTGGGCTAAATTTACGCTCACTAGCATCATCTAAAAAAACTATCTCATCATAGCCATTATTTCTAGCGATATCAGCGACTACAAGGCCATGACCACTCGCTCCATAGATGTAAATTTTCTTAGTTTTTGCCATTAAATTTCTCCGTCGTCGCCTGCCCCTCTTTGCTGACGCCACTTCGTTTTAGCACCTTTTCTATTGTCTGCAAGGCGATCTTTACATCAAGCATAAAGCTTAAATTTTTAGCGTAATATACGTCGTATTCAAATTTTTTCTCCCAGCTTATGGCGTTTCTGCCATTTACTTGTGCCAGGCCCGTGATACCAGGGCGCACGTCGTGGCGGTGCTTTTGTATTTCGTTATAGATGGGCAGATACTCAACCAAAAGCGGCCTTGGCCCAATGAAGCTCATGTCGCCTTTTAGCACATTAAAGAGCTGTGGCAGCTCATCAAGGCTAAGCGAGCGGATCAGTTTGCCAAATTTACCAAGACGCTGCTCATCTGGCAAGAGCTCGCCATTTGCGTCACGCTCATCGCTCATCGTCTTAAATTTATAAATTTTAAAAATTTTCTCATTAAGACCTGGTCTTGCTTGTGTAAAAATTACGTCACGGCTCACCTTAAAATAGATGAAAATCGCCGTTGCTATGATGATAGGCGATGTCAAAATAAGCAAAAACAAAGCCCCCAAAATATCAATCACCCTTTTTAAAAAATTTCTATACATCTATAAATTTCCTATAAATTTCTATATATCTTTTTGCGATTTGCTTCTCGTCAAACTCGCTAACCGCCCAGTTCCTGCCGTTTTGCCCAAGTCTAGCACAAAGTGCTTCGTCATCAAGCAAAATTTTTATCTTTCCAGCAAGATCATTTGCGTCTTTTACCTTGCATAAAAGCCCGTTGTAGCCCTCTTTTACAGCTTCATTGCAGCCTGTCACGTCACTTGCAACAACTGCTTTAGCCATGCTCATCGCCTCTAAAACCGTTCTTGGAAAGCCCTCTTTATAGCTTGGCAAAGCTAGCAAATAAGAAGCCTTTAAAAGCTGCGGTATATCATTTCTAGCGCCAAGATAACGTACTTTGCCACCTTTTAAAAAACTCTCATCTGCGGTTGATTTATTACCAGCAAAGCCCTCGCCCACAAAGACAAATTCGCAGTTTTGGTAGCCATTTAAAATTTCTGCTGCCTCGTAAAATTCTCGAACGCCCTTGTGCCACATGGCTCTTGCGATCATTAAAATCATCTTTTTTTCACCTAAGTCCGCTGCTTGCGTTATGGCTGGGTCAAATTTAGCAGTATCTACGCCGACACTTTTTATGCGATACACTTTGCTTTTATCTATCAAATTTTTTGAGATCAGATAGTCTGGATCCGCGTCATTTACGAAGATGCAAGCATCAGCCTTTGCAAAAGAGAGCTTATAAAGGCTCTCCATGACAAAACGCACAGCCTTTGTCTTAATATCATCATCGATATAAAAGCTGCCAAGACCTTCAACCAAATTTATCACATGCTTTATACCAGCGTTTTTAGCGGCAAATGTGCCAAATACATTTGACTTATGAGCGCCAGTTTGCAGCAGGTCCAAATTTAGCTCGCCTAAAATTTGAGATAGTTTTTTTGAGTTATTTATAACAGTTAGTGGATTTAGACTGGCTTTGTCAAGCTCGTAAGTGACGGAGTGAAAGCTTTTAGCAAGCTCGCCGGTAAAGTCACCTTTTGGAGCGATAGCAAAAACCTCGTGCCCCATATCTTTTAAGGCTTGCATAATAGGCCGTCTAAAAAAGTGTATGCTCATGTCAGCGTGGCTTAAAAACCCTATCTTTGCCATTTTTACCTCTTTAGCCTATAAACTTTTGCCGCGCCATCAAGTATGACTGGCTCAAAAATTTTTGGATCGTACCTTTCAAGCACGAAAAGCTGGATGTAGGCGCTATTTAAAATGCTCTCATCAAGGATGATAAATCTACCATAATCCCTCATAAAAATGACAGAAATATTTGAGCTTTCGTTATTTTTATACTCTTTGACATTTAGTTTGCCAGACTCGTCGTAGTCAGTCTCTATGAAAGATCTTAGCGGCAAGACGTTGTTTTCATAGATCAAATTTGTGACATCACTTGATAGTGTAAATCCACCATTTAGTCTAATGCCATTTTCATTTTGAGAGATCGCTCTTGTGACGATAAAAAGTCCGTTGTTTAAATTTTTACCACTTTTTAGATCGATCTTACTAAATTGCAAAATGGTCGGAAAAATACTAAGCATCCTATCTGGCAAGTAGTAGTAAATATCCCTAGTCTTTGCTGGCAGGCTAAAATTCGCCTCTTTTATATCACTAAAAAACTGATCAATGCTTGCGTTTCTCTCTTTTAAAATTTGAGCCAAGTTGCCGTTAAATCTCTCCTTGAAATTTCGCTCTGTGTACTCAACATCAAGCCTTGCCATATTTGCCGAGCTCATCTCGTCGCTTCCAAGCGCAAAGCTCACGGCAAAATTTTCACGTCCAAGGTGCTTTCCGCCGTCAATGAGCGTCTTAACATCGCTGTAATATCTGATCGGATATCCATAGTCCCACCACGCAACCACGTAGTCCTCGCGTCCTGCGATGCCTTTTAGCTTATTTAAAATTTCAACCTCTTTATTTACAAAGACTGGCTCAGCCTTGTAGCCATAGATGTGAATGAGCGCTGGAGCAAGCACGAGAGCCGCTATGAACGCTCTTATAAGATTTAAAACAGCCCCTTTTAGCTTTAAATTTGCAAGTACAAACTCTACTAAGTAGCCAAAGCCAAGCGCCATGATAGGCACAGCATAAATAGTAAATCTAAGGCCACTTTTAAATGCCAAAAAGCCAAGAGCTAGCATACCAAGCGAGACGGCAAATGAGCGGTATTTAAAGCAAAAAAGAACAACGCCAGCAAGCGAGATCAAAAATGTGATGACATTTGCGCTGATCCTCTCGCAAAATAGCGTAAAATCAACGATACTTGACTCTTGGATAGTTTGATTGACATTAAAAAAGTGAAAGCTCATGCCTCCAACTTCAGGCGCGTCCCTAAAGACGTAAAATTTAAGCTGAAAGATTATCGGATTTAGTCCGCCACGAATTACAAAAACAATAAAAACAACTGCCAAAATACCAAGAGCAAATTTTAAATTCATCACCTCTTTTTTAAAAAGACAAAACGCATAAATAGCGATGACAACGATAAATTTAAGAGTTAGATCAAGGTTTGAGATAGCAAGTAAAAGCAGTGAAATTTCAAGATAAAAAAGTGGATTTTTTCTATCAAAAATAAGCGTATAAAGTAAAAATAGCCCAGTTAAAATGCTAATAAGCGAAAATGCGCTCGCATACCACCACATATAAATAAGCACACTCAAAGGTGCGATTATTAGGCTCTTTGCGTCCTTTTTCTCAAGTACTCTAATAAGTCCCCAGACGACAAAGACGCTAAGTGGGATGATGAGCATGTCAGTGTCGTAGTATCCTGCCATAGTGCGGTTGTAGTAGCTATTTGCGACCACCGCAAGAAGTGCAGCGATGAAGCCAGCAAATTTTAGCTTATACTCATTTGCGATTAAGATAACTGGCACAGCGACAAGCGATGAGAAAAATACACTCATATAAATCATCGCAGTCTCAAGCTTGACGCCTAGAAATTTCACGATCCAGTAAGTAAGCGTCGAGAGCGGATAGCCGTAGTAGCTAAGGTCATTTTCTTGGTGAAAGCCAGCTAGCATATCCCTTGCACCCTCGGCAAATGCGTAGCCGTCGTTTGTACTGATCATCAGCTCGTTGTTCCAGAAAAATACCGGATATTCACTCGCCCAAAAGACCCAGTAAAGCCTACAAATCACGCTAAAAAAGACTGCGACAAATATCATCAAGTATAAAGAGTAATTTTTAAAAAATAAATTTCTATTCATTAGGATTTTCCAAAAAATTTATAAGCTCGCTCGCTATATTTTCACTATCAAAAAAATTAGCCCGATTATACGCAACATTTTCAAAATTTTGCCTTATTTCAGGCGTGTTAAGCACCTTTATCATCGCCTCTTTCATCGCATTTTCGTCATCAACTGGTACCAAAATACCAAACTCACTCTCGCCCAAAAGCTCCTTTGCACCGCTCTTGTGCTCGGTTGAGATGATAGTTTTTTCACATGCTAGTGCTTCAAGCAAGACATTTGAAAAGCCCTCAAAACGCGAGGCACAAAGCAAACACGAGGCGTTTTTTATATGCCTAAAAGGGTTTTTATCAGTGTCAAGAAGCTTTACTCGCTCGCCAATGCCGAGCTTATCTATCAAATTTTGTAGCTCGTCTTTTAAAGGCCCTTTACCAAGGATACCAAGCGTGGCACGAGGGTCGTTAATGGAGGCGATTATTTTTATTAACATGGCTTGATTTTTACCGCTATCAAGGCGGCCGATGTTTATAAAAAATGGCTTAAAATCATCCTTAAGCGGCTCATCTTTTAGCAAATTTATAGTTTTTAGATCAAGGGCGTTATAAAGCACCTTTGTTTTATCCTCGCTCATACCAAAATTTCGCACCAGATCCTCTTTGTTGCCAGCTGCATTTGCCAAAATGAGATCAGCTTTTTTATAAAGATGAGTGAGTAAAAATTTATTAACCCTACCGCTTAGATCGTCTTTATATAAGATAGATGGGCAGCTTCGCTCGCTGATAACCAGCCTAGCCCTTAGCCCTAAAATCCTAGCAACCCCAGCGATATAGCAAGGGCGGTTCATCAGCACAAACTGCGTGTCTATGCTTAAATTTTGACAAAGCTTTTTATACTTAAACGCGAGCATTGGCATCGCCAAAAAAAGCCTTGCAAGCTTCTTTAGCCCGCTTTCATAAGGATCGCTATTTTCTATAAAGTGGATATTTACCTCACTTGGTATCTCGTAGGCGATGACCTTACTCATTAGCACGAGATGGACTTCATACTTTTTAACCAAAAATGGCAGTAAATTTGCCACATTTCGCTCAGCCCCGCCAGGGCCCATCGAGTATAAAAAAACGGCTAATTTTTTCACTTACTAACAACCTTTTTGATAAATTCACGCCACTGCTTGCTGATATTTTCTTTGCCAAATAAATTTGCATTTTTACTGGCGTTTTTTGCTAGTTTTTGTCTTAAAATTTCATCTTTTAAAAGCATTTCAAGTTTATCTTTTAGATTATTTGCGTCGCCATTTTTAAAGATAAGTCCGTCCACACCGTCATCTATAAGCTCTCTTGCACCCACAGTGTCGCTACTTAGCCTAGCGCAACCAAAAGTGCCTGATTCTATTAGCACGTTTGAAAGACCCTCGCTTCTTGAGCTTAGAACAAAAATTTTAGCCTCACTATAAAGCTTACTAACATCACTCATGTGACCTAGAAATTTAACATTAAGCCCCAAATTTGACGCCATTTGCTTTAGCTCACTCTCTTGCCTGCCGCTGCCTGCGATCTTTATCTCCCAGCCATCAAGCAAGCTCTTATCTACCTTGCTAAGCGCGTCAAAATAGACATCATAGCCCTTTACCGCCTCCAGCCTTGCCACGCTTAAGATGACGTTTTGCTTCTCGCAAATTTCAGGCACGTCGATAAAAAGTGGATTATGTATGACCTCGCGATTTTTGGCAAATTTATAGTAGTCGTAGTCGCTTTTGCTTAGCACACTTAAACCATCTACAAATTTATAGGCAAGGTCACGCATAGCGCTTGCGACCTTGCTTTTTAGATAGCTATGCTCGTGATGCTCGGTTGCTATTAGTTTGCTCCTTAGACCAGCATTTGCCAGTACGCAAGCGACGTTCGTCCAGTCGATAAAGCTCATTATTAGATCAGCCCTTTGCTCCTTAAAAAGCGTTCTAAGGGCGAAAATTTTCTTAAATTTTAAAGCGACGCCTGAGCCAGTTACGTTAAGATTTATGATCTTTATCTTTTCACTAAATTTATAAAGTCCAAGGTCCTCTTCAAGCAGGGCGATAGTGATCTCATTGTCTTTGCAAAGCTCATTTGCAAGCACGTTTAGCACACGCTCGGCTCCGCCGTTTCTAAGCGCGGCGATGACAAAAAGAATTTTCACTTCACACCTCCAAGCCTTAAAAGCTCCAGCCATTTTTTATAAATTTGCTCCACGCTAAACTCATCAAGTCTAGTCTTTGCGTTTTTAGCAAATTCACTCATCTTTGCCTCATCTTGCACCAAATTTGCAAGCTTTTTACTCATATCATCAACGTCATTTATCTCACAAAGCAAGCCATCAAAGCCATCTTTTATAAGCTCTTTTGCCCCGCTAGTCCTTGTCGCAACACGCACGCAGTCATAGTTTATCGCCTCTATCAAGGTGTTTCCAAGACCCTCGAAATTTGAGCAAGAGATCAGCACCTTTGCTCTTTTATAAAGTGAGGCGATGTCGCTAACGTTGCCTAAGAATTCGACATCAGCGCCCAAGCTTTTAGCTAAATTTTCTAAATTTGCTCTCTCGCCGCCATCTCCAGCAACTGCGAATTTATAGCCGCTTTGCTTTAAGCTTGCAGCCACTCTTACAAACATTTCGCAGTTTTTTATCTTATTTAGCCTACCAACAAAAATTACTAAATTTTCTTTAGTAAAGCTCTCGCTGCGCACCTCCTCAAAGAGTGGGTTGTAAATTTTCATCACATTTTTGCAAAATTTCGAGTAGTAGCTAAGATCCTCGTCGCTTAAGACGCTAAGTGCGTTTGCAAATGGATAGCTTATGCGTCTTAGCACCTTAAAGATCGCCCTTTTTGGCGCAAGATAGTTTGTGTGCTCGCTTATTATTATAGGCGTTTTTAACCCAGCTGAGCTAAAGAGTACCAAGGTATTTACGGCGTCTAAAAAAGATATCACAGCGTCAAATTTGCCCTCTCTTATGAGCGCCCTTAAAGCAAACACCTTTAAAACTCTCTTTTTTAAATTTCCAACCAAGCCAAGCTCATCAGCCCCAACGCCTAAATTTATGAGCTTTACGCCACTTGCCAGCTCGTAAAATGGCTCATCCTTGTCAAATTTAACAAGGCTTACATCGTGATCCAAGCTAAATCTTGATGCGATCACCGCGCAAACTCGCTCCGCACCGCCACTTCTAAGCGTTGATGTGACAAATAATATCCTCATACGCCAAACCTTTGCTTTATCTTTACTCTAAGCTTTGAGAGTGCTGGCAAAATGCCACTTGGAAGCGGACTAAGCAGCAAGAAAATAAACGCTTCTTTACTAAATTTAATGCTAAGGCTTTTAAAGATACAACTTAACATAAGGCCATATTCGCCTGCTATTTTGGCGTAGTAAGCGGCGTTTTTATACTGCATAGCTAGAAATTTTGGCTCATTTTTTATAGCGATGGCGTAGTGTAAATTTGCAGTTTTTATATAGGCGTTTGCAACGTTTAACGCGTGCTTGCCAGCATTTAGCGTCGCACTATCGCTTCTTGCGATGCGGTAGATGTAAAGTGGCTTTTTAAGATAGAAGACATTTTTTTCAAAAAAGCGGATGTAAAGCTCATTTTCACCGCCAAAACTGCTCTCATCAAACCTAAAATCATCTATAAATTCACGTGAAAAAAATTTAAAATACTCGCCATTTATCCGCCCGCAATGATAATCAACCTTGCTCATCGCCCCGCTTTGCTTATACGGGCTCCTGCCGGCCATCACTTCGGTCATCACGCCATCTTTTTCGCAAATCGCGTCTGCAAAAACGCACGAATACTCGCCACTTTTTAAAATTTCATAACACTCAGCAATCGCCTCTGGTAAAAGCTCATCGTCATCATCAAGCAAGCAGACAAACTCGCCTGTTGCGTTGTCAAAGCCGTTATTTTTATTGCCATTTGGGCTCTTTTTGTGGGCTGTGTTTTTTACAAATTTGATCCTTGCATCGTTAAAACTCTTGCAAATTTCACTTGCGCTCTCGTTATCGCCGTCATCTGTCACGATGATCTCTAAATTTTCATAGCTTTGAGCTAGAGCACTTTTTATGGCCTTTTTTAAAAGCTCTGGACGCTTATAAGTCGCGGTTACTATGCTGATTAATGGCCCACTCATCTAGCCCCTTTTAAAAATTCTCTCATAGCCTTGAAGCTTTTCAAGCCGTGAGAAAAATATAAATTTAAATGTTTTTATGTATGCCTTTAAATTTGCATTGTATCCTCTCTCAAGGCGCTCCCCCTCGATGTTTGAGCCACTAAGATCAGTTGGGTGCGCAAAAAGATCACAAAAATACATCTGCATATCATTAACACCAAGCAAATAGTCCCAAACATCAGTCGTGCAAAGTGCTTTTTTATGAATTTCGAGCAAATTTTTAGCGCTTTTTTTAGTTAGCACATAGGCCCCTGCTCTATAAATGCTTGAAAATGAGTGCTTTGAAACCTGCCAAAGAGGCTTGCTTAGGCTAGTATTCACCTTTTTGCCAAAGGCGCTAAACCTGCCATCTAGCCCATCTTGCATGCCACATATCAGCACGCTGTTTTCAGGCATCTTGCTAGCTGCTAAAAAGGCCTCTTTTATGGCCTGATCACCCCCTATCACGTCGTCTTCAAAGATGAGGGCAAATTTTGCCTCGCTTGCCAAAAACGCCTCGTAGGCTTTCACATGCGAGAGTGAACAGCCGACTTCTGATGGGCTTAAAATCTTGCCGTAAGCCTTAAATGATGGCGAAATGATCTTATAGTACTCCCTTGCGTTTAGCTCCCTGCCATCCACTGCGTCTATTAGCTTAAAGCTATCATAAGAGCCAAATTTCTGCTGTAAAAGCTCGCGCCTTTTGGTGTCTTTTGCCAAAGAGATCAGATAAATTTCATCCATTTAAGACCTTTTAAATTTTTTTAAAATTTTACGCCAGACTATGCCTCTCTCGAAGGCATTAAAAAACAAAAAATATCCCAAAACATAAGCTGCGCTGGCGTATATCGCAGCAAAAATTGCAAATTTTAGCCAGTTATCCAAGCTCACAAAGTCCTTGCAGGCAAACATCGCAAGCACGCAGAGCGCAAAAACGGCTAAATTTTTAAAATAAACCCCGTAAAACGTGGTGAGCTTCACCTCTAAATTTAAGGTGGCATTTATGAGGTCAAAGCCAAGAATTCTTATGCTATAAAAAATGGCTGCGACGATGACGATACCATAAACGCCGTAGTCACTAAATTTAAGCAATGTGATCTGCGCTATGATCGTGCTAACGCCAAGGATAGTGTTGGCGATGGCTGGTCGGCGAAGCTTGTTTGTCGCACTATCAAGGTTAAAAAGCGAAAAAACAAAGCTTATAAAAACGATCGGCACAAGCGTGATCATCGAGACGTTGTAGATAAATTTGACCTCATCAGCACTTTTAAAAGGTAGCCAAAGTGTGTAAAAATCAAGCCCAAAAACGACGAAAAATGCTGCCGGAGCGCTCATCACAAAGGCAATCACCTTCATCGAAAATTTAGCCTCTTTTATGAGGTCTGTGATCAAATTTTTAGAGTAAAGCTCGACAAATTTTGGTGCAAAGATACCGCTAAGCTGTGCTACAAAGCTCTCAAGTATGATAGGGGCGGCCTTGGCGACAGAAAGAAGGCCAGTGGCGTTTGCATTGATAAAAATGTTGCAAATAAATAGGTCCATGCCTGTTAAAAGTATGCGATTTAGCGCATTAAAGCTGTTCCAAATGCCAGAGCTTAGAAGCTCTTTGATCTTAGAAAAGTCAAATTTACTAAGGCTAAATTTTAGCTCTGGCGTGATGCGAGCTGACATAAAAATGGTGCTAAAAAAGACAAAAAGGCTAGCAACTAGCGCTGAGATGGCGATGTATGAAATGAACGGCTTAAAAAAGAAAAAGAGCGCTACGATGAGGGCTGCTAGGATCGCGCTTGAGATGGCGTTTCTGATGGAGAGTAGGTAGAGCTTGTTTGTCACAAAAGCACAGACCGTCAAAACGCCGTTAAATAGCCCAACGCAGAAATTTATAAAGTAAAAAACAAGGGTCATTCTCACATCAAAGAGTAAATTTTCAGGGACGTTTAAAAAGCTTTGCAAATTTAGTATAAAAATGGAGCTAAGCACCACGACAACGGCACAAAAGAAGATATTTACAACAAGCACTGACGAGTAGTAGGTGTTTGCAAGGCTTAGATCTTTTTTGTGCCACGCATGAGCGACAAAGCGCCCACTAACCGAGTTTATCGCCACACTCACGACTGCTGCGTAGCTAACGATCGCGTTGCTAAGGCCCACAAAGCCAAAAGCTTCGTTACCAAGGCTTTTTAGGATAAATGGCGTAAGAAAGAAATTTATGCCCATTGATACTACAAAAACGACGATTGAGCTTATTAGATTGATTAGCATTAGATTTTTAACCTGTAAATTTTTACGCCACTTGAGATGACAAATGGCTCAAAGTATCTATCATCAGCCCTTTCAAATATAAAAAGCTGTACAAAAGATGAGTTAAAAGCATTTTCATTAAGCAACAATATCCGCGCATAATCTTCCAAAAAAATGACATAAATTTTAGCGTTTTCATCTACGATTTTTTCATCTATTCGCAAATCTCTTCCAGCACCTTTTACCTTATAAAATGATTTTACGGCTATTTTTTCGCCGTTATGTATGATAAATTTTTGCTCATTTGTAGGCAAAGTATAGCCGTCTCCAAGGTCGATACCAGCTTCGCTAACGCCATTTAATGCACTAACATGATAAAAATCCTCTTTTTGCCTTTTACCAGTTGTGACGTCGATATAGCTATATCTAAAGATATTTGGTGCGATGTCAATCATATTAGGTACAAGATAGTAATAAACCGCCTTCTTTGCCACCAGCTGAGAAAAATTTTCACTTTCAAGCTGGCTTAAAAAAATATTTATATCGCTTGTGTTGTAGTCTTTTAAAATTTTATCTATTGTCCTTATATTTTGCTCAAGCGAGATGTCATTATACGTAACTGCCGCTCTTGCAAGTCTAGCCGAAAATGTCTCATCTTTTCTCAAAGCAAGGCTAACAAAATAATTATTTTCGCCACCTTGTCTGCCAGGATCGTTTAAAGTCATAACATCAGCAAAATACCTTATAGCATATCCGTAATCCCACCATGAAAATACATAATCATCGCGCTTTGTGACCTTTTTGAGTTCATCAAGCGCCAATGCTTCATCACGGCTAATTACAGTCTTTGGCCTATATAAATAAGCAAAATCTAAATTTATAGCAAGAGTGGCTACGACAAAAACCGAAAGTGATAAATTTTTAATAGAATTTCTAAGATCAAATAAATTTAAAAAAAAATGCAAGAAATACCCAAAACCAAGCGCAACAAGTGGTGTTACATACATAACAAATCTAACTCCACCAAAGAAAGAGAGGAGTCCAAGTCCAAGCATTGGCAAAGTAAGTAAAAATGGACGAAAATTAAAGCAAAGTAGCAAGTATCCAATAATAGCTGCCATTAATATAAGAATATTTCCTGACATGAAATATATAAAATACAAAGGACTGGCACTTTTTACTTCGCTGATGAAATTATACTCATTTATAAAGTGAAATTTATCGCTAAGAATTTCATTACCTTTAAAAACATAAATGCCCATCTTTGAAGTAATGAAATCAAAACCACCAAAATAGATAAAAATAGCTAGCATTAAAGTAAGAAAAATGGTTAAGTTTCTAGCTGAGAGTAAATTTTTATATTTGCAAAAAAGAGAGAAAAATAAAGCAATAACCACTAAATTAAAAATCAAAATTTTATTTGCTATTAGTGGATCTTTAGTAAAAACATTTGAGCTTACGATGCTTATAAACATAAAAAATACCGCTTGATAATTTTGCAATCTATCTCGCATAAAAACTAGCGTATATAGTAAAAACATAAAAAAAATACTTAAAATAAGTGCATATGAGCTTTGATACCACCAAAGATAAAGCGACACAAAGACTCCAGGCAAAACGATAAATTTTTGTTCATTTGTGTTTAAAAGCCTGATCAAAAAATAGATGATAAAAAGCGCAAATGTGACATTTAACATGTCACTATCAAAATATCCAGGCGATGTCCTTGAAAGATAGCTTGGTAAGATAACACTCATAAATGCAGCCACAGCCCCAGCTTTTAGAGCTTTAAACTCATTTGATATCAAAATAACTGGAAGTGTGATAAGAGGAGCCAAAAAGGCACTCATGTAAAACATCACGCTTTCGATCTTAAAAGGAAAAACTTTGCAAATATAAAAAACTATAGTTGAGATTGGGTGATTAAAGGGGCTAAAGTCATTTTGCTGATGAAAGCCAGCCAACATGTCTCTAGCACCTTCTGCGTAGTAGTATGAGTCATTTGTCGTAAGCATAAATTCGCCATTAAAGTAAAACTCTGGCATCTCCTTTGCCCACAATACCCAGAGCATCCTAGCCACAAATCCAAACAGATAAGCAGCCAGAAATATAAGTAAAATTTTACAATTTACGCTTACTTTGTGCACTAAATTCCTTACAGCCTAGCGTCAGCCTTTGGATAGATATTTTTTATATCGTAAACTAAATGGCCTTTTAAATTTAGCTTTTTAAACTCATTGTGAGCTACGGCGATCACGATGCAGTCGTAGTCATCTAGGTTATACTCTTTTACTAGATCAAAGCCGTACTCGTGTTTTACCTCAGCGCTATCAGCCCAAGGATCAGTCACATCGACCTTGCAGCCAAAGTCTTTTAACTCATCAACTACGTCTATAACGCGAGAATTTCTTATATCTGGGCAGTTTTCTTTAAATGTCATACCAAGAACAAGCACGCGCGCTTTGTTGATAAGCACACCCTTTCTTATCATTAGTTTTATCACTTGATCGGCTGCGTATCTTCCCATGTCATCGTTGATACGGCGACCTGCTAGGATCATTTCAGGATGATAGCCTACCTCTTGAGCTTTGTGAGTAAGGTAGTATGGATCTACGCCGATGCAGTGACCACCAACTAGACCTGGGCGGAAATTTAAGAAATTCCACTTAGTACCAGCAGCTTCAAGCACGTCAATAGTGTTGATACGAAGCTTTTCAAACAGCATCGCAAGCTCGTTTATAAAGGCGATATTTATATCACGCTGAGTGTTTTCGATGACCTTTGCAGCCTCGGCTACTTTGATGCTTGAGGCCTTATGAGTGCCAGCTGTGATGATCGAGCGATAAATTTCATCAACCTTGTCAGCGATCTCTGGAGTCGAGCCACTTGTGATCTTTTTAATCTTTGTAACAGTGTGCTCTTTATCACCTGGGTTTATACGCTCTGGAGAGTAGCCGCAGAAGAAATCTTTGTTAAATTTAAGCCCACTCTTTTCAAGAAGTGGCACGCAAATTTCTTCTGTAACGCCTGGATAAACGGTGCTTTCATAAACAACGATGTCGCCTTTTTTAAGCACTTTTGCCACACTCTCAGTCGCTTTTACGACTGGAGTTAGATCAGGGCGCTTGTTCTTATCTATCGGAGTTGGAACGGTCACGATGAAGAAGTTGCAACTTCTAATATCATCTAAATTTAGACTAAATTTCATGCCATTATCGATCGCTTTTTTCATCTGTTCGTTACTAAGTTCAAGCGTTCTATCATAGCCACTTTTAAGCTCTTCTATACGTTTTGCATTTACATCAAAGCCTACTACTTCGTACTTTTCGCTAAAAGCTGCTGCAAGTGGAAGTCCCACATATCCAAGTCCTACTACTGCTATTTTCATTTACTTTTTCCTTTCTTTTTTGCTTCTATCTTTTTTACGCGTTCATACATTCTTATTTCCGCACTTACACCTTTTGGAGTTATGATTCTAATAGGGCTAACGCCTGGTAAAATTTTAGTGAATTCATAATAAACCCGCCTCTTTTTCTTTGAGTCCTTGCATAGCATCATCGTTTGCGCTAGCTTATCACCGCCGCTAAATTCGTAATAAACCCCGGTCGCATCCTCTTTTTGTTCAAGCTTTCCGCCGAGTAAAAAGGCGAAGTTGCAGTCGATTTCTATCTCTTTAAAAAACGCGACTTCGTATTTAAAATAATCAGGCGGCATCTTTGAGATAGGTAGCTCAAAAATATTTTCCTCGGTTTTTGGCGCATTTTCGCCTGCCAAAAGTGTAAAAGGAAGCGCGCAAGCTACGATAAAAAGTAAAATTTTTCTCATGTCTTTACTCCGATTTGGAAATACTTAAATCCGTGTTCGGCTAAAGCTTTAGCGTTGTATTGATTTCGTCCGTCAAATATGACAGCGTTTTTTAGCCTCTCTTTGATCTCCATAAAATCAGGCGATCTAAACTCACTCCACTCAGTTACAAGCACCATTGCATCGGCACCATTAAGAGCGTCATATTTATTTTTAGCGTATTTCACATCTAAATTTGGCATATATTTTTTCGCTTCTTCGCTCGCTTTTGGATCGTAAGCGACCACTTTTGCGCCAGCTTCATCTAAAAGCTTTATCAAAGTTAGCGAGCTAGCCTCGCGCATATCGTCTGTGTTTGGCTTAAACGCAAGCCCCCAAAGTGCAATCGTCTTGCCCTTTAGATCGCCGACAAAAAAGTTATAAATTTTATCAAATAGCACTCTTTTTTGAGCCTTATTTCTTGACTCGACCGCGTTTAAAAGCTCTGGCTCAAATCCGTTTTGCCTA
>NZ_NDYO01000002.1:0-109143 GCF_002165785.1 Campylobacter concisus
TCCTTTGGAAAGCAGCTGCCGCCATATCCGCAGCCTGGATAGATGAAGCTATATCCGATCCTTGAGTCGCTGCCGATGCCTTTTCTTACTAAATTTACATCAGCGCCTACGCGTTCACAGATATTTGCTATCTCGTTTATAAAGCTTATTTTGGTTGCCAGCATCGAATTTGCAGCGTATTTTGTCATCTCGGCTGATTTTACGTCCATACAAATGAGTCTGTCGTGATTTTTCATAAATGGCTCATAAAGCTCTCTCATCACGCTAAAGCCCCACTCACTGCTAGCTCCGATAACTACGCGATCTGGCTTTAAAAAGTCCTCAACCGCCGCACCCTCTTTTAAAAACTCTGGGTTTGAGACTACCTCAAATTTAACTTCTACATTTCTCTTTTTAAGCTCAGCCTCGATCACCTCATGCACCTTAGCTCCAGTGCCCACTGGAACGGTTGATTTATCAACTACGATTAGCGGTTTGCTTAAATTTTCTCCGATAGACTTGGCAACCGAGAGAACGTATTTTAAATCCGCCTGCCCATCAGCGCCCATAGGCGTGCCAACTGCGATAAATAGCACATCTGCATGCTCTAGCGCCTCAGTTATCTGCGTGCTAAATTTAAGCGAACCATTTTTGTAACAGTCACTTACGATATCAGCAAGCCCTGGCTCATATATCGGCACGATGCCGTTTTTTAGTGCCTCGATCTTTTTGTTATCAACATCAACGCAGATCACGCTATTGCCCATTTTGGCAAAGCATGCACCGCTTACTAGTCCAACATATCCGGTTCCAATTACTGCTATTTTCATACTTTCCCCTAAATTCTCTTTTCCCACTCAAGGGCAGTTTTTATGATGAGTGCTAGGTCATCTCTTTTTGGCTTCCAGCTAGTTAGTGAGCGTAGTTTGCTTGCGTTTGAGATAAGGATAGCTGGGTCGCCGTCCCTTCTTGGCGTATTTAGCACCTTAAAATTTACTCCACTCACTTTTTTGGCGGTTTCGATGACCTCTTTTACGCTAAATCCTCTGCCATATCCCACGTTAAAAGTTTCGCTGCCATTTTGGCCAATATACTCTAGTGCGCTAATGTGAGCATCTGCTAGGTCACTAACGTGAATGTAGTCTCTAACGCATGTACCATCTTTTGTCGCGTAGTCATCGCCAAAGATGCCCATGCTATCACGCTTGCCAAGTATAGTTTGCACAGCCACCTTGATAAGGTGCGTGGCATTTGGATAGTTTTGACCGATTAACCCCTCTTCGTCCGCGCCTGCCACGTTGAAGTAACGTAAAATCGCAAATTTAAAATTTTCATTTGAAGAGGCATAATCTTTGATGATCTGCTCACTCATAAGCTTACTTCTGCCGTATGGATTTATCGGATTTGTAGGCGTTGTTTCGCTAACTTCTGCCACGTCTGGCTCGCCGTAAACTGCGGCTGTTGAGCTAAATATAAATTTATTTACATTGTAAGCTTTTGCGTATCTTAGCACCCTTGCAACGTTTGCGGTGTTGTTTAGATAGTATTTTATTGGCTCGCTCATACTCTCAAAAACCTCGATAAACGCCGCAAAATGGATGATCGCATCAAATTTACTATTTTCAAAAATTTCACTTAGGTCATCTTCTAAATTTGCGTTTATAAATTTAAAATTTCCGATTTTTTGGAGCGCCTCAAGTGCTTTTTGTGAGCCCTTGCAGAGATTATCGATGATGGTTATCTCATCATTGCCTTGCTTTAAAAGTGCTTTTACTACGTGGCTGCCGATATATCCAGCACCACCTGTTACTAAAATTTTCAAGTTTAAGCCTTTCATAAAAAGTGGTTAATTTTATCAAAAATAGAGTAAAGCAAAAGTAAAGCAAGGCTTTTGAATAAAATTTAATCCTCTCTAACCCTTAAAAATATAGGAAATCTTGGCTTGCCATAAGACGTTAAATTTTGAAATTTATATGTGATTATGGAGCCTATCTTTGGGGGATTTGTGCGTTGCTCGTCGCTTAGTCCAGAGCCTATTTTAAAGATAGTGCCAGCTTTTGCCTCACTATCCTTGCCACCAATCGCTTTACAAGTGAGCGAGCCAATAAGATTAGCGTATTTACCGCTGCCTTTATTTATGGAGACCACTTCGCACTCAGCGTCTTTAAATTTCTTAAATTTAAGCGCATTCTTGCTTCTTTTTCGCTCATACGGCACATTTGGCTCACGCACGACTGCTCCCTCGCCGCCTTTTGCTACAATGTCCTCTGTAAATTTTAAAAACTGGGCGTTATCTCGCATTTTTATCTGTTTTATGATGATTAAATTGTGATTTGGCTCATTTTTTAGAAATTTGGCCAAAATTTCAAGCCTATTAAGCAAGCCACCACTTGCCTCTGGCACGTCAAAAATATGAAATTTTAGCCTCTGCCAAGCTTTTTCATCGGGTAGCTTATCCATCACGGTCGCTTGAATTTCTTCAAATTTAAGCTCTTTTGCGTAAAGCTCGCCATCGAGCGCAAATTTTGGGAAATTTTTAGTAAAACTTAGCGGTGCATTTAGCTTTTTACCCTGCCTTGAGAGTAAATTCTCTCCGTCCCAGTAGGCACGCACGCCATCAAGCTTCTCGCTAGCTAGCCAACCTGAGACGTTTTGATCTTTATACTCGCTAAGTCGCAGCAGGTCAAGAGAAAATGCAAAATTTAAAAGGAGTAAAACCGCAAAAATTATTCTGATCAAGCCTTGCTCTTACAAAAACAATAGTCCATATGATCGTCTATAACGCCCACACTTTGCAAAAAGGCATAGGTGCTAACAGAGCCCAGAAATTTAAACCCTCGCCTTTTTAGCTCCTTTGCCATAAAGTCCGACATAGGCGTAGTAGCTGGCACTTGTTTGATATTTTGATAGTGATTTATGATCTGTTTGCCGTCAAATTTGGGGTCAAATTTTTTAAGTAAATGCCCCCACAGATACTCGTAAAAGCTACCAAATTCTTTGGTTACGGATAAAAATGCAATGGCGTTTGCAGAAAGCGATTTTAGTTTTAATCTGTTGCGGATCAACCTCTCGTTTTGCATAAATTTCGCTATTTCGTCCTCACCGTAAAGCTTGATCTTTTCTGGATCAAAGCCGTCAAACGCCTCTCTCATAGCCTCTCTTTTTTGAAGCACCCCATGCCACGAAAGCCCCGCTTGAAAGCCCTCTAAAACTATCATTTCAAAAAATTTTCTATCATCTTTTACGACTTTGCCCCACTCGTTATCGTGGTAAGCTATATCAAGCTCGCCTTTTGCCCATTCGCATCGCCTCATCTGCTTTCCTTAAATTTTAACTCCGTAAAACTCGCAATACCACTCGACAAATTTAGCCACGCCGTCGTTTACTTTTGTATTTGGCTTGTAGTCAAAGTCAGCTACCAAATCGCTCACATCAGCAAATGTCGCTGGCACATCGCCTGCTTGAAGTGGGAGGAAATTTTTCTTGATCTCGCGGCCGATCTTTATCTCAACCGCCTTTATGTAATCCATTAGCTCGACTGGGCTGTTGTTGCCGATATTATAGACCTTAAACGGCGCTTTTGAAGTGGCAGGATCTGGGTGCTTTGCATCCCAATTTGGATTAGGTTTTGCAGGATTATCGATGCACTTAATGATACCCTTTACGATGTCGTCCACGTAGGTAAAGTCACGCTTCATCTTGCCGTAGTTAAAGACATCAATAGTTTTATCTTTAAGCGCTGCATCAACAAATAAAAATAGCGCCATATCAGGACGTCCCCATGGTCCATACACTGTAAAAAAGCGAAGTCCAGTCGTTGGTACGTTGAATAGATGGCTATAAGTGTGCGCCATCATCTCGTTGCTCTTTTTAGTCGCTGCGTAGAGGCTTATAGGGTGATTTACCGCCTCGTGCGTAGAAAATGGCATGTTTTCATTTAGGCCATAAACTGAGCTAGAGCTTGCATAGACTAAATTTTTGATCTCATTGTGACGGCAGCATTCGAGGATATTCACAAAGCCTGTGATGTTGCTGTCAATGTAAGCTTTTGGATTTATGAGCGAGTAGCGAACGCCAGCTTGTGCGGCTAAATTTACCACTACGTCAAATTTTTCTTTAGCAAAAAGCTCTTTCATCGTCTTTTCATCAGCGAGATCTGCTTTTATAAATTTTAAATTTGGATGCGTTTTTGAGACGATAAGCTTGCCATAGTCTATCTCGCTCACGTCAAAGCCTGCCGTTTTTAGGCGTGCAAGCTTTAAATTTACATCATAGTAGTCATTTATAACGTCATACCCAACAACCTCATCGCCACGTGCTACAAGGGCATTCGCAAGGTGAAATCCTATAAATCCAGCTGTTCCAGTTACTAAAATTTTCATATTTTTCCTTTCATTTTTGGCTTATTTTAGTGCAAAAATATAAATTTACGTATTTAGATCAGGGTAGTCCCAAGCGTTAAATTCGGCTCTTAAGTCGTCATTTTCCCAACCTTTGCAACATAACCACTCAAGCCCTGCACGTCTTTCCATAACGACCTCTTCGTCAAGTCCAGCAACCTTTTTACCATTTATCCTAGCATTTACACACGCCCAGTGATAGCGATAAACTAGGTCAAGCTTGCTTAAAATTTCATCCAAGCTGCGCAGTTTTGAGCGGTTTTTGAGCCCACCCTCTCTAAAAACATTCATCACAAAATCACAGTCACAAATTTTATCCATCTCACCGATATCTTCAGCTATGCCAAGCGCCCAAAGCAAGATCCAAAGCGACTCATATTTCCAGCCCATATTTACAGCAGCGTTTATATCAGCCCTGCCCTCTACGACCTCTTTTTCTTTTACACTTAGATCGCCATAAAAATCGCCCAAAAAGTCTTTAGCCCAGGCTATCTCATCTTCGCTTAAGTGGCCATTGTCTCGGATCGTGCAGGCACACATGATCGCCGTAAATGAGCAAACCGCACGAGCAATGATCTCATCAACGCTTCTTGGCGTAACTTCACTATTGTCATACCTTAGTGACAGACTCTCAAGCACAGCCACGCCCTCTTTTTTTAAAATTTTTATACTTTCATCTTTTCTTTGTTGTGCTGTTTTTGGCATATCCGCACCCTTTTTAAAAATATCAAACACTCCCATTTTTATTCAAAAAACTCAGCGTTAAATTTCTCTTCGTTAAAATTTTTACCTAAAAATTTACAGGCTTCGATCATATCAGTTCTTGCTATTTCAAAGCAACTCGTAGCACCAGGACTTGGAGTCATATTAAAACTTATGCCCTCGCCTGTGCTTATCTTGCCCTCGCCAAGCTCAAGGCACTTTTTATTACGGTCGATAACTTGTGGCCTTACACCGCCAAAATTTACAGCATAGCTTAGGTCATTTTCACTTAGGCTTGGTACGATCTTTCTAGCATCTTTTACAAATTCTTTTTTATTGATAAATGGCACTTCAAATAAGAAATTTCTTAAAATATAAGATCTGATGTCGCTATCTTTTAAGAGATTTGTAAAGACTTCAAAGACATTTTTATCAAATTTTAGGCATTTACAAAAGTCAAAAAAGCTTGAACAGCCGTGGTATCTCTCTAGTTTTGGTATGACTAGAGCTGTTGGTCCAAAGCGAGTGTTTCCGTTAGCTAGGATATCTGGATCGCCGTGAAGCGCGGCAAATGGTAGCTTATCGTTTTGCACCATATAGACTTTGCCATTTAGCAGGCGTTTTTTTGCGAAATAAAAGCTTCCAGCAACGGGCAGCGTGCTAAGATGAAGCCCATAACCCATTTTGTGAGCCAAAAATAGCGAGTGTCCTCCAGCATCTACTACGACGTAGTTTGCAGTAATCACTTCGCCATCATTTATCTTTATGTGAAATGTATCACCCGCCTTTTTTATATCAGTTACTTCTGAGTTTAGGCTGATCTCGTAGCCGTCTGCGCCTAAATTTAGCGCATTTTGCACAAGTGAGTTTGCTAAGCCACCAAAATCCATCGTCGTAAACTGCCCATTTTGCGTGCCTATGGCGATGATGTTTTCTGTCCTCTCATTGCCATTTGCGTCAAAAACGACGTTTGGCTCGATTTGTTTTAACTTCTCTTTGTCATAAATTTCAAGATAAGGAAAAAGCCCTCTAAAACTCTCATATCGCTCTTTCATGCGCTCTACTTCGGCATCTCCGATAGCTAGTGCCATCTTTTGATGAGCGAACATATATTTGCCATCAAGATTGTATTTTAGAGCATATTTTACTGGCATATTTGCCACACGAGAGACTTTTTTTGCTTTTTCTAGTGTGTAGTTTGTCTCGATATCACCACAGTGAATAGTCTGTGAGTTGCCTTTGCCGTTTGAATTTAGAGTAGCTACGCCGTCATATTTTTCTAAAAGTGCGACCTTTTTTATATCGCTAAATGCAGCCAACTCGTAAAAGAGCGCCGTCCCACTAATGCCTGCTCCGACAATTACCACTTCAAAGTGCTTCTGCCTCATTTTTTCTCCCAAAAAAGTTTAGTCGCCAAAATGATACTATATTAATTTTAAAACAAACAGTATGGTGAAAAAAGCTAGGATTTTTATATAAAAGAGAAATTTGGCAAGGCTTTCACCTTGCCTTGAAGTTAAAATTTATAAGATACGTTTACTTTGAAATTTCTACCCGGCTCCCAGTCTACATAGTTTGGATTGCCTGTATAATCAGCCATTCTTTGAGACTGCGAAGCATAAGTTTTATTAAAGAGGTTATAAATTCCAGCATTTATCTCTAGCCCTTTAAATTTGCCGCTACTTGGCGTATAGCTAGCATAGATATCGCTAACTGCATAGCTTGGTATCTTAGCGCTCTTATCATTACCGGCTGAGACGGTATTTTTTGATGCAAAGTAGATTAGGTTGTAGCCTATTAGCGTATCAATGCTAGAAAATGCGTACTCTGCGTTAAACGTATATTTATCGCCCTGATCGCGGTAACCGATAACGTTTGAGGTATAGTATCCGCCCCATTCTGTGTTTGCAACTCTATCTTTATATTTTACCTTTTGGTGAGTGTAGCTAGCAGCTAGGCTTAGTGCGTCTAAATTTAGCCTTGCAAGTAGCTCGACACCACTTATATCAGCTCCACCAGCGTTTATACGTCTGTATATAGTTATTTCATTTGGCGGCGTTCCAACTTTATAAGAGCTGTTATCTACGATTAAGTTTTTATATTTTGTCATGAAGTATTTTGCAGATAAGCTATATGAGCTAGCTTCATTTATATCGCCATGATATTTAAGACCAGTTTCATAGCTATTACCAGTCGTTGCTTTTAGATCTTTATTTGCTTCAAAATTTTTTGCTCTACTAGCATACATAGACTCCATGACATCAGGCCCTCTAAAGACTCTTGCATAGCTTGCAAAAGCGTTAAGACCTTTAAGTATCTCATAGTCAAGCGCAAGCGCTGGGGTAAATTCATTGTATTTATAAGTGTAGCTCTTTACATTTCCGGCTCTACCATCGTAGCTTTTTAGCTCGTAATGGGTGTATCTGATGCCTGGAGTAACAGTTAGCGAGCTAAAATTTAGCGCATCTTCTGCATAGATTGAGTAGTTATTTACCTTTTCAGGGTAGTGGTTGTTTGGCTTATTAAAATTTTTACTTTGGTAAAACTCAGCGCCGTATCTAAGCGTCTGTGTCAAAGCACCGGTCTCTACTACACTTTTAGCCTTTGCATTTATGCCGTTTGTTTTTACGCCTAAAATTTTTAAGACCGGGTCATCTTTTTTATGCTCGGTATTGTATACCGTTACATCTAAATTTAGAAGATCACTTGGTTTATACTCGTATTTTAGCGTTGTAGTATCACGTTCATATTTTCGGTTATCAACAGGAAATTGACCAGTATACCAGCTGCCAAACTCGGCTCTCATTGGATACATGCCTTTAAATTCATTATGTTCTCTTGAGATAGAAATTCTATGTGCATCAAGGAAGCTATAACCAAGCTTTAAAAGATAGCTAAGATCGTTGCCATCGCCGCCTATCTTTCTTTTGTTGCCGCTTTTGCCGTAGTCGTAGCCCTTGTGATTAATAGCAGCTATAAAATCAAGCCCTTCAACTGGTGCAGTAAAGAGCATAAGGCCTTGAGAAAATTCGCTGTTATTTGAGGCGTATCCTGTCTTTATCTTTGCGCCTATAATCTCACCATCATTAAGCAAGTCCTTTGTATCGACCGTTTTAAAGGCGACTGAACCGCCAAGCGCACCCGAGCCATTTACCACTGATCTTGAGCCAACCTCGACATCGACTGCTTTTATAAGATCTGGATCGATCAGCAAGTCAGCGTTGTGGTGAAATGTATTTCCGTTTTGCTTCGCACCGTCTATCGTGATATTTAGACCGCGGTCGCTAACGCCCCTCATATAAATTTTTTGGTTCATGCCGTTTGTGCCGCCTACATAAACGCCAGGAATATCTCTCATCACGTCTTTTACTAGGCTAGCGTTTCTGGTTGAAATTTTGATGTCATCAACGCCGTATCCACCACTGCTACTTGTTACCTCAACTCCGCTTAATACGCTCTCGTCTGCCCCGTTTGCACAAACTGCTATGCTTGCTGCAAGAGAGAGTTTAAATAAGCTTTTAAATCTCATATTTTCTCCTAATTTGGTTATTAAAATTACTATTTTAATTTTATAGCATAATTTTGAGATTGAATATTATAATTTTAAGTATAAATTTTGGATAAATTTTTGAGTTTTTTGGTAAAAATATAAACTATTTTTAAATTTTAATTATCTAATAAATTAATTAAATATCGAGATAAACAGCTAAATTAAATAATTTTATCAAAGTAATAAATAAGGTTAATTTTTAATAGAAAATTATTATAAGTATAAAAATTCTTAAATTTTGTAGATAATTTTTATCAAGAGAGGCTTAAGAAATTTAAAATAAATTTTACTTTTTTTAGTATTCGGAATTGTTTTTATAAACACTCTTAAGTAGCTTATGAATAATTTTTATAAATTTTAAATAAAATAGAGCAAAACTCCTGGATCTGCTGGAAGTATCATATAAATTTACTAGACACCCCTTAAAGGCAAAAATGAAAAATTCATTAATGCAAATGCTATCTTTTTTCATATCTTTTAGTCTTAGGCTTACGTTGATGTCTTGCTAAAGTATAGGTGGTAGCGCAAATATCGTCCTATCAAGACTAAAATTTCTCACATCCTCACACCAGACGTCCCAGCGATAAAGCTTGTAAAATTTAGATATACCGCCGCATAGCGCCCAGTATAAAAACTACGAGTAGCCAAGCTGTGCATCTTCCCATTTGCCGCTTGTCTGGCACGCAGTAAAAGATATTGCCGGCTTTGCCACCAAAGTCGACGCCATTTAGTGTGAAAAATTTACCCAAAATATCGTTTGCTACGAGCAAATAGCTAGGCATCTGTCCTACCTCGCTAAAGCTTTTGCCAAGGTTAAAGCTATAAATTCCACGCTTCATCTGCTCACATCCTGAACCAAGTAGGCGCAGCCAACCTCCATTCATCACGATGCCACCACACCCATAAACAAGCGCTCCCATCGGTGAGCAAGTAGTTACCTGAAGTCCTAAAAGCTCGCTTTGCGCCCCGCCCTCATCACGCAGTAAAATTTCACCCATTTTTAGCTTATTTAGCCGTTCTTCGACCAAGCTCCCAAGCCCGGCTTATTTGTATCTATAAGCCACCCTAGAGCTCTTATTGCGTACCGTTACAATAAATTTGATGAAATTTAAAAGAAGAATTTGGCGAGTCGCCCCGCCAAAAATTTGTATTAGCAGATTATTTTGCGTCCCAAGCTAGGATCGTATTGCCCTCGGCATCGGTAGCCACGTCGCCCATGCCCATGATGTTATAGCCGCAGTCTACGTAGTGAACTTCGCCTGTTACGCCGCTAGCAAGGTCGCTGAGTAGATACATCGCGCTGTTACCGACATCTTCAGTCGTGACGTTTCGTTTTAGTGGGCTATTTACTTCGTTGTAGCGCAAAATCATCCTAAAATCGCCTATTCCGCTTGCAGCAAGCGTTTTGATAGGGCCTGCGCTGATCGCATTTAAGCGAATATTTTTAGCGCCAAGGTCGTGCGCTAGGTAGCGAACCGAGCTTTCAAGTGCCGCTTTGGCAACGCCCATTACGTTGTAGTGTGGCACAAATTTTGGTCCGCCTAGATACGTGAGCGTAAGCACCGAGCCGCCCTCTTTTAGTACTGGCAACACCGCGCGCGTGAGGCTTAGTAGCGAATACACGCTCGTGCCCATCGCGATGTCAAAGGCCTCTTTGGTAGTATTTACGAACTCGCCCTCAAGCGCCTCTTTTGGTGCGTAAGCCACTGCATGCACGACGAAATCAATCTCGCCAAGGTCTTTTTTGATTTGACCCGCAAGCCCATCTAAATGTGCCTGATTATTCACATCAAGTTCGTAAACAAATTTGCTACCAAACTCCTCTGCGATTGGCTTTACACGCTTTTTAAGAGCATCATTTAGATATGTAAATGCCATCTGCGCACCCTGGGCGTAACAAGCTTCGGCAATGCCGTAAGCGATAGATTTGGCGTTAGCGACGCCGACGATGAGGCCCTTTTTGCCTTTTAAAATCATTATTTCTCCTTTAAAATTTACAATTCGAATTTTAAACCAAATTTGATAGCGGCAGTATCGCGAAGCTAGACTAGGCAACTTGAAATTTTGCGACGGGAGTTACCATATAGGTAATGACCGAGCAAAATTTTAAGACAACGAAGTATAGCGATGCGAGTGGGTGCTAATAAGTTCCAAGAAACCAGAGGCATCCCAGCTGGCTGTGCCTACCAAAACCCCATCGCAGCTTTTTATACCTGCGATATCAGCGATGTTTGCTGCATTGACGCTTCCGCCGTAAAGTAGCGGCACGTTTGCCTTTGTCTTTAAAAAACTTAGCACCTCATCTATCTGCTCTATGTTAGCGCTTTTACCGGTTCCTATCGCCCAGATCGGCTCGTAGGCGATGACTAAATTTTTATAATCTAGGTCTATATTTTCAAGCTGGCGGCTTAGAAATTCTTTGGTCGCTCCGCTTTCATTTGTGCTTAAATTTTCACCGATGCAGTAGATGACATTCCAGCCATTTTTTGCAGCAAAGTCAAATTTCGCTCGCAAAAAATCCTCGCTTTCGTTTAAAATTTCACGCCTCTCAGAGTGGCCGATCAGCACATCTTTGATCTCAAATTCATCAAGCATCGCCTTGCCGATCTCGCCAGTAAATGCCCCACTCTCGCATGGGTAGAAATTCTGCGCCCCAAGCCTAAAGAGATGCCTTTTTTCATCAAAGGCACTAGCTGGAGCAAACACGCTCACGTCGTCGTTTGCGCTTAAATTTGCGTCTAAAATTTTCGCGTACTCTCTAAAGCTTGCTCTTGTGTGGTTGCACTTTAAATTCGCTAGAAATTTCAAGACCTACTCCTCTTTTCTAAGCGGCTTTATGCCAGGCAGCTCTTTGCCTTCAATGAGCTCCAAGCTAGCACCGCCGCCAGTCGAGATAAATGTCATCTCATCAGCGTCTCCTGCGCGCTCGACCACGTCAGCCGTATCGCCACCGCCAACGACGGTTGTCGCGTGAGTGTCGATGATAGCGTGGCTCATTTTGATGCTACCTTTGCTAAATTTATCCATCTCAAAAACGCCCATAGGTCCGTTCCACCATATGGTTTGCGCATCGGCGATGACCTCTTTAAATAGCCTAATCGACGCAGGCCCGATGTCAAGCCCCATCCAGCCATTTGGGATCTCTTGAGCTGGGACGTATTTTACGGCACTTTCAGCTGAAAATGTCTGAGCAGCGACGACATCTACTGGCAGGTAAATTTTCACACCTAGCTCTTTGCCTTTTTGTAAAATTTGCCTTGCATCTTCGATGAGCTCTTCTTCAAGGAGCGAATTTCCGATGTTTTCACCAAGTGATTTTAAAAATGTAAATGCCATGCCGCCGCCGATTATGAGCTTATCGACGCGTGGCAGAAGGTTATGTAGGGCTTGAAGCTTGCCGCTCACCTTGCTACCGCCCACAACTGCGACAAATGGACGAGATGGATGTTTTATCAAATTTTGAGCGAAATTTATCTCTTTTTGTAGTAAAAATCCCGCTGCCTTGTGTTTTTCATCGTAAAATTTAGTGATCGCCTCGACCGATGCGTGAGCTCTGTGGCAAACGCCAAATGCGTCATTTATATAAAATTCGCCAAATCCTGAAAGCTCTTTTGCCAAAGCCTCATCGTTTTTGGTTTCGCCCTTTTCAAAGCGTAAATTTTCTATCATTAAAATTTCGCCAGCCTTTAGAGCTGCAGCCTTTGTTTTAGCGTCATTTCCGATCACATCTTCAGCAAATATCACCTCTCTATCAAGCAGTCTTGATAGCCTCTTAGCCACGCCTTGAAGTGAAAATTTCTCTTCATAGCCGTTTTTTGGACGCCCTAAGTGACTAGCCAAAACCACGCTGCAGCCATTATCCAAGCAGTAGCGGATAGTTGGTATCGCTGAGCGGATCCTGCGGTCATCAGTGATGTTTAAAAACTCGTCCATAGGCACGTTAAAATCGCACCTTATAAAGACTTTTGCACCATTAAGCTCAAGGTCGTTGATCGATAAAATATCACTCATTTTTCACCCTTTAAATTTACTTTGTAGCCACGATCTTAGCAAGATCGACAAGCCTTGTTGAGTAGCCCCATTCGTTGTCGTACCACGCAAAGACTTTTACCATATCATCAGCGATGACCTGCGTAGTGTCGCTCGCTACGATGCTGCTAAAGGTACTTGTGCAAAAGTCGCTGCTAACTCTGTAGTCATCATCAACAGATAAAATTCCCTTTAAATTTGACTCCGCAGCCGCTCTAAATGCCTCGTTTATCTCATCTTTGCTAGCTGGTCTTTTTAAAACCGCCGTTAGATCGACCATAGAGACGTTTGCCACTGGCACGCGAACCGCTTGACCGTGCAATTTGCCGCTTAGTTCTGGAAGCACTTTAGCGATCGCTTTTGCAGCTCCAGTTGTCGTAGGTCCGATATTTAGCGCTGCTGCGCGTGAGCGGCGGAAATCTTTAGCTTTTACATCAACTAGGCTTTGACCATTTGTATATGCGTGGATCGTGGTCATGAGCCCTTTTACGATGCCAAATTTATCGTTTAGCACCTTTGCAACTGGAGCTAGGCCGTTTGTGGTGCAGCTTGCGTTTGAGACGATCGCTTCGCCTGCGTATTTATCGTCATTTACTCCAACTACAAATGTCGCAGTCTCATCTTTTGCTGGAGCGCTCATAACGACTTTTTTGACACCGTAAGCAAGATATGGCTCACATTTTTCAGTGGTTAAAAACTTGCCAGTGCACTCTAAAACCACGTCTACGCCGTAGTCTGCGTAGCTAAGCTCGTTTAGATCTCTTGTAGAAAAAACTCTTATCTTTTTGCCATTTACTTCTATAAAATCGTCGCTTATCACCTTAACGTCTTGCTTAAATTCGCCATGTACGCTGTCGTATTTGAGCAAATACCTCGTCATATCCCTTGTTGCGGTGTCGTTAATAGCGACAAGCTCAACATCATCACGCTCTAAAATAATACGAGCAGCACACCTACCGATACGCCCAAAGCCGTTTATTGCTACTTTAACTGACATCTTAGCTCCTTTTGATATAATTACGCCTAATTCTACAAAAAAGAATTTTAAAACAAATATAAACAAGGTACTTTGATAGATGAAGTTAGCACTTTTTGGCGGGAGCTTTGATCCGGTTCATTTAGGACACGATAGCATTGTGAAAATGGCACTAAGCGGCCTTGACATCGACAAGCTCATCATCATGCCAACTTTTATAAGTCCCTTTAAGAGCGAATTTTCAGCTCCGCCAGAGCTTCGCCTAAAGTGGATAAGAGAAATTTGGGGCGGCCTAGAGAAGGTCGAGATCTCAGACTATGAGATAAAATTAGCTCGCCCAGTGCCTACCATAGAGACGGTTAAGTATTTGTATGAGAAATTCAAGATAGAGAAATTTTATCTCATAATAGGCGCAGACCACCTAGCCACGCTTGATAAGTGGCACGGATATGAGGAGCTAAAAAATTTAGTGCAGTTTGTGATCGCCAAGCGCAATCACATAGAAATTCCACGTAATTTACAAAAAATGGACGTGCACGTGGATGTTAGCTCGTCGCAGATCAGGCACCAAAAGGGGCTTGATGAGCTGCCTAGCGAGATAAAAGATGAAATTATAAATTTTTACCAAGGATACAAAATGCAAGAGAGATCGATGCAAGAGCGCACCGAAAGTATAGTTAAGGTTTTAGACGCAAAAAAGGCTGAAGAGATACAAGTGTTTGATATGAGTGGAGATGATTATTTCGTAAAAGCCGTAGTTATCGCTACTACGCTTGGCGAGAGGCACGCTTACTCACTGAGCGAGGATCTAAAAGAGGAGCTTAAACCTCTTGGAGAAAAATTTATAGGCACGGAGAGCTCGCCTGATTGGATCGTGATGGACCTTGGTGACATTTTGATACATCTTTTAAGCCCAGCTTATAGAGCAAAATACAACATCGAAGAGTTTTTGCAAAAGCTAAAAACTAGCAAAGAGTCTTAACAAAGACAAGCGAAGAGCAAATAAGCCATAAAAATATAAAAAATGCTAGCAAAAATGGCTTTTTGCCAGTCGCTTTAAATATACTCTTATCTATCCCAAACCCCAATGCACACATCGCAACGCAAAGGCAAATGCTAGCAGCTAGCTTCAAAATTTGCACCAAATTTTCAGGGAAAAATGACAAAGATCTAACGCATATCGCCACTAGGAAAAATAGCGCAAACCATGGTATGCTCTTTAGCTTTGAACTACCACTATTTTGGCTTAAATTTAAGAAATTTAGCAAAAACAAAAATGGTACTAGCATGATGACGCGAAGCATTTTTATGATGACGGCGGTGCTACTTGCTGTGCCGTCAAATGCTGCTGAAGCTGCAACTACATGGGCCACTTCGTGAAGTGAGCCTCCGATAAAAAAGCCAGTTTGGTGTGGCGTGAGAGCTAGAAATTTAGCGATAAATGGATAGATAAACATGCCAATCGTCCCAAAAAGCACCACCGTGCAAATAGCGATAGCAAGCTTGTTTGCGTCTGCTTTTATCTCATTTTGAGTAGCCATAACAGCAGCTGCGCCGCATATGCTAGCCCCTGAGCCAATGAGCACAGCACTATCCTTGCTAAGTCCCAAAGCTTTGGCGGCAAAAAGCGCAAAGCAAAAGGTTACAAAGACCATAAAAGCTGCATATGTCACACCAAGAGTGCCAACACTTGCGATCTCGCTAAGGCTTATGTTAAAGCCAAAAAGTACGATACCAAGTCTTAAAATTTGCTTTCCGGCAATCGCTACGATGCCGCTTGATTTTAAAATTTGAGTCTGTTTGGTGAAAAGATTTGCAAAAATGGCGCCAAGAATGATAGAGATGATGAGCGGGCTAGTGTGAAATTTGGCTAGAAGCGTGTTTGAGAGTGCAAAAGAAATGGCACAGATCAGCGCCAAAACAAGCACAGCAAGAAATTTATGAGACATATTTTAACCTTAACTCTTTTTTTAAAAATGCAATTAGCACGTTTGGGTATAATTGGACGAATTTTATAATGTGAATTTAAAATAAAAATAAAGGGATAGGACCATGATCATCCTTGGCGAAAAATATACTTTTACCAGCCTATAACTAAAAAAGCTTAGAAAGAAATTTGGCCAAGTAAATTTTTTATCCCATGAAAATAGCGACGCAAAAGCCTTGCGAAGTGCACTAGAAAATCTTATAAAATCAGGTGATCAAAGGCTTACTTAGTTATATTTTAATAAAACATAATAAATATTTTTTCGCAAAAGTTTTTAATTAGATTACATCCTATCTTTAGCTGTGATTCCCATTATATTAAATGATGTTTTTATAGAAACTGCAACGACTGCAAAGACTTTTAACAAACTATCTTCATTTTCATTTCCAACCACGCGGTTTTCATTATAAAATTTATGAAAGCTAGCAGCCAGTGACTTCAAATAGTCTGGGATCTTTTGAAGCTGTCTTGAGATAAAAGCGTCCTCTAAAATTTCAGGCAATATCAGTGCTTCAAAAAGTAAATTTCTAGCATTTTCATCTAGACACTCAAAGTCCGCATTTATCACATCACTAACGCTTTTTTCAGCCTTTGCAAATACCTGATTTATCCTAGCGTGAGCGTAGTTTATGTAAAAAATAGGGTTTGAGCTATCCTCTTTTTTAAGCTCATCCACGTCAAACTCCAAGCTACTCGTATTCGCCTTGCTTATAAAGATAAATCTAAGCGCCTCAGCACCGATCTCACTCGCGATATCGCTCATCAGCACCGCATTGCCAGCGCGCTTGCTCATTTTATATGGCTTGCCCTCTTTTAGTAGGCTAACCATCTGCATGAGTATCACTTCAAGCCTGTTTTCATCGTAACCAAGGAAATTTATCGCAGCCTTTAGCCTTGCGATATATCCGTGGTGATCCGCGCCCCAAATGTTTATGTAGTGGTCAAAATTTTTCTCAAATTTAGCGTTATGATAGATGATGTCGCCAGCTAAATATGTCGGTCTGCCGTCATTTCTAACCACAACCCTATCGTTGTCGTCACCAAGCGTGGTCGAAGCGATATAAGTAGCGCCCTCTTTTTCATACATTTGATTTGAACGTTTTAGCTTGTTTATAGTTGGCTCTAGGCCGTCATAAAGAGCCTTTTCACTAGCCCAGCTCTCTATAAATATCCCAACGTCCGCCAAATCTTTTTTAATGATTTCAAGTACGATATCCTTGCCAAACTCGGCAAGCTCAAGGTTTCTGCTCTCGTCATAAAAAATTTCCTTGCCAAATTTCTCACTTGCAAGCCTAGCAATATCTAAAATATAATCCCCGCGGTAGTATTTCTCTGGATAGACAACGCTTTCATTAAAAAGCTGCTCTTTGGCTGCAAGTGATATCGAAGTGCCAAGTAGGTCGATTTGATTTCCAGCATCGTTTATGTAGTATTCTGTTGAGATAGCGTAGCCAAGTCTTTTGCCAAGTCTTGCCAAAGTATCGCCATAAACTGCACCTCTAACGTGTCCGATGTGAAGTGGTCCAGTTGGATTTGCACTGATATATTCTATTAAATAGCTATCTTTTTTTGCATCTTCTTTTGCAAAATTTTCGCTGTCTAGCAAAATTTGCTTTGAAATTTCATCTAAAAACTCTCTTTTTAGCTTGAAATTTAAGTAGCCATTTACTGCACCAGCTTCAACTATTTTGCTATCACTAAATTTATCAGCAAACTCGCTAGCTATCATGGCTGGTGACTTTCTTAACTCCTTTGCTAGGCTAAAAAGTGGTGTAGCATAGTGGGCTAAATTTTTATCCTTTGGCTTTTCAAGCACAAATTCACGCTCTAAAACCCTTGAAATTTCAGCTTTTATTTTATTTTTCAACTCTAAAACCTATGCGTTTTTAGTTGTTTCTTCTATTTTTTGACTATCGGCATTCTCTTCTTTATGCTCGACTTTCTCACTTTTTTCAGTGGTTGTATCCTCCATCTCAGCCTTAAAAGTCTTTATACCTTTGCCTAGTCCTTTTGCAAGTTCTGGGATCTTCTTTGCTCCAAAAAGTAAAACAATAATCGCTAAAACAACTAGCCAGTGACCAATACTAAAAGAACCCATTTTTTCTCCTCAATAAATTTTTCAAAATGTTATCATAAATTCCTGAATTTCTAGCAATCTATCCACTCATCAATAACGCGTCTTAAGTCTATTTTCGCGCTTTTTAGCCTCATCGCTCTAAGAATTGATTTTAGGCCCTTATAACTCTTTTCAATGTCATCATTTACCAAAAAATAATCATATTCTAAGATGTGTTCCATCTCACCAACTGCGTTCATTAGGCGATTTTCTATCGTTTCGTCGCTATCAGTTCCGCGGTTTTTCAAGCGTTTTTTAAGCTCTTTTTTATTTGCAGTCGTGATAAAAACTGAAGTTATGTAGCTTCTAAATTTTTCAAGTGCGATGTGAAAGCCTTGTACGTCGATATCAAATATAACTATCTTCCCAGCCTCAAGCGCTGCTAAAACTGGTTTTAGGCTCGTGCCATAATAGTTTTTATGTACCTGCGCCCATTCTAAAAATTCGCCCTTTTCTATGCCGCTTTTAAACTCATCTTCTTTTATAAAATAGTAATCCACTCCATCGACTTCACCTTCTCTTTTTGCCCTTGTCGTGCTTGAAATAGAAAAATAAAGATCCTTCTCTTCCTTTAAAAGACGGCCCAAAAGCGTACTTTTTCCACTTCCACTAGGTCCAGAAACTACTAAAATTTGTCCTTGCAACTACTTTTCCTCAAAACTTATATTTATCTTTATGTTCATATCTTTTAGCACATCTCTTAGCGAGCTTTCATTTAACGACTCATGGACGTGTTTTGTGATCTTTTTGGTTAGCTCTTCTTTATAGTCAGCATCGATTTTTGTTTCATCGCATGAGCTAGTTTGTGGTGCATTATTTAATCCAAATGCTGCTTGCATCGTATTTTCATCTATTTCCTCAATAGACGCTACATCAAAATTTAGGCTACCCAACGTCTCTTCTTTAAAATTTTCTTCCTCAAACACCTCATCTACCATACCTAGATCTTCTTGAGCAAGGACTTCTTCAGAAATTTCTTCATGATCTTCTTTAGTTGGCTCTTTTTCGGGGTCTATATCTTCATCCAAAGAAATCTCCTCTGCTTCTTTGGTAGATTCTTCGTCTATATCTTCCTCTAAATTTTGACTAGCTTCATCTATCAAATTTGCCTCGCTGCTTTCAGGCTCAAATTTTTCATCACTACCAAAATCAGTCTCTAGCTCATCAAAATTTTCACTATCTTCGCTAGCTTCTTCGTTTAGCTCTTTATCCAAAGATTCGATCTCGCTGAGCTCTTTTTTACTTTGACTTATATCATCTACAAAATCTTCATTAAGCTCGGCAGTTTCTAAATTTTGAGAATTTTGCTCGACCATTTTATCAAGCTCGTTTTTAGCCTCTTCATCCGCTAAGTCGCTCTCGCCCATATCATCTATCTCATCTACAAGCGAACTAAGCTCATCAAAGTCATCGCTATGCTCTTCTTTTACCATAGGCGGCTCATTATTTTGTTCTAAGGATTTGTCTATATCTTCTGAATCAGCCATATATTTGCTAGCTATGTCATTTATAATATCATCATCTATGAGTTCAGTGTCTGTTTCATCAAAACTGATATCTTTATCCTTTAAATCCTCGGTCTCCAGTTCACTTAGCTGCTCTTTTAAAAACTCATCGTCTAAAGCCTCATTATCAAAATTCTCTGCTTCATCATCTTCTTTTGCTAAATTTTCAAGACCCATATCAATTTCTGGAAGCTCAAAATTTTCTAAATCATCAAAGTTTTTATTGCTTTCGTCAAAGTCATTAAAATTTGCAGACTCATCTAGCCCAAGCTCAAGTTCTTTATCATTGTCAGTATCTTTGTTTTGTTCAAACAAACTAATAAATTCTGTTGGTAAAAAGGGCTTTTCAAGCATAACATCAGCAAAATCTGGCTTTTCACCGCCTCTAGGTGCTAGATACATTATCTTTTGATTTAAATTAACATCGCTGCTATCCATATCACTATCGATGATAATATAATCAAATTGATCTCCAACACTATTAACATCGTCAAATTCGCTATATTCTATGCCTAGCTTATTTAAACTTAACGTTATAAGACGAGAAACTGCTGGGTTTTTGTTTACAAGTGCAACTTTCATGATCCCTCCTTGAAGAGCTTGAGGCTGTATTCTATGATAAATTTCATTGCTATTTACTTAAAAAAATAGTGCTGGCATATCGTTTAAAATCTGCACCATCATATCAGTTATGATTTTTATAATGCCAGCTAAAATAGCTATCAAAACCGAAAAGCCGATACTTACCTTAATAGGATAACCAACGACTAATAGGTTAAATTGTGGCATAGTTTTCATAAGCATGCCAAAAATAGCATCTGAAAGTATAGAAAGCGCGATAATAGGAAAAGCCAGAACAAATCCAAACATAAAAAGATTGCCAAAAAGCTTTAGGGTGTAGCTCATCACACCGCTTCTTGGATAAAAATCTCCAAGCGGTATAGCAGAAAGTGAAGTGGAATAAAACTGCAATATTAAATGGTGCCCATCAAGCATCAAAAATGCAAGAAGCGCAATAAAATTTAAAATATTTGCAATCACTGGCGAATTTGTACCAGTTTGCGGATCAAGCACCGAAGCCATCGAGAAACCCATAATCATCGAGATTTGCTCGCCAGCCATTTGAAGTATGGCAAAAACGATATTTAGCAAAAGTCCAGCGCAAAGTCCGAGCATGGCCTCACTTAAAATTTCCATGATCAAAAAATTTATAGCGTGCTCATGGGTGTGAGATAATGGAAAAAGCACGATACAAAGGGCAAAAACTAGTAAAGTTTTTACACTAAGCGGGATTTGATTGTGAGAAAAAAATGGAAAAAATACGATAAGCCCACTAAGACGTGCAAAAAGGAGCATAAAGGTTATGACTTTATCAGCTCCAAAAAACTCGACTAGTTCCATTCTTTTATATTAATGCCTCGTCCATCTCAGCTGGAATTTCAAGCCCCATGATCTTTAAAACACTAGGAGCGATGTTGTTTAGACCGCCGTTTTTTACTTTTTTTACGCCATCAGCCATCACAAAACAAAAGACATCATAAGTCGTGTGGTTTGTCAGTAGCTCACCGCTGCTATCGCGCATCTCTTCGCAGTTTCCGTGATCGCTCGTGATGATCATCGCATAGTTTTTCTCTTTTGCCTTAGTGTAAATTTCTCCAAGAGCCGTATCTACTGCCTCTACTGCTTTGATTGCGGCCTCGTAATTTCCAGTGTGCCCTACCATATCGCCATTTGCGAAATTTACCACGATGAAGTCTTGTTCATCATCCATACCCTTTAGCACAGCTTTACAAACTTCTGCTGCACTCATCTCTGGCTTTTCGTCATAGGTCTTTACCTTTGGGCTAGGGATTAGCACCCTCGTTTCGTTGCTGGCTAATTCTTCGACGCCACCATTAAAGAAAAATGTTACATGGGCGTATTTTTCAGTCTCAGCCGTGTGAAGCTGCCTTAGACCAGCAGCCGCTATGACCTCGCTTAGGGTGTTTTTTATCTTTTCATTTTTAAAGAGCACTTCAAATTTAAAATTTGCGTCGTATTCGGTCATGGTGATTAGATTTTTGATAGCAAAAGGTCGCTCAAACTCGCTAAATTTCTCTTCGCCCAAAGCCTGGCAAATCTCTCTTGCTCTATCATTTCTAAAATTTATAAAGATCACGCCGTCATCTTCGCCCATGCCCTTAAAGCCATTAAAGCTTGCTGGCTTTACAAACTCATCTGTCACGCCCTCATCGTAGCTTTTTTGTAGATACTCACTTGGCGATAAGCTGCTTAAATTTGCTCCCTCTACCAAGCTATCATAGGCCTCTTTTACGCGCTCCCAGCGTTTATCTCTATCCATCGCGTAAAATCTTCCACAAACCGTCGCTACCTTAAATTTAGTCTCCAAGTTTTTTATTAAATTTAGACCGCTGTTTGGGCTAACGTCGCGTCCATCGGTGATAGCGTGGGCAAAAACTTCGCAGCCATTTTTGCTAGCAAGCTCGCACATGCCATCAAAATGCTCCATATGTGAGTGCACGCCGCCATCGCTATAAAGCCCTATGACGTGAATTTTTTTGCACTTTTTAAAAAGAGCTTTTAGGGCTTCATTTTCTGCTATCGAGCCATCAGCGAAGCTGCGTGAAATTTTGACCAAATTTTGATACAAAACTCGCCCACTTCCTATACACATATGCCCTACTTCGCTGTTTCCCATCTGCCCTTCAGGTAGTCCCACAGCGTTTCCAGAGGTTTTTATGAGCGAGTTTGGAATTTCTTTAAAAAATTTCTCGTAATTTGGCTTTTTAGCCGCCTCAAATGCGTTAAATTTAGCGCTTTTATTAAATCCAATACCATCAGTTATTATTAAAATAGTTTTTTGACTCATTTTGAAAATTTATCCTTAATTTTAGATAATTTTTAAGGCCATTATACTAAAATTGCTTTTTTTTAAAAATAAAGGCTCTCATGTTTTACTATATCTATGAAATTTTAAATTTTAATATCTTTCAATACATCACCGTTCGTGCTGGTATCGCTTTTTTCATCGCTTTTGCACTCACAACTTATTTGATGCCCAAATTTATCACTTGGGCAAAGGCAAAAAACGCCGCCCAGCCTATCTACGAGCTTGCCCCACAAACTCACCAAAAAAAGGCCAAAACGCCGACCATGGGCGGACTTGTTTTTGTCTTTACAGCCGTACTTTCCACGATAATTTGCGCAAGGCTTGATAACGCATTTGTCTTAACATCACTCTTTTGCCTAGTTTGCTTTACGCTGCTTGGCTACAAGGACGATTACAGCAAAATTTTAGGCGCAAAAAATCACGCCGGCCTAAGCCCAAAAGCAAAGCTCTTTTTTCAGTTTTTAATAGCCTTTGTAATTTCTGTTTTTTTATATGCAAGTCACGAGCTTAGCACCGAATTTTATCTACCTTTTTTTAAGCAACCTATTTTAGATTTAAAAATTTTTGCCATTTTCTTTTGGACGCTAGTCATAGTCGCTGCTTCAAATTCAGTAAATTTAACAGACGGGCTTGACGGGCTAGCTACTGTGCCATCGATATTTTCACTTTTAACACTTGGCGTTTTTGCTTATATCTGCGGACACGCTGTCTTTAGCTCATATTTACTCTTACCAAAGATCGTAGGCGTTGGCGAAAGCGTTGTTGTCTCTTCAGCTCTAATTGGCTCATTGATGGGCTTTTTATGGTTTAACTGCCATCCAGCTGAAGTCTTTATGGGCGATAGCGGTAGCTTAAGCGTTGGAGCATATATCGGTTTTATGGGTGTTGCGACCAAAAACGAAATCTTACTCATCATTATTGGCCTTATATTTGTCGTTGAAACCCTAAGCGTCATCTTGCAAGTGGGCAGCTTTAAAATTTTTAAACGCAGAATTTTTCTCATGGCACCTATACATCACCATTTTGAGATAAAAGGCTGGGCGGAAAATAAGATCATCGTTCGCTTTTGGATCATCGCACTTTTAGCAAACCTAATCGCACTAACTGCGCTAAAGATCAGATAAGGAAAGTCATGAAAAAATCGCTATTTGGCTACGGTGGCACGATAAAGGCGATCGCAAAGAATTTCACAAAAGACGGCCTTTGGGATATCTATGATGATAAATTTAGTGAAATTTCAAAAGATGAGTTTGGCAATGCTCTTTTGCCAGTTAGCGAATTTGACCCAGCAAAAAGCAGCCTAGAGATACCAAGCCCAGGTATTCCACCTCATCACGAGCTTATTAAAAAAGCTAGAAATTTGGTAAGCGAGTATGACTATTTTTATGAAATTTATAAAGAAAATCTGCCATTTAATATCTGGATAAGTGGCACAAACGGCAAGACTACGACCACAAAGATGACGCAGCATCTACTAGAGAGCAAGGGCTCAGTCATGGGCGGTAATGTTGGTATCGCGCTGGCAAATTTAGATCCGCATGCTAAAATTTGGATACTTGAGACTAGCTCATTTACTCTTCACTACACAAATCACGCCACACCTGGTATCTACGTGCTTTTGCCGATCACTCCAGATCATCTAAGCTGGCATGGCGACATGAGTGAGTACGAAAAGGCTAAGCTAAAGCCGCTTGCTAGCATGAGCGAAAGTAGCGTGGCGATCGTGCCTGAAATTTACGCTAGCACGCCAACAAAGGCAAAAGTGATCACTTATAAAGACGAGAACGACTTGGCTAAATTTTGTGGTGTAAATTTGGGCGATATAGCCTTTAAAACGCCGTTTTTGCTTGATGCGCTGCTAGCACTTGCGGTAGAGAAAATTTTATTTGACCGCTGCGATGTCGCGCTTTTAAATACCTTCGTTATCGAGGCAAATAAGCTTGAAGAATTTAGCGATAAAAATGGCAGAATCTGGGTCAATGACACAAAAGCGACTAACATAGATGCGAGCATACAAGCTGTTAAACGCTACAAAGATCATTTCATACATCTAATACTTGGTGGCGATGATAAGGGTGTTGATATGACGCCACTTTTTGAAGGCTTAAAGAGTTTAAGAGTAAAAATTTACGCCATTGGCTCAAATAGTGACAAACTCATGAAATTAGCGACTAAATTTGGCATACCGGCTTTGAAATGCGACTTTTTACAAAATGCTGTCAATGAGATAAATAAAGAACTAAAGACTAGCGAGATAGCGCTTCTAAGCCCGGCAGCTGCAAGTCTTGATCAGTTTAAGAGCTATGCCGAGCGAGGCGATAAATTTAAAGAGTTTATAAAGGCGCTTTAAATTTACAAGCCCTTTTAAGTAGCCTTGTCAAAAATAAAAACATGCAAATTTATGTTTTTGATATAAATTTTTACTATAAAGTTTTATTGTTGAATACTTTTTAAGTTTGTGCTAATATTTAGCAAAAATTTCTAAGGAAGTTTAATGCCTCTAACGCCCAGAAATGATGTAAATTTTAAAAGAAATTTAATAGATATTATAAAATTTTCATATGACAATGACATAAGCAGACCATTTATATCTAACAACAAGTTACTTATTGGATATGGCTTTAGCCTAAAAGATGATATAGAACTTATTTGTACTCAAATTTATAAAAACAACAAAGACAAAGTCATAAAAGATGTCAAGCAAACTATTGCTAACACCACGAGTAAGACTACCATAGAAAAGATAAATACAGATGAACTTTTTAAAAAGATAAATGATGCCGCAAAAGGGGCTTATGCAAAGTCTGGAGGTGCCGATACTTTACCTGAGTTTGAATTTAGCTCGGAAGATCAGCTAAATGCCATCTTAGGGCAAAAGCTTACGCCGCTAATCCAAGAGATAAATCAAAAATTAAACAACTCTCCACTTAAAAATTTACAAGCCGTTTCACTTACTTCCGATACGCAAAACAGCCAAATTTCAAGAGAGCATGTCGCACTTTTAGCACTTCTTTATATCAGTAAAAAAGGCAATATTGATCCATCCCTAGCAAGCTACATCAAAAGCAAAAATCGTTTTAAGGCTTGGTTCTGGCTAGCATATGAAAGCTTTAGTGATGAAGTAAGCAATAAAACATCTCTTTTACGAGAAAAAATTTCAACTCAGTTTGGGCTTTATGAAAGTGATGAACAAAATGTTAATTTTGCCGAGTGTATAGATGTTTTTAGCCATTTAAATATATCCAAAGCAAAATATAAATCAAAAAATCAAAACAATAAAGAGATCATCCAAAACGTCACTCATTTAGAATTTATGAAGCTTCAAGAAAATGGATCAAATTTAAACGCATCAGATGCATCAAAATGTGAGGCATTATTTCAGCCATTTGTTACAAAGATAAATTCTTTATTAAGCACTCAAAGTATAAAGACCTTTAGCCTTGAAAACATATACTGCGTAAATTTGATCAGCTCAAATGCTTCAAACACTTCAAGAATAAATAAGCTCTTAAGGCAAAGAGAGGAGGAATTTTATAAACAAGAAAATATACTCTTGCTATGCCCAAGAAAGATGACAACTCCTATTAGAGTCTTTCAACCTAAAAAGAGCGAATTTACCGTCGTGCTAGCTAGTCAGACTCCATTTGATTGCAGTGAGCTAAACCCAAAAGAGCTAAATTTTAGTAGGCCAAACTATGGCAAGGTAAATTTATGTGAGCTAATACTTACTGACTTTAAATTTGACTCTTACGAAGATAGTAAAAATGAAGAGATAAAATTTAAAAATGCAAAGAGCAAAGACACGGTAATACTCTATCAAGAAAACAAAAATGAAGAAGACAAGATAAATGGTGCTACCTTTACTAGTATAAAGCAAAATAGCGATGATATAGAGTATAAACTAGAAGATGGCGTTATAAGCATGAAGTACTTTGAAGACCAAACGTCTAACAACAAACACCTAAATTTCTCTTTATTAAATTTCGCCAAAGAGAATAACTTTACCCTAAGAGATGATAAAGATTCAGCTATGTTTGATATAAAGCTTCGTCTAGCTCATGGCAACAATGTAGTGCCTACATCAGCATCAAGCTCAGGTCTTACTCTTACAATAAATAATCTCATCATTGAAAACGAAGATGGTAAGGTAAGTGAAGATATAGATAAGATATATCTTCATCACTGCTTTGATAAAAGTATATATGAGAGTATATCTTTAGTAAAAAATGAAGACTCAGATATCAAAAACTCATATACAGCTACATTTAATATCCCAATAGACAAAGAGAATAAAGGAGATACTAAATTTATACTTTATTCAAGTGATCTAAGTAAAGTTTATAGCACTAAAGATATTCATGCTCACTCTGATACAGCTGTAATATCTTTAGGATATCAAGATAAGAGTAGTTCTAACTTTTGCTATAGCAATAAGGTCTCGTTAAGAGATATAACAGATCATATAACAACTGTAATCTCTGATAGTGAGTATCCATTTAAGACAAATGAGATAATAAGCTTAAAGGCTATATATAAACAAGAAAAAGGCAGTAAGAGATATAAAGAGATACTTTGGGGATATAAGGTCATAAAAAGTAAAGAGTATGATGAGCTATCCAAATCAAATCCAAAAGATGTAGTAGCTCTAAAAGATCAAAAGGGTAAAGAGATAACATTTAAAATTTCAGATGTTATACAAAAAGATGATCTAGATAAGCTAAAACAGGGTAGTCATACTATAGTATTTTTTGCATATCTTGAAGGTGATAAGGATAAATTTAAGTTTTATACAAGATATGGCAAAAATCATATAAGAATAGATATAAAGATACCTTTATATATTAAATTTAAAGATGATAAGCTATTTATATATGAGTTTGAGCATGCTATAAAAGAGAAGGCATTTGATGCTAAATTAAAGCTTAGTGATAATAAAGACGATGCTTTAATAAAAAATGATAATTACTTATATATGAATAAAAATATCTCATCAAATGAGATAAATATATATGAAGACGACAAACTAAGCAAAGAGCTAAAAAGTGATGAGAAGACAGATAAGAGCTATCAAATTTATGCAAAAGAAGAGAGCTCTAATAATCAGTCTAATGCAGATAAAGATGATAAGCTTGGTATAAATTTATTAAATAAAGAGAATATGAATAAATTTATTAACTCTTTTAATGAATCAAAGAGTTTAACTAGAGTAGATAGTGGTATGTGGAAAGATGGAGATGAGGGGGTTGGGGTTGATTTAAAAACAGACAATAAAATTGCTTGGGGTAAAAAAGTTTCTTTAGAATTTAAGGAAAAAGTTATAGAAATATGTATAAATTTAAAAATAAATCCTGACTTTTTAATGTCATGCATGGCTTTTGAGACAGGTGAGACTTTTTCAGCTAGTATAAAAAATCCAGTTGCTAGTGCTATAGGACTTATACAATTTTTAGAAATAACAGCAGCTAGCTTAGGGACAACCACATTAAAACTAGCAAATATGTCTGAAGTTGAACAACTTGAATATGTAGAAAAATATTTTATGCCTTATGCTGGAAAAATTGAAACCATAGAGGACATTTATATGGCAATTATTTATCCAAAAGCTATTGGCAAGTCGAACGATTACGTATTATTTAGTTCTAGTAGTTCTAGCTATATAGCAAATAAAGGATTAGACAAAAATATGGATGGAAGCATTACAAAAGAGGAAGCTGCGGCAAAAGTTAAGGAAAAATTAGAAAAGGGTCTAAAAAAAGGCTATAAAGGTTAATTCTATGAAAAAATTTTTATTTTTATCACTACTCTTTATCGTATTTTCTAATGCTCAAAACTTAAGTATAGAAACATATAGCAAGGATAACAAATGCTCCATAAGTATAAACGATGAAAAGATTTATAGCAGAGAGTGTGAGCATGAGCTTGAACCAAATTTAATATTTTATACCAAATTGAATCACAGTGAAGTGTGGATATTTCAAGACATACAAAACTATGCTGCTTGCAATGGACACGGGCCTTTGAGAATTTTTGAAAAGAAAGATGACGACAAGATAAAATTTCAAGGCGAGATAGATTGGTGCGCGAGTGTGCCATTTTTCGAAGTCACTAATGAAGGCATCTTGATAATAGACAAACCACACAAAAATGCACTAACCAACAACGGCGACCCAAATTTTAAAGGTAGCGGGAAACTATCTGACGAAAGCAAATATAAATTTGAGAATGGAAAGGTCAAAAAGATATAGTTTTGCCTTTGTTAAATAGATATAATGCGACTAAAAAAGAGCGGATAGATATGGTAAAAAAGATAGTTGTTTTTTATTTTATGGTGCTAGCCTTTATGGCGCATAATGCCTACGCAAAAGATATAAATTTAACTGGGTTTTACAAAAATGAGCCTTGTAATATTTCAATAGAAATAACGAAAAATACCAATAAGGCAAAGTATTTTTACAAGATAGTTGATAATAATCAGACAAAATCACAAGGCTATATATCAAGCATAAAAAGCAATGGCGAAGGTGGATTTTATATAAAATTTAAAAAGATTGACGGGATGTATGAAAATGATAGCATAGTCATACAAAACTATGGAAATTCTATGAACGAGTATAGTCATTTTGAAGATTGCGATAGTAAATATTTAAAATTTGATAAATAGGGCTAGCGTGCGTGATTTTGTAATTACTTTTTTTTAAAGCCGAAGAAATAGGATATTGCTATGAAAATGAAAAAATTTTAATAGCTATTGCTATGTTCGAATGCGAGGGTGACATACATTGTACAAATGGTGGTTATTTTTGGGTAAATAAAAGAAATACCAAAAGTTTAGAAATTTTATCAAAACCAACACCAATAAAAAATAATGTAAATGAGCACTTGATGGGAATAAATTTAAAAATTCAAACTACATATATGAAATTTATGGCGACATAATATCTGGTGAAAAAAATGTATTTGAACATTTTTAAGTGAGAAAAAACTATTTTTAAAAGCGATGATTTACAACAGATAGAACAAGAAGAATTCCTATCCAAATTTAAAGAAATAGATAGTGGGCTACCCGCGAGCTTTGATAAATTTTATAAGAAATTGAAAAATAAATATCAATAATAGTCTATAAAAATATAGAGATTATAACAATAAACAATCTCATCATTGAAAACAAAGATGATAAAGATGATAAGCTAAGCAAAGAGCTAAAAAGTGATGAGAAGGCAAATAAGAGCTATCAAATTTATGCAAAAGAAGAGAGCTCTAATAATCAGTCTAATGCAGATAAAGATGATAAGCTTGGTATAAATTTATTAAACAAAGAGGATATGGATAAATTTATTAACTCTTTTAATGAATCAAAGAGTTTAACTAGAGTAGATAAAGGTATGTGGGAAGATGGGGATGAGGGGGTTGGGGTTTGCGCCATAAATGATAATATAATTTATATTACTAGAAAGTGGGAATATAAAGCATCCAGTCACTCATCCAGTTCTACAATAAGTGAATTTAAAATTAGCGATAGTGATTTAACAGGCTATATATTAGAACCATATGGCGAAAGCACAAAACAGTCTGGTCAAGACAAAAGAATACCTACAGGAAAATATAATCTAGTATGGCATGTTTCTACAAAATATTCAAAAGACAAATACTCCAAAAATAAGCGTGGAAATTTTTTAGAAAATGGATTTCCAAAATTATATAATAATGATGTTCCTAAAAGTAGAGCCATATTAATACATGTTGGTAGCAAAGGAGAGCACTCTGAAGGATGTTTGCTGCCAGGGAGTGATGTCGTTGTTAGTGAAATAAATGGAAAAAGATACGTTACAGGTGTTTCTGGCAGCATAAACAAATTCTATCAGCTTATAGAATATATAGAGAGCAATGGAATAGATAACGTAAAAGTTGTGATTGAGGAAAAGTATGAAGATTATAAATAAAATAATTTTTTTATGGTTAATGGTGTTTGTGTCGCCAGCTCTTTTTGCAGAGCAAACCGCCGAGAAGTGTTTTAATGGCTTTTTAGATAATAAAGCACATTTTGCTAAACAAGACAAATTTGACGATTTTGATTTTTCTAACATTTTAGCTGACAAGCGTATAAAATTTTTGGGTTATATCGGAGCCAATTATCACAGACTACATATAAATTTTGATAGCATTAAAAAGATATCAAGGTCAAAATATGTAGTATCTGGCAACTATAAAATAACCGAAGAAGCTCGCCCATTTAACGGCGAAATTCAAATATCTGAAATAAGAAAATATACAAATTTTAACTACGGTGTTGATGATTTTATGAAAGGCAAAATAAATGCCCAAGGTATAGCCTTAGCGACATATTTGATAAAAGGCGAAACAGAAAAATTTCAAGCTAAAGGCTGTATGCTAACAAGATGGTACATTGATAACGACGAAAAATTGCTATACAACGATATATCAGAAGATGAGGATTTGTACGCAAATAATTTATTTTGTGGAGAGTGTAAGGTGGACAAGGTACAAATAAAGCCATGCGCATGGGATCATTGCAGGATACCAAATAGCGGCGATCTTGACATAGGGGCTGGGGAATTTAGCCCGAACCCAAAATATATTGGCAACGACTGGAGCGACTTTAATAAAGATGAATAAAATTGCAATGAAAAGCTTTTTAATACTATCTCTAATTTTAGGTTTTCTAAATTTAACAGCCAGTGAAAATTTACCGCGCACAACGAGCATAGACAAAATCAAAGTAGGTAAAATTTTACCTACAAGTAATTTATCATCTAAAAAAATCAAATATTTTTTAGACGGTGAAAAAGCAAGCTTCATAAATTTATCAAGAACACAGATAATGACGCTCGATTTTTGTTGTGGTGGTAGCGGTGGGGTCCAAAGGATAAATGTCAAATTTTTTGATAAAAATTTGACTAAAGATTATATAAATTCCAGCAAAATAAAAGATTTCACTACAAATTCTGACATAAAACTTGGCGACAAACAAGACCAAATTTTAAAGAAACTAGGTAAACCAAACGATCTACAAGAAGAAAATGCCACCTCTATTGTCACCTACATCACTGAGTAAAATGAAAGCAAACTCTTACAAGAATTTGATATGCCACTCTACTACGAGAAATTCATCTTTTCTAATAGAGTTTTAAAAGAGTATGAATTTGGATTTGAGTACCCGTGATATTCCGCGGATCAGGATATTAATTTCATAGAGTAGCAAAAGATATTTTTACGGTCTAAAAGCGTAGAATTTCTACTCTTCGTCCAAATTTATTTCAGGTAGTTTCTCTTCGGCAAAACTCTTATCTTTTTTGGCAGCTGACGCAACCTCGCTAGCTTTTTTTAAAAGCCCATCAAGCCCTTGTCTTGCCAAACGCTCCTTTAGCTGCTCTGGTGTATCTTTTGTGCCGCCAAGATCACTAAAATTATTAAATTCCTCGTAATCCTCACTCTCTTTTTGAACCTTGATCTCGTAATCAAGCTTGCCATTAAGTCTAGCTAGCTCGTCGCTTATCGCAGCGCAAAAGACCTCAGTGTATTCTCTGTGAGCGCAGTTTTTAGCTAGAAATTCACTCATCACATTTAGGTGATTTATGTAGTCATCTTGCAAGATATTTGCCTGTAAAAGCTCAAATTTTAAAAATAGCCAGTAGGTGTTAAGCACGTCGCTTTCGCAGTATTCGTTGATCTTATCAAGCTCGCCTGCGTAGTAAAGCTCAAGCACCTGATCGCCGTGCACATCGTATTTGCCGGGCAAATTTAAACTAGCACAAAGCGTATCAAGCTTTAGCCCCCTAACGCTTCCAAAATCGCTTATAAAATCAAGCAGATCAAGGTGAAATTTAGGCGAATATCTCGCTCTATAGTTTTCCCATTTGTTTTTGTTTAGCTCTTTGTTCTCGCTCTCGTAATATGCCGCCGCATTTAGGTTGTAGCGCATCGCGCGCACCATTAGCATAGGCAGGTCAAAGCCACGGCCATTAAAGCTAACAAGCCTTGGGTTATAGTCATTTATAAATTTTAAAAATTTAGCGATGATCTCGCGCTCGTCTTTGCCCTCCATCGTGCTAACTTTTAAAAATTTGCCGTACTCATCAGCCATAACAGCAGAGATCGCGACCACTCTATGAAACATCACAGGCAAAAACTCACTACCACTGGCCTCTTTTTGTAGCGCCATCGCTTGCACGCTCACATCTTCATCGCTCCCATCAATGCCATAAATTTTTCTTATCAAATTTGCATCAGGTATCGTCTCGCAGTCAAAGACACAGATGTAACTTTTCGCCATTTTAGCCCTTTTTTAAGCATTTTTTTTTAAAATCATACCAAAAATTTATATCTAAAGTGATCAATGCAAAACAAAAATCAACTAAAAATAGCCATCGTCAAACTCTCCGCTCTTGGGGATATCGTGCATGCAGCTATTGTGCTTCAGTTTATCAAAAAGCACTATCCAAATGCCCATATCACGTGGCTAGTTGATGCTCGTTTTGCAAGCCTTTTAAAAGATCATCCGCTTATCGACGAGCTAGTCGTTTTGCCGCTTAAACAAAGCTTTAAACAAAGCTACAAGATACTAAAAACCCTTGGTAAATTTGACAAAGTAATCGATCTGCAAGGACTTTTTAAATCGGCCGTCGTTGCAAAAATAATAGGCAAGCAAACTTATGGCTTTAGTAGAGAGAGCGTCAAAGAAAAGATCGCAGCTAGGCTTTATAGGCATAAATTTAAAATTGATTACAACGAAAATATAATCATTAGAAATTTAGCGCTTGTGGCTTTTGCTCTAAATTTTAGCTTTGAAGTAAGTGAAATTTTAGAAAAAGCACCTTGCTTTGAAGCAAGTGAAATTTATAAAAATGAAAGTGGTAAAAAGCGTGTATTGATTGCTGCATTTGCGAGCGAAGAGAGTAAAATTTATGACAAATTTAAAGAAGTGATCGGACTACTTGATGGATGCGAAATTTGCCTTTGCTACGGAAGTGAAAGCGAGAAAGTAAGGGCTGAGGCGATCATCTCAGGCACCTCGGCAAAGCTACTTGAAAAACTTAACATAAAAGAGATGATAAGCTTCATTGCAAGCTGTGATTTAGTAATTGGCAACGATAGTGGCCTAACACACCTTGCTTGGGCGATGAATAGGCCTTCTATCACACTTTTTGGTAACCGTCCAAGCCACAGAAATGCTTACATCACGGATAAAAATTTAGTTATAGATATGGGCAAGCAAATAGACGCCAGAAGTATCGATAAAAACGACTTTTGCATAAGAGAGATTTTCCCAGAAACGATTGCAAATTTTGTAAAAAGGCTACTAAATGGATAGGCTCTATCTAGCTGGCTTTTATACTTTAAAAATTTTTATATTTTTACTGCCTAGCTCACTTAGAGATTTGCTCGCTAAATTTTTAGCTTTTTCGTATATGAAGCTTAATAAAAAGCGACTTCACGTCGTTATGACAAATTTAAACCTTGCTTTTAGTGATACAAAAACCAAGAAAGAGAAGCTAGAGATCGCTAAAAAATGCTACTACAACTTTGCAAAATACCTTGGTATAAATTTCATCCTAAATCAAAATACAACAAAGCAAAAAGTGCTTGAAAAAGTTAGCTTTAAAAATGAGCATAATCTGCTTGAAGCGCTTAAGCTTGATCGTCCGATTATTGTGACGACTGCGCATTTTGGACAATGGGAGCTTTTTAGTCTAGCGATGGCTGCTCGCTTTGGTGCAGTCTCAGTGCTTGGCAGAAAGCTTGATAGTAGCGTCATGGATAAAATTTTAAGTGCAAACAGATCACAGTTTGATGTGGAGCTCATTGACAAAGATGGCGGCGCAAAAGATATTTTAAAAGCGCTAAAAGCTAGGCGAATAGTGGGAATTTTAGTCGATCAAAATACCGCTCCAAAAGATGGCATAAAGGTGAAATTCTTTGAAAAAGATGTGCTTCACACACCAGCTGCAAGCGTGCTAGCTCAAAAAACAAACGCACTAATAATTAATGCATTTATCTATCAAAAAGATGAAAATATAAGTGAAATTTGCTTTTTGCCAGCCATTGATATAAATAAATTTGATAAAGAAGAGGCGGTACAAAAAGTAACGCAAATGCAGTGTAGCGCGTGCGAAGAGATGGTTAGAGCAAGGCCTGAGGAGTACTTTTGGTTTCACAAACGCTTTAAAAGATTTTACGAAAAAGAGTATGAATGCTAAGTGTCGTCATCTTAACTTTTAACAGCCAAAAATATCTGCAAGAAGTGCTAGAAAGTACAAATTTTGCGGATGAGGTCATTGTGGTTGATAGTGGCTCAAGCGATAGTACAAAGCAAATTTGTCAAAATTTTAGTAATGTTAAATTCTACGAGCAAGTATGGCTTGGATTTGGTGCGCAAAAGCAAAAGAGCGTGGATCTAGCTAAAAATGAGTGGATCTTTGTGCTTGATAGCGACGAGGTGATCACGGATGAACTTAAAAACGAGATCATAGATACATTAAAAGAGCCAAAATTTATGGCTTACAACGTAGCTAGGCTAAATTTTTTCTTTGGTAAAGCGATCAAAAATATGGGGCTCTATCCAGACTACACGGTGAGGCTTTTTAACAAAAATTTTGCCAAATTTGATGGCAGAGCCGTGCATGAAAAGGTTATTTTAAATGACGGCTCGCAAAAGCTTGGAGTACTTAAAAATCACTTCTTGCACTATGCATATGAGAGTATCGAGCAGTTTATCGCTAAGCAAAATCGCTACTCAAGCATGGGCGCAAAGAGAAATTTACTAAAGGCGCTTACAAGCCCAGCGTGGACATTTTTTAAGCTTTACGTGCTAAAAGGTGGCTTTAAAGAGGGCTTTGCGGGCTATGTTATCGCTAGACTTTACGCCCAGTACACATTTTGGAAATATATAAAATGAAAATACTTGTAATTAAATTTAGAAACATCGGCGACGTACTTTTGACTACGCCTCTTATTGAAAATTTGCACCATTATTACCCAGATGCGACCATCGACTTTGCCCTAAACAAAGGCACAGAAGCGATGATAGAAGGAAATCCTTACATAAATAAAATTCACATTTACGATAGACAAAGTGCAAATTCTGGCTTTTTAAAAAAACTAATTACCGAGATAAAATTTATAAAAGCCATCAAAAAAGAAAAATACGATATGGCGGTGCAAACAACCACGGGGGATCGCGGTATAATCATCTCAAAATACGCAAAGATCAAAAAAATAGTAGGCTTTCTTGGCAAAAATCAATCAATAAATACACTTCTAAACGTCAAAGCAAAATACTATGAAAATTTTTCACATACGATCGATCATAATCTAAATGCTTTAAGGGCTTTGGGATTTGAACCAGTCAGCAAAAAGGTGAGTGTATTTTCGGACGAGAGTGTGGAGCATCTAAATTTACCAAAACGCTTTGTACATATGCATCTTACAAGCCGCTGGATGTTTAAATGCGCAAATGATGAGAGTATGGCAGAGCTCATCGACTACTGCGAAAATGAGCTTGGTGTAAAGGTCGTACTAACAAGCGACAATAAAGAAAATGAGCTAGAAAAGCTAGCAAGCGTACTAAAAATTTGTAAGAGCGAGCCTATAAATTTAGGTGGCAAGCTAAATTTGAAACAAACGATCGCCCTATCAAAGCACTCAAGCCTTTTTATCGGTGTTGATACTGCTATAATGCACATCGCTGCGGCAAATGACGTGCCAGTGATCGCCTTTTTTGGCCCTAGCAATGCTTATGAGTGGGGGCCATGGGACAACTCGCTCATGGAAAATGGCTATACAGCCCAAAATGGTATACAAAGTATGGGCAAACACATCGTCTATCAAAAAGACTGGGACTTTGTGCCTTGTGACAAAGAAGGCATAGCAAGACATGGTGTAGAAAAAACATTGATGGATTTTAGCGACGAAATGCCAAACATAAAAGCCAAAATAAAAGAAATTTTAGGATAGGCAGATGAATATTCTTCACACGCAGACACTTTTTAATTGGGGTGGCGAGCAAAACAAGACGCTAAATGAGATGCGTTTTATGCGTGAGATGGGTCATAATGTCATACTTTTTTGCAACCCAAACTCTCAGATAGAAAGCATTGCAAAAGAAGAAGGTTTTAGTGTTATAGCACAAGAGATGAATAAGAAAAATTTTTATAAAAGCGTACCAGCACTTTGCGAAGTGATAAGTTCAAACAAGATAGATATCGTAATCACACATGGCTCGACTGATAGCTGGGTTGGGGCAATTGCTGGACTATTTTACCGAAGTAAAGGCGTTAAATTTTACAAGGAAAGGCATAATCTTTTTCCTATAAAAGGCTTTCTTTCAAAACTCATGCACAAAAGACTATTTGATAAAATTTTATACATCTCAGATAGTGTCAAAGAGTACCTGCTAAGCATCGGTGTTAGCGAAGATAGGCTCTTTTTTATGCCAAGTACGGTCGATGTGGAGGCGATAGATGCTACAAAAAGTACTTTTAGAGATGAGTTTAATATATCTCAAGATGAGCTAGTTATCGGTACATTTACTTCGCTTTACCGCAAGAAAGGTGTCTACGACTTCGCAAATGCAGCAAAAGAGATTTTAAAGTCAAAGGATGCGACTATTGTATTTTCTGGCAACATTAGCGACAGCACAAAAGAGCAGATCGCCTCTATGTTTGACGAAAAAGACAGGATCATCTTCACTGGCTTTAGAAATGACGCGGCAAATGTTATAAAAAGCTTTGATATATACGTATTTGCCTCGCACTCCGAGGGGCTTGGTACGGTATTGCTTGAGGCGATGAGCTCAAAAGTACCTATCGTGGTCTATGACAACGCGCCGATGAACGTGCTAGTTAAAGATAAAGAGCGTGGGCTTTGTGCTAAAAATTTAGATGAAATTTTGCTAAAAGAGTGCATTTTAGAGCTGATAAATGAGCCTGAAAAAGCCAAAATCTACTCTCAAAACGCCTTTAAATTTGTGGATGAGAACTTTAGCCACAAGGTGCTAAAAGAAGCTATTAAAAATTTACTGGAGCAAAAATGAACTACCCAGTTTGCGTGCTAACTATGCATCACTGCAATAACAATGAAAACGACTTTGCCATTAAACCAGAGCTATTTAAAAAAGCACTTCTTATGGCGCTAGATGAGGGCTATAAATTTATAAACTACAGCCAGTTTAAAGATATAGCTAGTGGCCGAGTAAAAGCCTCAAGAAAGAGCATTTTACTAACTTTTGATGATGGATATTTTGATAATTATAAATTTGCATTTCCTATCCTAAAAGAACTAAAAATTCCAGCTGTGTGCTTTTTGATAACAGATAAGATCAAAGATTTTAAAAGACAAGATTACGACTTTGCATTTAAAAAACATAAAGAGATCGATTATGATAAAGACGCGGAGTATTTTTTAAATTTAGACGAGATCAGACAGATGCAAGAGAGTGGGCTTTTTGAGTTTGATAGCCATACAGCAAGTCACTTCTCTTGTAAAAGTAACGATGAAGCAAAATTAAGAGAGGAATTTTCTAGCTCGCTAGCCAAGATAAAAGAGCTATTTCCCGAAAAACAAGAATTTGGCTTTTGCTTTCCAAAAGGGCACTTTAACGAGCTTTCACTAAAAGTTGTGAGAGAGTATTATGACTTTGCTTTTAGTGTGATAGATGGTGGATTTTGCGCAGGAGATGATAAATTTAAGATAAGACGCATAGATATATCAAACAATGCAAAGAGTGAGAACGACTACATTTTTAGAGTTAAAAAGAAGCTTTTTATCTATTCTACGCCGGTACTAGGAAATTTATATTCAAATTTTAGAAATAGAGGCTATAAATAATGCTTGAAGCATTAAATGAGGCTTGTAAAGAAATTTTAAAAGATAAAAAACGAGCCTTAATCGCTCTCACTGGGCTTCATGGTAGTGGCAAAAGCACACTTGCAAAACAAATTAGAAAAAATGGATTTAAAAACTTTAAACCTTATCAAATCGCTGTAATCGATGATGATGTAATGAGTCTAAATTTATTTATAGCTCGTCCAAAGATAAAAATCAAAAGCGATCATCAAGATGAGTTAAAGCCATTTTTTAAATTTATCATGCCATTCGTAAAAATCGTAATATACGTAAGCGCAAATCCACTTTTACGTATAAGTAAATGTGATATTCTTTGTATTTTAAACGCTGATGAAGAAGCTCGAATCGCTGGAATTTATAAAAGAAATTCTAGTGGCGATTTAATCAACACACAAAAACATATAAATAAAAAAGAGCTTGATCTAGCAGGCCTTATATATAAAGTCAAGTTAGAATTTGACTTAAAAGTTGGAGCAAAAAATGAATAATCCCGTCTATGTAATATCATTAAAAAGAGATGAAGAGCGAAGGCAAAATTTACAAAGACAATTTAAAAGATATGATGAATTTAAAATAATAGATGCGGTTGATGCTAAAATTTTAGTGTCAATGAGTATTACAGCGCCATGATAGATTGCTTGTTAAAATCTTGTGATGAAGATTATAAATTTAAAATACCGCCATTAATTGCGACTCCAGGTGAGCTAGCATGCACAATGTCACACATAAAAGCTTATGAGGATTTTTTGCAAAGCGACGCAGAATTCACTTTAATATTAGAGGATGATGTTATTGGAAATGACGAATTAATAAATGAGGCCTTTTTGCTATGCAAAGATATAAGTAGTAATAGCATTTTGATATGCGGTGTGCAAGATGGATTAAATAGTAGATTTCGTGCTTTTGGTAAAAAAATAAAAGAAAATTTATATCTTATCTCACCATACTCATACGCTAGTATATATAGAACGGCTGCTTACATTCTAACAAGAAAGAGTGCAAAAGCTCTACTTGATTTTTACAAAGATGGTCTTTACGGGGCCGATAAATGGGAGGCAATCTTAAAAAACACTGATCTAAAAATGTATTTTAGCAACATCTTTTCTCATCCAGAGGAGCTAAATAGCTCTAGCCTGGAAATCCAAAGAAAGCAAAAAGATAGGATAAATTCTCTTTTTAAAAAATATAATAAAAATTTCTCATACAAAATTTCAAGATTTTATGAAAAACATATTATTAAAAATGAGAGAATTTTTACAAAGTAAAATTTCTCTTAAGATTTTAGCGTTGAATATAGTGAGCCTAAAAAGTCATTTTGATAGATAAATAGTGTCTTTTTTAACCAGCTTGCATCTTTTTTTACCGCTATGCGCCTTATGTCATCAAGTATACCATCAGGTTTATTTATTCCACGCTTTGTTGTAAAAAAAACCTCATAGCCAACGCTTTTTGCCACATTTTTTAGCTCATCATTAAATTTACCTCTTGGCCAGCAAAGTAGCTTGTCATCAAAGCCAAAATTTTTATACATAAATTCTTTGCATTTTGTAAAATTTTCTTTCATTTCACAAATGCCAAAATAATCATCAAAATGCGTGTAAGTATGCGAGTGAAAGTCAAAGCACTCTTTCATCTTTACTATTTCCTCGTAGTTTAAAAAGACATCTTCAGGTCTAGTTGGTGCAGCATTTTTGTATTCGTTATGATCTAGCTCAATAAACTCGCCACTTTTTCTACTCGCCTGCTCTATCCAGCCAGCAACTAGAAAAATAGTCGCTTTAAGATTAAATTCCTTGATAATAGGATATGCGTAGACAAAATTATCCTTCCAGCCATCATCAAATGTGATAAAGACACTCTTTTTAGGCACACTAAGCTCACCTTTTTTATATGCCACAAACTCAGCCGAACTTAGCGATTTGTAGCCATTTTGAGCCAAAAATTTCATCTGATCTCTAAACTCATCTACGCTACTTGCAATAAACCCACTTTTTTTAAGCACATGATGATACATTAAAACTGTTACGCTCATTTTGCAAGTTCCATATATAAATTTTGAGTGTTTTCTATCATTTTTTCGATACTAAAAATTTCTTTTACGTACTCTCTGCCAAACTCACCCATCTGTTTTCTTAAATTTTCATCCAAAATAAGCCTTTCAAGCACTTTTTTTAGCCCCTCTTTATCGCCATTTTGAAATAAAAATCCACTCTTTCCATTACTCACTGCCTCGCCAAGACCGCCCACATCGCTTCCAATAGTAGCTAGCTTGCACGAAGATGCCTCAAGCAACGCTCCACCGATAGCCTCCATATCTGAAGGCAACACACAGATATCAAGTGAGCCCAAAAAATCGCTCACATCGGTTCTATTGCCAAGCATAAAGATATTTTTTTTATCTTTTATATATTCGTGTAAATTTTTATTTTGCGGGCCATCACCTACGATAAAAAGGGCTGATTTTTCTAAATTTAACTCGCTAAATGCATCGATTAAGAGCTTATGATTTTTAGCTGCTCTTAGCACCGCCACAATACAAATGCCTACTACATCGTCACTTAGGCCAAATTCTTTTTTCATATTTATCTTAAATTCTGGTGTATACTTTTGCGTATCGATGCCTGTATAAATTTTGACGACTTTTTCCTTTTTCACGCCTCTTTTTATAAGATCCTCGCATACTGAGTCGCACACGCCGACTACTTTTGTACTTAGGTTGTAAGGTAAGGGCGATGTTATAGGCAGCTGTAAATGCCTAGTGCGAACCACGCTAACGCCGCAAATTTTACCTACAATCGCTCCAATAGTACCGTCCTTTCCTGAGTGAGTTGAGATTATTTTTATGTTATTTTGCTTTACAAATTTGCAAATTTTTAAAATTTCAAAGATATTAAAAGACTTTTTGAGATTAAACTCAACGAATTCACACTCTATTTGCTTCTCAAAGCTTTTTGAGCCAGGATTTAGCCCATAAAAAACCTTAAATTTGCTCTTATCTAGCCCATTTATCACACGCTGTGTGCGGTGCTCCTGCCCACCAAATCCAAGAGAGCTTTCAAGCTCAAGTATATTTATCATCTTCTACTCTTTAAATTCTTTCATTTTTTTATTTGACAAAAAGCCATTTATTGTATTAAAGATTTTTAAAATTTTTGATACATTTTCGTACGATTTTACATTTTTTAGCACTTTAAGCAAAATTCTCTGCTTTAGTCTAAGTTTTGAAAAACCAGATGAGTTTATGATGCTATCAACATCTGCATAAAAAAGATCAAGTGCCTTTACATAGCTACTATTGTTTAGATTTGGTCTAGCCGAAATAGCTGGCATATAGACGCTTTTTATCTTTCTAAATTCTAGATCTGGCACCATTTCAAGAGCTAAATTTTTGTTTTTTAGAATTGAGATTATGTCGTCATAAACAAATTTATGATCCATCACAGCTTTTAGTTTTTCAAAACCAGCAGTGTTGTTGTTTCCTATCTTATAGCAATAAAAAGTCTTATTTAGCTTTACAAGAGTTTTTGAAGCGATAACATTTCTCACTACAGTGTGAAAATCTTCAGCTTGCGTGATCCCAACTGGAAATAAATTTTCTTTTAAAATTTTAGTCCTAATCGCCTTATTTGCCGCATTATGCAAGACTTTGTTGTGCCTTGAGGCTAAAAGCCTTTTTAGGTACTCGTTTTTATCGATTGTGCCATCCTCTTTTGTCTCAAAATCCTTAAAAAGGAGCTTTTTATGACCATAGACCTTACACATATCTGTTATCACTATGTCGGCATCAAATTTTTCTGCGATATCATAAACGCATGAAGCATAATCTTTTTCCACATAGTCATCAGCATCTACGCAGATAGTATATTTCCCACTAGCTAGTAATATACCGTCATTTCTAGCAGCGCTAACACCGGCATTGCTCTTTGTTTTTAATATTATTTTATCTTTATATTCTTCTAATATCTCTAGCGTATTGTCAGTACTTCCATCATTAATAACTATAATCTCAATATCATCCATGTCTTGAGATATAAGCGAATTTAAACAATCCCCAATGTGCTCTTTTTTGTTAAAAACAGGCACTACAAAGCTTATTTTTACACCTGGCACGATACTTCCTTTTAATTTTTGTTTAATTGTATATTATTTTTAGTTCAGCAATGATAAAATGTCCACTTAAAATTTAAAGGATCTGCATGAAAAACGACATCGTGTCTAAGCTCTACAATCTTTTTTTAGTTATTGTCTTATTTACACTACCAGTAACTGAGGGCTTAAAGCAAATTTCACTTACACTTTTCGTCTTGGCTGGAATTTATATTTGTGTCAAAGAAAAAAGGCAATTTAAATTTGATCTCATAAATATCTCACTTTTTATCTTTGTTTTGGCTACTTTTATAAGCTGCCTTATAAATGGAGTTTCTGTATCAAGAGCGCTTGATCCGCTAAGGTGTATGCTATTTTTCTTTGTAGCCAGAAGTGTTGGCATAGAAAAAATAAATTTTAAAATTTTATTTTTTGCCTTATTTGCTGGTTTGATTGCTGCATTTATCCCTGCTTGTGTAGAAAAATTCACTTCAAATGATCCTTTAGCACTTTTTGAGCTCAAATCAATAGGACACGTAAATCATAGCGCTATTTTTATGCTGCTAGTTTTTTGTGTAGCATTAGTTTCGATAAATAGCAAAAAAATTTTTGAAAAGTATATAGGCATAAGTGTTGCCGGAATTTGCGTCCTTGGAATAATGATAGCTGGCTCTAGAGCTACAATGTATCTTTTACCAATCATTATTTTTGCTTACTTACTTTTTGAAATTTTAAATAAACAGATAAAAATAAAATTTTTATTAGGCTTGATAATTTTATTTAGTGTAATAGCTATTTCTTATATATATATATCAACGAATATTACTCAAGATCAAAGATTTTATAGTCAACTAACAAAGGGGGTCACTGGATCAGAGACTAGATATCCGATCTTTGCTAGCGCGTTTTATACATGGTTAGAATGTCCTTTATTTGGGATAGGTTCTGGTGAATTTAGGATTATTGATATAACAAAATATTTTCCAGGCAATGTTGAAGTTCATGTTGGTCACGCACACAATACCTTTTTAACATTTTTAACAGAAAAGGGCATCGTTGCCTTGCTTGCATATTTGGTGTTTCAACTATCACTCTTTATAAAATTCATTAAAAATTTTAGACAAAATAGTATAGTTTTTCTTGCATTTTTAATACTTATGGCTAATAATATAATCTCACTTGCAAATACAACATTTCACCATGAAAATGCCCTTTTAATGCTACTATTTTGGGCTCTGGCTTTAAGTGCGATAGATGAAAAATCGACCTTAAAAATTAGCTAACGCTCCAACACGCCTCAACCGTTTTAAATTGTATAAAGAAACGGTTGAGCTAAATTTCTACTTTTTCTTCATTTCCTCAAGCTCTTGTGCTAAAAATTCTCCAGTGTAGCTACCAGTTTTTTTATAGTTTTTAGCTACCTCTTTGACACTGCCACAAGCTATCACTTTACCGCCTTTTGCGCCGCCTTCCGGTCCCATATCAACGATGTAGTCACAATTTTTAATAACATCCATATTATGCTCGATCACAAAGACTGAATTTCCAAGATCAACTAAGTGATTTAGCACCTTTACAAGCCTATCGACATCGGCAAAATGAAGTCCAGTTGTTGGCTCATCAAGGATGTAAAGCGTATTTCCAGTGTCGCTTCTACTAAGCTCTTTTGCTAGCTTCACACGTTGCGCCTCGCCGCCACTTAGTGTGACTGCATTTTGTCCGAGAGTGATGTAGCCAAGCCCTACGTCTTGAAGTGTGGTGAGTTTTGAAGCGATCTTTGGCACAGCCTTAAAAAACTCAACTGCCTCGTCGATGCTCATATTTAGCACCTCAGCGATGTTTTTGCCCTTGTATAAAATTTCCAAGGTTTGAGCGTTATATCTAGCGCCATTACAAACGTCACAAACCACGTTTATATCAGGCAAAAAGTGCATCTCGATCGTGATCTCGCCCTCACCTTGGCACTTCTCGCAGCGCCCACCTTTGACGTTGAAGCTAAAGCGCCCTATTTTATAGCCCCTAAGTTTAGCTTCTTTGGTCTGTGCAAATAAATTTCTTATCTCATCCATCACGCCAGTATATGTCGCTGGATTTGAGCGTGGGGTGCGGCCGATCGGGCTTTGATCTAGGTATATGACCTTGTCTAAATTCTCAAGTCCACTTAAATTTACCCCAGCTATCTTTTTTACCTTTTTTGCTCTATTTAGCTGTTCCTGCGCCTCTGGAAGCAAGGTCTGAAGTATTAGCGAGCTCTTGCCAGATCCTGAAACGCCAGTGATACCTACAAGGTTTTTAAGCGGAAATTTCGCGGTTAAATTTGAGATATTATTGATATTTACATTTGAAATTTCGAGCCACTTCTCAGCTTTTCTATTTTTTTGATAGTCGATCTTTTTCTTACCATTTATATATAGGGCGGTCTGAGTGTCTGAGTTTAAAAGCTCTTTTGAGCTACCAGCAAAGACCACGCTACCGCCAAATTTACCAGCTCCAGGGCCAATATCTACGATAAAATCGGCCTCTTCTATCGTTTTTTTGTCATGCTCAACGACGATTACAGAGTTGCCCTTGGCTTGCAAATTTCTAAGCGTCTTTATAAGTTTTAGTGTATCTCGCTCGTGAAGGCCGATACTTGGCTCATCAAGAACGTACATGACGCCACTTAGCCCGCTTCCTATCTGGCTCGCGATCCTGATGCGCTGTGCCTCGCCACCGCTGATCGTCCTAGCATCACGCCCAAGTGATAAATAGCCAAGCCCCACGTCATACAAAAAGAAAAGCCTCTCGTTGATCTCTTTTAAGATAGGCTTTGCGATCGCCTTATCATAGTCGCTAAGATAGGCGAAATTTTTCTCATTCGAGAAAAAAGCGGTGCAGTTTTCTATACTCATATCCAAAATTTCACCAAGTCCAAGGCCAGCGACCTTGACCGCTAGACTTTGAGGCTTTAGCCTGTGACCGTTACAAGCATCACAAATTTTCTCACTCATATATTCATCAAAGTCCTTATAATCCTTCAAAAGCCCATGTGAAATTTTAACAACACCATCAAACTTTCTAAGCAGCTTGTTTCGCTTCCAAAAGAACTCAACATCCTTCACATTTCCATATAAAACGAGCCTTTTTTCATCTTCGCTAAGCTCATAATATGGCTTTTTGATATCGATACCATTTTGCTCGCAAAAAGCAAGTAAAAATTTATAGTAATAGCTCATGTTGTAGCCATAAAGTAGCTTGATCGCACCGTTTTCTATTGACTTCTCTTCGTCGATGATCTTACTCATGTCTAGGCTATATCTTATGCCAAGTCCGTCGCAGTGCTCACAGGCACCCTTTGGCGAGTTGAAGCTAAAGCTAAGCGGCTCAAGCGGCGTAAATGAAATTTTACAGTCAAAGCAAGCCATGTGCTCGCTGTAATGTATAAAGCTCTCTTTAAGTCCTAATTCATCAGCATTTGCGATCTCTATCTCGACCTCACCAAAGCTCTCATTTAGCGCCTTTTCCACGTCGCTTGCAAGGCGTTCGTGATTTTGCTCATCGATAGCGATCCTATCAACGATGACCTTGATCGTGTGTTTTTTCGTTTTAGCTAGCTCGATCTCTTCATCAAGCCTCACCACAACGCCATCTATCTGCGCTCTGACAAAGCCTTTTTGGCGTAAATTTTCGATCAAATCTGCCCATGTGCCCTTTTTCTCACGCACTAGTGGTGCATAGATGATCACTTTTGCGCCAAGCGGGAGCTTTGAGATTTCGTTTATGATATCGCTTGCACTCATTTTTGAGATAGGTTTGCCACATTTATGGCAGTGTTGAACGCCGACCCTTGCGTATAAAAGCCTTAGATAGTCATAAATTTCCGTGATCGTACCAACCGTTGAGCGAGGGTTTTTAGAAGTCGTCTTTTGATCGATGGCAATTGCAGGCGTCAAACCCTCGATCTTATCAACATCTGGCTTACCCACACGGTCTAGAAACTGCCTAGCGTAGCTACTAAGGCTCTCCATGTATCTTCTTTGTCCCTCAGCATAAAGCGTATCAAAGGCTAGTGTGCTCTTGCCGCTTCCACTAAGACCGGTAAAAACTACTAATTTATTTTTTGGAATTTTAAGATTTATATTTTTTAAGTTATGTTCTCTTGCGCCAGTTATTTCAATAATATCGTTCATTAAATTTATACAACCTTTTTAAAATTTTAATCTGTAAATTTAGTCTAAAAGTGATAAAAGATTTATAAAGTAGTTTTTCTAAAATTTAAGATTGTAGTTAAATTTAAGGGCTTATTTATATCATTTTCAGCTTTTTTTGATATTCTACGCCAAATTTTAATCTAAGGAGAAAAAATGTCTGTAAAAATAACCGATATATGCATAAGCTGTGGTTCATGCATCGATGAATGCCCGGTTTCAGCTATTGTTGATGATAGCGACAACCCAACTGGAGCGGATACATACTATGTTTATTCAAACAAATGCGTTGAGTGCGTAGGTTACAACGACGAGCCAGCCTGTGCATCTGCCTGTCCAACTGATGGCTGCATCGTTTGGGATGCTGTAGTAGCAGGACAACCTTCACGTGATCAAATCGGTGCTGACGCTCGCACTGGCAGCACTCCAGTTATCCAGTAAATTTACAAAATTTAGGCTCAAATTTGAGCCTATTTTATTTTTAAGCTTTATTTGATATAATTGCCAACTTCATTTAAATAACCTAAATTTTAAGGAAAATTTATGCAAAGAACACTTTCTATTATTAAGCCTGACGCTGTCAAGAAAAATGTTGTTGGAAAGATCATAGATAGATTTGAAAGCAATGGCTTAAGAATCGCTGCTGCAAAGAAAATCAAACTTAGCAAATGTGACGCAAAAGCATTTTATGCTGTTCATAAAGATAGACCTTTCTTCAACGATCTAGTTGAATTTATGGTAAGCGGACCAGTTGTAGTTATGGTTTTAGAGGGTGAAAATGCAGTTGCTAAAAACCGCGAGTTAATGGGTGCAACTAACCCAAAAGAAGCAGCTCCTGGCACTATAAGAGCTGATTTTGCTGATAGTATTGATGCAAATGCAGTTCACGGAAGTGACAGCCTGGAAAATGCTGTGAATGAAATAAATTTCTTCTTTGCTTCAAGAGAAATTTGCTAATTTTAGGTCAAGAAAATTGATTATATCTTTTTCTAAAATAGCAAACAAAGATATAAGCTTTGAGCTAGCAGGAAATGATAATTTAGTTTTTAGTGGAATTTTAAAAAGAAAAGACCCTTTTTTGGTAAAATGCCAAGGTAAGATAAAAGGGAATATAAATTATGTTTGCGATCGATGTGGTGAAGTATTTATGCTACCTATTGATCAAGATGTAGAGCTAAATTTAAGCGATGGTATCTATAAAGATAGCGAAAATGAGCTTAGCGATACGATGGAATTTTTTGATGGCAATATTGATTTAAAAGAAGTCTTTGAGAGTGAGTTAGAAGCTTTTAAAAGTGATTATTTCTATTGTGAAAAATGTAAAAATTTATAAAGGAGAGTAAAAATGGCAGTACCAAAGCGAAGAGTGAGTCATTCTCGTGCAGCAAAACGCAGAACACATTATAAAGTTACACTTCCAGTACCTGTAAAAGACAAAGATGGTTCTTGGAAAATGCCTCACCGCATAAACAAAACTACAGGTGAATATTAAAATATGATTCGCATTGCTATCGATGCTATGGGTGGTGATTTTGGTGCAGATCCTATAATATCTGGTGTTATTGATGCACTAAAAGAGATAGAATTTAAAGCTGTATTAGTTGGCGATAGCAATGTCATCAAACCACTCATTCCACAGTCTTATTTAAAAAATATCGAATTTTTAGAAGCTAGCGAAGTTATCTCAATGGCAGATGGTGCAACTGATGCGCTTAAAAGAAAAGATAGTACGATCTACAAAGCAATTGAACTCTTAAAAAATAAGGAAGTTGATGCTGTAGTTTCTGCTGGTCATAGCGGTGCAACTATGAGCTTAGCTACTCTAAGAATTGGTAGACTAAAAAATATATCTCGTCCAGCAATTGCAACACTTATGCCAAATTCAAAAGAATCTGCGACTTTAGTTTTAGATGTTGGTGCAAATGTTGATTGTAGAAGTGAACATTTGTTTCAATTTGCCATAATGGGTGAAGCCTATGCAAAAGAAATTTTAGGTAGAAAAGAGCCAAAAGTTGGTCTCTTGTCAAATGGCGAAGAAGAGAGCAAAGGCAATGAAGTTAGTAAAGAAGCATTTAAATTAGTTTCTAGGCTTGATAGCTTTGTTGGCAATGCAGAAGGTAATCAAATTTTTGACGGCAGTATAGACGTAATGGTTTGTGATGGTTTTATGGGAAATATTCTTTTAAAAACTAGCGAAGGCGTTGCAGATGCTATAGGTAAAATTATCAAAAAACAAATTAGAAAATCACCTCTTGCTATAGCTGGCTCTGTACTCATGAGAAAAGTTTTTAAGACACTTAAAAAGCAGGTTAGCTATGACGAATATGGCGGTGCACCGCTTCTTGGTGTAAATGGTTGTGTTATCATAAGTCACGGCAAAAGCAATTCAAAAGCTATAAAGAATGCAATTTTTCAAGCAATAAAATTTGCTAATTCAAATATAAATAAAGTTATCGAAGAAGAACTTTCGCACTTTGCAAGGTAAAATATGCCAAAAGCTTCACTGATTTCTATTGCTTCTTACATTCCAGAAAAAATTCTAACAAATTTTGACTTTGAGAAAATGGTTGAAACAAGTGATGAATGGATAGTAAAGCGAACAGGTATCGAGCAAAGGCATATTGCAACTAACGAAACAACAAGTGACCTTGGTACAAAAGCTGGTGAATTAGCCATAAAACGCTCAGGACTTGATAAATCTCAGATCGATGCAATCATCTGTGCTACGATATCTCCAGATCATCTTTGCATGCCATCTACTGCTTGCAAAATAGCTGCAAATTTGGGTCTAAATTATGGAGTTACAGCATTTGATATAAGTGCGGCTTGTACCGGTTTTATTTATCTTTTAGAGCTTGCAAATTCTCTCATTATTAGCAGTGCCAAAAAGAATGTCTTAATCATTGGGGCCGAAAAATTAAGCTCTATTGTTGACTATACAGATAGAAGCACTTGCATACTATTTGGTGATGGAGCAGGTGCAGCTGTAATTAGTAGTAGTAATGGTAATGAGATCATTGATATTCATACAGCAAGTGACGGCAAGCAAGCTGAACTTTTAATAACTCCAGGATGCGGGAGTGTATTTCCAGCCAGTGAGGAAACACTAAAAAATAGGCTAAATTTTATCCATATGAGTGGAAATGAAGTTTTTAAAATAGCAGTTCAAACACTTAGCAAAAGCGTAATAGAAATTTTGCATGCAAATAAAATGCAAAGCGAAGATATTGATTTTTTTATACCTCATCAAGCAAATATAAGAATAATAGACGCAGTAAAAAATAGATTAAATTTTAAAGATGAGCAATGTGTCTTGACTGTTGCTAAATATGGCAATACAAGCTCCGCTTCAATTCCGATGGCTATAAATGATGCCTATGAAGACGGCCGTATCAAAAATGGTTCAGTTTTGCTTCTTGACGCATTTGGTGGCGGCTTTACATGGGGATCAGCGATTCTAAAATTTGGCGGAAAGAATTTTAGTGATTTATGACAATCGCAATAATTCATTTTCTAAAATTTTTAGCAATGCTTTTACTAATTTTTTTCAAATACTCTCATTAATAAATTTTTAAAATTCAAATTTTTACTACTTTTAACAAGAATCCATTTTCTATTTTTACCAATAACACTAAATTTACTAAATAAAAATTTCTAAAATATGTTTAAACTAAATTTAATTTTGAATAGATATAATTTCGCAATCAATAAAATTTATTATTAAGGAGAACAAATGTTAGTAACAAAAAAAGCACCTGATTTTACAGCTGCAGCAGTTTTAGGAAACAATCAAATCGTAAATGATTTTAATCTTTATAAAAATATTGGCGAGAAAGGCGCGGTTGTATTTTTCTATCCAATGGACTTTACTTTTGTTTGCCCAAGCGAAATTATCGCATTTGATAAAAGATATGACGAGTTCAAGTCACGTGGTATCGAAGTTATCGCAGTTTCATGCGACAACCAATTCTCTCACTTCGCATGGAAAGAGACTCCAGTAAACAAAGGCGGTATTGGTAAAGTTCGCTTCCCTATCGTAGCTGATATGACAAAATCAATCGCTCGCGGATTTGACGTACTTCTAGAAGATGCTGGTGTGGCACTTCGTGGCTCATTCTTACTAGACAAAGATGGCACTGTTCGCCATGCAGTTATCAATGATCTTCCACTTGGCAGAAACATCGATGAGATGATAAGAATGGTAGATACTATGCTATTTACAAATGAGCACGGCGAAGTTTGTCCAGCTGGCTGGAACAAAGGTGATGCTGGTATGAAACCAAGCACTGAAGGTGTTGCTGACTACCTTTCACACAACGAAGGCAAACTATAATCAACAGAAATTTCTAGGTATCCTTTACCTAGAAATTTCTCCTCCAAATAAATTTAAATACTTTTTTAATATAACTTTTTATATCATAGCCTTGGCTTTAATCAATAACATTCCGGAGACTACATGGATTTTAAAGGCAGGCAAGAGCTTGTAATAAATTGCGAAGATAGCATACTTAAATTAAGAGATAAATTTATCGACGATGGTATCAAATTTTGTAGACAGCTAACATTTATCGTACCGCACGATCAGGTAAAAATTTGTCTTGAAAACATCTTTGATACACTGCTTATTCAAAAGCCAAATGCTACGCAGCTACAAGATGATTTAAATAATCTAATACCAAAATCAAACGCAAGAGACGAATTAATAAATTTCCTACTTTTAAATTTGACTTTAAATTTTAGTCACTCTTGCGACAATAGCACCTTCGTAGGTTATTTCGTAAACGCCGTTTCAAGAATCAAAGAAATTTTATGTGACGTTAAAGACCAGCAAGAAACAAATGTAAAAGATATGATTGAAACCGGAACATTTTTTTATGAAGATCCGATCAATACATTCACTCGCATGAAAAAGGCCAAGGTAAGGCCAGAGCTTTTAAATTTATATGATGGACTAAATATAAAATATGAGGCTGAAATTTTAGAAGCTAAAGAAGATAGTGTCGTTTTTCGCGTGGATATGATGCAAATTTTAGCTATGAAGCAAGACGGCAAAGGTTTTATTTTGCCAAATAGCTTTTTCTCAAAGCCTTTGTGTGCAGATATCATAAATTATAATATAACAGATAAAAGTGTTACTTTTTCAAATTTCTCGCTAAATACAACAATGTATGCGTACAAAAGAAAATTCCAACGTATTTTACCAAATCGTTTTACTAAAACTATTATCAAAGGCAAACAAGACAAGATCGAAGGTAGCCTTTATGATGTTTCCGAAGGCGGCATAAGTGTATTAAGTTCACAATCTGCAAATTTTAAAGATAACGAAGAATTAGAAGTCAATTTTGATCTCTTGATGTCTGAAAAAATGGTAAAAAGAGTTTCTTTAAGGCTAAAATTAGTTACTGAAATAACCTATAAAGGTTACATTAGATACTGTATGAAACTCATTGATGATGATGAAACGATAAAAGATTTTACGCAAAAGCGCATAAAAGAGACGCTTGACGAGCTTCGCTCACGTATAAATTTATACGAATAAGGCAATTAGTGAAAACCATACAAGAAAATTTAAAACTTTTTTACATCGGACTAAAAGATAAAGAGCCATTTTTTTATAAAAACAAGGACTTAACCACTCACGCAGCCATTATCAGTATGACTGGTAGCGGCAAAACAGGCCTTGGCATCACGCTTTTAGAAGAGGCCTGCATAGACAATATCCCTTCCATTATCATCGATCCAAAGGGCGATATCACAAATTTGGCCCTCACCTTTCCGCAGATGAGGCCGGAGGATTTTTTACCATACATAGATGAAGCAGAAGCAGCTAATAAAGGTCAAAGTGTAGAGGAATTTGCCGCTGCTCAAGCCGAGCTTTGGAAAAACGGCATAGAGTCGAGTTTTCAAGATCTTGAGCGAGTAAAAATTTTAAAAGAGAGCGCTAGCTTTAACATCTACACCCCAAAAAGCTCAGCTGGTATAGGCGTAGCGCTACTTAGTGACTTTGCCTGCCCAAATATCACTGACGAAGAAATTTTTAGCAACTATATAAATTCGCTTGCAGCCTCGGTATTATCTCTTGTAGGTATAAATTACGAGGATATGAACTCAAAAGAACAGCTGCTCATCTCAACCATATTTGATACTAAATTTAAAGAGCAAAAAGATGTCAGCATAGAAGAGCTCATAAATTTCATCGCAAATCCGCCTTTTAAAAAGATAGGCGTTTTTGACGTGGATACCTTTTATCCAAGCAGTGAGCGCCTAAAGCTTGCCATGAAGATAAACGCGCTCATCGCAAGTCCAAACTTTAAGGGCTGGACGCAGGGCGTTAGACTAGAAATTTCAAAGATGCTTTTTGATGAAAATGGCAAAGCAAAGTGCAATATCTTTACGATCTCGCACCTAAATGACGCTGAGAGGATGTTTTTTGTCACCCTTTTACTAAACGAGATCATCGCGTGGATGCGTGGCACAGAGGGCACTAGCTCACTTAGAGCGATCCTTTATATGGATGAAATTTTTGGATTTTTCCCACCAAATGCAAATCCACCATCAAAAACGCCTATGCTCACACTTTTAAAGCAAGCTCGTGCATTTGGTTTAGGCTGTGTCTTAAGTACGCAAAACCCAGTCGATCTTGACTACAAAGGCCTTAGCAACATCGGTACTTGGTTCATTGGCCGCCTCCAAACAGCCCAGGATAAAGCACGCGTTATAGACGGATTAAGTGGCATCGCAGGCTCAAGCTTAGATAAAGCTTCACTTGAAAATCTCATATCAAATTTAGCCAAAAGAAATTTCTTACTCAAAAATATAAATGAGGACGGCCTAAACGTCATCTCCACGCGCTGGGCACTTAGCTATCTAAAAGGCCCACTTAGCCGCGAACAAATTTCAAATTTGATGAAAAAGCAAAAAGAAAATTTATCTGATACAAGGATCGATAAAAGCGAGATGAAATTTAGTATAAAGCCCATAATCTCAAATGAGATTACGCAGCTTTATGCTAACTCGAAAAGCCTCACGCCAAATTTACTAGCAAGCGCAAAGGTGAGAATTTATGATGCCAAAAAGGGCATAGATAGCATTTGCGAGGTGAGCTATCTTTATGAGCTTAGTGAAAACGACAAAGAGCCAAACTGGAGTGAGGCTAGCGAAGGCATGCGCGTTGATGCAAGCGAAAATGAGCCAAGCGGTGCAAGCTTTGCAGCTGTGCCAAATTTTATAACGAGTGCTAAAAATTTTGACGCTTTAGAAAAAGAATTTAAAGAGTTTTTATATAGAAATTTCAAATTTAACACCTTTGAGGCGATGGGAATTTACTCAAAAGAAAACGAGTCAAAAGAGGAGTTTTTCATAAGGCTTCAGGATAAGTGCAATGAAATTTTAGAGGAGCAAACCGCAAAACTCACGGCTAAATTTGAAAAAGAGCAAAAGAGCTTGCAAGATAAGCTAAATAAAGCCCTTGCAAAGCTTGATAAAGAGCAAAAAGATATGACAGCAAGCGGCCTTGACGCAGCTATAAGCATAGGCGCAAGTATATTTGGAGCGATATTTGGCAACAAGCTCTTATCTCGCCAAAACGCCGGCAAGATAGCCTCAAGTGCTAGAAGCGCAAACAAGGTCTTAAAAGAGCGAAGCGACGTCAAGCTTAGCGAGCAAAGCGTAAATGATATAAATTTAGCCATAAGCGAGCTTGAAGAGAAATTTGCAAAAGAGTGCGATGCGCTAAAAGAGGCAAATGATGTCAAAAACATCACCATCAACGAAACGCAAATTTCACCAAAGAAAAGCGACATCTACGATGAAAAAGTCGTGCTTTTGTGGAGATGATTTATAAAAAAATTAGTATTTTTTTAATATCATTTCTCTTTAAATTTAAAAGGTAAAATATGCAAAATTTAATACTTTATGCCATTAGCTACCTGCTTGGCAGCATCCCATCTGGGCTCATACTAGCAAAAATTTTTGGCCATGTTGATATAAAAAAAGAGGGTAGCAAAAGCATAGGCGCGACAAATGTTTTAAGGGTTTTAAAACAAACTAACCCAAAACTTGCCAAAAAACTAGCCATTTTAACCGTAGTTTGTGACGTATTAAAGGGCGTTTTGCCACTCATCGTAGCCTCTTCTCTTGGAGCTAGCCAAAGTGTGCTTTGGACGATGGCGGTTTTAAGTGTTGCGGGGCATTGTTTTTCTATATTTTTAGGCTTTCAAGGCGGCAAAGGAGTGGCAACCGGAGCTGGCGTACTCGCATTTTTCTTACCAGTTGAGATAATAATCGCTCTTGTCGTTTGGTTTTTGGTTGGTAAGTTTTTAAAGATAAGCTCTCTAGCCTCGCTATGCGCGCTGATAGCTCTCATCGCATCAAGCTTCATCATCCACCCAGAGCTTGATGAAATTTACACTCACGCGCCGATCCTTATCATCGCATTTTTGGTAGTTTATAAGCACATACCAAATATCGTTCGCCTGCTTTCAGGCAAGGAGCAAAAAGTCGTATGAAAAGTGAAATAACAACGATTATTAAGGATTATAAATTTCAAACCGTCATCGGGATGTTTGACTTTGAGCGAGTTGCAAAGCAAGAAGTAAAAGTGAGCTTAGAATTTCGCTCGACTAGCTTGATTGATTATGTTTTGGTGGCTGATTTTATAAAAGAATTTTATAATGAGATGAAATTTCAAAGCGTAGAAGAGTCACTGGAAGCAACCTGCAAAGCGCTAAAAGAGAGGTTTAGCTCGCTTACTAGCTTGGATATGGAGATTTTAAAAACCGAGATTTTACCAAATGCAATTGTCGGTGCAAAAATCAGCACTGTTTTTTAAAAATTTATTAAAGTATCTTGAAATATTTCTTAATTTATGATACAATCGACCATAAATTTTAGTTTAAGGAAAAGAAATGCGTATTTTAATAGTAGAAGACGAAGTAACGCTAAATAAGACGATTGCTGAGGGGTTGCAAGAGTTTGGTTATCAGACAGATAGCTCTGAAAATTTCAAAGACGCTGAGTACTACATCGGCATCAGAAACTACGACCTAGTTTTGACTGACTGGATGCTTCAAGATGGCGACGGCGTTGATCTTATAAACATCATAAAACATAAATCTCCACGCACCTCAGTCGTAGTTCTTTCTGCAAAAGACGACAAAGAGAGCGAGATAAAAGCACTTAGAGCTGGCGCTGATGACTACATCAAAAAGCCATTTGATTTTGACATTTTAGTAGCTAGACTTGAGGCTAGACTACGCTTTGGCGGCACAAATATCATCAAGATAGACGAGCTTATCATCAACCCTGACGAAGAGAAGATCACATATCTTGGTCGCGACATCGAGCTAAAAGGTAAGCCATTTGAGGTATTAACTCACCTTGCAAGGCACTCAGATCAAATCGTATCTAAAGAGCAACTACTTGACGCTATCTGGGAAGAGCCAGAGCTTGTAACTCCAAACGTTATCGAGGTTGCTATCAACCAAATTCGCCAAAAAATGGACAAACCGCTAAATATTTCAACAATAGAAACTGTTAGAAGACGCGGATATAGATTTTGCTTTCCCAAAAAAGCTTAAGAAATAGATTTATACTGCAATTAGCATCTGGTGCTATGATGCTAATTGTAGTTATTTCGGTAATGCTTTATCACTATATAAGGGTTACCGTTTTTCAAAGTGTAGTTAATGAGCTAAACTATCAAGCAGAAGCTTATAAAAAAAATCCTCAGAATTTCAATCCTTTAAATTTAAAAACCTTTACGATAGAAAATCCAAACAAAACTCTAGCAACGATAAAAACAGACGAGGCACAAAATAAAGAAACATATATCGTAACGCAAAAATCAAAGGATCAGAGTAAAACTTTTTTAATAACAAAACTCGATGAAAGCAGTTATTTAAGCCTAGAAAAAGATACTACTCTTCAAGCCCGTATAGTAGAAGAAATTTTTATAGATATTATAATCGTAAATGTATCAGCGATACTTTTGGTGCTTTTTTATGCACTATTTTTATCAAGAATGCTTTTAATACCTATAAAAATTTTAAGTCACAAGCTTACAAATTTAGACGAAAAATTTCTTCATGAGATAGATATAAAAAGTCTACCAGATGAGTTTTTACCGCTTGGGCAGAGCATAAATAGGCTAATCTCTCGTATACAAACATTTGTCCTATATCAAAAAGAGCTTTTTGTAGGCGTGGCGCACGAGCTAAAAACACCACTTGCCGTAATGAAGACAAAAAATGAAGTTACGCTTTTAAAACCACGTGAGTGTGAAAAATATATTGAGGCTTTAAAGTCAAACAATGAAGCCATAAATGGCATGAATGCAATGATAAGCTCCATACTTGAGATCGGTAGACAAGAGGGAGCTCAGTTTGAAGAGCCTGTGAGTATTGACATTATAGGATTTTTGAAAAAGCTTGCGAAAAATTATAATGTGCTTGCAAAAAGTGACGAAAAAAATATTGAATTAAACCTAGAACCAGAAATTTTAAATATAAAAATTCAAACTAGCCTACTAACCCACATCGTACAAAATTTTGTCCAAAATGCTATTAAATTTTCGCCAAAAAATAGCACTATCATAATAAACTCAAGGCTTTTAAAAAATAAATTTACTATTGAGGTAATAGACGAGGGTATAGGCATCGATGAGAGCAAAGATTTGTTTGCTCCGTTTAAAAGATACGGCAACAAAAGTGGTGCTGGGCTTGGGTTGTTTCTAGCTAAAGGTGCGGCACAGGCTCTTGGTGGCGAAGTAGACATTAAAAATAGAAATGATAGAAGCGGTGCAGTCGCAAGCCTAGTTTTAAATATAAAAGGATAAAAATGGCAAAGAGAACCGCAGTAATCGACCTTGGCTCAAATTCTATGCGAATGGCGATATTTGAAAGAACGTCACGCTTAGCGTTTTTTATACTAGCTGAATATAAAACAAAAGTGCGTCTAGGCGAAGGTGGATATGGTTCAAACAATGAAATATCCGAAAGCTCAATGGAAAAAGCGCTAAAGGCTTTTAGCGAATTTTCAAATATCATAAAAAGCTACAAATGCAATAAAGTCTTATGTGTTGGAACCTCAGCGCTTAGGGACGCTCCAAACGCAAATATTCTGATCTCTCTTTTAAGAAAAAAACTTGGCATAAATTTAAAAGTCATTGACGGCAAAGAAGAGGCTACTTTTGGTGCGATCGCAGCCAAAAATTTACTCCATAACATCGATGAATGCGTCACTATCGATATCGGTGGCGGATCAACTGAACTTGCCAGAATAAGCAAAGGCAAAATAATAGATACGCTCTCGCTTGACATTGGTACAGTTAGGTTAAAAGAGCTTTTTTTTGATAAAAAAAACTTAAATAAATTACCAAAATTTCTAGAGCAAGTTACAAAACAGATAGATGAGCGATTTAAATGCCAAAATATAATCGCTATTGGTGGCTCTCTTAGAGCGATATCATCTGCCATAATGAGCAAAAATTTATATCCACTCTCATCACTGCATGGCTTTTGCTACAAGCTTAGCGATGAGCAAGCCTACATCGAGAGCATTGCAAATGTTAGCGTGCTTGAGCTAAATAAATTTCCTATAAAAAAAGATAGATACGACACCATTAGAGAGGGTGCACATATCTTTTTGGTCCTCGCCAAAGCTCTAAATGCCAAAAATATTATAACAAGTGGGGTTGGCGTAAGAGAGGGAGTGTTCTTAAAAGATTTTTTACGCCCTAGCATTAAATTTCCGCAAAATTTTAATCCAAGTATCAAAAGTTTGCAAGATCGTTTTATATTATCATGCAATAAATCGGTCACAAGATATGCAAAAGATATATTTATGGTATTAAAAAAGCTTCACGGTTTAAGCGATAACTATCTTGAAGTGCTTTTAGTTGCTACAAAACTTCACAATGTCGGTCAAGAGATTGGCTTTTATGGCGATCATAAAAACTCAGCCTATATAGTCCTAAATGCCTTAAATTATGGCTTTTCGCATGAACAAAAAGCATTGATTGCAGTAGTAATTGGCACAAACGGAAAGAAAAACATCTATGAATTTGAGCGATATAAAAATTTACTTCCAAAAGCCGAGTGTGTAAGATGGCTAAGTTTTATACTCTCACTAGCAAAGGCACTTGATTTAACCTGTGAAAGGCTAAATTTAAACTTCGAATTTAGTGGGCATACGCTGAAAATAGAAGGTGCAAAAGAATTTGCTATGGCAAAAGAAGAGATAAAAAAGATCACAAAACCTGAAATTTTTGCTATTTCGTTTGTATAAATTTTGAAACTAGCTTTAACGCATAAAAATTTAAATTGGATGAGAATTTTAGCTAAAACTACTAAAATTCTCCGCTCATTTTATCTTTATAGTTACTTAAACTATTTTTTCGCTCTTCTAAAAATGAGCTTAGTTTTTTCTTGTTCTCTTCGAAAAATATAGTAAAATCTTGCTCATTTTGTATCTTGTCTTCACCAAAGCTATCAAGCATTACATTTGAGCTACCAACTATCACTAAATAACGCCTATTTTCATAGCTTAATAGCATTAGTTTATTCGTGCGATCAAGATATTTTTCATATATTATATTGACGTTACTATTTTGATTTTTAAGTAGCCAGTTCATTGATTTTGTATCATTTTGAGACTGATTTCTAGGTGCTTTAAAGCCGCTAAAATCATTACTCTTTGAAGTAATATATCTTTTAAATACATATAAAAATACAAGAAGCGCAATAAGCACACTTAAGACTATAAAATACCTTGAGTCTATATTCAGCATAGGCTCTTCATCCATCTTTGGAGTGCTAGGGGTCTCTATTTTTGCACTAGCTTGAGGCATATTTTGTATTTGAGGTTTTGCATTTTTTAGAGTTACACGAATGCGGAGTCCAAAACTATCAGTCGTCTTTGAAGCATTTACGATAATAGCATCATTTGAGCGCAAATTTAAGACAAGTGAGTTTTGCTTTGGCTCTATCTCAAGCTCTTGAATAATCTTTGAGTTTATATCTTTGCTGGCACTTTGATCGTAATTTAGCGAATTTAATATCAAAGATGTTGTGTCCTTTTCGCGCTTTTGAAAGATATTTCCTTCATAAGGTGCATCAAAGCTAAGCATAATATCGACTCTATCAGCACGTTCATAGATATTGTAAGTTAATAGGTTTGAAGCTAAAATTTGAGTTGCAAAAAGTAAGAAAAATAGTATAAATTTCATAAAAGTTCTTTTTTGAAGTACTGAATAACTGACTTTGAATCCAAAATTTCATTTATCCTGATGGCTAAATTTTTCTCATAAACCATTACTTCACCTTTTCCAAAAATTCTATTATTTATATATAGCTCCACGCTCTCACCAGCTGGCTTTTCGAGGTCTATAACCGAGCCAGCTTCAAATTTCAAAAGCTCATTTATACTAACCGTGGTAGTTCCTAGCTCAGCTATAAAATCAACGCTTATATCCATAAGCTCATCATAGCTCTTAAAAAGCCCTAGCTGCTCTAGCGTCTCTATCGCACTCTCGTCGTTCATTGTATGTCGTAGCCTATTTGAAATGTTCTATTTTTTATTTTATATACAAATTTCTCTTTTAGTTTGATACCAAAATTTGCAACTTCACCTAAAAATTCAGGTGTCCCAAGTTTATAAGCATTTGGCTCTTTTTCATTTAGTAAATTTTTAGCTTTGCCAATGATTTGATTTGCTATCTCTTTGCAAAGATCGTCTAGATCACCACCATCAACATCTTCGTGACCAAAAAAGGCATTCATGAAAATTTTCAAAGTATCTTTTTTAAAAAATAGGTAAAAATGATACTCGCTTTTGCTCTTATAGACTGGTATGCTAGCTCCGTAAAATCCTTTGCCCAGACTCTTGCCAAACTCTAAATCTAGCCCTAAAGTATCCTTGCAAAGATAGCTTGTAGCTTCATCTATAACTTTTCTCATATCTCTTCCTTAAGACTCGAAATTGGTTCTCAATTATACTTTGGCTTTACTAAATTAGCTATAAATTTATTAAGCATTTTAAAAGAGTTTATCTATCTCTTTTATCAGATCTTTGCCACTATATTCCGCAAAAAGCCTGACTATTTGCGTACCAATTATCGCTCCATCAGCATATTTTTTTACTTCATTAACATCATCTTTGTTTTTGATACCAAAGCCCACAGCCACCGGCAAATTACTCTTTTTCTTAAGCTCTAGGACCAAATTTTTTATCCTATCTTCATCAGCCCTCTTTGAGCCACTAACGCCTATCGCACCAAGAGCGTAAATAAATCCTGAGCCAAATTTTAAAATTCCATCCGCTCTACTACCAGATGTGACACTAATAAGTGGTATCAGACTTAAATTTAACTCTTTGCATTTTAGAGCAAATTCCTCGCACTCCTCGCAAGGCAGATCCGGCACGATAAAGCCGCTAACTCCAGCCTCAACTGATCTTTTTAGAAATTTATCAACGCCGTAAGCAAAGATGATGTTGTAATAGACCAGAAAAACAAGTGGCTTTGTCACTTTTGCCTTACAACTCTCAAGCATATCAAAGACAAAGTCCGTATTTACGCCGTTTTGCACCGTCTCAAAACTAGCTTGCGCGATGAGCTTGCCGTCAGCCAGTGGATCAGAGTAAGGGATGCCGATCTCAACTAGATCAAGCGTGCTCTCATCTAAATTTTCTAAAAATTCCTTCGTTTTTTCTAAGCTTGGATATCCAGCCACGATGTAGCCGATGTTTGCTTTTTTGCCACTAAATGCACTTTTTATCTTATCCATAAATTTTTCCTTTTTCGTAGCCGATGACTGTGTTTATGTCCTTATCGCCCCTGCCTGAGATATTTACGACGATGACGCTTTTTTTATCAAGTTTTGGACAAAGCTTCTCCAGATACGCCACCGCATGCGCGCTCTCGATGGCTGGGATGATGCCCTCCATCTTGCTTAAAAAATACAAAGCATTTATACACTCATCGTCAGTTACGGCCTCGTATCTTACCCTTTTGATGTCGTTTAGGTGAGCGTGCTCTGGGCCTATGCCTGGGTAGTCTAGGCCTGCTGAGATGCTGTGAACTGGCGAGATCATGCCATACTCATCTTGCAACACGGTCGTTTTCATGCCGTGGATGATGCCGGTTTTACCTTTGCTAAGCGTAGCTGCGTGATAAGGCGTCTCTATGCCAAGGCCGCCAGCTTCTATACCTACCAAATTTACGCTCTCATCGTCCAAAAACGCACTAAAAATACCAATAGCATTACTGCCGCCGCCAACGCAGGCAATGACGTAGTCGGCCTTTTTGCCGTAATCTGCAAGCTGAGCTTTGGCCTCTGTACCGATGATGCTTTGGAAGTCACGCACGATCTTTGGATATGGGTGCGGACCAACGGCTGAGCCAATGACGTAAAATGCGCTCTCTATCTCATTTACCCACGCTTGAATAGCCGCCGTAGTCGCCTCTTTTAACGTTTTTAAGCCGTCTTCTACGCTCACCACTTTTGCGCCAAGAAGCTGCATACGAAAGGCATTTAGCTGCTGTCTAGCCACGTCTGTTGCGCCCATATATACATCACACTCTAAGCCCAAAAGTGCCGCTGCAGTTGCTGTTGCCACACCGTGCTGACCAGCTCCAGTCTCAGCTAAAATTTTCTTTTTACCCATTTTTTTAGCAAGTAGCGCTTGAGCAAGAGCGTTGTTTATCTTATGCGCGCCCGTGTGGTTTAGATCCTCTCTTTTTAGGTAAATTTCATGTCCGTAGTGCTCGCTCAGGCGCTTTGCAAAAAAGAGCGGACTAGGCCTGCCAACGTAGTTTTTCAAAAGATCATCAAGCTCATCTTTAAACTCTTTTGTCTTTGCGATGCTCTCATAAGCATTTTCTAGCTCATCAAGGGCAAACATAACCGTCTCAGGCACGAACTGCCCGCCAAATTTTCCAAAATACGCCTTACTATTCATCTTCTACCTCACCTATGATCTTTAAAATTCTCTCTATCTTTTGCGCATCTTTTATGCCGTTTTCGTCCTCGACTTTGGAGTTGATATCGACTAAATATGGCCTAAATTTCAGCGCCTCTTTGATGTTGTGCTCACCTATGCCCCCAGCCATGCCAAATTTAAATTTAACCTCTTTTAAAATTTCCCACTCAAAGCTAGTGCCGTTTCCGCCGGCATTTTCGCCCTTGCAGTCAAAAAGCGCCATGTCAAAATGCTTAAAATCAACCTCTGGCAAGCTATCTTTCACGCTAAAAACTTGCCAAATCTCAAGCCCCATATCTTTTAAATTTGCACCTAAATTTTCACTCACCACTCCATGTACCTGAGCCACGTCAAGACCAGCAAACTGGCAAATTTCCATTATCTCACAATCACTTTGCTCCGCAAAAACGCCAACTACTTTTTTGCCCTTGCTGTGAGCAAATTTTGCTATCTGCCTAGCTAAATTTAGCTCAACCTTTCTTTTGCTTTTGGCAAAGATTAATCCGATAAAATCAATATCCAAAGCACAAACCGCACTTGCCTCATCTAGCGTTTTGATGCCACAAATTTTAACTAGCGCCATTACACTTGCGCCTTTATAAACTCTTCATAAAATTTATACGCCTTACCAGAATTTATGGCCTCTAAAACCATTTTTTTAGCCTCGTCTGGGCTCTTTGTACCATCAGCTGCGTAGAGTGCAAACATTGCATTAAAGACCACGATGTCAAATTTCGCCCCCTGCTCCTCGCCTTTTAGCGTGCGGATCAAGGTTTTGGCGTTTTCTTCAGGTGTGCCGCCCTCGATATCGCTGTGAAGCGCTCTTTTAAAGCCAAACTGCTCTGGCGTGATGCTGTACTCAAAAATTTCTCCATTTTTTAGCTCAACAACGCTTGTTTCGCTACAAAGTGTGATCTCATCTAGTCCGTCATCACCTCGAACGACTAAAGCGTGCTTTCTGCCAAGGATCTTAAGCGTCTGGGCGTAGAGTTTTAAGACAGGTTTATGATAGACGCCAACTAGCTGATTTGTAAGGTTTAAATTTGGATTTAAAAGCGGCCCAAGCACGTTAAATACGGTCCTTATGCCAAGTCTTTGACGCACTTCTCTCACCTCACCAACTAGCGGGTGGAAAAATGGTGCGTGAAAGAAGGCTAAATTTTTACTAGCTAAATTTTCACGCTGTTTTGCCAGTGATTTTTCACTTTTTACGCCTAAAATTTCAAGCACATCAGAGCTGCCTGACTTACTTGAAACTGCCTTGTTGCCGTGTTTTGCGACCTTTACGCCAAGACTTGCAAGAATAAATGCCACCGTGGTTGAGATATTTATCGTCTTAAAGCCATCGCCTCCAGTGCCGCAAAGATCAATCATAGGCGTATCGTCGCGGTAAGTTTGCGAGTATTTTAGGATATTTTTTGCAAGTGCAGCGAGGCTTTTTGGATAGAGGCTCTTTTCGCTAATTAACACCAAAAGGGCTGAAAGCTGCACGATCTCGTACTCTTTACTAGCTATTATCTCGCAAATTTGCTCAAAGTCGCTATCATCAAGCGGGATACTTTCTTGAAGCTTGATAAGATATGGCTTAAGAGAGCGAATTTTAGGCTCTCTAACCTCATCTTTTGCCTTGTAATTTACAAAATTTTCAACGATCTTTTTGCCGTATTGCGTAAAGTAGCTCTCAGGGTGAAACTGGATGCCAAAGATCGGCTTATCTTTAACGCTAAGTGCCATAACTACACCATCATCACTCACCGCATCAGCGCTTAGTCCAGCTGAGAGCTCATCGACATAGAGCGAGTGGTAGCGCATAACCTCAAAGCGCTCAGGTAGCCCAGCAAAAAGCGGCTCTTTGTTTTTCACGTCAATAAATGAGGTTTTGCCGTGTAGTGGGTCATCTAGCCTTTTTATCTTTGCGCCAAAACTAAGCCCTATGGCTTGGTGTCCAAGGCAAATTCCAAGCACCGGCACGCCAAGGTCTGCCCCCAAAATTTCTAAACAAACTCCGCTATCTTTTGGGTGCTTTGGCCCTGGGCTTAAAATAATCTTGCTTGGATTTAGTTTTTTGATCTCGTCAAGCGTGATCTTGTCATTTCTAACGCATCTAACCTCTTCATCTGTAAGCTCTTTTACATATTGCTCAACATTAAAAACAAAACTATCGTAATTATCTATGAGTAAAATCAACCTATATCCTTTAAATTTAGCAGCGGTTCAGCCTTGGCTAAATTTCTATAAATTTAGGCAAAATTATAACTAAAAGAAAGTTTAATTAGGCTTTTGTACGGCTTTCGTAGGCTTTTAAAAGTGAAAGCATGTCGACGTTTTCTAAATTTACACCAGTTGGCACGCCCTGTGCGATCTTGCTAAATGAAATTTCACTCATACCAAGCTTATCCTCGACGTAAAGCATAAGGGCGTCTGAATTTAACCCCGGCGTAAAGGCAAAGACGACCTCTTTTGAGCCATTTTGTTTGATTGCACTTCGCAACCTCTCTATGGCATCCTCGTCAATCTCGTCAAGCACGAAGTAAAGGCCATTATAAATGCCATTTTGCTCAAAAACTAAGATATCTTTTGGGCTCTCAACCAACAAGATGACCTCACTGTCTCTGCTCTCATCGCTACAAATGTCACAAATTTCATTTTCGCTTAGCCCGCCACAACGCTCACAACGTTTGATAAACCTCACTGCGTCTTCAATATTTTGAGCGAGCCTTAGCCCTGCAAAGCTATCTTGCATGCAGACAAAGTAGGCAAACCTTGCGGCTGATTTTTTACCGACACCTGGCAGCTTAGCAAAAGACTCGGTTAGCTCGTTAAATTTTTCTAAGCCTCTTTTCATGTGCGTTTTGCCTTTGCTTTAAGTAAAATTTTAAAGACGTGATAGCCGTCTTCGTAGTCATAAACTAGCTCAAATTTTTGCATCTGACAAATTTGCTCGATGATATAAAGTCCAAGCCCCATACCACTTCCTGCACTCACCTTATCGCCTCTAACAAAGGCTTGTTTGTAGTAGTCAATCGGATGATTTAGCTTTTTGCCTAAATTTTTAACCGCTATAAATTCGCTATCGCAGATCAAGATGGTCTTTTTGTCCTCTGCGTATTTTAGGGCATTGTCTATCAAATTTTTAATCGCCAAACTAAAAAGCTGAAAATCCACTCTTAATATGACGTCATCTCTGATGTCACAGCTCACTCGCTCTTCAAATTTATCAAGCATGAGCATATCCTGCACCTGCTCTAAAATGAGCGAGAAATGGCACTCTTGATAGTTTAGCGCGTAGCTTTTAGAAAGGAGCTGCTCGACCTTGCTAAATTCATTTATCAGCATCTCAAGTCGCTCAAAAACGTTTATGAGCCTCATCTTTTGAGTCTCATTTGCAACCATTTCAGAGACGATCCTGCCCTTGCCAATAGGAGTCTTTAGCTCATGCATGATCGCACGCAAAAATAGCTGCCTTGAGCGGATGAGCTCTCTTATCTTGCAAACGGCGTTATCAAACTCCACTGCAACCTGCCCGATCTCATCTTGCTCAATTTCATTTAGCCTAGCCGTCATCGCCATTTCCATATTTCCACTGGCAAATTTTCTGATATCTTTACTAAGCCTTCTAAGTGGCGAAAGACTTCTAAGAACAGAAACATAAAGTGAGATGAGAAGGGCTGAAACTATCAAAAATGCGACCCAAAGCGGATCATTTACGTGTCTTGCGTCGTTACTTTCAAGAAGCAGCTGAAAAGACGGATTTTTAATAAGCAAATACAAATCGCCTTTGTAATTAACCGATTGCACCACTCCAAGAGGCGTGTGCTGTGTAAAAACAACAGTCCCATTTGTAGCTATTGAAGTGGCTAAATTTTTATTTCCAACATATTCTAAATAAAAATTTTTAAAATAATGTTCTAAATCTCTTGGGGGATTTCCACGTTCATAGAGTGCGACAAGATAGTTCATCGCACTTATTTGTCTATCTTTTAGCTTTTCTAAAGCGCTTTCTTGCTGAATGTTTGCAAAAGTTACAAAGAGCAAGCACATCAGCGAAAAAGCTATGGCAAAGATAATAGTTATCTTCGTAGTTATGGAATATTTCATCCGATAAGCTTATATCCTATGCCTCTTACTGAAAATATATGTTTTGGGGCTTTTGAGCTATCACCGATTTTTGATCTAAGGCGTCCGATAATAACATCTAAGCTCTTTGAATCTTTATCTTTTAGGCTTTTGCAGTTATAAACCAACTGCTCACGAGAGACTGAAAAGCTGTGTTGTTTGATAAGATATGTCAAAATTTCATACTCAGCTGGCGTAAGAGCTAATGGCTCGTTATTAAAATAAATTTCGTGACGTTTATCATCGATCCTAAATGCGCTATCAACGACCTCTTCTTGTACTTCATTTGTCTTTTTATATCTTCTTATGAGACTTGTGATACGAGCATACATCTCTTTTGGATCGTATGGTTTTGGCAAATAATCATCAGCACCAAGCTGAAGTCCAACAACCTTGTCGCTAATATCGCTTCTAGCTGAACTTATGATGATAGGAATGTCGTATTTTTGGCGAATTTCTTTACAAACCTCAAGCCCATCAATGCCCGGCAAAGTAAGATCAAGTATTAGCAAATCATAGTTTTTTATCCCAGCGCTAAGCCCTAAATATGGATCTTCAAAATTCGTAACTTTTATATTAAAACTATCAAGATATTCAGATAAAATTTGTGCAAATTCTGGATCGTCTTCTATCATTAAAACATTAACCATGAATTATCCTTTTTATTAAAAATAGTAGAGATTATACGGCAAAAATGTAAATTCTTTTTTAAATTTAAACTTTTTTGGGTAAAATCCCATATTTAAAATAAGCTTAATTAACAAGGAAAAATGTGGAATTTGACTATTACGAAATCCTTGAAATTTCAAGAAATGCAAGCGGAGATGAGATCAAAAAAGCCTTTAGAAGGCTTGCTTTAAAATATCATCCAGATAGAAATTCTGGCGACAAAGAGGCTGAACTAAAATTTAAACAGATAAATGAAGCTTATCAAGTTTTAAGCGACGAGCAAAAACGCTCTATCTACGACAGATATGGCAAAGAAGGCCTTGAGGGTCGATTTGGTAGCGGTGGCGGGTTTAGTGCCGATTTTGATCTTTCAGATATTTTTGACTCATTTTTTGGTGGCGGTTTTGCAAGTAGTTCTAGGCAGAGAAAAAGATACTCTGAAAAATACTCAGCCGATCTTGAAATTCCTATAAATTTGGAGTTTAACGAAGCTATTTTTGGTTGTGAAAAAGAGATAAAATTTGATCAAAAAGTGCCTTGCCCAACATGCAATGCAACCGGCAGTAAAGATGGCAAGAGTAAGACTTGCCAGCACTGTGACGGAAGTGGCAGGATAACACGCGGAAATGGCTTTATGAATATCGTCCAAGAATGTCCATATTGCCATGGAAGCGGTGAAGTAATAAGCGAGCCATGCCCCGATTGTAATGCAAAAGCTTATAAAATCCAGCAACAAACTGTAAAGATTACCATCCCTGAAGGCGTTGATAGCGGCATGAGAATGAGAGTAGCTGGCAAAGGCAATATCGGTACAAACGGCGTTCAAGGCGATCTTTATGTAAGCATAAACGTAAAAGAAGACAAGCATTTTATTCGTCACAATGACGATGTTTATCTAGAAATTCCTGTCTTTTTCACACAAGCTATACTTGGCGAAAGCATAAAAATTCCAACGCTTCGAGGAGAAACTGAGCTAAAACTACCTGTTGGAGCAAAGGACAAGCAGCAATTTATCTTTGAAAATGAAGGTATCAAAAGCGTAAATTCGCGTAAAAAAGGTAGGCTCGTAGCACAAATTTCTATTCAAACGCCTGAAAAAATAAGCGATGAGCAAAAAGAGCTTTTAAATAAGCTTCAAGCTAGCTTCGGCATAGAATCAGGCAAATCAAATACCGATGAAAGCGTCTTTGATAAGATAAAAAGCTGGTTTAAAGGCGATGAGCCAAAAGGCAAAAAGAAAAAATAAATTTAAATTTGTGGCGTTAAATTTTGCGTCACAAATTCTTTTAAAATAAATTTTATATATCCTAATTTTTACAAGTAAATTTCACACAAATTTTAAAATTTCATGAGCGAGTAATTTAGGCTCTAAAATTTGAGCTAAGCAAAAAGCAAAGACAAATTTTAGAAGTCAATTCTTGCGAGTGAATGAAAGTTTTAAAATTTGCAAAGCAATCTAGTTAAATTTAAATGTTTGTTTCTTTTGTTAAGGGGGAAGAGGCTTGAATTACGAAGTCGCTCCATTCCCCCTTAACAATCCCCTAGCCCCGACGACGTTAGAAGTGGCATGCCTCAGTACTAACGCACTGCATGCGTTATATTAAATTTCCAGCAAATTATAAAATTTATTATCGATCATATCACGGCTCTAAATTTAGTGCTAAACACAATGCGGCCTAAATTTAGTAGCCTGCTAAGGCGAGTAAGTAAGATTTTAAAATTTGCAAAATTGCTTTGTTATATTAAGTAGGCATCAGGCAAATTTAAAATTTCATGAGCAAGTAATTTCGGCTATAAAATTTGAGCTAAGCAAAAAGCAAAGACAAATCTTAGCAGTCAATTTTTACAAGCAAGCAAAATTTTAAAATTTGCAAGAGAGTATATAAATTTACTCAGTTGCAAGCTCCAAATAATAATCAAGCTGATCGCGTCTGATGATGCGTATAAGGTTTGTGCTACCCTCAACGCCCGTAGGGTGACCTGCTGTGACAAGATAAGTCTTGTCGTGTTCGACATATCCCTCTTCATACGCCTTTTTCATGACATTTGCTAAAAGTGAGCTAAGCTTTGTTTTTTCTAGTACAAGCGCTGGCGTAACACCCCAAGCAAGGGTAAGCATGTGAGCTGTTTGTTCATCGTGAGCTACTGCGATGATGTCGATATTTGTGCGGTTTCTAGCTAATTTTATGGCCGATTTTCCTGAGCCAGTGATTGAGATTAAAGCATCTGCTTTTATGCGAACGGCTAAAGATGCGGCGCTACTTGCCACCATATCAGTCTCATCAAAAAAGTCAAACTCATCAAATTTATTATATGGATAGATGCTTTGAGTTTGGATGATCGTTTTACTCATCGCCTCCACAACCGCGACTGGGTTTTTGCCTATCGCACTCTCTTCACTTAGCATAACAGCATCAGTGCCGTCTAATACAGCATTTGCTACGTCGCTGATCTCCGCTCTTGTGGCAGTTTCATGCTCTGCCATGCTTAGCATCATTTGAGTTGCTGTGATGACTGGCTTGCTTGCTGCATTTGCTTTTTTGATGATGAGCTTTTGGATAGTTGGGACCTTATAAAATGGCACTTCTATGCCAAGATCGCCACGAGCTACCATGATACCATCGCTCTTTGCGATGATATCGTCTATATTTTCAACCGCGTCAAATTTCTCGATCTTAGATAAAACAGCAGCTCTTGAGCCAAATTCTTTTAAGATATTTTTTGCCTTTATTACGTCATTTGCATCTTGAACGAAGCTAATGGCGACAAAATTTACACCATGCTTTGCGCCAAATTTCATATCTTCTTTATCTTTTGGCGTTATGATTTCTATGCCAAGAGCCGTATTTGGAAAATTTACGCCTTTGTTTGAGTTTAAAATTCCATCATTTTCAATGATAGTTTTTACTATTTCTTTACCTTCACTAACGACCTTTGCCCTTATAGAGCCATCATAGAGATAGACATACTCGCCAACCTTTAGCATAGGCAAAATTTGAGGCTGATTTAGGCTTACTTTATAAATTCCTTTTTCCACTTTTTCACCAATAATCTCATCAGCATGGATACTAAGTTCATCACCAGCCTTTAGATAAAATGGCTCACTAAGCTTACCAACTCTGATCTTTGGGCCGCAGATATCTTGTAAAATTCCTATTCTTTTATTTAGCTTTTTTTCGATATTTCTTATCTTGTCAATGTTTGATTTATGGTATTCGTGTGTCCCATGGCTAAAATTTAAACGAAAGACATTAACGCCTGCTTTTACCATCGCCTCCATTGTCTCTTCATTATCACTTGCTGGCCCCAAAGTAGCTACAATTTTTGTCTTTTTTATCATTTTATGCCCCATAAATTTAATTTTTGCGATTATAACACATTTTAATAATGTATTTTTTTGTATAATAGGCAAAATTTTAAAGGAGAAGATATGAATAAATTTTTATTAGCGTCTCTTGGTTTAGCAGCTGTTGCTTGCGTTGCTATGGGAGATGATAAAGTTTATAAGCTAAAGCTTGCTAGCTCATGGGAGAGCACTATGCCAGTGCTTGGTGATGTACCAAAAGAGCTAAAGGACAAAGTTGAAAAGATGAGTAATGGCAGACTTGAGCTAAGGATTGATTATCCATCAAAGCATAAATCACCTTTTGCGATGCTTGATTTTGCTAAAAGCGGTCAATACGACATTACCTACACAAGTAGCTATTATTATAAAGGCAAAGATGCTAAAACTATATTTTTTACAGCAACTCCATTTATGATGAATACTGATGAGCAAACAGCTTGGTATGAATTTGGCGGTGGCAAGGAGCTTGAGGCAAAAGTTTACGATCCATACAATATCAAAATTTTTAGAGCTGGAAATACCGGTATGCAAATGGGTGGCTGGTTTAAAAAAGAGATCAAATCATTAGATGACATCAAAGGCTTAAAGATAAGAATTCCAGGCTTTGGTGGTGAAATTTACGCTAAACTTGGCGCTAACATTAACACTATCCCAACTGGTGAGCTTTACATGGCTCTTGAGATGGGAACGATTGACTCAGTCGAATGGGTTAGCCCAGCTTATGATATGGCTCTTGGCTTTCACAAAGTGGCAAAATACTACTACACAGGCTGGCAAGAGCCAAACGGTGAAACTCAGTTTTTCTTTAATAAAAAATCATACGAGAAGCTTCCAGATGATCTAAAAGCGATCTTTGAAGCAGCTGCAGCTGAAGTAGCAAGAGATGCAAATACAAAAGTATTTTATTCAAACGTCGAGTACTGGGATAAAATGAAGAGCGAGTATCCAGACATCCAAGTAAAATCTTTCCCACCAGAAGTAATCGCAGCTCTTAAAAAAGCTACAAATGAACTTCTTGATGAAGAGAGTGCTAAAGATCCATTATTTAAAGAGATCGTTGAGTCTCAAAGAGCCTTCCTTAAAAAAGCAAGAGAATGGACTAAAATTTCAGACTACGCTTATATCAAAACAAACGAATAGTAAAATTTAGCAGGGATCTTCCCTGCTTTTTATATTTACTCCAATTACTTTCAATAAAAATTTTAATCAAAATGTTTTTATACAAGCCATAAATTTTTACAAAAATAAATGCTGGTAGCTATTATAGATAGAAAATTTCTCTCATTGAGCGCTCGATCTTTGACTCATCAAGTGTATTGTTAAAAAATAAATTTAGTGCTAGAACTGCTTGATATAAAAGCATATCGGCGCCATCTTTTACGTCAAGGCTATTTTGCTTGGCCATTTCTAAAAATGGTGTTTGCTTACCATAAATCACATCAAATGCGAATTTAGCATCCTTAAAAATGCTTTTTAAAATTTCTTTAGGTGCCGGCAAAAAATCATCCTTTAAACCAGCAGAGGTCGAGTTAATGACTAGATCAAATTTTTGCTCTTCGTAGTTATCCCAACTAAAGCATTTGTACTCATCTTTAAATTTCTCAAGCCTATCTTTGCTTCTATTTAGTATGCAAACATCAATGCCTTGTTCTTTTAATGCATAAGTTATGGCATTTGCGGTACCGCCAGCTCCAAGGACAATAGCTTTTTTTACATCTTTAAAATTTTTTATTGCCTTTAAAAACCCGGGCGCATCTGTGTTATATGCATAAATTTTGTCATTTTTAAGTACAAGAGTATTTGCAGAGCCTATTTTGCGAGCTATATCTGAAGCTTCATCGGCTAAATTTAAAGCCCACTCTTTATATGGAAGTGTTACATTTGCACCGTTTAATTTTAAGGATTTAAATTTATTGATTAATTCGCTGCCATCTTTTAGCAAGACTCTTGTGTAAAGTGCTTTTAAGCCAAGGTCCGCAATGGCTTTGTTGTGCAGCCTCGGAGATACCGAGTGAGCTATTGGATCTCCAAAGACTGCAAATGTTTTCATTTTGCTCTAAAGATAAAAGCGTCTTTATTGATATCTTTTCTAATATCGCCTACTGCTTTTTGAAGCGTTGTTTCATCAAATGGACCAACTAAAATTTTAGTCAGTTCACCAACTTTTATAGTTTTGTAGCTATATCCCTTAGCAGCGATCTTCTTCATATATTCAGCATTTGGATTAAATTTACTAGTCACAAATACTTGAACATAAGAGCCTTTTGCAGCAGGTTCACTTTTAGCTACTTCAGCTTTTTTATCCGTTTTTTCTATTTTGGTTTCAGCCTTTTTCTCAATCTTTTTATCTACTTTATTTTCAGTTTTGGCTAGTTTTGCCTCACTCTTTTTATCAGTAGTTGCTACTTTTTCGACTTTTTTAACTGGAGTATCCACCTTTGTCTCAGCTTTTTTTGCTGGTATTTCTGCAGGCTTTTCGATAGGCTTAACTATCTCTTTTGGCTCTTCAGTTTTAGAAACAGGCTTATTGTTTTCTTTATCTTTTAGCTTTTTGATCATATCTTCAAATTCATCTTGTTGCTTATTTTCAGGCACGATCGGTACTTGCTCAAAGAGCTGTGTATCGCCTTTTTTATTGTCTGAATTTGTATCAGCTATCGGAGCTTGTCTATCTACTGGCTGCTCGGCTGGTACTGGAGGAAGCACTAGTCTTGAATCAGCTTCATTTTGCGCTTGTGAAGGATCGCTTGAATTTACTAGCTTCATAGCCACTACAATGATCAAAAAAAGTATAATAAGAGCTGCTATAAATATAAGAAGTTTTTTTAGCTTCAATCCTCTTGCGTTATCATCTCTTTCTAAAAGAATATCTTTTAACTCATCGTTTTCCACTTTTTATCCTTAATTACATATATTTTGACCAACTTGCCCCACGCTCTTTTTGATAGAGTTTATAAGGTAAAGTTAGTATGTTAAATTCTTTTGGCATATCGATATTTGGAAACATCCTCCACTCTTTAGGTAGCTTCTGTGAAAGCTTTGCGTTGAGCACGTTTGCCAGCTGACAAGCCTCATTTAGCGTAGTGTGACCTTTATGAACATAAAGATGCAGATGTCCTGGCGTCTTACTCTCGTAGGCTGTAAAATTTATAAAGCCCTCTTCTCTTAGAAGAAGCTGTGCTTTATGCCAAAATCTATCTGGGGTTCTGCCGTTATAGTCAAAGACTATATTTTCAACTTTATCATTTGCATTTATTAAAGAGTGTGCGATAACAGCTTTGCCCTCTTCATGCTCTTTCATAATATTATAGGTCAGTGGCTCATTTATCTTTTCAAATTTATCAAAGAAAATTTTACCTCTGTATTCTATTTTATTAACGATCGTATCACGCTTGATATAGTAGTGAGTTGTAATAATCTTTATAAGTGCCGTATCAATACTTTGCATCAAAATGTCGCTTTATCATAGATTATAAATTTATGAGCAAGTTCAACTAGCTCAGCTTTTGTCTTCTCTTGCAAAGATGTGTTGTTTATATCGCTTAATACGTCAGCTATTTTGTTTGCTATTAGTTCAAACTCAGCCTCTTTCATGCCACGAGCCGTAAGTGCAGGACTACCAACACGTATACCACTTGTGATAAATGGACTTCTTGTCTCGCCTGGAACTGTATTTTTATTTACCGTTATTCCAGCATTTCCAAGAGCGATATCTGCGTCTTTACCGCTAAAATCTCTATTTAAAAAGCTCATTAAAATTAGGTGATTATCAGTGCCACCACTTACTAAATCAAAGCCTCTTTTTATTAGCACTTCGCCTAATTTTTTAGCATTTGCTTTTACTTGTTTAGCATAAATTTTCCACTCAGGGCTAAGGTTATGCTTAAAGCCAACTGCTTTTGCTGCGATAACATGAACAAGTGGTCCGCCCTGGATGCCTGGAAAAATAGAGGCATTTATCTTCTTAGCATACTCTTCATTATTTGTCATAATGATACCGCCTCTTGGGCCTCTTAATGTTTTATGCGTAGTTGAGCTTACGACATCACAGTATGGGAAAGGACTTTGATGCTCACCAGCAACAACAAGACCAGCAATGTGAGCAACATCTGCAAAGAGTATCGCCCCAACAGCATCGGCTATCTCACGAAATTTTTTAAACTCAATCTCTCTTGTGTATGCGCTTGCGCCACAAACGATCATTTTTGGTTTTACTATCTTTGCGATATCCATGACTCTATCGTAGTTTATGCGGCCATCAAGCTCGACGCCGTAGAAAAAGCTCTCATACATCTTACCGGAGCTGCTGACCTTTGCGCCGTGCGTTAAGTGTCCACCATGACTTAGATCCATGCCTAAAATTTTATCACCTGGATTAAGTAAAGCGCCGTAAACGCCTTGGTTTGCTTGAGAGCCTGAGTTTGGTTGAACGTTTGCAAATTCACATCCAAAAAGCTCTTTACATCTATCAATCGCTATTTGCTCGATCTCATCTACAAATTCGCAGCCACCATAATATCTCTTGCCAGGATAGCCTTCAGCGTATTTGTTTGTTAGGATTGAGCCCATTACTTCCATAACTTCTGGATATGTAAAATTTTCACTAGCGATCATCTCAAGGTGATCACATTGGCGTTTTAGCTCTAAATTTACTAGATTGTAAATGTCCTTATCGTAACTTTGCAAACTCATTTTTCATTCTCCTTTGTCTCAGTTTTTAGTGGTCTCATCGCTGGGAAGAGAACAACGTCGCGGATTGATTTTTTATCTGTTAGAAGCATGACAAGTCTGTCGATGCCTATGCCTTCGCCTGCAACTGGCGGCATGCCGTATCCTAGGGCTTTTACATAGTCTTCATCCATCTCGTGAGCCTCGTCATCACCTGCGTTTTTAGCATCGATTTGCGCTTTAAAGCGGTTGTATTGATCGATTGGATCATTTAGCTCATTAAAGCCATTTGCTAGCTCACGACCAGCGATAAATAGCTCAAATCTCTCTGCCACATCAGGATTTGTATCGCTTCTTCTTGAAAGTGGGCTTATAGAGATTGGATAGTCGATGACAAAAGTTGGATGGATGAGCTTGCTCTCTACGTAGTTGTCAAAGAGCTCAGCCTGCAAGTGGCCAAGGTCAAGCTTCTCGTTTGCTTCAAAGCCATCAGCTCTTAGTTTTGTTAAAATTTTTGCTTTATCACTTACGATATCTTCAGCAAGTCCACCGATCTCAACGAGAGCTTTTTTGTAGCTTATTCGCTTAAATGGCTTACTAAAATCAATCTCCATACCGTCAAAATTTACAACTTTTTCCATATCTAGCTTGTCTAAAATGACATTAAAAAGATCCTCTGTAATGCCCATTAAATCGTGGTAGTTGTGGTATGCCCAGTAAAACTCTATACTTGTAAACTCAGGGTTGTGAGTAAGATCCATTCCTTCGTTTCTAAAATTTCTATTCATCTCATAAACAGCCTCAAAGCCACCTACTATAAGGCGTTTGAGGTATAGCTCAGGTGCGATCCTTAGATATCTCTCGACTCCAAGAGCATTATGAAAAGTGATAAATGGCTTGGCGTTTGCACCACCTGCTATTGGGTGTAGCATTGGTGTTTCAACTTCTAAAAAGCCTTTTTCTTCAAAAAATCTTCTAATCGTACTAATAATCACTGAGCGTCTTTTAAAATCAGCTCTAACTTCTGGGTTCATTATCATATCAAGATATCTTTGGCGATATCTTGTTTCAACGTCAACTAGACCATGATACTTCTCAGGAAGTGGACTTATCGACTTTGAAGCAAGGCTAAGCTCGCTTACATGCATTGAAAATTCGCCAGTTTTTGTTATAAATGCATAACCTCTGACATAGACGATATCGCCTATCTCTACGTATTTTTTAACAATTTTAAACCACTCTGGATCAAGCGTTTTATTGCTAAAGTAAATTTGTAAATTTCCATCTTCATCTTCGATATTTGCAAAAACCGCTTTTCCAGCATCACGAATTAGTTTTATTCTACCTGCAAGACCCACTAGCTGACCCTCAGCCTTTTTCTCTTCCGTATCATTAATGTAGTTAAATTTTAGTCTAAATTTAGAGATATTCATATCTCTTCTAAGAAAATGCGGATATGGATTAATGCCTAAATTTCTTAACTCATCTATGCTTTGTAGTCGTTGAATCTCATGTTGGTTGTCAAATATCACCTTACTTTCCCTTTATATTATTTTTTGAGCATTTTTCACAAATTCCATAAAGCTGCATCATGTGACCAGTTAGTTTAAAACCATGATCTTTTGCGATACTGATTTGTCTTTTTTCTATCATTGGATCTTCAAATTCTATGATAAGACCGCACTTTCTGCATATCATATGGTCGTGATGTGGCTTTGTGGCAAGCTCAAATTTTTTACCTTGTGAACCAAAGCTGATTGATGTCACCATCTCTGATTCTTCAAGTAGATTTAGTGTTCTATAAACAGTTGCGATACCAATATTTAGCTCAGGGTGCGTTTCTTTTATAAAAAGATAAAGTTTTTCTGGAGTAAAGTGTTCACCATTGTTGTATAGCGTTTTTAGTAAAATTTCACGCTGTTTCGTGTATTTTAAACCATTGTCGCGAAGCACTCTTTTGAATTTCTCAAGCAACGCATCATATTCTAAATTTTCTATCATCTTATTCCCCTTTTGTGATATTAGAGTCAGTATTTACACTAGCATTTGCATCCGTTGAGATAAATGCGTCAGTTTTATTTGTATCCATTGGTCTTGCCACTATCTCATCTAACTCACTTTTGATATTTTTTACATCAAGATTTGTTATCCATTTGCCAGTTTCTATCAAAACCGGATAAACTTTACTGTTCGCAAAATAAGGAGCAATTATATTATTTAGCGAAGTGCCAGATATTACAGCAACTACTGCCGAAAATGTTAAGAAAATTTTTCCACTTCCCATAACAAATCCACCAAGTCTATCCAAAAAACCAAGTCCGCTTACTGAAACTATTTTTGATAAAAATTTACCAACTAGCAAGCAGACTATCCAGAAAACTAGCCAAAGAGAGATAAATGCGACAAACTGTAAAAATGAAGGATTTTCAAATTTATATATATTTTTAGTTATAAACTCACCAGATAGATCTGAAAACCTACTAGCTATAATTAAGCCTCCGATAAGTCCGATAAGTCCGAAAGCTTCTTTGATAAGTCCATTTAATATGCCTTTTATGCCAAGCATCAAGACAAGAGCAATAATAATAATATCAAACCACGTTACTAAATCCATTATACAGTTCCTATTAAATTTTGAAGTTCTTGCTGACTAGTTGAATAAGCTAGCGCATTTTCTTTTGTAATCTTACCCTCTTTTAGGACTTTCATCAAAGCCTGAGTTTGCGTACTCATGCCAGTTTGTTGTTGATTTAGCTGCATCTGAGAGTAAATTTGATGTATTTTATTTTCACGTATCAAGTTCGAGATAGCCATATTGTTTATTAAAATTTCATGCACAGCACACCTTCCACCGCCTATCTTTGGGATTAGACTTTGTGAAACGACAGCAGTTAGCGAAACGCTAAGCATATTTCTTACTTGTAATTGCTCGCTCCCATCGAAACTATCAACGATCCTATTTATAGTTTGAATGGCTGAATTTGTGTGAAGCGTACCAAAGACCAAGTGTCCAGTCTCAGCCGCAGTTATAGCTGTAGATATCGTTTCTCTATCTCTCATCTCGCCCACAAGTATGATATCTGGATCTTCGCGAACCGCAGATTTTAGAGCCCTTGAGTAAGAAGTTGCGTCAGTGCCGATATTTCTATGAGAAAATAGAGCTTTTTTATTGTTATGCACAAACTCGACTGGATCCTCAATTGTAATAATATGCTTTCTATAATTTAAATTTATCTCATTAAGCATGGCTGCTAGAGTTGTTGATTTACCACTTCCTGTCGGTCCAGTAACCAAAATAAGACCTTTTTCACGCTTAATAATATGCTTAAAAATTTGTGGGGCATTTAACTCATCAAGAGATGGGATATTGATTGGGATTATACGAAAAGCAGCAGCTAAATCACCATTCATGGTATAGTAATAGTTGCCACGAAAGCGACCAATATCTGGAAGCTCAATCGCAAAGTCAAGCTCTTTATTATTCTCAAGTTCACTTTTTTGTTCATCAGTAATCAAGGCAAAACATAAATTCTCTATATCCTTACCACTTAATATGCCAAAATCAATGGGCTTTAAAGCACCGTCTACTCTTATTTGCGGCTCGGATCTTGAAACAAGGTGAAGATCGCTTGCCTTATCACTCACAACAGTTTTTAAAAGTGTTTTTATATCGCCAGTAAGATTATTAAGGTTATTATCTTCTGGTATTTTTACACTTAAATTCTTTGCTTGAAGCTGTTCGATTAGATCCATATTTTTACCATTATTCTATTATTTTTGGTACAGCAAAAAAATGCCCTTCACGTGAAGGAGCGTATTTCAAGATCGTATCAATCACATCACTTAGTCTTGGCTCATCTTCTCTTAAAGGCGTGCCACCTTTTATAGAGCTAACTACAGCTTCATCGCTACTTAGATCAAGTTCATTTAAAATATCAACAAAAGATACAATCTCACTTAGTTGTTTTTTTACCTCTTCTCTTTTTTCATCACTGATTTGTAAGGCAGAAAGTTTTTCTAATTTATTTAAAAGAGTATCATCTATTTGCATTATATAAGTAACCTTATTAATTAATTTTGAGCCATTATATCACATTCAAGCTTTAATTTTGGGATAGTTTTAATTTAATTATGTTAAAATCTGCGAATTAAAATTTTTTAAAAATAAAGGAAAAGCGTTGGCTATAAAAGAAGATCTAACACAGATAAAACAAGAGATTGGTGCTCAAGAACAGTTTTTAGAAAGCATGATCAAAGGTGAGCGTTTCTTTAGAAAGTATAAAAAATTTATGATAATTGCCATTATCGTTGCCGTCATTGCAATTATTGGATTTTATTCGAACAAAATAATAAATGATAATAGAATTGAAGATGCAAATTTGGCTTACTCAAAGCTCATTTTAAATCCAAATGATACAAATGCCTTAAGCATTTTAAAAGAAAAAGAACCAAATTTATATGCACTTTTTTCACTTCAGCAAAAGCTTGATAAAAATGAGACAAATGGCATTAGTGAGCTTGCAAATTTAAAAGTAAATCCTATAGTAAAAGATATCATTCTTTCACAAAATGGTAATGCAAACACTCAAATTTTAAGCGAATATAGCACACTTTTAAAAGGTTTTGAGCTTTTAAAACAAAACAAAATCAAAGAAGCAAATGATGAGTTTAATAAAATTTCACTTGACTCTCAACTTCAAACTTTAGTTAAAAATTTAAAACACTATCAGGGAATAAAATAATGAAAAAAATTACTCTTTTCTTGGCTTTTGCCTTGGCTTTAGTTTTAAGCGGATGTGGTACAAAAAGACAATATTTCGAGCCAGCTCAAACCTCTGGCAAAATTTCTTTGTCAAAAGATATGCCATCTTATATCAAATCAGCAAATGCAAATGGTGCCACTCTTGATAACGGCAATATTATCACCAAAAATGGCCTAAATACAAACATTAAGTTGCCTGAAAATTTTAATTTCTTAAATGAAAACAACGGCTTTATCATCTCAGCTAGTATAAATGGCGATCTAAATGTGACAGATCCTAACGGACACAGCGTTTATAGCAATAAATTTCCAACAGCTATCGTTGCTGCCTCTCTTGATCAAAACCTATTAGCAGCTATCAGCGCGGCAAACCATATCTATCTAATAGACATAAATACCGCAACAACAATAATGGAATATAGCTCGTCTAATATAGCAGCAGTTGATTCAAGGGTCATAGCACCATTTTTTATGAGCTCACTTATCGTTTATCCGGCATTAGATGGCAAAATTTACATAGTACAAAAAGAGACTGGTAGAATTTTACGTGACGTGGTCGTAAGCTCTGAAAATTTCTTTAACAACATCATATTTTTAGGCGTTGAGGGCGATAATCTAATTGCAGCAACAGCGAAAAAACTAATCGTTATAAATCCAAACCAGACAGTTTATTATGACGGCGAGATCAAAGATGTATTAGTTAATAACGATGAAATTTATATCTTTAAAAAAGATGGTACAATCGTAAGAACAAATCTTATGTTAAAAGAGCAAAATAAAGTAAATTTCAAATTTGCCATCTTCTCAGCAGCTACTATTATCAATAATAAGCTTTACGTAATCGAAAAAACAGGCTACGTTATAAAGACAAATTTAGACCTCAGTGGAGCTGAAATTTATGAGTTTAGCGATGAGATAAAAGATAAAAGCTTTATGGGCAATAGTGCCTTTTATTATGATAATGAGCTTGTTAATTTAGGACAATGAACCAAAAAATTTGGGAGCTTTTTGAAGCCAGAAAAATCCTTTTAAAAGATATAAAAGTACTTAATACAAGTGAATTTAGCACAAAAAAGACGCTTGATATCTTTTGGGGAGTGGACAATAAGAGCTTTTACAATCTTGTTTTTTTAAGAACAGCAAAAAGTAGATTACTACGCAAAGAGGCTTTGGAGCTTGAAGAAATTTCTAAAAAAATAGAGATAAAATTCCAAACAAACCTAAGAAAAAAAACTATATTTTATAGCTCTGGCATTTGTTCTAAAGCCTTAAAAGAACTACAAGATAATAATTGGCGATGTTATGATTTTGTGTAATATAGGCAATACCAATGCTACATTTTTAGAAGATGGCAAAATCTCACGTATGAAAATTTCTGAGTTTAAAAGCTATAAGCCAGAAAAAAAAGTATATTTTATATCCGTAAATGATGAAATTTTAAATATTTTAAAAGATAATAAGATGTTTGTGGATCTAGAACCATTTTTTACTATTGATACGATATATCAGGGTCTAGGTGTAGATAGAATCGCAGCATGTTACTCTATAAATAATGGCGTAATCGTTGATGCTGGAAGCGCCATAACAGTTGACATTATGGCAAATTCTATCCATCTTGGAGGATATATCTTGCCAGGCATTTCAAGTATGCTAAACGCCTACAAAAGTATCTCGCCACGACTTGATATCACTATAAATTCACAAATTGACATAGATGCACTACCACAAAAAACAGCTGATGCCGTGAGTTATGGCATTATTAAACCGATAATAACTCTACTAGATAAGCTAGCCGGTGATAAAAAAGTCTATTTTACTGGTGGAGATGGCGATTTTTTGTCAAAATTTTTTAAAAATGCTATTTGCGACAAGATGCTAGTTTTTCGTGCCATGCAAAAGCTAATAACTGAAAAGAAAGATATGATAATATGATAACAGTAGCACTACCAAAGGGAAGAATAGCTGAGGCAACACTAGAAATTTTTAGAAAAATTTTTGGTTCAAGTTTTTTATTTGAAGATAGAAAATTAATCCTTAAAGAAGGAAATTTTAGATTTTTAATGGTTCGCAACCAAGATATCCCAACTTATGTCACCGAGGGCGCAGCTGATATTGGTGTGGTGGGACTTGACGTACTTGAAGAGCACAAGCCAAATGTTGTAAGGTTGCTAGATTTGAAAATCGGACAGTGTAAAGTTTGTATTGGCATAAAAAATGACTCTGAATTAGATCTAAGCCAGCCAGAGCTAAAAATAGCTACAAAAATGCCAAATATAACAAGAAATTATTTTACGAAACAAGCCGTAGCTGTAAAGATCATCAAGCTTTATGGCTCGATCGAACTTGCACCACTAGTTGGCTTAAGCGATGCGATAGTTGATGTCGTTGAGACTGGCTCGACTATGAAACAAAATGGACTAAAGATCGCTGGTGATATCATGCAAAGCTCAGCTTATCTAATAGCAAATAAAAATAGTTTTATCATTAAAAAAGATGAGATTTTAGAACTTTACAAAAAAATCAAAGAAGAAATTTAAAGTCCTTCTTTCTTATCATAAAGTACAAAATTTCTCTAATTATAAAGTCCGACTATTCGCTTATAAATTCTTTTGGAATAACGTAGTAGTAGCTATTGGCGCATCTTAGTACTTAGCAACACAAATTTAATCACGAGAGATTATTATTTAATCAAATTTTAGTCTATTGTTAATTTATCTTAATAGAATTAGTACTGACATACCAAAGAGCGATCTAAATATTACAAAGATAGTAGTTTCTGACGAGCTAAGAGCTAAGCATAAGCTAAAGCCTCATTACGAATATCTAAGCTTTGATTGCATTGATTGCCATCAAAATCAAGGCGATAATCCTAGCAAATTTAAAGAGATCGGTGATAATGGCTGCACTAGCTGCCATACAAATATGATAGATAGCAATAAAATATCAGCACAAGCTCAAAAGATGTATACTCACTATAAAAAATTCTTGGCAGTGACAAAAAACTAAAATTTGTAAGTTGCCACTATGAAGCAGGACATAGCACTGGCTTTAGAAATTACCTTGAATACTGGAAGCCAATATATAAAAATTTATGAAAATAAGATGCTTGAGCAAAAGATTGATACTAAGAAAAAATTTTGAAAGATGATTATAACTATCGGCGCGCATTTAAAATAAGAGTATCTTGTATATAAAATGAGAGCGAGGCAGAAACCCATGTTCTTTCACTCTCATTTTATATGCCGATTTTGTCCTTTTAAACGCCCTTTAAAATATCTTTTAAAACTCTTGTTCGCTTTTAATCTATATGCTTCATATCTCTAAGTAGACCTACAAATTAATGTTTTACCCCTCAAATTCAATCTCTATTTCGTAATTATCCGTACTTAATCTATGGCTTACGCTTTTGATACTAAATTCATTTACCTCTAGTCCCGCTATGCCACTAAATTTAAGCTTGCCGCCTGCTACTATATTTGCGCCAGGCAAAGAGCACCTGCCGTTTATGCCGCCGCGCTGCAATTCGTTTAGCTTTGCTTCACCCATTTTAAAGGCTTCATTGTCGCTCTTTGGTTGGGCTATTTGCATCTTGTAGATTTGATCTCCTGCGCCTACCTTAATACTCTTTGTTTTACCCGCTTCTATGTCTTGCCACTCTACTATAACCGCTCCGTAGGAGTTTCTGTTTGCCTCCGTAATCTCTAACGAGTAAAGCTCGGCTAAATTTAGGGTAAATTTAGGCAAACTCTCGTTTTTAGGAGTATTTGACGTTTGCATTTCGTCTCCCTTTGCATCTTTTGCGGCTATGACGATGGTGTTATTTTTGACAGCCATGATAAAGCCGTAATCAAAGCACAGCCCATACAAGAAATCTAGATCTCCCGCGTCGTTTTGCAAGACGGAGGCGATATTTTGATCTTGTCCGGACGTTTTTACGGCAAGCTTATTTTCGCCAGCTATTTTTCTTGCTATTTCAAATACGGTGGTGTTCTCCCAGCTTCTGCGCTTTTTGATTTTTTGAGGGCTTGCGAAGTTTACGGCAGTGGCTCTTACTTCCGTAGCGTAGTTTTTGTAGTCTCTGCTTGCGGTCTGGACGCTAAACGAGCCGCAAAGGTAAAGATCGTCCCCATATCCTAGCCAAAGTTTAAGACTATCTCCGAATACGGGCTTAGCGTATATGCCACTAACGCTAAAGCTTATCTCGTCGCTTTTGCTGCCTTCCTTGTCGTCGAAATTTAGACTGATGAGATTTGCTTTAATGATCTCCGTAATATCTTTGCCGTTTGCTTCGAGTTTGAAATTCGGGTGTTTTACCATAATTTGGCCTGTTCTTTGGCTTTCTCTTTTATCTCGGGCAAAAATACTTTATCGCCCGCTTTAAGCGTAGCGGCTAGTTTTGGATTTAGAGCTAATACTTGCTCGAAAAATCTTAGATGCCCGTAATGGTTATAGACGATAGTATCGAGCCTATCGCTATCCTTCGCTATGTAAATTTTAGTCATAATCTCTCCTAAGCTCCAAACTAAAGCTCTGTGTAAAAAACGCTCCGTTTGGGGTAAATACGGCTTGTTTTTCGCTGATTTTAATAACCGCAAACCTGCCGAAATATTTGCCGTTTCCGTTGGTTAGCGGATAACTTTGCCTTGAGTAAGCTATATCGTAAAGTCTTTTAAGTGCCGTTTGTTTGTCGCCGTTATAGGGCATAGTCTGGCCCTCTATGCTCACGGTTTGGTTTCCTAAATTTGCCGCAAATAAAACGGGGTGATTTTGGATGCGGTCCTGCGAGCTTATGCCAAACTCGGTCTCCAAAGATATACCGCCTACTTGTTTCCAGTTAAATTTAAAGCCTCCTAAATTTAAGACCATATCTCTACCTTTGCTCTCTTATTTCTGTATTGACGCTATTAAATTCATCTCTTTTAAGCGCCTCTTTGACGCTTCTTGTGATTTGAGCTTTAAAGCTTTCCAGATCGAATTTGCCGTTATTTGAATTGAGTAAAAAATCGCCGTTAAAGCTTATATTGATATTTGCCCCGCTTGCGGTAGCCGCTACTGCGGCGGCTTGCGGGGAGGCGGGGTTAGACGCCGCGAATAAGGTCTCTTTGGCCTTTATCGGCGCGTTTTGAGGTTCTTCGTCGTTAAACCAAGAAAAGGGGTTATACCAGTTACTCTCTTTGCCGTCTCCTATACCAAGAGCGTCTTTCGTCCAATCAGTAGCCGCCCCGAGCACGTTGCCGATAGAGCTAACGGTATCTACGACCCACTGAAATTTCTCGGATACCCAATCAAAAAAGCCTCCGAATATAGATCTCCACCACTCTACGACCCCGTCAAATATCGAACTAAAGAAATTTGAAGTAGCCTCCCAATAAGGCTTTACGTTCTCCCAAATGTTTTCAAAAAAGGTTTTCGCCTTATCCCAATTTTCTATAATCCATGCCGCGCCCGCCCCGAGAGCTACTACCAAAGCCCCGATTCCGGTAGAGATGAGGGCTAGGCGCATTATCTTCATGCCGGCCGCGGCGGCTATAAAGCCGGCACGTAAAAAAGCTAGCCCTCTACCTAGTATCAAAGAAGCACCCGCGGCGATTTTCGTAGCCCCGCTCCAAGCCGCGGTTAGTATTAACGCAGATCTTAGCCTAGTGCCTACTAATAGCATACTAAACGCATGGGCTTTTGCTGCTAGCGTCGCGCCAGCTAAACTAAACGCGTGAGCGCTCCACCTAGCCGCCGCTACCAAATTTAAAGGATTTAAAAATTTAAGCATTTTAACGACGCCCAAAAAGCCGTCCGCAACGCTTAAAAGCGCGATTTTACCGATAAGCAAAAGCGGCTTAAACATCATAAAACCCGCAACAGCGCTTACTATTACGGCGCTCGTCGTAGGAAACTTAGAGTTTAGCTCGCCAAGCGTACCGGCTATCCCGCCCAGCGCCGAAGCAAGGAGGTTCGCAAGCGGTAAAAACGTCTCTCCAAGATTTGAGCCTAAATTTCTCCACGCCTGCGTCAATCTTTCTATGCCTGATTTCGTAGTATCTAGCTTGGTTTGAAGCTCTTTTTGCATAGATCCTATCGCTTCGTTCGAGCGGGCTAATCTCATGTTTTCTTTAAGGGCGCCTATGTTGGTGACGAGCCCCGCGATTTCATCGTTAAAATTTCCGCCCACTAGATCGTATAAAAGCCCCGCTTGCTTATCCTTATCGGCTTTTGAAATCGCTTCTAAAAACGTAGTTATCGCGCCCGCGGCGTCTTTAGCCAGAGCCGCTTTTAGATACCCGGCGTCCATACCGATACTAGCTAACGCTTCTTGAAACGCTTTGCCTTTTTTATCCGCCATCGATAGGGTCGAATAAAGCGCATTTAAGCTAGTGCCCACGACCGACGTAGCTTTACCGGTGCTTAGCATGGTAGAGCTAATCGCGGCGGCGTCGGTCGCGCTTAATCCGATTAGACTCGCATTTGCGGCCGTTAGCGCCGTAGCTTCGAATATCTCGTCCGCGTTTGCGTTGGTTACTTTGTTATCGAGCAAATTTACTCGGTCGAAAAAGTCGTTTAAAAGCTCTAAATTATCCATTTTAAAGCCGACTTTCATATTATTGGCCGCGCGAGACAAGGCGTCCGCGCTCATTTCAAACGCGACCGAGCCGGTAGCTAGCATCTTCGTATAGGCTACTAGTTCGTCCCCTTTTAAATTTATTTTACCGCCACCTACGGCTATTTGAGCGATATCGCCGAAGCTTTTTCCTAGCGAGGTGCTTAGTCCTCTCATACTATTTTTTAACGTAGTTAAATTTTCATCGGTGTCGTCTACGTATTTTTTAACGTTAGCAAACGCCGCTTCGTCGTCGATGGCTAGCTTAATAGGCAAACCGATAGCCGCAGAGTTGGCGATAGCGCCTAGATTTGAGGTAAGTTCGCTAAAAAGCTCTTTTCTTGCCGATTTTATTTGCGCCGATAGGCTGGAAAGCTTGGCGCTATCTAGGCTCGTAACGGCGTTTTTGGCCTGCGAAATTTTACTTTTTAAACCGTCGAATCCCTTTTTTAACTCCGAAATTTGACTTAACCCTTTAACGGCTAGGCCTATACTAATACCGATTTGCGAGTTGTCCATAATTTTCCTTTAATATGCTATAATCCGTGAAAAGGATTTAAAATGGCTTTTCTTGTTCCGATTTTTATATTTTTATTTTTCTATGCCTCGCCGGTAGGGTTTTGGCAGACATTAATCGCTTTGTTTTTCGGACTAGGTTTGTTAGGCGGCTTAATAGGCGGAGTTGGCGCCGTTTTAAACGCTCCTAGAATATTAAAAAAATCTAACTAACTCCGCTTTTGACCTTTAAAATTCGCTCCGAAATTTTAACGAACTCGCTAAAATCTATTACGTCTAAATCTAAAATTTCGTTATAGCCGAACCCCAAAACGTAAGCTACCGACGCTACGGCCTCGTTATTTATGCCGATTTTTTCGCAGGTTGCAAAAAATCCTTAACTACCTCCTCGATCGCTTTAAAATCAAGCATATCAAGGCTTTCTACTTCGTCGCTTGACATATTAGCGCAGCTAACTACTAGCTTGATCGCTCTCTCGTCGTCGCTTTTTTCAAGCCCGGCTAGCTTCATAACTCTAACCGTAGGCGCGAAAATTTCTACTTCTTTGCCGTTAATAGGCAACTTAATCGTCGTTTTTCTCATCATATATCCTTTTAAATTTTAGTTTTATTTATTCGCCCAAATTTGAGCGCACTTGCGCCAAATAATCCACACCGCCTATAAGACATATCATGTTTTCGACGTCTAGTAGCGCTACTGGGACTTTACCTATATTTATATCTAAAAAATGAACGGCTAGCTTGACGCTCACTTCCATCTCTTTACCGCTTTCAAAGCTTCCCGGATCTATCTCGGTAATATCCCCGGTAACCGCCATAGAAAAAGGTTCGGGAGCGCCTTTGCCGGATTGAAAGATGCTAGCCTTAAACAAAAAAGGAATTCTGTTATTCCAAGTGTTTAGCCCGTATCCCAGATAGGTATTTTTATCAAGCACGCTTAGCTTAAACTCCATTTCCACCGGCTTTATCGTTCCGCTTGCGAAATTGCCTCCAAGAGCCCCTTTGGCTTCGATCGTCTCTTGTTCTATCTTTGGTATAGTGAGCGATTTAACTACGCCCAAATATCCTTGACCGTTTATGAATACGTTTGCTTCCTGGATAACCTGAGGAATTTGTCTTTTTACCATTTTTTACTCCTTATTTATTTAAATCGTTCATAAGCGTTTCGCCGTATTTATCCACGTAGATAAAATCAAGTGTAAGCTGCTTAACGATCGGATTGTTTTGCATTCTGACGTCTAGATAAAATTTACCGTCCGTGATATTGGCCAGCGTATTTTTCTCGCTCCAGCTAAGTTCGTATCCGAGCAATACTTTTGCCCCGATTAGACCGCGCAACAGCTCACTAACGCTTCTTTTAGCGTGATATAGCTGGTCTGCTTTTTTATCTATCGCAAATAGCACCCCTTTTTGGCAAGCCTGCGAAATACGGTCAAATACCCTTACTCTTGCAAGATCTTTCCATATAGTATCTTGATCGCTAGTCTCTCCGCCCCACGCTCTAAAGCCGCTTTCTCTGATGACGGTCGAAATTTTTGCCGCCCTTAGCTCATCAGCCGTGCAAGTTTCGCCTAGCTCGAAATCTACGTCTATTTCCGTGCCCGAAACTCCTATCATAACCCTATTTGAGTAGCTGTCGCTATATCCAAACTCGCTTGTGCCGTCCGTATGAGCTATCATGCCCGCTATTCTCGCGCTTTGCCCCTCATAGACATAAGCGTTGGTTTCATCGTCCCAAACTTTGACGTTAGGATACGCCGCAACGAGCCTTCTAGTGCCGAAGTCTCCCATCTTTACTATCGCTGCGGCCGCGTCCTGGGCTTTTAGATCTACGATGCCGGTCGCTTTTAGCCTGGTGGCTACTTTTTCTATCTCGCCCTTTACGGCGTCTTCTTGGCTAAATCCAGGTGCTATGATTAGATTAGGGTTATATCCGAAGCGAGATTTTGCTTTGGTTAGCTCCGCTACGGCCTTTTTGCACTCGGTGATCTCGTCGTTTGTATCGCTATCGTCGTCTTTGGTGAATACGCCTAATATTATTTGCGTATTTACGGCCTGATCTTCGATGCCCTTTAGTGCCCTATAAATAGAGCCTTTTTTAAAAGCTTGGCTCGCGTCTCTTTTCGCCTTGTATTTTGCCTCTAACGCTTCAAGTGCCTTTGCTGTTGTCATATAAAAATGTAGACCATTTTCTAACACCTCTTCATACCCTGCTATACCAATAGGCGTAGTACTTTCTACCGCTATAGGTCTTGCCGCCTCAGCTGATACGGTTACGTTTACACCAAATTTTGCTGCCATTTTTATTCTCCTTTTTGATTTACTCTCTTAAATGGGTTGATTGCCCACACTGATTTTAAGATAGGCTTGTCGTCCGCCTCAAGATACTTTTCTGCGTTTATCTCATTCATACCTGCCACGTCCATCAGCTTCCAACCTAGGTATATGCGGCAATAGAAATTCTTGAAAATTCCTTTGTATCTGATAGTTTGGTAATACCCGAAACGCTCTTTGCCGTTTTTGAGCTTGCAGATCACTAGACACCAGTCAGAGACTATGCCGCCGTTTGATGTGACTTTCGGATTGCCTTGCGTGATCACACTTGATGGCACGATGTCTTTTACTTTCACACCTAAAAATTTGATCGAAAAGACACCGATACGATTTCTAAGCAACCAGCGCAAACGAGCGTAGTATGTCCTTTCTTTTCCCAAAAAGTGCTCGCTTTTCCAGCCCTCATCACCATTTATGCCATAGTCAGGATCATCAAACCAGCTCGCCCACTTTGGCAAGTGTTCGTCCTCTTTTTTGCAAAAAGCCACTGCGATCGGCACTATGAAAAATGCCAAAATTTCAAACGGCAGTTCGATGATTATATTTTTTATGACTTGGCAAATTTGTTTAGCTGTTAGTTTTCTCATTTTTTACCTTTTTCGGTTTTTTCTGTGTTTTCCAGCTCTTTTGAGTCGGTTTCATACTTCGGGCTTTTTGGGCAGCCATTCCAAGTGCAATCGCCGTTTTTGTCTAGCTTTGAGCTACAAATCTCGCAGCGTTTGATTTGTTTTCTCATTGTTCGTCTCCTTTTGTCAAATTTTCTTTTTGAGTGAGAAGCTCTTTGTATTCCTCGCGAAGTTCAGGCAATACGCTATCGTTTCCAATCAGTATGGCGTGTCTGATATATCCCTCGGTCTCTTTGATTTGCTCATCAAGCTCGGCTAGCTCTTTTTGCTTTTTATCTTGTTCGCTTAGTACTTTTTGTTTATATACGAGCTTACCTTTTTCTATATAGTTTGCACCCGTGTTAATCGCCTCTTGCCACTGCTCGTCTGTAATCTTTATATTTGGTTCAGGTATGCTTTCGTGGATACTGTCATCGTAATAACCTAAAATTTCAAAAGTATCCTTATTGAAATAAGCGTATTTGCTTGATTGTCTTTGCTCTGTTTGTTCTATTTCTTCCATTGTTCTTCCTTGTTTTTAAATTAACCCTATGGCTATCCATCTTAGTGCCGACGCTGCTATGTCGTCACACATATCAGCGTCGAAAAAAGAGTTCGTCACATTGGCACTTTTACACAATCCATCATGCGTTGTATTGTTGTATTCTGTGCTTTCGTTTTGAACGCTTAAAGTTAGCCCTTGCAAAGCTTTAAACGCAAATGGAAATACGACTCTAGTCCTTGAATTTGCAGAAACATTGTATAAAGCGCCCGAAAAGATCATTAGGCTGCCTATTTTTGTACAAATGACGCCACCAACGTTTTGAGTTATCACTAGATTTTGTTTAAATTTTTCAAGGCTTACGAACCTAAAATGACTTAAATTTTCTTTGTCACTTTCTTGTCGTCCTCTAAAACAAATCTCAGATGTATCACCAAAAAGATGATCTTGTGCTTTGGTTTTCATCAGGTAATGTCCAGCTGTTGGATACCTGCACGCGAAGTCGCCCTCGGCATTTAGTTTTATTACTTTGCCTGCTTCGCCTGTTGAAGTTGTGTCAGTAGTTTTTATGAAGTCATTTGATAAAGTATTTTTAAATGTGTTCCACCCGACTACTCTTAGATGATTGCCCTCACTGCCGCCATTTCTAAAAACTATACCTCTACCACTACCAAAAATATCATCTTGTTCTGGTGCGCTTAAGATAAAGTGGTCTGCGCTTACAAACCTGCCTCCAAAGTCGCCGTTTGTATCTGTTGCTACTATTCTGCGCCACGGATGCCAGCCTTTATCATTATTGTTGACGCGGTAGTAGGTATCGCTGCTTCCAGTGCTTGAAATAGTTGATATGGTCTGCTTTATCCAGTCAACATTAAGCCTTTGAACTAGCACGAAACAATTCTTTTGGCCTCCAAAGTCAGGGAATGTACCTTTTGTGCTTGCATCTGTCCTATAAAAGCCTGAAAAGGTATCCGTAGCATCTAGGTTGGCTAATAATGTGACTGTATTTGCTCCTAGTCCATATTCACCTTTTTTGATGAAAGCTGAACTATCAAACCCATCTAGCTTATCGCTATCAGCTGCCTTAGCCGATTTATCAAGCTTTCCATCATTTAGAGTAGTTATACTCTCTTTTAAAAACTTTGTTCTGTTCGCCAGCTGTTTTGCTTGCTTGTTACTGATGCCATCTATCCCGCCTACTACCGGATCGGTTACTTCAAGCTGATAGATGCCTTCTTCCCACTTGTTTTCTTCTTTTAGATTAGCCATTGTATGCTCCGTAATTGAATTGATCGTTGTATTTTATTTGCCCGTCATAGACCACACTGCTTGCTCTATGATCTATGCTTACAAGCACACACCTTGCAGGAGCTGCACTCTTGGCGGCGTCGCTTATTTGTTTTGCTTTTTGTTTTGAAAGAGGAATGCTAGCAATGATGCTATACTCCGCCCAGTGAGTGTTAGAGCCGTAAAACCTACTTTTGTTATGTTTTATGGATCCGTCATATTTTTGACTTAGATTGCCTTCGATGATCACAGCTCCACTATCTACGCTTTGCACCGCCTTTTTGACCGCGTAAAAAGAACCGCTATAAAAGTGAATTTTAAATGCGTTTTTTATAAGCCACCTAGCGTTCGTTTCATTTAGTCCGTCTATATCCACATCAAAGCTAGCGGCTAAGATTGGCAGCAAAGAGGCCGGGCAAGAATCGGCAAGTGTATTGATTACTCCAATGTCAAGACCACCCAATCTAAGCCCGAATAGCTCATCAAGTAGCTTATCAAATTTGCTTTTGTGATTTGGTAGCAGGCTCATAGCTCGGCCTTTTTGTAGCTTAGATTAAAATTTAGCCTTATGAAGCTATCATCATTTACTTTTGTGTCTGTAGCGGGAGCTTTTAAATTCACCCGATATACTCCGTTTTTATGAAGCGTGGAGTAGATATAGCTTAAATTTAGATCCTCGCCTAAGCTTAAACTGCTCCTGCCTGCTTTTATCGTTTTATCGATCTCATCTTGTAAAAACATATCCGTTAGTTCAAGCTGCGCACTGATTGTTATATCTTTGATAGTCGCGTTTTTGACATTTACCGTATCGGTGAGCGGTCTGACCTTTTCACCGTTTAGATGATCCTCTACGCTTTGACGCGTAGCCTCGTTCATATCGGAGGTTTTCAAATAGACATTCACGATACCGGGCCCGCCGTTTAGCACGCTAACTTCTTCGACCTTTGCATTTGCAGAAAGTGCTTGATAGATATATGCTTTTGCGCTTCCAGCCGTTGAAAATCTCTCCAGCGAAAGCACAGCTCTTTGCCTAAGCCTATCATCGCTTTCTTTGTCAGCTCCGCCGCTAAAATTTGATGTTTGTTTGGCTTTGAGCACAAAAGGTAGCGGAGTTTGAATGAGTTCGCATTTAACCGTGCTTTCCTTAATAAACTCATCGAGTATGATTTTACCGGTGGCTTTTAGTTCGCCTCGTTTGATAGTCACACTATCTTTGAGAGTGGCCGTGTCTCCCTTTTCGCTCCTGAATACGCTTTTTGCAGGTACGATGGTATCGCTATCCTTTGTGATAGACAGGCAAAGCTCGATGCCCGCTGTCGGTTTTTCTCCTTTTATCCTTTCTATACCGTATATCGCAACTACGTTGTCAAGATCGCTGCCTGAGGCATAAGGTAAAAGCATACTTTTCACGCTTTCATTTATCCTGGCCCTTAGCAAAAGCTCACGATATGCAAGCGTTTCAAGAAGCGCGGAGAAACGATCGCTTTCAAGTAGTGTGATTTCTTCGTCATTCAAATAGCTTTTAAAAAGCTCTTTAATACCCTTTAAAATATCGTTAAAATTTAGCTTTTCGATAACGTTTGGATATGGTAAATTTTCTAGCTTCATATTTCAATTCCTATCTCATTACCGCTCGTTAAGATGATCTTAAAATTTAGCCTATGGTCTTTTAGGCTGATGAGTTTCACTTCATCTATTTTTACGCGGGGTTCCCACTTTTCAACGGCTTCAATAACGTAGCAGGCAAGATCGGCACGAAATTCATCATCTACTTTTCTGTCTATGAGATCAAATAGACGGCTACCGTAATCAGGTAGCATGACGCGAGATCCTAGCGGAGTGAGGAGTATGTCTTTGATGCTTTCTTCAATACTTGCTAGATATTTCATCTTAGTCCCTTGTATATCCGTTATTTGTATGATTTGTAAGATCTCCGCGTGCATCACTCACATTTCCACCAAATTTAGCGTTACCACCCGTGCTGATAGAACCCGTTATCTTTACATTTCCGTTTATTTCAAAGCTTCCGCTACCCCCACCAGCACCTGCTGTGTTTATGCTGCCCTCGATGAGCGTATTGCCAAGAAGCTTTATGCTATGGCTTTTTACGACGGTGTCGTTTGCCGTTACGGTTACGTTTCTGGCGTTCAAATTTGCGTTTTCGCAGGTTATATTTATCAATTTTGGACTTTTGATTTCAAGAGTCGATGCGGCCGTATCGTAGCTCATGCTTACGCCGTCTTCGAAGCTTACGCGAACCTTTTTATCCGTCGGCTCCTCTTTGTGCGCGCTTTGGTAGAGTCCGCGAAGTATAACGCCGCTATTTAGATCGCCTCTAATAGGTAAGACTAAAACCTGTTCGCCCGCTCTAATGGGCGAAAAGCTTACGGCAAAGGAGTTTGAGAAGCTTTGAAATACCGGCAAAAAATCGGTAACCATCGAGCCTACGGCTACTCTTGCCTTATCGCCGCGAACCTCGCTAATCGTTGCGACTTCTATAAAATATTCTCTACTCATCGCCAATATGCTCGCTAAATTTATTATTTTTAATAGGTCGCCTTCGTCTCACGTTTTGTTTTATCTCTTTTACGTCGTCGTGAATTTCGTTTAGTTTTTGGCGGTTCGCGCCGTTTTCGGTGCGTAGCGTTTCCACTAGCTCTCTGGTGGCGGCCGTGTTGTTATTTATAGCTTCGTTGCTTCTTACGGAAATATCCACCAAAATTTCGGAGTTTTTGTTCGCGGTTTTGTTTAGTAGCCAAAAGATCACTACAAATACTATAAAGCCGAAAATCACCATAAAGACCAAAAATTCATTCGCTCCCCAAGCTCCGGCGGAGTTTATAAGTCCCGTAGTTTCTTTGATTTCGTCGCTAAAATTTAGGCTATTTTCCATTTTATTCCTTTATTCCCAGGCATTGTTTTAGTTTTTTTTCGCAATCGCGGTAATAGATCATCTTTGCCTTATGCGTCTCAAATTTGCCGTCGTCTTTTGGTTTATCGGGCATCTTTGCATTGCATTTTACGGGCACGTATTTTTCTTGATAAACTATGTGCGGCTCGCTCGTTTGAGGTTTGGCCGCGCAGCCCGTAAATATCAAAACAAACAGACAAAAAATCCAAATCCTAATCATGAAATAGCTCCTTATATGCAGCTAGTTCAGCCTCGCAGCTTTTATCTTTGACGTAGATTTTCTTTATTCTCTCGGCCTCTTTTGACGGAGTATCGTCGATCTCTACCGCGGCGGCCTTTATAGCTTCGTTTTGCAAAGAAAGAGACACGTTGCAGGCGTTTAGGTTATTTTTGGCCGTAGCGTAGTCCTTGGTCAGTCGCTCGTTTTTCTCTTTTGCGCTTTCAAGGTCTTTAAGCAAGACGGAATTTTCGCCCTCTAGCCTTGATTTTTCGAGAAACAAATTTACGCAAGCAAAACCCAAAAGCGCAGCTAAGGCAAAGCCTACAATAGAAAGTTTAGTTGTTGAAAAGCCCATCAAACACCCTTATTTATGATTTCTACGGTTAGCGGCTTATTTTTGGCTCGCTCCATAAAGGCCTCAAGCGTCTTTTTGCTATCGTAAATCCCTCTTTCGTCCGCTTTCGCGCCTAGCAAAACGCAGCCTAGCGTATCTTTGGGGTAGTTCCCCGCGTGAATGAGTATACGGCGGTTTTTGCTTACCTTTTCATTAAAAAGCGTCGCTAGAACCAGTCCGAAGCGCGGGCTATACTCCCACGCCGTCTCGTATACTCCTTGCGGCACGCGTAGATCTCGCCCCGGCGTTACACAGTCTTCGCCAGCGGGTTCAAGAGTATAGCCTGAAAGTAGCGACTTTTCGTCCGCTTCGCACAGTTCGAACTTTCCTATCGTACCGTCACTTATATTTTTAAAGCGCGTTATCGTTAACTTCACAATAAGCCTCCTAATACCTTTTTTGCTCTGTTTGGAGTTTGTTTCGCCCAAAGAGAGCTCATGCCGCTTTGATAAGCGGCTTCGTATTCGCCCATTCTTATATAGTGCATCGTGGTTACGAATTTCTTCACCTTTGAAACGCCTAGCTGATAGGCCATTTCTATCACTACTTCTTGGATGTTTTGCGGTTTTTCCTTTAACCAATCAAATGTCGCGAATACCGCGGCGGTTAGTTTTTGGAGCTTGAGCTCTAAAATTTTATCGGCCGTTTCTTTGCTCATGGGTTCGTATTTGCCGCCGTTTAGTGCTAGCTCGTCGGCCGTAAGTGCGGCAAGCAAAAAGCCGTAGCCGATAGTCGGTCTTCCTAAGTTGTCCTCGTACCTATGGTCTTCAAGGCCCTCATTTTCTTTGATTTTTTCTATTAAGGTCATGGCATTCTCCAAACTTTTGCCGCAATATTACGCCATACCCATCCCAAAATCTATCACGATTTTTTGTCAAAAAACTTTGTCAAAGTCCTGTAATAGATTTTCGGCGCGAAACATTTCATAATTGCGCCAAAAATACACCAAAGGTGCTAAATGCTAGAAGAATTTGAAAAAGAACTTATAAACACGATTAAAGAAGCGGCCGAACCCAAAAACTCGGTAATTAGAGCGTATTTGGGCGAGTTTAACAACAAAGAAGAGATGGAACTATTGATAAAAGGAGGCGAGAGCTTCGTATTCGTAGAGTTCGTGGATGAAAAATACGAAAACGTAGTAGAACGAAGCGCGACGTATAATATCCATATACTAGCCTGCACTTCAAACAAAAATCAAAACTACCGACAAGCCAATAAATTTAAAGCCTACGCTCTATGCGAGGCGATAGATGAAAAGCTAAGAAACTCAAATTTATGTAACGAGTTTAGGATAGAGCCCCAAAGCGCTAAGGCGTCGCTAAACGATATTACCGACTACGGCTACGTCTACGTGCTCACCAGGCAGATACGAACACAATTTTTAGAAAAGGACGAATTCTTATGCTCATAACAAAAGACTTAATCGCGCTAAAGGACGATAAAGAAGAAGTTTTAAGCGAAATTTGCCTGGCCGTAACCGGCTTTTGGCAAGGACATGCTGGAGGAACGTTTAGTATAGACGCTGCAGACATAGAAAAAATGAAGCTAAATTTCGACAAGCGTAGCCTAGATATAGTGATCGACTACGAGCACCAAACTTTAAGCGGAGAGATAGCGCCCGCGGCGGGCTGGATAAAAGAGCTTTTTATAAAAGACGGTGCGCTTTACGGGCGCGTAAGTTGGACGGCCAAAGCAAAAGAATTCATCAAAAACGGTGAATATAAATATCTTAGCCCGGTTTACGACTTTATGGGTGTAGACGAAAAGACAGGAGCTTGGCAGGGCTGCACATTGCACTCGGCGGCGCTAACCAATAAGCCGTTTTTAGACGAACTCGGAGAAGTAAGAGCGAATAAAAATTTCACAAAGGAGACGAGCATGGATGATACGAAAAATCCAAAAGGCGAGCCGCAGGCTCAGGCTGCTATGCAAAACGGCACGAACTATGAGGCTCAGATAGTCGAGCTAAAAAATCAGCTTAACACCTCTAAACAAGAGGTTGCTGCGCTAAAAGAGCAACTAGCTCAAAGCGCGGTAGACGGAGCCATTATCGCAAATAAGCTGCAAGAAAGTCAAAAGCAGTGGGCACTCAGTTACGCAAAAGCCGATTTAAAAGGCTTTAACGAGTTTTTAAAAGGCGTTATGCTGCCGCAGCAAAAAACGAGCATACCGAGCAACGATATGTTTGCCAACAAAAGCCAATCGGACGCAGAAATAGATGTCGTTAAATTTGCATTAGGAGGAGAATAAGATGTCAAACGAACAGAAAAAGCCAAAGACCATCGGAGATGTGGTCGTAAACAAGGTGCTTGGCGTTAACGCCAAAGTAGAGACTACAAAGACCTTAGAGTGCGGAGCCGTGCTGTTTAGTATTAACGGTGGCGAGAGTTTTGCGGCCGTAACTAGCGACAATCAAACCGCTACTATCGCAAACGCTTCCGCGGTATTTGGGGTACTTTGCGACAACGTAGAGGCCACAGGGGACGCAGACGTGCTGGTGCTTGGCGAAGTGATGCTGGAAAACGCCGCCGCGGAGCTAAAAACCGCACTGTTCAAACAAAAAATTATAGTGAGATAAGGAGATAAAAAATGGATGAACTTTTAAAAAAATTTACGGTCGAGGCGATGACTGAGATCATAATTCAGACTAAGGTCGATCAAAGTTTTATAACGGATACGTTTTTTAAAAAATGGACTCCGACGCTTTCCAATACCCATAACATTATCATCGAAAAAGGCGCGAGCATAATCCTTGAAAGCGTTAGCGAAAACGGAGAGCACTTGGTGACGAAAAATCCCGACCAAACTATTATCTCTGTACCGCTTCCTCGCTTCCCGCAGTATGATCCACTCCCGGCTAGCGAGATGAATTTACTAAGAACGCTCAATACTCAAAGCGAGCAGCTTAAATCATTGTCTGCGGCTATCGGCAAAATACTAGCTAGCCAAAAGAGCAAGATCACCAACACCGTAGAGTATATGGCCATAGGCGCTATTTTCGGTAAGGTAATGGATGGCAAAGGAAAGGTGCTGTTTGAGCTTAGTGCAAATAGAAAAGAGATAACTATCACGAATGCGACTAAGATATTGGAATTATTGAGCGATATCGAAGCAGCTCAAAAAGAGGTATTGGGCGTTGCAAAGCCGTATATCGCGCTAGTAACTAGAGAGCTTTTTGGCGAGCTGCTTAAACTAGCCGAAGCCCAGGAGATTCTAAAGCTAAAATCCTGCGAAGTCATTGACAGTAACGGCGTTTTAACCCTTAAACTTTTTGGCAAGACCTTTATGCCTTACGATGCCTCGTACAAAAACACAAAAGGCAAAGATACGAGCTACATGAGCGGTAAAAAAGGCGTAGTAGTGCCTTTGATGGACGATATCTTTGAGATAGTTTATACGAGAGCCAATCACACGTCTGCCATCGGCAAAGCTCCGACTAAATTCTTTGCTGCGGCTCCCGAGGTGCTCGACAAAGGTATGGGCTGGGGAATTGTTAGCGAAAGCAGACCGCTTCCGATCTGCAATAGGCTTGACGCGATCATCGAGTTAAAAATGTAATAAATCAATTTAAAAGGGCTTCACGCCCTTTTAAATCAAAAACGACTAAAAATACGAGAAAAATATTTTAAACGTTTTAACGCGCTTTTAACGCTCGCTAAAAGCTAATAACGAATACGGTCAAAAGGTTTAAAATATTTGGAGACAAAATAATGGTTTTAACAAACGAGGATCTACTAAAAGAAGTTTCTACTAGAGAGTTGCAAGAGCTCAGCGACTTTGAAGGAAGCGGCGCCGTTAATCAAGGCATCATAGACGATAGCGTAAACGATGCCTTGGCTTATATCTCTTCTTTTATCAAGCTTCCGCAAAACCCTACGCCACTACTAAAAGACATCGGCGTAAATTTGACTATTATCGAGCTCAAAAAGCGCAATAACTTTCCCAAAGAGGCGCTGAATGAGCAGATAGAAAAGATGGATACCCTACTTTTGAAGATGGCTAACAAGAAGCTTCCGAGCCAAATAGAAGACGATAGTGCGCCCAGGCTCGGCATAAGAGCATTTAGGCACAGCGAGAAAAAAATGGACTTAAAGGATTTAAATGGCTGAGAAACCGAATATCAAAGAGCTAGCAAAAGAGCTATATTTAAAAGGCTTTAGCCTTGAGCGCATAGCTGAAATTTTAAACAAGACCGTAAAAACCATAAAAAACTACAAATCTCAAAACGGCGACTGGGACGAACTAAAAGCCGCAAGCTATCTAAACAAAAGTGGCGAAGATAAACAAAACATCTATCAAAACTTTATCGAAGAGATGCGCCTGGCGGTCAAAGATATAAGAGAAAGCGAACTGCCCGCGGGTAAAAAGGCCGAGGCGCTTTCAAAGATAGGCGACAGCTTCGTGAAGATGACCAAAGTTGCAAGCTACGAAAATCCGGCGGCGTACCGCTTAAGCATCGCTAAAAAGGTCATTATGCTGGTAGTCGATAAATTTAAAGACGACGAGAACAAAGAGTGTATCAAAAAACTCGTAGAGCTCATCGAGAGCGAAAAATTTATTAAAGCTATCGAAGAGCTCGACGTTTAGGAAGAATACATGCTTTTTTCAAAAGACGAACTAGATAGCTTTTTAGAGGATAGCCGCGAAAGCCATAGGCAAGCGGGCGCCGTGGAACCAGAACTCAGCAAGCTCACGCGCAAAGACTTTTATGGCTGGCTGGAGGAGCTTAGTGGTGAGCTAAAAGAGCAGATACATCTAAATAGTCCTCTATCTCCTAAAGATAGGGTCGCAAGAGTAAAACGCGCCGAGCACGATTTTATGTTTTTTGCAAGGACTTATTTCCCACACTATTTTAGCATTAGCAGCTCTTGCGCGCTTCACGAAGATCTAGCGCAGATTTTTGAAGCTATGACGCAAAACACAAGCGGAGACAAATATGCCCGCGCCGCGCCGCGCGGTCATGCAAAGACCACGTATTGCTCACAGCTTCTTCCGCTTTGGTGTATTTGTTTTGGCAAGAAGCGATTTATAGTCGAAATTTCAGATGCTGTGGAGCTCGTCGAGGGGTGTCTTGAAGCCATTAAAGCCGAACTTGAGGACAACGCAAATTTAAAAATGGACTTCCCGCACGTTTGCGGCGCAAGCAAAAATTGGAAGATAGGCGAGTTCGTATCCAAAAACGGAGTCAAGCTTAAGGCGTTTGGCTCTGGTAAAAGACTGCGCGGTGTGAAGTTCGGCGTATACCGCCCCGATCTAGTAGTCCTAGATGACCTAGAAAACGATACCAACGTGCGCAGTAAAGAGCAGCGCGACAAGCTCGAGGAGTGGCTAGACGAAGCGGTTTTAAATTTGGGCAGCGTAGACGGTAGCCTCGACGTGCTTTATATTGGCACCGTACTTCACGCGGATAGCGTTTTAGCCAGGAAACTCAAACTCAAATTTTGGAACGCCAAAAAGTACCAAAGCATCATAAATTTCCCAAAGCGTATGGATTTATGGGAGAGATGGAGCGAGCTTTACAAAAATGTCTCGAAAGAGGCTAGCGAAACCTTTTATTTAAAAAACAAAGCCCTTATGGACGACGGGGCGCGGGTACTTTGGGAGGATGCACTACCGATTTTAAAACTCATGCAAAAGCGCTCCGAAAACTTAAAATCTTTTAACAAAGAGCAGCAAAACGATCCGCGTATCGAAACTCAAATTTTCACCAAAGAGAGTATGCATTTTTACCGCGAGCTTCCGAGGTGCGATTACTTCGTTATGTATATCGACCCCGCAGGCGAAAAGAAAAAGAGCGACTACACGGCTATAACGGTGCTAGGAGTAAGCAGGGCAGAAGCCAAGATATATGTAGCAGAAAGCATAGTAGAGGTCATGAAGACCAAAAAGACAATCAAAGAGATCATTAGGCTTAACCAGCTCTATAAATGCCGCATTTGCGCGATAGAGAGCAACGGCGGGCAGGAGTTTTTTAGAGGCTGGATCAGAGAAAAGGCCTTCGAGATAGGCGTTAAACTACCTTTAAAAGGTGTGAATAATACCGCAAGCAAAGGGCAAAGAATAGAGGAGCTTGAAGTGCCTATAGAGGACGGCGAAATACTCTTCCATCAAAGCCAAAGCCTGCTTATCGAGCAGCTTACGGAGTATCCCGAAGCCAAGCACGACGACGCGCCCGACAGCTTGGCGGGCGCATACGACTTAACGAAACTAAAAAAGAAAGTAAAAAGGCGCAATAGATGAGTAAGAAAAAATCAAATTTCAAACGATTAAAATTAAACAACAAAAACGAAAGCCAATCTCAGACGATACCCATAAAGCGCAAAACGGCAGCTCTCATCCCCCAAAACGGTACCCTGATAGATTTGCTGATAAATACGGGAGTTTCCAGCATTGGCGACGACGATATGGATATGATACTAGCCGATCTTACCGTTACGCAGTGCGACGTGAGCCGCAAGTCCGTGACCGAGAAAAAAGAGATCCAAATCGTTTGCGACGATGAAAAAATTAAGGACGAATTTAAAAAGATTTTTAACCCCGACGTCGTCAGCCAAATTTTAGAGACCTATCTTTACGGGCTAAACGTATTCGAGGTTAACTACAAAGAAAAAGAAGGGCTTGTGTACCCAAGACTCGTGCAGCGTGATTTTAGGCAATTTAAATTTAACGACGTGGGCGAGTTCACATTTAATGCAAGCGGAAGCGAGCGAAGTATTCCGCCTTTAAAAGTTATATACGCATTAAACAGAGCGAATTTTAGAAAGGTATACGGAGATGGGCTGCTTAAAAAGCTGTATTTCCCCGTCAAGATGAAAAACGCCAGTTTAAAGTTTTGGTTTAGGTTTTTAGAAAAATTCGGATCGCCCTGGGCGATAGCAAAAACTAGCTACGAGCCCGACGAAATGGCTGCGGAAGTGCAAGCTATGCTTAGCGGCGATAGCGCGGTCATAGACACGGACGAGGAGATCACGCTGGTGCAGCCTACCTCAAACGTAGATTTCACTAGGCTTCCCGCATACCTCGATAATCAAATCAGCAAGGCTATTTTAGGCGCAAATTTGACTAGCGACGTAAAAGAGGGAAGCTATGCCGCAGCGAAGACGCATAACGAGATTAGAGAGGATCTGGCCGCAAACGATGCTAAAATTTTAATCTTCGTGATGAACAAGGTCATAAACTTTTTTAAGGAGATAAACGGCTATAACGGCGAGCTTTACGCCAAACTATTCGACGAAGACGCTCCTAATACTGAGCGCGCTACAAGAGACAAGACGCTATACGATATGGGCTTCACGCCTACGAAAAAATACATAACCTCTGTATATAATATCGAGCTGGACGATAACGAGCAAGCGCAAGAAAAAGACCTAAATTTAAAGGCTAATAAAGCGAATTTAACGGCTTTAAAAGGCTCTTTAAAGGCTTTAGATAGGTTTGATAAGGCTACGGACGAGATGGATATAGAGGACGGCGAGATAGAAGCGGTCTTAAATAAACTAATCGCAAGTAGCGAGACTTACGAAGAGGCTTTCGATAAGCTTTACGAGCTTTACGATCTACCCTTTGAAAAGCTTGAACCCTTGATGTTTAAAGCCGTAGCCAATGCTCAGATGTTGGGATATCTAGATGAAATTTAGTTTTTTCGAGGAGCCTACGGCGGTTTATGAATATTTAAAGAGCAAAAAGCCGGAGATCCATTTCGATTACGACGAGATCATGCACGACGCCCACAAAAAGGCTTTTACTGTCGCAAAGATGATGAATTTAGATCTTTTAAAGGATACGCAGGCTTCGCTCGCCAAAGCCTTTAAAGAGGGCGTTGGGTTTGACGAGTGGAAAAAGAGCGTAAAGCCTATGCTTGCAAAGAAAGGCTGGCTAGGAAATATCAAGGTAAAAGATCCAAAGACTGGCGAAGAAAAAGGAATTTACGTAGGCAATAGAAGATTAAGAACTATATTTAACACCAATATGAGAACGGCCTATGCCAAGGCTAGGTATGAAAGCCAGATACAAAGCCTAGGCGAATACTTCCGCTATACCGCCGTGCTAGACGGCAGGACCAGAGAAGCCCACAGGAAGCTTCACGGCAAGACCCTGCCCAAGACGGATAAATTTTGGGATACCAATTATCCGCCAAACGGCTGGGGGTGCCGCTGCAAGGTGCAGGTGCTTACAGAGGCTGAGTGTATAGCTAGAGGCATCGTGCCGCTTGCAGATGGATCGTTTTTGCCACAAGCTGCAGAAAAAGATTTTAGATACAACCCAGGTAAAATCGATAAGACAGACGAAATTTTAAAAGATAAGCAAAATAAGGCCTTGGGCGCCATTACTTCAACTCTTGCAAAGAAAAATTTAAAGCAGGCATTAGAAAACTTCGAGCATGAAAGAGATATTTATGTTTGGCAAAAAAGCTTAGATGATATGGTAAATGCCGTAATTGGCGGTAAAATCATCAAAGATAAAATTTATCAGGTGGCTCAAGTAGGGGAGTTAAAGCAAAGTATCAAGAAAAATCTAAAAATCATCGACGTAGAGCCCAAAGCATCCAGTATAGCCGTTTATCAAAACACCATCTCGCACATCACGAGAGATAGCAAGCCGAAGGGAAAAGAGCCCAATATCGATGAAATAAAAGCCGTAGTAGGCGTATTTGACGAAGCTAAACGCGTATTTTACGATAAAAAGGACAATGTTTTACTATATTTTTATAATAGCCTACAAAACGATAACATGGTAAATTACGCCGTCATCCGCCTAGACTATACACTTAAAAAATTTAAAACCGATAATTTTATAGCGACTATTACGAGGATACCCGTAGAAAATTATAAAGCTATTTTGAAAGATAAAAAAAGATATATAAAGATAAAGTAGACAAGGCCGGGCATCGAACCCAAGTCATATACAGCTTGCTTTTGCAACTGGAACCCTGCCAAATCTGGGCCATCTCTTATCTACTTTGTGTAATTATACCACATTTTAAGGGGACAAACGCAATGATAGAAGTTAAAGGCCTAGAAGAGCTGCAAATGAAGCTAAAATCTCTGCAAAATATCGAGAAAAAAACCAAGCCGCTAATGCAAACGCTAGGCAATATCTTACAAAACGAAATAGAAGCTAGTTTTGAGAACGAGAGCAGTCCGTTCGGACAAAAATGGCAGGCCTTGAAACCTAGTACGATTAGGCAAAAACAAAAACTAGGAAAGTCATCTAATATTTTAAGATCGGACGGAAATTTGGCGGATAAATGGATAGTTAAAGCAGACGATAAAAAAGCCACGGTATCTAATAATACGAATAAAAACGGCTTTGCTTACGGGTTAGTTCATCAATTCGGCACCAATAAGGCGGGACGAAGTAAAAACGTAAGAATCGCGGCTCGCCCGTTCTTGCCAGTGGATAAAAGTGGACATTTGCCAAATAGGACAAAGCAGGCTATCGAAGATGCAACGATAGAATTTATAATCAACAAGTTAAAGTAAGTATATCCGTCAAATTATCTTTAAAATCTTTGAGTGTCTTGATGATAGAATTTGCAGCTCCTATTTTTGCATATATCCACTTTATTTTTTCTAGTATCCGTGGATCTTTTATGTTTAAAATAGTTTTACCATATAAAAAGAATTTGCCTATAAAAAGAGTATGAAGTTTATCAATCGCTCTATTAGAGCCAATTATCTTACTTTCTTCCTTTGCCTCTTTCACGATAAGGCAAAGTTGTTTTAAAGTCTCTTTTTGTTCTTCATTGATGTCTGCATCTTGTATTTCACTTTCAAACTCTACGACAATATCAACTATCTCATCAATATTTACTTCGTTTTGGAATTTATTTTTATCTTTGTAATGCGAGAATATAGATTTAATAAGCTTTTCTTGCGTTAAATTTAACGTATCTCTAAAAAGTATCATTTCTCTTTTTGCATTCAGGGTAGATATGATCTGTAACACATCTGTTAGAGTATCATCCGCAGCTCCTATTTCTTTTAATACATATTTGCAATGCTCACAAAGCAAATTACGCTTTTTAAGTAGCTTTAATTCATCATATTCGTTGAATGCTTCTTTTAAAATTTGCTCAAGAGATGCGCCACCATCTTTTCGCGCCAGCTCACAAAGCTTGATTAATATCTCTTCTGCTGCCATTTTCCGCCCACTTTATAAGAGTTTCTACCTCATCCATCTTTATCTTTAAGGCTTTTACACATACACTAAATGACTTACCTGGTAATATATCGCTTTGGCTTAAATTTAAGATAGATTGCTTTATTATATCAATACTTTCATCGATCGTTCTTAAATTTTCGTATATTTCTTTTTGCATTTTCATCCTTTCTTATTGTTCGCATTCAAACAAACTCGGCTCTCTAACTTCTTTTGTGATGCTGCTTATAGTGTTGTAGCTTAGATTATGAACTTGGGCTAGTTCTCTTATAACTACGGAGCTATTCTTGCCTGCTCTTATGCCTTCATCGTATTGTCTTAGTATGTCCTGATTTCTAAATGTCGCCTTGTAGCTTGGTACATAGATACTAGCTCCACCATATTCTTTGATGATCTCGCTTATATCGGAGCTTTCCTTGACCTTATTATAAAATTCAACGAATAGATCGAAGTTATTTATCATTTGTAGTATTTGTCTTTCATTTGAATAAGGGCTTGCACGACGTCGGCAGCATCAGTCCTTGACAAAAATTTAAGATGCAAAGGCCTGATTTTAACTATCCTAAAAATAAACTCTCTTAGAGCCATACCCGTTTTTACGTTGGCTATCTCTTCCCAGATACCGGCAATAGTTTCAAGTTGTTTTTTAGTGGCGTATAGGCTTCCTTTAGCGGGCGTTAGATCTTCGCCGGCTATAAAAGAAGGACTAGACGTTTTGTGTACTTTGGTTTTGCGGGTTGCTTTGCTTTTTCGCGCAGGTCTTTTAAAATTTGTGTCTTTATGGGGCTTATATCCCACAACCTCTAGCACGACCCTAAGCTCCTCTATACTTAGCTCTTTTAGGCTATCTTTGCCAAATTGTGCTTGTAAATACACCTTCCTGCACTCGTCATCCACGAAATAGTTGTGCTTTAACGTTTGTATCATCTTGATATAGTACTTTTTAAGCTCGCTCGTATTCATTCTAAACCGCCAAATTTAAGGTATTTTCTCTCATAGTTGTAATAGTTGTATCGGTTGTAGTCTCTGCTTTACAACTATATATCACGCTCTTGCCCATTTTACGGCTAAACCATAGCTTGCCGTCGAATTTATCGAGGCAATCCCTAGCCGTTCTATCGTCTTTTTCGTAATTCATAGCGTTTAGCAGCTCGGTCTTGTTTAGATCTCCGCCGGCTAGTATCTTTTGCGCTAGAGTAGTAAAATTTAGCTCGTATTCGCTCATTCTAGCTACCTCTACATCAAGCTCGTTTAGTTCTAAATTTAGCGTTTTTACGCAAAAACCGCTATCTTTTACTCCGGCTCTTTCTTTGGCTACTTCAAGTAAGAAATTTAACTCGTTTTCCTTACTAGGGCGTTTTAATAGATGATACATAACGTCGAGAGAATTCCTTATATGGTTACTGCCTTGATAGTTTTTACCGTCTTTGTTGGAGTGATGCAGGATGATCACGGTGGCTCCCGCTTCGCGCAAATTCTTAAGCGCGCCAAATAGTCTATTTATACGGTTATCGTTGTTAATGTCTACGAAATCACGCAAACTATCTAGTATAAAAACGCAATCTTTATAAGCTTTACCTACGGCGTTTTCTTCTAGCTTTAGAACAAGTTCAAATCCGCAAAGCTCCAAAGTAGAGCGCTGGATATAATTCATATTCTCGTAGCTTTCTATAAGTAGCCTATCTACGCCGCGCTGTTTGAGTACGCCTACGGGGTTGTCGTAGTCTATAAAAAACACCCTTTGACCCTCTTTGCAAAGTTTTTTAGCTAGAGCAAAGGCCATATAGCTTTTGCCCGTGCCGCCGTCCGCGTAGATTAGTGTGATTAGCTGCTTTACTAAAAAGCCCTCTATCAAAAACTCGACCTTTTCGTTGAAACTATCCTTGGTTAGGCTAGAACTTTTTAAAAACTCGAAAATTTCGCTCATTATAATCCTTTTTTCCACAGCTCTTTTTCTAAAAATGCACGGCTTAAACCACTACACCTAGCTAGTTTTGACACGTTTAGCCTTCCGTTTTTAAAGCGGTAAAAACTAAGATCGTAGCTTAGGACATTATTAAGTCTAGCTTGATACAATGATCTCTTTTTTGCGTGTAGATTATTGAGGTGATTTTTTTGTTTAGTCGTCATTAAACAATCCTAAGTCGGGTTCTTTTTGGGTTTTTATTCCATTATTTATCGCGCACCTAAAAACGTATTCTCCAAGCTCATAATTAACCTCGTTTCGCAATACTTGACGCTTATTTTTTATATCCTTGAAGGTCGTTATATCAAAGTCTTTAAAATTGCCGAGCTTAACGTCTGCTATGGCTATCTCGGATTTAAAATATTTTTTGGCGATATGAAAATTGCACCAAAAATAGTGCCTACCGAGTAAAACGTTAGGCGTTATCAGCGGAGTATAAAAGGGTATCACGTTTTCGACCACCCACTTTGCTCGACATCTTTTTTGAAGATACGTTATCAAGGCATAAAGGTTAAAATCGGGCAATTTTCTTGAATTTTTCCATCTAACGTTGCCGAAATTTAGTTTTGAATGCGTTTGACATGGCGGCGAGGCCCAGATAAAATCAAACTCGTCGTAATGCTTTGCCACATAATCATACGCATCGGCAATAATTATCTCATCGTTTGGGTAACGGAAAGCGTAAGCGCGCGCTACGGCTTCGTCAAGCTCGACGGCCGTTACATTTATATTCGTTATGCTATCCCATAGTTTTCGGTTTCCGCCGAGCCCTGCGAATAAATTTAGAACTCTCAACTATTGTTCCTTAAAATTAAACCTTTTAAAGAGCGTTAAAGTGGTTTAAAACGCTCTTTAAAGGGCTCAAAGCCCTTTAACGCGAATTCTTAACTTCGCTCGCCTTACAAATCTAGGCAAAAGCCTATCTTTGCTATCTATTAACTTTTTATATTCACTCCAATAGATTTGAAAATCACTTTTTATATACTTGTTCATTTCCCTACCTCCAAACTCTCTATTTTAGGCACTATCCTAAAATTATCTTTTACCACCCTTTTAAGACCGAGCTTTACCAAATCCTCGTCTTTTAGCTCTGCAAGCGCTTCTTTGTTAGGCTTTTCCTCGTATATAATGCACTCTTTACCTAGCCCAAACGCCTTTATGGAGTTTAGCAAACTCTCAAGCTTGGCTTTTACGCTAGGTACTCTTACGCTTTTGCTTATGCGGTAGCCGATCTCGCCGAAAGTAAATTCTTTTGAGCGTTTTTCGGCAAATTCGGCCTTATTATCCTCGCAAAAAAGCGTTATTTGCTGCTCTATGTAGCTTTTTTCGCTTTCTAGCCTTTCGACTTCGCTTTTTCTAGCTTCTTTTATGCGGTTGCACTCAAGCGTTACTTCTCCGTTTATCTTCTCTATCCCTACGCTTACCTCGCAAAGCCTTTTTAAGGCAACATCAACATCGCTAAAACTATTTATTTGCATCTTTTACTCCTCATTAAAAATTTTTATTAACCCTATCACTCAAACAAACTAAATCTAAGCTCACTAAGACCATATTCTTTAGCCCATGCTGCCTCTTGTGCCATGCCCTCGCTCTTATCGCTCCACTTGCATGTATAGCGGTAGTAGTAGCTGCACACTCTAAGCAGCTCTTCGCAGTTTTTCATTACTCTTTCACGCTCAAGCTCGCTATATATATCCATCCACGCAAGCACGGGCGAGATAGGCTCGTAGCCGTTTTGCCTGACGATAGCGCAAGCCTGCTGCGCTATTTGCTTTGCATAATAGTTTCTGTCTTTATCTTTGCACTCGATGCTAGCATAAGGCGTAGAAACAAAGACGAGTCTTGCTGT
>NZ_NDYO01000003.1:0-124864 GCF_002165785.1 Campylobacter concisus
TAGAGCTCCCGAAAAATCAAATTTAAGCCGCCGTATCGATTACTTTACCGTCGGCGGTTCTTATGATATATTTGCCTACTAGCTTAAACATGCTCTTTGAGTAGTCTGCCTTTTGACCCTTTATCATGTTTCCGCGCCTTATGCCCCATAGTTCACCTTTAGCACTTACTCTCATTTCAAATCCTTTTTCTTCAAATTCTCTTACCAGTCTAACTAGCCCAGCCGCTTGCGTTTGCTCCACCGCGCGATTTTCAAGAGAGTCTATCGTTACGTTCATCATTTTTTACTCCTTACAACTATTACAACCGTTACAACTATAAAAGCAGCATCTTCGTAGCCTCTTTGACTACGTCTTCATTTATAGGGGTCTTTGCGTATTCGCTTAGCATCTTCGCCCTTCTTAGCAGCTTTTCGGTCTTTCTGAAATTTCCTTTAGCTAGCGCTTCTATTAGATCAATGCATGGTTTTTGCGTTACGCCGAAGTTTTTACAAACAGCTTCTAGATCGTCTCTTATCTTTTTCTTGTCTTCGTCTACGTAGGAAAGTCCGCCTAGTATCCATTTATTTCCGACTCTCGAGCTTAGCTGTTCTAGCTCGTTTCCGCTCTTTGAAGCTGTTAAATTTATGAGCAACTTGTTAGTACCCACAAGCACCAGAGTAGCACGACTAAAATCGTGCATCCTGCGCAAGCTTTCAAGCGCACGGTAAGGCAAATGCTCGGCCTCGTCTATAATGATTGTTCTGCTTACCTTTTTTAGAGCTTCCGCGCTTTGACGTATTAGCTCATCTATGCTTCCTTTGTCGTTTAGTCCGAGCTCTCTGGCTAAAATTTTAAAAAGACTCTTTGTGGACGTATTTATGGTGGCTTCAATTAGAATGCTGTCCGGATGCGTTCTTACGTATTCGCGAACGGCCCTTGTCTTTCCGCTGCCAGCTACTCCACTTATCATTGCCATATCTCTATCTTGCACCGCCCAGCCGATCACCGCGTGTATGCTTTTGGCGTCCTTGGTTTTTACGAAAGGTAGCTCGTCTTGTAAAACGTCCACTTTTTGGATAAAATTGTCAAGATAGTTCTTAGCTGGCTCTTCTACTTTGTCGGCATACTTGTAGCTAGAGCCTTCCTTTATATATCCCGAGATATACGCGGGATTTATTCCCAACGCCGTAGCAAATTTGTTCTGACTCATACCGCTTGATTTATTAGCTTCGATGAAGTCTTTTATTCTGTCTGCTAACTGCATTTTTCCTCCTTTTAATTTTGTTTTTTTAAATGTTTTAAACGCCGTTTAATAGGACTTTAAACGACCTTGAAAACATTTTTATTCTCCGCTTGCTATCTCTATGGCGTCGTCTACGGAAAATTTCTTTTTAGTAGTTCGCTCTGCGGTAAATTCATTTAATTTGTCGTAATCAAACCCAGCATTTATTATGTTATTTACCTCTTTTTGCCTTTTTATGGTCTCTTTTAGTGTCTCTATCTTGTCGTCGTCTTCGTAGTTAAAGTTTTCAGGTTTTAACGCCTCTTTATGGGCTTCAAGCATTACTTCGAGATCGTAATTAACGTTTAGTCTAGTAAATTCGCTAAATTCAGCACGTTTTATGACAGCGCGGATAGCTTTCATATCGTCTTTAAAGACCTTTTTAACGGCCTTATATGTTTCCGCACTCATAGGACATATCTCTTTATCATTTGCTTCGCAGATGAAATTTCCTTCCAAATCAAACACGAATATCGAGCTTACATCGTCTATGTTTTCGCTAACTAGTACCGGCGTTTTTACGGCCGGGAGAAACGGCGAGCCGAATTCTCTTGCATCGTAACTAATTCCCTTTTTGCCTACCGTTCTAGACTCCAATCCCCCCGCATGTAACATAAATTCCTCTTTTCTTACTCCCTTTAACGGAGTCGTATCGCTATTCCAACGATCCATCGGGCTTGATTTTTTGCGTCCTACGCTCATTATGTCCCATTTAAGCACCTCGGCTTCAAATTTAACCCTTACCTGATCTAGCGTTAGTAGGTATTTAAGGTTGGTCTTTTTGACAAGTCCTAGCTCGTCTTTTGCGGATCTGTCTTTTTTAGGCGTTCTTTGCTCGATTGCCTCTCTCATGGCTAGGTTAAATCCTATATACCCCGGCGTTTGAGAGATGCCCGCATGCTGCATTACCCCAAAGTGTCTCTCTACAAAGCCCTTTTCGTCGCCGCTATATGCTATGGCTCTATCGTAGTCGATATTTAGACCGTTTAGTAGATGCTGGAACTGATCGCTTAGGTAGTCTTTACCGTTGTCGCCCTTTATGTAGTCTGGTTTACCCAGCTTACTAAGTGCTTTCCACATGAGCCTTACAAGGCCCAGGGCATTTGATTTTCTCTCTATACTGGCCACGCATCTGCCACTATATACGTCCACGATGCTAAGGATATTGGCTCGTATAGCCTCTCCTTTTTCTCCGTCTCTTACCATCACGTCAAGTGGTGAGCTATCTATTTGCCAGCATTGATTGCGTCTGGTTATCATCTCGCCCTGATCGCCTAGAGCTGGCTGGAAGTAGCTTTTCGCTTTATCTTCGCCTTTCGTGATCATTATGTATTCAAGCTTGTTAATGGCGTAATAGCCGTCTAGGTATCTTTTTATTACGCCTGCGTCAAAGAGCGGTTTTATCTTTCCAGTTAGAAATTTCGGATAATTATGCACTTCGCCTCTGCGCCTAAAATACTCTTGATGGAGTCTGCGGTAAAGCTCTGTTATATTTAATCCACCTGCGCCGTAAGCACGGAAATTTTCAAGTATAAACTCCTTCATCCACTCTTCAAGCACGCTGGCATTTTTCCTATGTTTGCCTCGTTTGTCTATTAGCGCCGCCGCGCCCTTTTCTTTATAGGCCTTTTGCCATCTAAAAAGGTTTGCCTCACTTATACCGCTGTCCTCGCAAAACTTTTTACATGACACGCCTTGTTTTTTAGCCTCTTCATATTCTTTTAGCACTTTGATTTTTTCATTTATTTCCTCTTTTTCGCCATCGTCCAGCACTGCGTATTCCCTGCTTAAATTCTCTTTTTTACCGTCGCTCGCACTCTCTTTGTTTTTGCTGCCACCCTTGATCTCGCTAAATTTCATCTGTCTAAATCCGCTTTGCTCCGAGCCATCCTCTATGTACACGCATACGTCTTTATCTGCCTTGCCGCTTTTTATCGCTGCATCTATATCCGCGATCTCTACCGCAAACAGTAGCTTTGCTCCACCGCGGCTTCTGATGCCGGCGTCGGATATCTTTATGAATGGATATTTTGCTGAGCCCCTATTTATAGAATTTGCTAAAGCTCTTGGATGTATGCCAAAAATTTCAGCAGCCACAGCAGTTTCGACATAGATCATTTAGCTAGCCTTACTCTCTTCTTGTTCTTTTTTAAGACCACTTGGAAGCTCTTTGATTATGCCCTCACTTAAAAGCACTTCAAACACCTTTCTTGAAGTAGCGAAATTTTTACTACCTGCCACTTGACCACTTATCACCATATATGTGGTTCTCTCACTAAGATTGTGTTTTTTAGCCCACTGTCTTATGCTTATGCAGTTATCGGTGAAGTATTTCTTTATCACTTTGTGCTCCTTTCTTATGATTTTCATTGCTAAGTCGGCTTATTAAATTTTTAGTTATAATCTCGTTTTAAGACCATAAATAAGGATTTATATGCACGAAGCTAAGATGAACTTCGCTTGCCCTAAGTGCAAGCAAGCTACGGCGATATCTATAACCACGTTAAAGTTAGACACCTTTGAGTGTTATCACTGTGGTGAGAAGCTCTATGCTGGTGCATTACCTAAGCTTGCCCATAAGCTTAGTAAAGAATTTCACAAGCTTTTCAAAAAGCATGCCAACGCATACTTTTATACCAGGATAGAGTTTGAAAGAGACTTCCAAGAGATAGATGATGGCGGAAGATTTTTCTTTGATGAGCTTAAAAGTTTTCAGGATAACGATATGCTTATCGCACCGCCTAGATTTGAGATACTAGCTTACCAGTTTAAGTGTATAGACACTAGTGCTAGAATGCTTTTGCACGACGATAGCATAGCTCATCCAAAAGACTATTTTATACCTGCTAATTATCAATTTTCATATAAATTTAGCGAAGTCATGGATGAGCCGTATCTAAATGCGTCGCACAAAGACATACCTAGCGAACAAGATCGCGAATTTTTCGGGCTACATCTACTTGATTACGCCGACTTGATCCACTATACAAGACTTTATAACTCATATCTAAGAGCTTTTTCGCATACTCATCACACGTTTGCTTGTCTTGAGTATTGATCGAGTCTATATGTCTATATAAGACTCTATCGCAGTATTTCACAAGCTCCCTTGAATATCCACCTTGGCTCAAAACCGCGAGCAGTCTCTCTGCACCTTTGCCTAGTCGTTGTCTAACGCTAAAGCTAGACTCGCTCGGCTCGGAACCACAAAATATGACTTTCATTTCTTGCCTTTCTGCCGACTTAACAATGAAAATTTAAAGAACTATTTTTCAAACCTTTGAAAGATTTAATCTCAAATAAGATATAATTTTTCGTAGATTTGAAAGAATTATATAGTATTTTAACCTTATTTGTCAAGGTTAAAATACTATGTTCATATATTTTTTTAATCAAAGGCGGCAAAATGGACGATCAAAGAGATAAAGTTATATTTGAAAATATGAAAAATTTTTTTAAGGTCGATAGTCTCGAAGATGTAGCAGAAAGGCTAGGTTATTCTAGGAGCACGGCCGCTACATGGCGCTCAAAAGGCTTAACCTCAACTGTAAAATTAAAATTCGCCAGCCTAAGCACAGACAAGGTTAATAAACCTTATAAAGATAAAGCGAATTTAAGGTATTTTGAGAATGTAACAGCAAGTGCTGGCTATGGCTCACAAAACGATGAACAAGATTATTCTATAATCCCTGTCGGTAGAGATTTTATGGAACAAGTTTTAAAAATACCATTTAAAAACTATGATGTAATTAAGGTTTTTGGCGATAGTATGGAGCCGTTTGCACAAGATGGCGACGCCGTAGTAGTGGATTTGGATGCAGAGGTAAAAAATGGCGACATAGTTATAGCAAATATCGGCGGAGACGTATATATAAAGAAATTTTTGAGAGACACGATACACAAAGAAGTAAAATTAACATCGTTGAACAGTTTTTATCAAGATATTATTTTAAAGGGTGAGGAAATAAATCAGTTAAAAATAATTGGTAAGGTTAGATGTAAATTTAATATCAATATGAAAATATTTTAAAATATAAAAATAAATTTAAAATGATGATTAATAGTTTAAGCTATTTCTAAACAATATTTAAGATTAAAATAGTTTTTTATTGCGTTTTTACAATGATGATTAAAGATAAACCCATAAATACGCAAATTATTAAAATTAATCATCACTAAGCCCTGATTAATCATCATTTTTCTAAAAATTTGATGATTAATACCTATGTTTTTAAATTTTATCTATGTTCTTGACGGCAAACCTTAAGCGATATATGTCCTTGATGCGTTAAAATCTTGGGACGATTTTTGGGACGCTTTAAAAGGTGTTTAAAAGTCGATTATTTGGTATTTAAAGTCTTTTTGCGATGTTAAATTTTTCCGCTTTTTTGGGACAAAACGGACGATTTGGGATTATAGGGATTTTTCTTGCAGCTGAATTTTTGCATTACAACTGAGAGTGAAACTTTTTAAGGCGCCTATTTTACGCGCTTTCAAAAATCTCGCGCTAAAATTTCTCACTCTCATTTTCTATACCCCCTCACAATAACCCTACAAAAGAAGAAAAGGAATTTTTAAAACAAAAGGCTGATAAGAATAATACAAAACATGTTGGTGGGTAGTCTAAACTTTATATTAATCAGGCAAGCAATTTAGTCTTACCTAATTTTACCTATTACATAAAGCTTTTTAATAAAAATTTATATTATAAATTGACTAAATTTACAAACATACTAAAAGATAAAATAGTAAATTTTGATCTTTAAAATTTAAAAAATCTGTATAAGTTCTTTGTTTTCAAGCTTATATGAGTTGTCGCATTTAGCTGCTAGATCGTTGTCGTGAGTGACTAGAACAAGGGCAGCGCTATTTTCATTTATATAGTCAAATAAAACTTGCATCACTTCATTTGCCGTTTGCTTGTCAAGGTTACCAGTTGGCTCGTCTGCAAAGATGATCTTTGGCTTCTTGGTAAGTACTCTAGCGATACTCACACGTTGTTGCTGACCACCGCTTAGCTCACCAACTTTTTGATTTATCACATTTGAAATTTTAAGTGACTCAAGCTCTTTTTCTTCTATTTTTTCACCAGATAAGATGCTTGCAAGCTCAATATTTTCATAAGCACTAAATCCTTTAAAAAGATAGTGTGACTGGAAAATGATGCCAAAATGAAGCCTTCTAATGGCCAAAAGCTCATTTTGAGAAAGCTCATAGATCGATCTATCTTGATAGATGACCTCACCAAAATTTGGTTTTAAAAGTGTTGAAAGTATGTGTAAAAGCGTTGATTTGCCACAACCGCTAACGCCGGTTATTGCGATGCTTTGTTTTTGATTGAGAGTTAAATTTATATTGTTAAAGAGCGTATAATCATACGCAAAGCCTAGATTAGACGCTCTTAAAATTTCCATTAGCCTATTTGAGCAGCAACTTCTGCAGCAAAGTCATCTACTTTCTTTTCTAAGCCTTCGCCAAGTTCAAAACGAACGTATTTTACGATCTCGATCTTGCCACCAAGCTCTTTGCTTTTCTCTTCGATAACTTGTTCTATAGTCTTTTTATCGTCCATTACATAAAACTGGCCTAAAAGTGTAAGGCGTTGGTCAAGCACTGTGTTATCAGCGTAAAATCTCTCGATCTTGCCAGGAATGATCTTATCCCAAATTTTCTCAGGCTTGCCCTCAGCTTTTAGCTCTTCTTCAATCGCTTTTGTAGCTTTTGCAAGCTCTGCCTCGCCTATCTGGCAGCGGCTAGCGTACTCAGGGATGTGATGAAGTGGCTTGCCTAGACGTTTTAGCTCTTCATTGTCTTTTTCAAGCTCAGCGCGAAGTGCAATAAATTCTTTCTCAACAAACTCTTTATCAAGATCTTTATAGCTTATAACGCTTGGCTTCATAGCAGCTGCGTGCATACATAAATTTCTTATAAATTCTGCTGCCTTGTTTGCAACTTCAGCACTTTCGCAAGCTGCACCGATAAGTACGCCAACGCGGCCATTTGAGTGAACGTAGCCATTTACCACACCCTTATCATCAGCGCTAATAGTCTCAAAGCGGCGAACCACAAGGTTTTCACCGATGGTTGCGATCTGAGTTTTGAAGTAATCTTCAAATTTAACACCATTTAAAGTGCTCGCATTTAGCTCTTCAACTGTTGCTATGCCGCTTGATTGGATGTGAGCTGTTGCGTCTTTTGCAAGTACTTGAAACTGTGGGTTTCTAGCAACGAAGTCAGTTTCAGAGTTGATCTCGCTGATAGTTGCTTTTTTGCATTTTGAGCAAACTTCAACACTTACTAAGCCCTCGCTTGCAAGGCGGTCAGCCTTTTTAGCAGCTTGACCTAGGCCCTTTTCACGAAGGATGTCAACAGCTTTCTCCATGTCACCATTTGCTTCGCCAAGTGCCTTTTTGCAGTCCATCATGCCAGCTCCAGTTGATTCACGGAGCTCTTTTACCATTTGTGCAGTTATTTCCATTATTCTTCGTCCTCGCCAAAGTCTTCTTCGCTCATAGCCTCAGCTACAACTGCGTCTTTCTCATCTTGGCTTACTTCTTCGCCAGCAGCTTGCTCGCCACCATCTTGCTCAAGAAGTGATTTGCCCTCGTTGATCGCCTCAGCCATCTCTTGGCAGAAAAGCTGAACAGAGCGGATCGCGTCGTCGTTTCCTGGAATCGGATAGTCAACAACGTCAGGATCGCAGTTCGTATCGATCGGTGCTACAACTGGAATTTTTAAACGATTTGCTTCTTGAACAGCGATCTTTTCTTTAACTGTATCAACGACAAATATCATATCAGGTAGGCTTTTCATATTACGGATACCACCAAGAGTTGCGATAAGCTTCTCTTTTTTGCGGCGAAGCATCAAAGCCTCTTTTTTAGTTAATAAATTTATCGAACCATCTTCTTCCATAGTCTCGATAACTTCAAGTTTGCGGATAGACTGGCGGATAGTACCGAAGTTTGTCATCATACCACCTAACCAGCGGTGATTTACATAAGGCATTCCACATTTTTCAGCGTACTCTTTGATAGCATCGATAGCTTGTTTTTTAGTACCAACAAATAGCACTGACTTACCTTCAGCAGCTGCGTCACGAACAATGTTGTAAGTGTAGCGGAAATAGCGGATAGTCTTTTGTAGATCTATAATATAGATGCCTTTTCTCTCGCCAAAGATAAATTTTTTCATCTTTGGATTCCAGCGGCGTGTTTGGTGACCAAAATGTACGCCACACTCTAATAAATCTCTCATAGTTACCATGAGTTTCTCCTTGTTTTAGGTATTTTGCCTTGAATTTAGTTTTATCCTCCACGACCATTAATGCTTTCGCACAACCAAATTTAGGATTGTCGTGTGTGAAATAAAACTTGGATTATATTGAAACTTGGCTTTATTGAAGCTAAATTTAAAGATTTCTTTAGCTACAAATAAAGCTCAAATTTCTTTAAATTTACTCGAAAAAGCCTTTTTAACGACCTTTTCGTCCTTGACACAAAACTCGCCTTTTGCGATCACGTCGTATAAATTTAGCTCCTCATCAAAGACACAAAGATCAGCATCATTGCCCACTTTTATCTCGCCTTTTTGGCTTAAATTTAGATATTTCGCCACGTTTTTACTCATCAAAGCCAAAGTATCCTCTATATTTAAAATTTTATTTCTTACCAAAGCTTGCAATACCTCTAAATTTGACGCACATGAGGCACAGCCATATCCCACTAGCTCGCCATTTTCCTTAAATTTAGGCACGCTACCGTTTCCGTCTGAGCTCATCGTTAGGCGCTCTAAATTTAGCCCATTTTCAAGGCTGTAAGCCACCACCTCATGAAGTGGGGCAAATTTACTTCCACCGCTTGTGATATCGATGTTTCCGCCCATTTTTTGAAATTTCAAAGCCTCGTTAAATAGGTCTTTTGTCCTAGCGCAGTGTGTCGGCGAAAAGTAATGAACTGGGAATTCGTAGTATTTTATCACCTTAAAGACGTTGTCAAATTTCTCACTCAGCCCTCCCATGTGCATGTGAAGCACGCCGCCTTTTTTAGAGACTATGCCGCCTATGCGTATCTTGCTTAGGATCTTGATGAGCTCCTCTTTTGAGACGTAGCTACCGCGGTTATCGGTTAGTGCGATCTTTACGCCGATCACTTTGTCGATTAGTATGAGATCCTTTGCGATGTCGCCGGTAAATGTCACACAAGGGCTTGCGTATGAGCCAGTGTGGATGAAGGTTGAGATGCCCTCAAACTCGAGCGCTTTTGCTTTTGAGTAGAGATTTTCCAAGCTTCTAGTAACCCCGTCAGTCCCCAAAACGCCAACAAGAGTCGTCGTGCCATATTTTACGATCTGACTAAGCGTGATCTCAGGCGTTCTTGAGTGATATCCTGCCTAGCCGCCGCCACCCGTGATATGCACGTGCTGATCAATGAGGCCCGGGGCTAAAATTTTGCCTTTTAGGTCGTAAATTTCAAGCCCTTCTACGCTAAAGCTTAGCCCATCACCGATGGCTAAAATTTTACCAACACCTACTAAAACATCGCATTTGCCAAGAAATTTTGGCGTGTATAGATTAGCATTTTTAAGCAAAAGCATATTTTCTCCTTTATTTGCTAAGTTGTACTTTTTCCTCTATCTCCATCAGTTTTATAAAAATTTGCTCGATATTTTCCCTATCCACGGCGCTTAGCTCCATCTTTTTTGAGCTAAGTAGCATCTGTACAAACTCTTCATTCATAAGCTGCTCAAAGCCTAAATTTCTAGCGTTTTGAGCTATTTTTGCCACTAGTGGATTTTTAAAGCTCTCATATCCCATTTTTATCCTTAAATTTGACCGCAAATCCGCAAAATCTACCGCACACGCCGTCTCTTCGGTATGAAAAATATCTCTCGTCGCAGTGCGTACAGACCTCACTAAAGTTTAAATTTTTAACCCCAAGTGCCTTAAATTCATCTCTCAAGGCCGCGTTCATATCAAAATTTCTACCTATTTTATATGCGTTAAATTCCCCAAGATCAAGCTCGCCCACCTCGTAGCAGCTGCCTTTTATATTTGCCCCGATAAAGACACTGATGTCGCCCGCTCTTGAGCTAAATTTCTCGCTCATAAGCGTAACTGCTTTTGTGCAAATTTTTAGCATCACGCCAGCTCTGCCTGCATGAGCCACGCAGATAGCGCCCTGCCTCTCATCTATCATCACAACAGGCGAGCAGTCCGCCACCAAGACGCAGATGCCAACATCACTTAAATTTGTGATCACAGCGTCACACTCTGGTAGCTCGTCTTTTTCATCTTCAAGGATAAAAACCTTGTCCGAGTGGATCTGCTTCATAAATTTAAGCTTTTTCACGCCTAAATTTTGAGCTAAAATTTCTCTATTTTTGATGACGTCTGCTAGGTTGTCACCCACGTGATCGCCTAAATTTAACGAGTTAAATTTACCCTCACTCACGCCGCCAAGCCTGTTTGTAAAGCCAGCAGTGATGCCATTTTTATCAAAAACGATCTCTAAATTTTCACGCATCTTCGCTCGCTTAGTAAAGACTTGAAATTCTCTCGACCTCGTCCCAGCTAAGGCCACCATTTTGCTTAGTCTCAAGCATCCTAGCCACGTAGCGAGCCAGCAAGTCGCTCTCGATATTTACGCGTCTGCCGACCTTGAAAGTGCCAAAAAGGCTATCTCTAAACGTGATGGGAATGATCGTGAGCCTGATACCTTTTGGCAAAATTTCATTTATCGTAAGGCTCACGCCCTCAACGCCAATCGAGCCCTTGTTTGCCATGAGAGCCATCGCCTCCTTTGGCAGGTCGATGTAGAAATCAATGTCATTTTCATGCTTTTTTATAGCCGAGATCACGCCGATAAAGTCGATGTGTCCTTGCATCAAATGCCCATCCACGCGCTCGCCAAGCTTCATCGCAGGCTCGATATGCACTAAGCCACTTAAATTTTCAACCGCGACATTTGCCCTGCTCTCTGCGCTTAGCTCCACGCTAAAGCCATCATCATATAGTTTGGTTACACTTAAGCATGCGCCATTTACTGCTATGCTGTCGCCTAAATTTGGGCGAAATTTAGCCTTTAGCCGTAAAACATTTTGCGAGTAGCTAATGACATCGGCAAGCTCTCTGATTAAGCCATTAAACATATTTTGCCTTTAAATTTTTTAAGGATTTTACTAAAATTTGCCTAAATTTGGGCATCGATAAGCTTGGTATTTTATAAAAAGAAAAAATAAATTTAAAGCCTTGATGGGCAAAAATGCTAGTAAAATTTAGCTTCAAGCTACTCATTTAAAGTGGCTTGCTTGGTATAAATTTAGATCAAATTTGCAATCTCAATGAGCCAGTTTGCCAGCCCTTTTGGCTTTGAGATCATCAAAATATGTCCGCTATCAAGCTCTTTTGTCTTTGCATTTATCTACTTTGTAAAACGCTGCTGCAAGCGAAGTTAGCGGATTTTGCACGGCAACAGCGTTAATGCCAGCTTCTTACAAGTGGCGGATCAACTCAGCGTAGCAAGAGCCATCGACAAATGTGCCATGAACTAAAACAATATTTTTAATCATCTTTTTTAAATTTGTTTGGTTTTGACCTTTTGCAGGCGATGTGTAAGCAAAAGTAGGTAAAATGGCACTTACTGCAAGCAAAGCAGTCGTAGCAAGAAAGTGCCTACGTGATGAAATTTTAGGTATAAATCCCTTTAAAAGGATTGTCAATGATACAAAAAACAAGCGATCTTAATAAATTTTCATAATTAGCTTGTCTGCAAAACTAGCCAAGTCTTGCTAAAGTCGCGCGCCGCTAGGTCGTCCCTCTTTATCCACAGATAAATTCTACCCTCACCGTCCCAGTCCATGTCGCTATCCCAGTCGCTATCTATCTGCAAAAGCAGCTGCCACTGAGCGGCATTTTCACTAAACTCTGCGATGTTTGGGTGGTGATAAGCGCTACCATCGCCGCAGTCAAGGCCATTTGCCACGAGCTCACACTCTAGCTCCATGCCGTCTTGGATGTTGTCAGAGTGACCAAGGAGCTTGTTTTCTTTAGCCTGCCAGCTTGGCTCGATGACCTCGTGATATGCCTCCCACTCCTCCTCGCTAAATTTACCAAATGGCACGAGCGAGCTTTGCAAACTTGGCAAATTTAGTTCGTTTTTAAAGCTAAGAGAGCGTGCGCCAAATGTGAAATTTCCGCCATCCATGTTTTGGCGAGCAAGCTGGTCTTGAGCTGCCTCGACAAAGATCACGGCAAAGCCCTTTTTATCAGCAGGGTCGTAGCCCCAAATGCGTAAATTTATATCATAAAAAAGATAGAGCATGCCACTTTTTGGTAGTAACCCATCGGTGTCAAAATTGCTAACTTCAGCAAAATTTATCTGCGCCACAAAGCTAAGCGCGCCGTTTTCATTTGACGGCCAAGGCACGCTAGCTGGAAGATCTGGCTGCCCACCAAATTTAGACGCTCCAATGGCGATATCACCGTCACTTTTAGCCTGCGTATCTATCTTTATAGCATTTTTAGCCATTGGCTTTAAAAACTCAAAAAGCCCCTCCAGACCGCGCTCTTTGCAGCCTTTATAAATTTCATTTAGATCCATATTTTACCTTTTTAGCAAGCATCGATGTAGATGTGATACTTTTTGCAGTGCAAGCAACGAAACAAATATCCAGCAAAGTCGCCACCCGCTACGAGCACCTCGCGCGCCATTTTGACATCATACTCGTCTCTTTTTGCGTAGTCATCAAAAACCTCGTCTGCGATGCCAAGCTCTAAAAGCTCCTTCGTACCCACATCGCCCAAAAATGCGCAATAATCATCACAGCACACCACCCAGTGCTCGCCCTGCCAGCTCTCATAGCCAGGTGTTCTTCTAAAAAGCTCCTCATCTTTTTTGGCGTCATCAGTGGCGAGTTGGTCGGCGTCTTGCACAAAAGTAGCGTCAAATTTCTTAGCAGCTGCGCCATTTGAGATGCAAGCTGGGCAAAGATAGGTGACGTCTTGCTCGCTGTATATGCCGTTATCATAGTAAATTTCAGTGTTTTCGCCGCGACACTCACAAGTGACACTCATATCATCTTTAAATGCACCAGTTTTTAAAGGCTCTGGGTGATAGCAAAATTTTGGCAAGGTGGCAGCCTTTGCCTTTTGGGCTAAAATTTGCTCTTTACTCTTTGGTCTTGGCACCGCCCATTTGTCGCCCTCATCCATAAACTGCGCAAGATAGCCAAGCGTTTTTAGCTACTTTTTGTCGTTTCTATCGTGTATCTTTAAAAGTAACTCATAAGCGCTCTTTTGCATAGACAAAAGCTGATAAATATCTACTAAAACGTGTTTTGCCTGCGGCTCCTCGCTTGATTCAAGCTCCTCTTTAAACTGATACAAAGCCTCTACGCTTACTGCATTGCCCTTATTTTTGTAGTAATCTTTTGAAAGTTTTATATATTTTTCTTGAAATTTATCCACAAATGACCTTTGTTTAAATTTGCTAAGAATTTTAGCCTTAAACACTTAAAAGTCGCATAGATGAGTTATTAAAATTTAGAAGATTGCGATAAAAATATAAAATTATTTCATTTTTTAAAATTAAAAAAGCGTATTAAATTTAATGCAAAGGAGAGTCACAAGCAAATTTACTTAAATTTCAACTCACTTGTGACTATAAATTTTACTCCTCGTAAGCTCCGATAGAGAGGATTTTGTCTATTCTTTTTGCGACAAGCTCGTTTATATCAAGCTTCTCAAGCTCGGCTAGCTCTGAGATGAAGTAGTTTGCAAGTGCTTTTGCAGCGCCGTCTTTATCTCTGTGCGCTCCATTTATAGGCTCGTCTATCACAGCATCGACTAACGACAAATGCTTTAGATCATCAGCCGTTATCTTCATAGATTTTGTAGCTTGCTCTTGTTTAGCTGGGTCGTTCCAAAGTATCGCAGCACAACCCTCTGGTGAGATGACTGAAAAGACAGAGTTTTTCATCATAGCAAGTCTATCAGCCACGCCAATAGCTAAAGCACCGCCGCTTCCACCTTCGCCGATAACGACAGCTATTATTGGAGTTTTTAAATTTGCAAATTCAAATAAATTTCTAGCTATGGCCTCGCTTTGACCTCGCTCTTCAGCGCCAATGCCAGGATACGCACCTGGAGTGTCTATCAAAAATAAGATAGGTAGGTTAAATTTTTCAGCCAATTTTGCTACGCGTAAAGCCTTTCGGTAGCCCTCCGGATGAGGCATACCAAAATTTCTTTTTAGTTTATTTTTAGTGCCACGACCTTTTTGCTCGCCTATAACGACAGTCTTTTTGCCTCCGATATAGCCGATGTAGCAGACTATTGCTGGGTCATCGCGAAATGCCCTGTCGCCATGGATCTCATAGCCATCAACTAAAAATGAATTTATATAGTCAATAGCATATGGTCTATCTGGATGACGAGCAAGTTGCAAACGTTGATATTCGTTTAAATTTTTATATACTTTTGATATTTCTTTAGATAGGTTTTTATTTAAAATTTCAACAGCATGTTCATCGCCTCTGATCTTAGCATTTGCTATATCTTCATCAATTTGCTTTATGCTCTTTTCAAAATCTAAATAATTTGACATCTTAATCCAACTTTTTAAATATCACGACGCCGTTTGTTCCGCCAAAGCCAAATGAGTTACTCATAACAGCTTTTATGTCAGCTTTTCTAGCTTTATTTGGAACGTAGTCTAGATCGCACTCTGGATCAGGAGTTTCGTAGTTTATCGTTGGAGGGATAATGCCGTCTCTCATTGCCATTATAGATATAACAGCCTCGATCGCACCAGCACCACCTAGACAGTGTCCGGTTTGACCTTTTGTTGAGCTAACTGGTGGACATTTATCACCAAAAACTGCTTTTAGTGCCGCAGTCTCATTCTTATCATTTACAGGTGTTGAAGTACCGTGCGCATTTACATAATCTATCTTTACATCTTTTGCCATATCAAGTGCTTGTTTCATCGCACTTAATGGGCCTTCAAGTGTTGGCGATGTGATATGGTGTGCATCTCCGCTCTCACCAAATCCAACTACTTCAGCGTAAATTTTAGCACCTCTTGCAACAGCCGACTCATACTCTTCAAGTACAAGCGCACCGGCTCCTTCACCCATTACGAAACCATCGCGATTTGCGTCAAATGGCCTTGAAGCCTTACTTGGTTCATCATTTCTAGTTGAGAGAGCTTTCATTGCTGCAAAGCCGCCTATACCTACACCACAAATAGTAGACTCAGCACCGATAACTAGCATATTTGTAGCTTGACCGATCATTATACATTTTACAGCTTGCGATATCGCATGAGTGCTTGCTGCACATGCTGTTACACTAGACAAATTTGGACCTTTAAGTCCGTGGTTTATAGAAACTATGCCACCTAACATATTTACAAGTGCCGATGGAATAAAAAATGGCGAAATTCTCTTTACGCCTTTTTCAAAGTATGTAATTGAATTTTTTTCAATATTTGGCAAACCACCTATGCCAGCTGCCGAGCTAACGCCAAATTTATGAGCATCAAACTCTTTAAAATTTGCATCAGCCATAGCTTCATTAGATGCTTTTATGCCAAGCTGTATGAAACGATCTACTTTTTTCACCTCTTTGCCGTCTAAAATGCTATTTGGATCAAAATCAGTTATCTCGGCAGCAATTTTAACAGGGAATTCACTTACATCGAAGCTCGTGATCTCTTTCACACCTGTTTTACCCTCGCAAATAGCCTTAAAAGAACTCTCTTTGTCAAGGCCAAGTGCGTTTATCATGCCTATACCAGTTACAACGACTCGTTTCAATACATCTCCTTAAATCAAACTGTGTAAATTTAATTATTTACCTAGTTTTTCTATATAATTTACAACGTCTTGAATGCTTATTAACTTCTCTGCTTCGCTATCAGGAATTTCTACTTCAAATTTCTCTTCTAAAGCCATAACTAGCTCTACAACGTCGAGTGAATCTGCACCTAGGTCTTCGATAATTTTAGACTCTAGTTTCACTGCTTGTGGATCTACACTTAGTTGTTCTACAACTACGTCTCTTACGTCTTCAAATACTGCCATTTTAAGGTCTCCTTATAAAAAATGTCTGTTATCTTATAATATTTACGCTTTTATTTATTTTAAATTTCAAAACTTGTCTGAAATTTACCTACATATAAAGTCCGCCGTTTATTTTAAGCGTCTCGCCAGTGACGTAGCTCGCGTGATCGCTCAACAAAAATGCAACCGCTTCGGCTACTTCGCTAGCACTGCCAAAACGTTTTAGTGGGATGTTATCGCTATAAGTTTTCTTCACCTCATCGCTTAGCCCATGCGTCATATCAGTCTCAATAAAGCCTGGAGTTACGCTGTTAAAGCGGATATTTCTACTTGCGCCCTCTTTTGCAAAGCTCTTGCTCATAGCAATCAGTCCGCCCTTGCTAGCTGAATAATTCACCTGTCCTGCATTTCCCATCTCACCAACGATAGAAGCGACGTTTACGACCGCTCCAAAGCGCTTTTTACTCATAACTTTTAAAGCCTCTCTACATCCGATGAAAGCTGAAGTTAAATTTGCATTTATCACATCTGTAAATTCGCTAGTTTTCATGCGAAGCGCTAGCTTGTCATTTGTTATACCAGCGTTATTTACAAGGTAGCTTAGCTCGCCGTCGCTATCAACTATCAAATTTATACCTTTTATAAACTCATCTTCGTCAGTTGCGTCAAATTTTATTACAGCAGCCTTGCCGCCATTTTGCTCTATCTCAGCCTGCAAAGCATCCGCTATCTCAGGTTTTGAACGGTAGTTTATCCATACTTTTAGGCCCATATTTGCAAGTGTTTTTGCGACCTGTGCACCAATACCTCTACTTGCACCTGTTATTAGGACATTTTTCCCGCTAAATTTCATACTTTCTCCTTCATTTTTCTAATTTTTCAACGATTGTAGCTTATATAAGCTTAACGTCTAAATTTTACTACCCTTTTCCCATTTTATCTTCTTGCCAAAACAAAGAACATTACTTGTAAATTTTAGTTTTTCAAGGCTTATGCACCAAATTTTTGGATCCATCGCTTTTGCATAAAAAAATCTTTTAAAGTAAATTTCTCGCTCACTTACGCTAGCCTCGCTCATCACTCCTTGAAACTGCACGCCCTCGATCTTGCCAACAATCTTTGTATCAAGAGCGACCGTACCAGCAACAAGCTTTGAGTTTTTTAAAAATTTGATATGTGAGCTATCATCTGAGCTAGCTAGCAAAAGGCTAAAATTTACCTCATCAAAGGCGTAAAATGCGCTAAAAGAATAAGGCTGCCCCTCATCATCAATGACGCAAACGCTAGCAAGATGCATCTTTTTTAGAAATTTAACTATCCTCTCATCCATCTAAATTCCCCTAAAAATGTCAAGAATGGTTTGAAATTTAAAGATGACTATGGCGATTATTAGCACCCAAAGCATAAAAATAATAAGCTCTATTAGAGTAAATTTATCTTTTGCAACCTTCTTAAAAACAAGCATCGTTAAAAATGCTCCCAAAAAGCCGCCAATGAGCGAAAAGTAGTGGATCGCATTTACTTTTACGAAGCTTGGCAAAAGCCCTTTAAAAAATAGTGAAAACATCAAAATTGAGAGCAAATTTGCAAGTATAAAGTAGTAGCCAACGACTGGCAAAACAGGCCAAAGCCTAGCAAAAACAAAGCTTAAAACAGTTATAAGCATCAGCAAAAATATCCTAGTCCCAAAACAACACATCGCCCGTCCTTTTTTGACGCATTTTACAAAATTTTGCTTTATGAAATTAAAATTTTGCCGATCTAGCCTCAAAAGGATTTAAAAATGCAAACAAATTTTTACTCTCAAGGAAGCTACAACAACATGAGCTTTTCGATGAAGACTAGCTCAGGCGATGAGATAAGCTTTTCTATGTATGACAACAAAAGTTTGGAGTTTTCTAGCCAGAAAAATGGCACTTCAAGCCAAAAAAGCCTAACTCTAACCCACGAATACGGCTATGAGTTTTTATATAAAGGAAACGGCATAGACGAGCAGGATATGAAAGAGATCGAAGAGGCGATGAAACAAATTCGCCCGCAAGTTGATGAATTTATGAAAAACGTCAAAGAGGGCGACAAGATAGCAGGTAGCAGTCAAAGCATAAGCGAGCTTTCAAACAAGATCAAGCAGATGTTGCCTGAGCCAAAAGATCTAAATCACAAAAATTTCATAAATGACAATATGCTAAAGATGTTTGACGAACTTTTAGCTAAAAATGATGCAAATAAAAATCTACTAAATGCTACAAAAAGGCTATTTGATACCTTGCTTGATGAGAGCAACAAACTATCTTACTACGCATAAATTTAGGGCCTTTTGGCTCTAAATTTTAACTAGCGCCTCTCTTTGATAAAAGAGGTGCGACAAAACTATCACAAAATAAAGCTGAAAAAATAGCCCAACAAGTGGCACAAGTGAGATGAGATAAAACAAAAGTGTAAAAACTATAAATTTAACCCCGCCACCTTCAAGCAGTGCTAGCTCAAATTTGTCACTATCAAGCGTGTTTGAGCCAACGTCTATTAGTAAAAGCTTGTAGTAGATGTAAAAAAATGGCACATTGATGATGAAGAAATTTAAGATCGGCACAAACAAAAGCGGTAAGCAAATGAGTAAGATCCCAAGAAATTTCATGATCTCAATCATCATCACCTTTAGCACTCTAGCCGTGCTAACCTCGCTTTTAAGCACGTAGTTGTAGTGTCTTTTGTTTATCTCTTTGGCTACAACCGGCGTTAAAAAGCCAGCTACGATTAGAGCAATCACGATGCTAACAATGATCGTTAAAAAGGTGCTTAAAACATAGAAAAGTATGCTAACTATCCATTTTGTGGCGCTAAAGCTTAAAATTTTAATAGCGATAAAAGAGAGCGCCGAGTTTGGCTCTAAAAAGGTAAAATTTTCGTTTTTGGCGCTATCACTTAAAAGATCAAATATCTCACCGCCGCTCCAGATCGTAAGCCACGTGAGACTAAAAATGCTAAGACAAAGTGGCAAGATGGATAGCGCTATAAATTTGGCTGTAAAAAAGTCTTTAAAACCAAGGCGAAGAAGGTTTATCATTTCACCTTTTTATATTCATGCTCAAGTGCTGCGTAAATTTCACCTATCTTACTAACGCCATTTGACAAAATTTCACTCATCACTTCATTATCTTCGCGTCCGTTCCAATTTTTCTTATAGCTGCCTTCTTTGTAGCCATTATTTTGACGGAAGCGATTTAGCACGTTTTTAGCGATGTAGCATTCGTAAAGCGAGTATAAATTTACTCCACATTTTAAAGACATAGAGAAGTAAATTTTTAAAATATCAAATATATCGTAGTCAAACCCGCTGCACTCATGTATAAGCATCTCAACATCATTCATTATCTCATAAATGCTCTCATCTTCGATCTTTAGTGGCTCTTTACAAAACTCTCCAAAACCGCTTGATTGGCAAATATCATCGGCTAAAGTTTCTATATCTCCAAGCTGTTTTGATTTATAAATTTGCAAAGCTAGGCTCATTATAAAGTGCCAGATATCAACAACTTCTATGCGTAAATTTTGCTCATCAGTCTTAGCATCGATGCTCTTCCAGTGCTTCCAAGCAAAGCTATCAATCAGTTCAGCACATTCCATATATATGCAGCGCTTCCAGCTGATTAATTTATTTTTATTAGTATAACCATTTTCCCAGCCAAGCCCATTTGTCTCATCATTTAGGCTTTGCTGCATCTTTAACATCTCTAAAATAATCGTTCTTTCATTCATTTTAGGCCTTTAAAAATTTTAAAGGATTATAACAAAAAATTATTAAATGCCACGAGGCAAGCTTGACTTAAATCATTTTATGTATAAAATTTAGGAGCTAAAATAAGCAAAAATTTCAAAGGAGAAAAAATGAGAGAAAAAGATCTAGTGGTTTGCAATGTTTGCGGACTAAAAAGCAGTGATGATACAAATGCAGTTTTTATCCACGCTCATAAAAATGGTGAAGAAGTTGACATCTGCACCAGTTGTGTTCCAAGCGTAATCCATGGCTCAGGTATGGTCGTAAAATCAAACGAAGAGATAAAGGCTGAAATTTAAACTTTAGCTATCATTTGAGGATCTTGTCTTACAAGGTCTTCAAATTCTTCTACACTCATAGGACGAGATAAGAAAAGTCCTTGAACTTCGTTACAATCAAGCTCTTTTAAGAAATGAATATCTTCTTCTTTTTCTACGCCTTTTGCGCCAACTTTTATCTTCATCGCCTTTGCTAAATCGATAATTGCAGATACGATTTGTGCATCTATTTTGCTATTTGATGCTTGAGCAACAAATTCACTTGCTATTTTTATACGCTTAACACCGTATTTTCTAATATAAATAAATGAAGTATATCCAGAGCCAAAATTATCTATACAAACATCTATATTATTTTCTTTAAGAATAGAAAAAATTTTATCAAGAGTTTTAGAATTATTTGTCCATATTTCTTCGCCAAATTCTATTTCAAAAAGCTCTGGATTTATATGATGAGAGCGTAAGCTAGAAACAAAATCTAAAACAAATTTTTCTGATTTACTTTGAATCTGCGCAACATTTATACTTATTTTTGGTATCAAGAGTTTTTCTTTTTGCCATCTATCTACATACTCTATGGTCTTTGAAACTAAAAGCGAGCAAATATCGTTTAAGATATCACTATTTACATTGACCTCTTTCATAAATTTGCTTGCTTCCATCAAGCCAAATTTTTCTGATTTCCAATATAAAAAAACCTCTGCGTAGATCATTTTTTCGATTTTTAGGTCAAATATTGGTTGAAAATATACATGAAGGTCTTCTTGCAAATTAGCTTTTTTAAGCGCGATCTCGATACTTGAGCTTAGGTGCATTTCATTGCTAATTTTATCGCTATAAACCATAGGATTTAAAGCTGGATTTTTCTTGGCATAATACATTGCCATATCTGCATTTTTTATAATATTTCTTGGATTTGCCGTGCTATTTTTTGTTGCTACGTCTATGCCTATTATGCACTTAAGCCCAAAGTGATATCTATCTATTTGAATTGGCTTTTCAATAGCATCTTTTAAGGCAATACCAAGATTTAAGCGTTTTGTATGACTATTTATCTCCATTTTTGCTAGTACGATAAATTCGTCCGCACTAATCCTTGCTATGGCTTCTTGTCTATTGCAAACTTCAAGTATCCTTTTTGCAACTAATTTTAAAATTCTATCACCTATTTCATGTCCGTAAGATGTATTTATACTTTTAAAACGGCTTAAATTTATATAATAAACTGCGATTTCCTCATCTTCAGAGATACTTTTGCACATTCTTTCAAGCTCATTTACTATAAAATTTCTATTGCCAAGGTCTGTTAGATAGTCTTTTTCGGACATATCTTGAAGTCTTAAATTTGCGAGCATAAGTTCATTGGTTCGCTCATGCATCGACTTTTCCATCTCTCTATGAAGATTTCTCTCATAATCTAATATTTTTCTGCTTGCAATAGAGCTTTTAACATAGTAATTAACAATAGCATTTACAACTAAAACAAAAAGTGAGATAAGTGCACTAAAAGATGTTAGATCTTCCTGTAACAGCAAAGGTAAAACTATTATTATTGGTAGCCATTTTGATCCTATTGAGATATCTTTATCGGTATTTGTAACATATTCATTTTGGGCTTTTAAATGAAAAGCTCCTATCATTAAAAAGAAGAAAGGAACTATATACAAAAAATCTATTTTATGGCCAAAATTTACATTTGAGATCTGACTATAGAAAATAAATAAATTTAGCATCGTAAATAAAATGCTAGCTGATATAAGGTAAAAGCCGCTAATTTTTATACGAAGCAAACTGCTTGTAAAAATCTCACTTAAAGTAATAAAAAGTATAAGAAAATTTATGGCCACAATAGAGAGAAAAACGATATTTGATCCATTATTTATCATCGATGAAATATCTATTTCGTCAAAAATACCATATATTAAAATTACTATTAAAAAAAAGACACTTATGCTATCCATGATGATGGCTAGCTTTTCTTGGCTAGCTGCAAATTTTGAATACAAAAATATACTAACGCCAGCTAAAATAGATATCATCGGCAACATAAAAAATACATCAAGATACGCATAAGAACTATGAGCACGCAATAATACATCTTGATTTAACACCATTAATGCATCGCAAATAGACCATAAAAAAACACCAAAACATATTGCAAGCCAATGCGTTATTTTGGTTTTTACTTTATCCATTGAAGTATAAATACCAAAAGTTATCATAAAGAAACTAAGCAAAATAGATATTTTTCCAATTAGATTATAGTCTAGTAAAGATGCTAATAGTGCAAATACGAATAGTGCTACAACTGCAACTAAGATCCATTTTCGCATGCCAGTTATAGATGATTTTGATATTAAAAAAATAGTGTCCCTCTCCTAAGAAATAGTCCAAATTATACAAAAATTGACTTTGCTTTTGGTTATAATTTCCCAAAAATTTTAAAATTCACAAAGGTATCTTATGAAGTGCAATATCGTCATAAATGGACAAAATTTAATAGACTATAAATCTTTTATCTTATTTTTCTCAAAGGCGGCAAGAAAGCAGTATTTTATAAACACTTTTATGATATTTACCGAAGCCATCATAGCTGGTTTTGTTGCTGATATGTTATTAAAAAGTAAAATTTTTACTGTTATCGGAGCTGTTTTTGCTATATTTTGGATTATTTTTTATCCTATTTTTTTAAAAAGAAGTCGCATAGCTGCATTAAAGAGAATTGAAATTTCAGATGTTCAAAAGCAAATGAATTTTGAAGTAAATGAGAAATTTCTGGCTTATTATGAAGGCGAACCCAAAGAAAATGAAAAATTTGACCTAAATGAAGTTAGTGAAATTTATGAACTAAAAAATATCTTTATCATTTTTTTAGAAGAAAAGATTCATCTAATAATCCCAAAAGATGAAGCTAGCTCAAAAATGATAAATGAGCTGGCCAAACTTTGCCATAAAGATATTTTAAAATTTGAAAATTTTAGCGCAAAGAGTGTGCTTAAATAGCACTTATTATAAGCTTTTCAAAGTCCTCTGCACTCATTGGCTTACCCCAAAGATACCCTTGCACCTCATCGCATCCAAGCTCTCTTAAAATTTTAAGCTGGGTTTCATCTTCGACGCCTTCAGCAATAGTCTTTAGCTCCACATTTTTAGCTAAAGCTATAACGCTTTTTACTACGTCTTTATCTATATCATTTTTAGCAATATTATCTATCAGCTCTTTAGCGATCTTTAGACGACTCATAGGATATTTTTTGATATAACTCATCGATGAAAAACCGGTACCAAAATCATCTATGGATATGCAAATTCCTCTATTTGAAAGCTTAGATAACGCACTTTGCATCATCTCTTCGGCATTAACGAGGCTGGCCTCAGTGATCTCAACATCTATACAAGATGGATCTATGCCGTATCTATCTATATAGCTTAAAAATTTAGATGCAAAATTTATATTATCAATCTGTTTTGGTGAGATATTTATGCCTATTTTTAGGTTTGTATTATATTTCTCATTCCAAAAGGCCATTTGTTTTATAGCATTTTTTGCCACCCATTTTCCTATCGCATTGATAATCGAGCTTTGTTCGGCTATTGGGATAAATTTTGATTGATCTACCGGACCTTTTATAGGAGAGTTCCACCTAACAAGAGCCTCTGCTCCTACTATTTTTTTACCTTCTATTAGATACTGGGGCTGAAATTTTAGCTCAAATTCTTCATCAAAGCTTATGCTATTTAGCAATATTTCTATATAGTTTCTATCCTGAATCATGCTTTTTATATCACTATAAAAAACATACTTTTCAGATGTATCTTTCTTTGCTGCTTCTAGTGCTGCTTCTGATTGCATGATAAAATCATCAGCCAAAATTTCACTGGTTTGTGTCGAGCTAATCCCTATTTTCGCATCAAGTACAATTTTATAATCATCTATAACGATTGGCTCTGAAATAGCTTTTAGTAGATAATGTAAAAATTCCCTGCAATGTACATTTTCGTTTTGCTTAAGAACAACGATGAAGTCATCTCCGCCAGATCTTGCAAATAAGGAATCGTTTGGTGGCAATATTGACTCAATGTTTAAAGCAAACTTTGCTATTACATCATCACCTATATAGTGCCCGTACGAGTCATTTATCGCTTTAAAATGGTTTATGTCGATACTATAAATATCTATCTTTTCGCCAAGTGCCTTTGACTTTATCATCTCCTCAAGCCTTGCAATAAAATACTGGCGATTTAGAGCATTCGTTAGATAATCATATTTACTGATCCTTTGTAGGTGTCTATTTGTCTCTTCAAGCTCTTTTACTTTACTTTCTATCTGATTATTTAACACTTTTTTGATATGTATTTCACGTTTAATTAAAATATCCATCTTTCTAACATTAGAAAATGTATAAGATAATGCCCCGTATGCAAGCAAAGTAACTAAAATAGAAAATAACCATGTCAAATTTATCTTCCAAGAGTACAAGATCATAATTGTCAAAAATGCGGCAAAAACAAATAGCTTTTGTATTAAAATTTTATCAAAATCATTTCTAAGTGCCCTAAATTTTAGATTTGCCTCGCCCTCTCTTAAATGAAGTGTGGCAACAAACAACATAAAAAATGCACTCTTGAATACAATGTTATATCCAAAAAAGGATATTTCATCTATCCAAAAATCCATTGTAGTGGTAAAAATATCATAAATGCTTATTGCAATAAGTGCTATCAAGCATAAAAATATAGACAGTCTTCTTCTTGAAAATTTAAGTGAAAAAAACGCAACAAATGAAGTACAAAACATAAATAAATCTATGGCGATATAACTTAGATTAAAAAAATCTTTTTGGCTTAAAACTTGAGTTAAGCTTCTATCAAAAATCATAAACCACATAAAGCTAAAATATATCGCAGAAATAGAGACCGAGTCCACAAATACTTGCATTAAAAATAAATTTTTCAAATTTTTAATCAAAATATAAAAAGCAGAAAATGCAAACATAAAATATGAGACTACATATAAGATTTGTATAAAATTGGCTTTAGAAAGAAATTGTTTAAGAAAATCAAGCTTATCATATAGCATCCACATAGTGTCTGATATTACCCAGCAAGTAAGACCTAGTAATATATATATCCAATATGTTTTTAAATTTCTTGTCTCTTTTAGCTTTAAAAAGATAAATAATGTGATCATAAAATCAAATAGAGCAGTAATTATGTCTTCATAAAAACCACTAGCAATAAAATAACTAACAACATATACACAAAAAAGTATCAACATAAATACAAAAGATACTTGATTTTCGTTGCTTATTTTACTTATCATGTTCCGTCTTTATATATCTTTCTCTGCCTTTTTGGCTAAACTTTGCCATCTTTGCCACTCACCACTATCATCGACGTCGTTGCCGATAGCTTCATATCTAGAGTAAAAATGTTCAACAAATTTTCTAGTCTCTTCATCTTTTGGCAGATAGCTCTGCTCATCTTTTTGGCAAAATTTCTCCAAAAATGTGCTCGCATCATCTTTTTTAGCGTATGTTTGCGCTAGATCGAAGTAGTTTTCTAGGCAAATTTCTTTAAATTTAGCGTAAGCTTGCTCGCTCATATCCACGCTTAGTTTGCCATCAAATTTAAGCACTCCAGCCCTAAAAAGTAGGCTAAGATGTATGAGCCCCTCGCAGTAGTACGCCCTAACTTCATCAACCTTTCGCCACGCGATAAGCCCAACCGCACGAGCTATTAGCTCATGAAAGACGGCCATTTTATACTCCGCTTCTTCGTGCAAGAAGAAATTTACTAGCCCACCAGTCGTCGCCTTATACTCTTCGATAAATTTAAAGACGCCGCTTTTATTCATGCTCATCTCCGTATCAAGTCCGATAAAGAGGATGTGGCCAAACTCATGGCCAATGGTTGAAATTTCATAAACTTTTTTCCAAATTTTTGGCTTTAAAAATAAAATTTCCCTACCAAAGTCCAAAAACTCTTTGCTAAAAATTTCCGAACTAAGTTTCATAAACGGTTTTGCCTTTGCACCCTCGTAGACGTGATTTACAAAGGCAAAAATTTTCTTACCACATTTTGCGCTCACACTCTCATCATTTGGCACGACTTGAGCGCTAAAAAGCCCGTTTAGCTCGGCACCGTAATAAATCATTGGCACGCTTATATAAAGCTGCGTTCTAGCGATATTTTCGCCAACTGCCTTATTTGTCTCAGCATTATCAAATTTTATCTTTTCGCAAACACTCTTATAAGTTTTTGCCACTTTTTCTTTAAATTTAAGTTCGTCAATACCCTCGCTATCAACCAGCCTGATGTCCCACTCAAGCGCAACTGCATGCGTATAGGCATCTTCATAGTACTCTAGTGGATGGCCCGGCTGAAGCGCACCTTTTACATCCATCCACGCTATCTCGGCTTCTTGCCAAGCATTTATCACCTTTGCATTGTCCTCTTCACAAAAGGCGTTTTGCAGCTTTTCAAGGTATTTTACGTAAGATTTTTGCTCGTCATTTTTGGCTAAATTTCTTAAAATTTCAAGATTTTTAGTAAAGACATCTTTAAGCTCTCTCACCTCATCTTTAAAGGCAAGTGCGTAAGGCAAAAAGCTAAATTTCCCACCTTCTTTTACTACCGCGCCATACGTTCTATCGGCCCTTACGCCGTTACTATCACACTGAAATAAAGCATTTTTAGTAATAAACTCATTTGCCAGGCTTAAATCTTTAAATTTAGCTTCAAGCTCTTTATTTGTAGTGTCGATAATGCGATCCTGCCATGAGATTTGCCACGCATTTAGACTAAGTCCTAGCTCGTGCATTGCTTCTACAAAGGCTTGATTAAACTGATCTAAAATTTTCTCTTCTTTTGCTTTTTTTATAAGCTCTGAGTGTAGATTTTCATATAAATTTCTAACGTAGTTATACATTAAATTTAATACACGTTTTTGCTCATTCTCGCCTAAATTTAGCTTTTTTAGTTCATTTTGAAGCGGATCTACTTTAAGATCTACTATCCTTCTTGCAAGGGCTAGTTTTTGGCTTGGTGTGCCAACAAGACCACAAATTTTAACAGCCTCATTTATTATCTCATTATCTAAGTTTTTATAAATAGCATTTAACTTGTTTTTTTGCTCTTTTGTAAGTTCGTTTAATCTTTTAAAATCATTCATATTTTTATCCCCTGAAGTTGCAAGATTTTATCATAAAGCCATTAAAATTTGCTACAATCAACCAAAAATTTTAACATCTAAAAGGCAAAAAATGGATATTTTAAAAGATTTTGGTGAGCCACGTATAAAACAAGTCATGCTACCAAAAGATACAAACTCGGCTGGAAATATATTTGGCGGTTGGATAATGAGCCAGATCGACCTTGCAGGTGCACAAGCTGCAAGAGAAATTTCTCCAGAGCGTGTTGTGACGATTTCAATGAAAGAGATCATCTTTAAGCAACCTGTCTTTGTTGGCGATGTGCTAAGCTGCTACGCAAAGATCATCGCAGTTGGCAAAACATCGATAACAACACAGATAGAAGTAACTGCGCTGAGGCTAAATGATGGTGGTTTTAGAGAGACTATACATGTCACAAGCGCCATCGCGACCTACGTCAGTGTAACAAAAGATGGACATAAAAAACCTATAGATGAAAATCTAAAAAAACTTCATGGTTTTTAAAAATTTGGTTGCATTTTATGCAACCTTCTTTTAAAAATTAATACTATTTTTAAAAATTATTGAAATTTAAAAATTAAAAGGCAAAAATTTCAACTTGATTAAATACTTTCTAAGATAAAATCCGAAACTACTTTTGGGAGAATCATGAAAAAGTCACGTTTAGGTCTTTTGCAAACACAAATTTTAGATATCCTAACTCAATCCGAGATTGATAAATTTGAGTACAAAGAGCTACCAAAAACAAGCATAATCTACACCGAAGAGATCAAGATCATCATCTTAAAAAGCGGCTGTGCAAAACTCTCATTTTTTGAAGATGGGGAAGAATTTATCCTTTACCGTTTGGAAGCAAACAATATCGCTGTTCTTGATGATAATTGTGCTTTTGAAATTTTAGAAGACGCAAAAATTTATTCCATAAACTTAAGCGAAATAAGTGAAATTTTATCAAATGTAAATGTTGTAGATGAAATTTTAAAAGCGGCGTTAAACGCCATCATCGTACAACGTCAGATAATAAAATCCATACTTTTTGAAGATGCGAAAGGCAGGATTGCAAATTTTTTGATCGAGTTAGCACGCGAACAGGATCTAAAACAAAATGGCTATCATTATGTCTTTTTGCCATTTTCTTTAAAAGTGCTATCAAGCTTCGTAGGGCTTAAAAGACAAAGTGCCTCAACTGCATTTAATGAGCTTATAAAAGACGACATCATAAGAAAGATCACACCACACGAGTTTTTAATAATTGATTATGAAAAACTTGAAAGTTACACAAACTAAAAATCAGAAATTTTTATAATAGCTAGCAAAGAGTAGTCTTAGAGGATTAGTCTTTGCTAAAAAGCAAAGACTAAAAATTTTTAAGCTTTTTTCTTCATATCAAATTTATTCGCCATAAAGCCAACTAAACCAACAAAGAAAAGTCCGCCGCAGATATTACCAAGTGTAACTGGAACTAAGTTTTTACCGATGAAATTTCCCCAGTTTAAAACTTCTAGCTTTTCAGCCGTGATGCCATGTCCTAGAGCTGCAGCTGCAGCAGCGATATCTCCGCCATTTGCTGCTATATAGTGAGCTTTTGAGATGATGGCTTCGGTGATGATGAACATATTTGCCACACAGTGCTCCATAGAGCAAGCCACAAATGCGCCGATCATCCACATAATGGCAAAGAATTTACCAGATAGATTGCTCTCGCTTGTAGCAGTCCAGACAGACATACAAACAAAGACATTACAAAAAATTCCGCGGATAAATAGCTCATGAAATGGTGCTGTGATCTTGCCAATACCAGCTGGTATAAAGTGCTGCAAGATATAGCCATCATACTTTAGTGGCAAGCCTGAGTAGTAGTACATATATGCTATCAATGCGCCGCCAACGAAGTTAAATATCCAAACGATAGCCCAGTATCCGATAGTCTTACCTAGTTTTAGCTTTCCTTCATATGCGCTAACACCACTTAAAACTGAGCTTGTAAAAAGATGTCCACCATAAAAGACAACCATCATAAGACCACAGCTAAATGTGATACCGCCGATAAAATTTGAAAGGCCAATTGACTGATTTTCAGCCATACCAACTGTTGAGTGAGCCCAGAAAATATCACCCATAGCAATAGCAGCTCCAGCCATGATAGCAAGGAAGATAATACTAGTAAGCGGCATATGAGCCTTATGCTCCATAGAGCTTGAGACCGCTTGAGCGGTTTCTGCCGGATTTAACATCACATTCTCCTTTTTATTTTCAATCTCGCACATGAGCCAGGCTCATCTTTGCGACCAAAGTTTAACACTTTGCAAAATTACTAAAAGCCAAGATTGCTGCTCGCAATTAAAAGCAAGTTTTAGCCACTTCTAGCCTAAAATTTTTACCCAAGTTGCGAGCAAATTTTGCCTTTAGCAACCAAAAAGACTAAATTTAGCTATTTGCTAAATTTAACCGACTAAATTTTTATCAATCTCTACAATTCTTAAAAAAGCTTTTCTTGCACTTTTTTTAGCCTGCTCGCTTAGTCCCTCTTCAAAATTTAAGACATTTTCGAGCAAGACGCTAATACCAAGAAAAAGCGTTTTAGGGCAAATTTTTCGCAAATAGCTTAAAAGCACTGGCGTTGGGAGATTGTGAGTCGAGTAGATGTAGTCTCTATCGTCACTTAGGTCAAAAAACTCTATCTTATCCTCATCAAAGCCGCTCATCGCATCGACTACTATCAAGATATCAGGCGCAAATTCTCTAATAGCTGAGAATTCATTCTCAGGCACATCTTGCCCAAAAAAGACCTTCCACTCTTTTAGCTCAGCTTCTACGATGCGGCCTACTTCATTACCCACATCATCATCGCCACGCATAGGATTACCGATGCAAAGGATGGCCTTTTTCATCAAAAGTCCTTCCTAAGCACGATATATCCTTCTTTTAAATTTGCCAAAATTTCTTTAAGCTTACACTCACAAAGCTGCGGCAAGAGTTTAGCGATATGCTCAGCAAAAATTTCAACTTCAAAATACTTGCTTAAATTTCCGATCTTAAATTTCACATATTCGCCTGAGTTTTTGATCATCTCGTCAAATTCCTCATCGCTTAGCTCTAAAATTTTCTCGCTAAAGTCTATCGTGCCAACGCCATGTCCCACGCAAGTGGAGAAAATTTTTATCTCCTTTAGCTCGCGTGGAAGTTTGTCGTTGTCGTCCATATGCCTTTTTGTAAGCTTATAAACTTGTATCATCTCTTGCTCCAAACCTCGCTATCAACGTCTATCGCAAAGCTTTTATCAGCTTTTGCATATTTTAGATAGACATCATTATGCAAAAGCCCCATGCACTCAGCATATCTAGGATCTTCTTCTTTTTTGATAGCTGTAAGCACAGCCTCTCTTGAAATGCTTGGATCATGGACATCTTTTGAACATTTGATAGCATTCATATATTTTTCAAAAAGGATTCTACCAAAGATATAGCTCATTAGTCTTCTACTTTCAGCTTGCAAGTCGCGCTCAAACAAGATATCGCCTATGACTGACTTCTCAACTGAAGGTGGCAACGTATTATCTTCTTCATAGCTTTTTTTATGAAGCTTTTGATCAATGATGCCAAGAGCCATGCCAAGACCGTAAATAATGCTTGCTGGATGTGGAGGACAGCCTGGGATATAGACATCGACTGGGATTATCTTATCGATGCCACCCCAAACGCTATAAGCGTCGTGGAAAATTCCGCCACTGCTTCCGCATGCACCAAGAGCAACTACGATCTTAGGATCTGGAGTCGCCTCATAAGCACGAAGAAGTGGATAATACATCTGTCTTGTTACAGGACCAGTACAAAGCAAAATATCAGCGTGTCTTGGGTTTGCAACAAGTTTAAAACCAAAACGCTCAGGATCCCACATAGGTGTGATAGCTGCAAAAATTTCTATCTCACAGCCGTTACAGCTTCCGCAGTCGATCCTATAAACGCTAAAGCTTCTTTTGATATTTTTTAGATGCTCTAGCTTTGCAGTTAGATCATTTGCTGTTTTTATGTCCTCTGGGACTTGATATAGACTCATTTTATAGCCTCCTCAATGCCTTTTGTTAGCCTCTCAGCAGATTGATTTTTCTTGCACTCTGGGCAGATGTAAAGGTAGTCTTTTGCCTCTTCAAGTCTGCCTGGGAGTAAATTTGCTGTGCCAAGCTTTTCAAGGGTGAAATTTATAAGCCTTTTTGGCGTAAATGGCTTGCCGCAGCATTTGCAAGTTTGCATCTCAAGTTCGCCTCTTTGTATAAGAGCGCTCTTGTCAAATTTAACCGCAAGCTCAAAGCTATCACTTAGGCGAACAGCTCCAGTTGGGCAAACCTCATCGCAGCGACCGCAAAATATACAACGTCCGCAGTCAAATTCCCAAACAAGCTTTGTTTGCTCCTCGTTCATCTTAAGCTCTATTGCGTTACTAGGACAAGCGATACCGCAAGCTGCACAACCTATGCAAAGATCGTATGTATAGTTTGGCTGACCACGGAAATTTTCAGGAACAATATATGGCTCAAATGGATAGGCGTATGTCGCTTTTCCATATTTTTCTGTGATGTCAAATAACTTCATCATCTTAAATCCTTTTTACTAACCCCGCCATCTTGACAGAATTTTTTAAGGTCTTTCTCTGTTAAAATTTTGCTCTTTTTAGTCCTTACATCGACTAATGTAACACGCTCAGTGCATGAGTAGCAAGGGTCAAGTGAGCAAACGATAAGTGCTGCGTCACTTATGTTGTTGCCTCTAAATTGATACCTTAGGCTTGGCCAGTTGTTATATGTTGCAGCTCTGCATCTCCAGCGATATACTTTTTGAGCGCTGCCTTGCATGATCCAGTGGACGTTCTCGCCGCGTGGTGCTTCGTCGTGACCAAGTGCAAAATTTTCAGGTTTGATCATAGTCACAGGATCAATCATAATCGGAGTTTGAGGCATTAACTCAAAGCATTGGCGGATGATGTGGATAGAGCTTTTTAACTCTTTATATCTAACCATCTCGCGAGCAAAAACGTCGCAACCATGCTCAACTGCTACTTCAAATTCTATCTGTTTGAAGAAATCGTATGGATGATCGTAGCGGTTATCACGTTTAAAGCCAGAGCCTCTCATATTTGGACCAACTGGGCTAAAGTCACGTGCTATTTGGCGGTCTAGGATGCCTACACCTTTCCAGCGTCCGATTTGGCGTTTATCTTCCATAACTGCGTCCCAAATTTCTGAAATTTGAACGTCAAGTTTATTTATGATCTCGATACCTTTTTTGATCTCTTGGTTTGTCATATCACGTCTTAAGCCGCCCATAACGACGTTGCCGTATGTTTTACGGCCACCAGTTACTAGTTGAGCTAGCTCCATAGAGTACTCGCGCACCCTAAAGATGTGCATGAATGCGTTGTAGTTACCAGTAACCTCACAAGCTAGACCGATATTTAAAAGGTGGCTGTGAAGACGCTCGATCTCAAGACAGATGACACGTATAGCTTGTGCTCTTAGTGGAATTTCAAGCTTGATAGCTTTTTCTGCTGCTTCGATACAAGCGATAGCGTGAGCATAACCACAAATTCCACAAACTCTCTCTGCAAGATAGCCCATTTGATCATAGTTCATTCTGTTTTCAGCTAGCTTTTCCATACCGCGGTGTTGATAAAAGAGGCGGTAGTCAGCGTCGATGATCTCGTCGCCGTCACAGAAAAGTCTAAAGTGACCTGGCTCATCTGAAGTAATATGTAGTGGTCCAAGTGGCACATCAACTACTGCATCACCTGTTGGGAACAAAAACTCCGCATCAGGCTCATCTCTGTGATCAACTGGATCAGGGCGGTAGCGATAATCCATCGCGTCTTTTCTAAGTGGATGAAGTCCGTCTGGCCAGTCATCACTTAAAACTAGACGTCTTTTGTCAGGCAAACCTTCGGCTACAAGGCCAAACATATCATAAGCTTCTCTTTCATACCAAACACAAGCTGGCACTAGCGGAGTAACAGATGGAAATGTCGGATCGCTTCCTGGGATAAGCGTTTTAACAGTGATAAAGCACTTATCCTCAGCTGCAAAATCATCCGCTTCAGTCATCTTGCTACCTTCCATTGAGATAGCATAGTAAAGCGCAAAGCTGCCATTTATCTGGCGCTCGTCATTTGGTATCATCGTACTTATAAAGCCGCCAATATCATAATAAAGCGTTTTAACAGCTAGTGGAAGATCATTTCTATCAACCAAAACTGTGATTTGATCGTCTGCTTGACGAGTTACTTCTAAAATTTTTACCTTTGTTTTTAGGATTTCAACAAATTTATCGCCTCTCATTTTAAAGCTCCCATCATTATATTAACACCGTTATTTACTAGCGTATAAAAGCTATCTACGTGCCATACGCCAAAGATTATGATAAGGGCACAGAGTGCTATAAGAGGTAAATTTTCAAACAAACTCATCTCTTTATTATGAACAACCACACCTTTTGGCTCGCCAAAGCTTGCCATATTAAAGTGCGCAAAGTCAGCTATGAAAATAACTGCAAGTGCAATAGCAAATAGCGCAACTGCGATGTATTGACCGCTTGTGATAGCTCCTACAAAGACATTATACTCGCTAACAAATATAGCAAATGCTGGAACACCAACAAGTGAACAAACAGCCGCGCCAAACATTATAGTGGTGATCGGTGCGATCTTAACCATACCGCCCATCTTGCTCATATCTTTGTGGCCGTAAATTCTTGCGATATTGCCTGTTGAGCAAAACGCCAAAGCTTTTGTAAAGCTGTGAGCTAAGCAGTGAAATATCGCTGCAAATAGACCAAATTTACCGCCAACACCAAGTGCAAATGCGATAACACCCATGTGAACGATTGAGTGGTACGCAAACATTCTTTTTACGTTGTGTTGTCTGATTAGGAAAAATCCCGCTACAAAAAGAGTGATAGTTCCTGAAACGATCATTATGCCCTCAACAAAGCTAAAGCCAACAGCTTGAGCAGTGATAGCGTAGTATCTCAAAAGTGCTAGCATCGCACATTTTAAAAGCACACCTGAAAGCAAGGCTGAGATAGGTGCTGGACCTTCAGCGTGAACGTCTGGTAGCCAAGTGTGAGTTGGAGCAAGACCAGCTTTTGTACCAAAACCAATTAGAGCAAATACAAAGATAAGCTTTGCTGCATCTGGGTTTAAATTTTTAGCATTTGCCATTATGCTTGAAAATAGCATAGAAGCTTCGCCATCTCCTAGAGTGCTAAATGTGGCTGAATATAAAAGAACAGTCGCATAAAGTGCAAATGCTAGGCCGATTGAGCAAAGAACGATGTATTTATAGCCACTTTCTGTTGATTTTTGGTCTTTGTGGATAGCGACCAAAAATACTGAAGCAAGAGTTGTTGCCTCGATAGCTGCCCACATAAACGCAACGTTGTTGCAAATAACGCTTAAAGTCATTGTAAAGATAAATACATGGCTTAATGCATAATATTTTTTAAGATCACTTAAGTGGATGTGTCCATCTTCAAGTTCCCATCTCATATAGTGGATAGAGTAGAAATTTACTATAAATCCAGTTACAGCGATAAGCACCAAGAAAACACAGCCTAAGCTATCTAAAAACAAAAATTTATCAAAACTATAAAAAGTTCCGCTACTTAAGACTTTAAGAACATTGTTAAGTAAAGCCACCGATGTCGCAGCAGAAAACAAGACATGAAGTCCGCTTAATACCGCATAATTTTTAGGACTCAAAAACAAGACCAAAGCACCAAGGAGCGGTAAGATAAGTATTAAAGCTAAACTATCCATCTCTAACCCCTTAAATTTGAAGCTTTAGAAGTATCTAAACTATCATAAGCTTTATAAAATCTAATCGCTAGAATGCTCATGATGATAACGGCAAATATCGCATCTGTTAAAATTCCAAGCTCGACTAACTCATGTGAGTTATAAGCCATTAGAGCAAGGCTTAGGTGGATACCGTTTTCAAACAAGCAGTAAGCTAGAATTTGTTTTATAAATGAGTTTCTTAGCATGAAGCCAAAAATTCCCATCATAAAGACCGTTCCAGCTGCGATTAGCATGATCTCTTCTTTGATAAGAGAGAATTTTAAAAATATAGGGTGGATACTCATTGAAAGAGCTAGAGAAAATCCCATAGCGATAACAGGACTTACAAAAAATCCACCAACTGGTTCATCTTCGCTAACTACGCCAAGTTTTTTGATAAGCCAGAATAAAATTCCCGGCACAAGCAAAACTTTGGTAAAAAATGCAACGATCGCCCAAGTTTTGAGCTGCTCGGCGTTAAATTTCTCAGATAGCAAGAAAAATATACTAACTAAAAGTAGTGTCTCGATCGCATAAGCGATGATTGAGAGTTTTAAGCTTCTAAGACCAAAAACCGCAAGCGAAGTCACGATCATGCAAATGGCTAAAATATCAAGTGTTTGCATCTCACACTCCTACTACATAAAGTGTTAGTGCAACAAACGAGATAGCAAGTGCACCAAGTGCATTTTTGCGTAAAGATGAAGTCATTTTAAAGCGTGGTCCAAAGTTGTCTATAAAGACAGCCGCTACGTAAAATACTCCAGTTTTTATCACAAAAACGATAATAGCTAAGAAAGGATTGCTAAAATTCCATGGCTCAAATATAGTTAGGAAAAGTCCGATCATAGCAAACTGTTTTAATATAAGTGATGCTTGAACTAAACCAAGGTCACTACCTGCATACTCGCCAAGTAAGCCCTCTTGAAGCTCTTGCTCAGCTTCAGCTACGTCAAATGGTTTTCTGCCAGTCTCAACGTACATGCACCATAAAAATGCGATAGAAGCTACGGCAAAACTTGGGATTTGATATCCAATAACGCCAGTTTTTACCATCTCTTGGATCTCAATTAAATTTGATGTTTTAGCTGCAAGCATAACTACGATTAGGCACATGATCATAACTGGCTCAACATATACACCCAGCATTTGCTCCCTACCGCCGCCTGTTGCTGCAAATGGGTTGCCGCTATCCATTGAAGCTGCACCAAATACAAATCTAAGCAATGCGCCAAGATAGAGGATCACAAATATATCTGAATATGCTCCAAAAACAGTATCTTTGCTATATGTTATAGGTATAGCAGCTAGCACTGCAGCTGAAGTTGCAAAAAGGAAAAATGGAGCCCATCTAAATACCCAGTGAGAGCACTCAGGCACGGTTCTTCCTCTTCTAAAGAGTTTTATAATATCGCGATATGTTTGAAAGAAATCGCTACCTTGTTTTGATTGAAGTCTAGCTCTTAGTTTTCTTGCCATACCATCAAACAAAGGAGCTACCAAAACGATAACGACTACTTGAAATATCATTAAAAGTATAGTTTGCATTTTCGTCTCCTAAACTAAAAAGTAGCCCACAGCAAGTATGGCACATAAATAAACTAGAATATAAAGTGTATATATGTTTGTATATCCGCTTTGAACGATGCCTAGTTTATCAGCAAATTTCATACACCATTTGATGACTGGCTCATAAAACATTCCCCACCAGATATCTTTTGGATGGTTGTGATACTCAACCGCGTCAAAATAATTTCTAGTAACGATCTTTTTATCAGCTCTAAATAGCCATTGCATGATCTTTCTAAGGTCACCAGTAAATGGACCGCCTGTCATTTGCATACGTGAGCTATATTTAAAGCCGCATGCCCAAGGATCAGTCTCGCGTGGTTTATCTCTGTTTGCTTTCATAACAGCAAGGATGATAAATGGCAAAATCATGGTTGAGCAAAGAACCAAAGCAATTAGTGGAGTTGAGATCATACTGCCTATTGGTGAAGTTACGTTTATAGCACCAAGACTAGCTTTATAGTCACTTATAGCGATAGAATTTACAGCTTGCATGATGTAATCAACTATGTAGTTTGCGCCAAGACCAAAGCCAACGCAGCCTATCATTAGGATGATCATGCCAAGAACCATGCCTATTGGACTCTCTTTAGCATTTTCCCAAATTTTTTGATCTCTTGGAGTACCTGCAAAGATAACAGCGTAAAGTTTGAGGTGCATACCGACCAAAACGCCTGTTAGTGCAAGAGCTACGACACCAAGTGTAAATGCATATCTAACTAATGTTCCCTCGCCCATCGCACCTTGAAGCATACCTTGATATGTAAACCACTCTGAAACAAAGCCGTTTACTGGAGGCAAGGCTGCGATACCCATGATACCTATAAACATACCAAGGCTTGTCCATGGCATTTTTTTAGCAAGACCGCCAAGAATGTCCATATTTTGTGTGTGAGTAGCGTGGATAACCGAACCTGCGCAAAGGAAAAGTAGACCTTTAAATATAGCGTGGTTAACTACGTGGTAGCAACCTGCTAGAAATCCTACTGCTGCAAGTGTTAAATTTCCAGCTGCGACACCATAAATTCCTGTGCCAAGACCTAGTAAAATGATGCCTATGTTCTCGACTGAGTGATAAGCAAGCAAAGCTTTGAAGTCGTGTTGGCAAAGAGCATATAAAACACCAAATAGTGAGCTAGCTGCACCAAGAGCGAGTATTGTAAGACCAAAATATGTGCTAAGTGGCAAGTAAAGTGTAAATTTAACTAGTGTAAATAGAGCAACTTTAATCATAACGCCTGACATAAGGGCTGAAACGTTTGATGGTGCTGCTGGGTGAGCTTGTGGAAGCCAAACGTGAAATGGCCACATACCAGCTTTACTACCAAAGCCAACCAAAAATAGTGCAAATACAGCAGCAGAAGCGCCAAATGGCATTTTAACACCCATAAATGCGCTAAATTCAAAGCTTCCTGCATAGTAAGCTGTGATAAGCAATCCACAGGTGATACAAAATGCACCGATTTGTGCAATGCCAAGATATACCATAACCGCTTTTAAAGTGTTTTTACCATCATTTACTATGATAAGGAATGATGAGATAAGAGTCATAAGCTCCCATAAAACGACAAAGCAAAATACATTATCAGCGCTAATTACTAGAAGCATTGAGAGTATAAATGTATTAAACAAACATGCAAACACACCGACATTTGCTTTTTTGATGTACTCATCTGCATAGCTCATACCATAAACGCTACTTGCAAATCCTATAAAAACAACGACAAAGCTAAAGAAATTTCCAAGTGGATTTAGCGCAAATTTTGGCGAATACAAAAAGCCATCCATAAGAGCAAAGCTATCGCTTACTCCCATATTTGCAACAAAGTGACACATCGCATAAAAGCAGCTTAAAGCACTTAGACCAAAACCAACCTTTACAGCGGCCTTTGGAGCACAATAAAGCAAGATGCTAACGACGGCACTTACAAGAAATAGCATATAAACCGTAGTCATCTTATGCTCCTTGTCCGTTTAAAATTTTAGTAGCAAACTTATTCGCTGCCTCGTAATCTATCCTCTTACCAAGTTTATGTTTGCCCTCTTCTGGATCAATCATAACAAGAGCACTCGTCGGACAGACATCAACGCAAGCTGGTCCGTTCTCACGACCAAAGCACATATCGCATTTAACAGCGATATTTTTTGCGCCTGATTGTGACTCTATCTCAAGGTTGTACTTTGGCTCGACAGCGTAATTTACTGAAGGCATAAGCTCCGCACTTGAGCTTATCGCACCGTAAGGACAAGCGATCGTGCACATCTTACAGCCTATACAAATTTCCTCGTGAAGCTCGATGCAATTATCATTAAATCGCAATGCTCCAGTTGGACACACATTCGCACAAGGACCATCGTCGCATTGTCTGCACTGAGTTGGCATAACGCCAGTAGCTTCTCTTAGCACACTTAGCCTTGCACGTGACAGCTTGCCGCGTTCATAAGCGCTCTTAAAACATGCAGCCATGCAGGTTGCACATCCTATACAGCGTTTATAATCGGCAATCACAAATTTATGTTTTTTCATAAATTCCTCCCATTAAACAAGGCTAAACTGCCCTGCTCACTTTTAAAGTGATGGTTAGTCACCAAAATAGAGATAGTTAAATTTTTATTTAACATCTCAAACGCTCCTTCCTAATTTTTGTAATAATTCTATAACTTACAATGAATAAATTCCGTCATCTATCTGACAAATTTTGTATTTTTAAAACTAAATTTTTATTTTATATATTCTTAAGATTATCTATTAAGTATCGATTTTTAGGTATATTTATTTACTAAAGGATAATATTTATTAATAAAATTTTCCTATAAAGAGTAAAAATATCTTAATTAACTTTAAATTTATAAGTTAATTATTTAAGCTCGGGTTAATTAAATAAAACTGAAATTTAAAAATCTAAAATATAATCCGACCTTTAAATTTAAAGGCTTTTTATGGGAATTTTTATAGTTATAGTTTTGTTTATTGTTGCAGTTTTTGTATTTATGAGATTTGCCCCAGTTTTTGGTGGCGTGCCAGATATTAAAAGCCAAAAGCTGATAAAGGCTTCGCCAAATTTTAACAGCAAAGTTTTTATAAATTTAGAACCAACGATTGATATAGTAAAAAATAATCCGCAAGCATCTATGTTAAATTTCGTCCTGCAAGCGCTCTTTCCACCAAAGGGCAAGCTACCAACTAAGCCTTTGCCAAATTTAAAATTTGACGCAAATGCCTTGAAAAACGGCGAGTTTATCTGGCTTGGGCACGTTAGCCTAATCTGCAAGCTTGATGGCAAAACCATCGTCACAGATCCAGTTTTGCACCGAGCATTCCCTCTCCCACTTGGCGGCAAGCCCTTTGCCTACGAGCACGCCATCACCGCTAGCTACTACCCAGAGGTGATCGACATCGCCCTCATCTCGCACGACCACTACGACCATCTTGACTATAAAACGATACTAGAGCTAAAAGATAGGATAGCCAAATTTCTAGTGCCACTTGGCGTCAAAGCTCACCTCGTAAAATGGAGAGTAAGCGCAGATAAAATTTACGAGTTTGACTGGTTTGGTGATCAAAAAATAGGAAATTTAAACTTTACTTTTTGTCCCTCAAGGCACTTTAGCGGGCGCACATTTAAAAGAAATACCACTCTTTGGGGCGGCTGGGCGGTAGAGGAGGCTGGCTTTAGCTTTTACTTTAGCGGAGACGGCGGATATGGCAAGCATTTTAAAATGATAAATGAGAAATTTGGCGAATTTGATCTAGTTTTTATAGAAAATGGCGCTTACAGCGATGGCTGGCCCTACGTGCATATGAAGCCAGAGGAGTCGGCACAAGCACTAAAAGATCTTGGAGCTAGGCTTGGCGTGCCAGTACATTGGGGCAAATTTGATCTTTCTTATCACGCTTGGGACGAGCCGATCAGGCGTTTTGAAAAGGCAGCGACAAAACTTGAGCTAAACCACGCAACACCAATGATCGGAGAGGTTTTCACCGCGCAAAATCCGCCTAGAAAAAAGTGGTGGGATGAAATTTAGGAATAAAATTTGCTCTAAATTTTAAAATCCAAAAGGAAGTGCAGATGAAAATTTCTGAAAATTTATCAAATTTAAAAAATGTCATCGATAAGGCAGCGAAAAACGACCTTGACTCAAGCGCAACTGGAAGCTTTTTGCAAAATTTAGAAAAAGCGAACAAAGAGACAGAGAAGATCTATGAGAAGCTTGAAAAAGAACTAAAAAGCGATGCGCAAATGTTTAAACAATTTGACTTCATGCAGATGATAACAAAGCTTCAATACGGCAACCTAAAGCCAAATGAACGTGAAAAACTGCTCAATAAAATGAGCAAGATCGCCAAGGAAATTTAGTTTTAAATAGGCTTGATGCGGAGCTAAATTTTACTACTTCTGTGGAATTTGGTGGGTTTTGGTGAGTGATTTGCTTAAAATAAATTTATTTAAATAGCGACCGTTAAAGCTCAGATATATTTCTATTTTCTACTGAAACGCTTGTGTATTCATAGTTTACAAGGTAGTATAGGCATACTACTGCTTTTAGACTTTTGGGCAAATTTTTAAAATTTAATAAACGAGTAATTTCGACTTTGATTTTAGTAGCAAGCCTTGCGAGGCTCAAAATCGGTAGTCAAATTCTTGCGAGTAAATGAAAGTTTTAAAATTTGCAAAATAGTAAATTTCTATTTTTAAAAATATAGACTTTAAATTTAAAAACTTTATTAGAAAGGGAGGGGACTTGAATTACGAAGCCGTACCCTTATCCCCTTTTTTTAATCCCCTGTCTGCTTGCAGTTACGAGACGAAGTCGAAGTAAAAACCCCTCGTACGTTAGAGAGCATGCGATAGCGCTTTGCGCCGCATGCATTTTACATCAAACAAGTGTCAGGTAAATTTTAAAATTTATGAGCGAGCATATCACGCTTCCAAATTCAGCGGCGAGTGATAACGAGACCTGAATTTGGTAAGTTGCTAAGGCGAGTGAATAAGATTTTAAAACTTGTAAGAGTATTTGATCAAATTTACAAAAACGAATTTAAAGAATACCTATTTATATATAAATTTACCAGAGAGAATTTAAGAGCCAAAGAGGCTCTTAAATTTTAGTGTAGTTCGCTCCAAACTTTGCGTTTCCAAAGCCAAGCAAAAATTCCTAATATAAAGAAGTAGATCATGACATAAAGCCCTGTGCTCTCGCGCTCAGCCTTCTTCTTGTCACCTACTTTTTGGATATAAGCTACCACGTCGTCTTCAGCGGCTTTATTTAAACCAACTCTTGGCATTGCGGTACCTGGTAGCATCTTTTGAGTATCGTTTATAAATTTATGTAAATACTCATCGCCTTTTGAACGAATCATCATCGATAGATCAGGTGGATTTGAGCCCATATAAGCAGTAAGGCTTACTTTGTTGCTAAATGCATATTTTTTGTCATATTTTATATCATGACATCTTTGACATGCATCAGCGAAAACCTTTTCTTCAGTGATCTTATTATTTGCCTTTTCATAATCAGCAGATACCTTTTTCAAATAAGCTACTATATCGGCAGTCTCAACATTTATATCACCGCCAGTACCCATAAATGCGGTCATCGGAAATGGATGCTCGTCGTTAAATTTATGAGTTAGTTTTAAAGCCATAGTTGGGTTTTTAATGAGTGCGGCCAAGAATTTATCATCATAAATTTTACCAGCGGTACTAAGATCTGGTGGCACTACACCAAAGCTTTGACTAGCTGTCTCAGCATCCATACCAGCTGGCATACCTGCTGCTTCTATACCGTGGCATCCTGTACATCCAGCTGCTACAAAAGTATCAGCACCCTTTGTAGCGTCACCTTTTGTAAGATCGATAGAGTTAATGTCATTCCAAAATGCTGTATAGTCATCAAGAATTTTTTGTGCTACTTCTACATCTTTTGTAGCCGCGTCTATACTTGCCTTATTTCCGCTAGCCTTAGCAGTCTCAAGTGCTACCTTTTTTTGCTCTAAAAAGTGCTTTGCATAGTCAGTATCTTCTTTTGAGAAGTTATACTCAGCATTTGCAGTATGAGGGTGAAGCTTTGTGTGAGCATAAGGCTCGATACCCCAATATAAAACACCTGAAAGAATAACAACGATGGCAAAAATTTTAAGCTCTTTCATGATTAGCCCCTCTTTCTTTCAAGTATTGTTATAACTGGCAATACAATTATAAATAAGAACAAGAATAGCAACGATGAGTAAAAACCTATCCAGTCGTTGATGCCACCTGTTGGGAGTTTGCCATATATCGATAAAACGATAAGATCGACAACTAAGACCCAAAACCATACGAAAAATAGTGGTCTTTTGTGAGCTGGAGCCACAAGGTCACTTCTATCAAAAAGCGGTATAAGCATAAACGCAACACCTGCAAATGCAAATGCGATAAGACCGATGTTATAAGCAGAAATTCCAGCTATATCAAAGAAGAAGCCACGTAAAATTTCATATTGCCACAAGAAATACCACTCTGGGTAGATGTGTGGTGGAGTTTTTAGTGGATTTGCTGGCTCAAAGTTGATAGGATCCATTGCAAAGTTGAAGTGGTAGCAAACAAGATAGATGACAAATATCATAAAGAATGATACATACATAAAGTCTTTTGCCAAAAATCCTGGCCAAAATGGTATAACTTTAGATTTCGCTCTATCGCCATGTAGATATTCTTGTGCCTCTATTTCAAAGTCTATATCTTCGCTTGTTAAGTTATTAACGTGTGGAACTCTTAAAGAGTAGAAGTGAATAACCAAAACAGCTATCGTTACAAGTGGCAATAAACAAACATGAAGCATAAAAAATCTAGTAAGTGTTGAGTCGCCAACTGCGTAATCACCTCTAATCCACTCAACTAAAGCATCGCCAATAACTGGCACACCGCCAAAAAGCTGAGTGATAACAGTTGCCGCCCAGTAGCTCATCTGTCCCCATGGGAGCATATAACCACTAAATGCCTCTGCTGAAAAGCAGATAAATAGCACCATACCACTTATCCAAATGACCTCTCTACCTCTTTTGTATGAGCCATAGTAAAGTCCAGTAAGTAAGTGAATATACATAATAAGAAATATCGTAGAAGCTGAAACTGCGTGAATATGACGCCAAAGCCAGCCATACTCGACCTCTTGCATGATAGTATAATTTACACTATCAAATGCTAAATTTACATCTGGTTTGTAATACATTAAAAGTAAAAACCCAGTAACAATTAAGAGCATAAAAAGCGTTGTTAAAATAACGCCCATTGCCCAAAGGAAATTTATATTTTTTGGAATCCAGTATTCGCTAACTAGAACCTTTATAAGTTTTGTAAAAGCTAGGCGTTGATCAAGCCAGTCAATAACGCCAGTTGATTTATGAGCTAAAGACATTGCTATCCTCCTAAGCTTTTGCTACTAATTTTTCGTATTCTGGGCTTGTTTCGCCTAGAACTAGCTTGGTTCCATCAATCTTAAATGGTGGTATATCAAGTGGTCTTGGAGGAGGTCCATATGTTTGCATTCCGTCGGCATTAAATTCGCCGCCATGACAGGCACATACAAACATTTGTTTGCTTGCTTTATACTCAGGTATACAGCCAAGATGCGTGCAAAGTCCGATAAGAACTACGTATCTAGCATCCCCTACGACAACATCTCTTTTGTCATTTTTAGCCATATCAGGACTTTTTTTAAGGATGAAAATAGGCTTTTTACGCCACTCAACCTGCCTCATTTCTCCATCTTTGATCGGACTTAGATCAACTGTTGTGAAACCAGCAGCTTTTACACTTGGAAGCGGATCCCAAGTCTTTTTAACAGCCACTAGTGACATAGCGCCGCCGACAGCTGCCACAGCACCAAACGCAAGGCCGATAAAGCTACGTCTTTCTTGCTTTACTGACATTAAATTCCTTTCTATAAATAAATTTTAAACGATTATACTCTCAAAAAATTAAAAAAGTATAATTTCTAAATATAATCTGCAAAAATAATGTTGATTTTAACTTAAACGTAAATCTTGGTTTTAAGATAAAAATTTTTAAGCTTTATGGCTTTTTGAAATAAATCTAAAATCAAAATCAGCCAAGCCTTTTCTCATTCATCTTTATATAAATATGTAAGATATCAATCGCAGCTGGCGTGATACCTGAGATTTCACTCGCAGCAAAGAGCGTAGGCGGAGCAAATTTCTCAAGCTTTTCGACCACTTCATTACTAAGGCCACTAACACTTCTAAAGTCAAAATTTTCAGGAATTTTCACATCCATCATATCTTTCATTTTTTCTATCTGATTTTTTTGCTCATTTATGTAGTGCTGATATTTACACTCGGTTAAAATTTGATCCACACTCGCATCATCTAAATTTGCAAATTTCTGATCAAGCTTTCTTAGTTTCTCAGCCGTAAAGCTCTTGCGTGCGACGATCTTTTGTAGGCTCACATTTTGGCTTATTGGCTCTTCATCAAGGCTAGCTAAAAGCTCTAAATTTTGCTTGCTCGGCGTAATTTGCGTATTGTTAAGGTAAGCAAGGCCATCTTTTAAATTTTGCCTGATAGCTTCAATTTCATTAAAAGTCTCATCATCAAGAAGCCCAAGCTCATGGCCATATCCACCAAGCCTTAAAATGGCATTTTCCTCACGCAAAAGCAAGCGATACTCCGCCCTACTCGTAAACATCCTATATGGCTCTTTTGTCCCTTTTGTGACAAGATCATCGATCAAAACGCCGATATACGCCTCATCGCGGCGCAAGACAAGTGGCTCTTTATTATCAAGTGAAAGCGCTGCATTTATGCCAGCCATTAGCCCCTGAGCGCCAGCCTCCTCGTATCCAGTCGTGCCGTTTATCTGCCCAGCTAGATAAAGACCTTTTACCTTTTTTGTCTCCAAACTATGTTTTAGTTGCGTTGGCTCGACGTAGTCGTATTCGATAGCGTATCCATGCCTTACGATTTTTGCGTTTTCAAAGCCTTTTACAGAGCGTAGCATCTGCACTTGCACCTCATAAGGCAAGCTAGTCGAAAAGCCGTTTATATAGTACTCTGTAGCTTCAAGTGTTTGAGGCTCGATGAAAAGATGGTGTCTGTCGCGGTCGCCAAAGCGGTTTATCTTATCCTCGATACTTGGGCAATATCTTGGCCCAATGCCCTCAATCTGTCCTGTAAAAAGTGGTGCTTTGTCGAAATTTGAGCGGATTATCTCATGCGTGGTTTCGTTTGTATAGGCGATGTAGCATGGCAGCTGCGTTGGGGAAAAATTTTTAGTTCTAAAGCTAAACGCAACTGGTTTTGCGTCACCATCTTGCTTTTCTAAAATTTCAAAATTTATAGTTTTTGCATCGATCCTTGGGCATGTTCCAGTCTTTAGCCTGCCTAAATTTAGCCCAAGCTCTCTTAGACTGCCACTTAGATCCTTTGCACTTAGCTCGCCCACACGGCCAGCTTCTAGCTTGTTAAATCCAACGTGAATTAGCCCGTTTAAAAATGTACCAGTGGTAATTATCACCTTTTTTGCATTATAGATGTTATTTAGATGGGTTTTAACGCCGGTTACTTCGCCATTTTCGCTTAAAATTTCAGTGGCGATCTCTTGAGAAATTTCTAAATTTGGAGTGTTTAAAAGCAAATTTCTCATATAAACGCGGTATCTATCCATATCGATCTGAGCGCGGCTACCACGCACCGCTGGGCCTTTGCTCTCATTTAGCACGCGAAACTGGATGCCAACAGCATCAGTCGTTAGCCCCATTTGGCCACCAAGCGCGTCGATCTCTTTTACAAGATGCCCTTTTGCAAGGCCCCCAATGGCTGGATTACAGCTTGCAGCGCCTATTTGCTCGGCTAAGATAGTGATCAGTAAAGTTTGCTTGCCCATTCTAGCAGCCGCAAGACTTGCCTCAATGCCTGCATGTCCGCCGCCAACGACGATTATTTCATAGTTCATGATAAATTTTTCCTTATTTTTGATGGGCTGATTTTATCCAAAAGCATATAAAATTTAAATTTCTTAGAAATTTTTATTGCCAAATTTAATGTAGAGTTTTTTATTAATAATATTTTAAATATTTTGCTGTTAGATTTACAAAATTTTTAAAATCACAAAGGTATTTCTATGATGAGTTTATTAAAAGTTGCTGGCTTTTTACCCTACCTTGCGATCGCATTTTTAAATGCAAGCGTCGATCTAGCACACAAAATAACCATACAAAATGTTCTTTTAAAAACATACGATGGCGACATACTTTTTATCTTAACAGCTGTCATAAACGCAATGATCTTGCTACCATTTATCTTTTTATTCTCGCCCTCAAGCTTTATAAATGATAAATTCTCAAAGATAAAAGTCATAAGAATTTGTGCTATTTTTGGCCTTGTCATTAGTGTCGCGGTACTTTTTAGCTATCTTGCAGGCGCTTTTGGCGTAGCCTTTGCTTTAACGCTCATACTAGCCGCTCAAAGTGCGATATACTCACCAGCAAAATACGGCATCATCAAAGCTCTAGTCGGCCCTGAGCGCCTTGGCACAGCAAATGGCATCATCCAAGCGCTCACCATCGTAGCGATACTTTTTAGCTCATTTTTATTTTCATTTATATTTGAAAATTTATACATCCAAGGCGAAAGCTCAGAAGAGATCTTAAAAAGCGTCTATCCTATTGGCATCTTTTTAGTCGTTTTTAGCGCGCTTGAAGCATTTTTTGCCTACAAGCTGCCTTATATCAGCGAAACAAACGAACAAAGCGGGGAATTTGAGTTTAAAAAATACATCACCCTTAACTACTTAAGAGAGAATTTAAAAGAGGTAAGGTCAGATAAAAACATCTGGCTAAGTATCGCTGGACTAAGCATATTTTGGGGAATTTCTCAGATCATCATCGCAGCTTTTCCAGCTCATTACAAGGCAGTCTTTAACGACGATAGCTCGCTAGCGGTGCAGGCAATCCTTGCAGTAAGCGCCATAGGCATCGCATTTGGCTCATACGTAGCTGGCTCTATGTCAAAGCTTCACATCGAGCTTGGCATCGTGCCGATGGGCGCTATTGGTATATTTTTCTCGCTTTTATTTTTCGCATTTGGCTCAAATATCAGCGTGGTGAGCCTTAGCTCATTTGCATTTGGCTTTTTTGGAGGCATATTCATAGTGCCGCTAAATGCGATGATCCAGTACTTTGCCCCGCAAAAAACGACCGGTAAGATAATGGCAGCAAACAACTTCTTGCAAAACGTCTCAATGCTGCTATTTCTAGCCATTGGCATAGGCTTAGTATATTTTGAAATTTCAACCACTGGGCTCTTTGTCTTTACAGCGCTTGTTTGCTTAATCGGCAGTTTTTACGCCATTTTGCAGCTCCCGCACCTTTTTACAAGACTACTTTTACTGCCATTTTTAAAGACAAAGTACCGATTTTTCGTTGAAGGCCTGCAAAATTTACCACAAAGTGGCGGTGCGCTACTTCTTGGCAACCACATCAGCTGGATTGATTGGCTCGTGCTTCAAGCAGCCAGCCCAAGGGGCATAAGATTTGTCATGTATAGAACGATCTACAACAAATGGTATCTAAAGCAAATTTTTAAATTTTTCAAAGTGATCCCAATAGGCGCAGGAGCTAGCAAAGAGTCGATCGAGCTTGTGCGTGAGTGCCTAAAAAATGGCGAAGTGGTCGCACTTTTCCCAGAGGGTCACATCAGCTACAACGGCCAGATAAATGAGTTTCAAAAGGGCTTTGAGCTTATCATAAGAGATCTAGAAGAAATTTGCATAGTGCCATTTTATCTTCGTGGCCTTTGGGGCTCGAGCTTTTCAAGGGCTAGTAAATTTTATAAAGACCTCACTTCTAAAAACGGCAGACGCGACATCATCGTCGCCTTTGGCAAGCCAATAACTACATTTATAAACGCTGCGAAAATGAAGCAAAAGGTACTTGAGCTTAGCTTTTCATCGTGGGAGAGCTTCATCTCAAGACAAAAACCACTAACAAACGAATGGCTAAACAACGCAAAAGAGAATAAATTTAAAGAGTGCGTGAGCGACAGCACTGGGCTAAATTTAAGCAACTTGAAATTTATAACAGCCGTTTTAGTCTTTATCAAAATTTTCAAACGCGAGCTAAAAGATGAGAAAAACATAGGCATCTTGCTACCTAGCTCAAGCATCGCAGCTATCGTAAATATGGCGCTTCTAGCCATGGGCAAAGTGAGCGTAAATTTAAACTACACACTAAATGAGACCTCACTAAATCACGCCCTAAGAAAAGCAAATATAAATACGGTGATCACATCTAGCAAATTTCTTGAAAAGCTCGCACTTAAGGGCTTTGATCTAAAAGATGCGATGAGCGGCAAGGCTAAATTTGCAGAAGATCTCTCAGCTAGTGTCTCAAAAAAAGAGAAAATTTTAGCGCTTTTAACTGCATTTTTTGCCCCAACTTGGCTCATAAAACTTTGCTACTTTAAACATGTAAGCTTAGAGGATACGGCTACCATTTTATTTAGTAGCGGCAGCGAAGGCGAGCCAAAAGGCATCGAGCTAAGCCACAAAAATTTACTTGCAAACATTAAGCAAATAAGCGAACTTCTAAATTTCAAAAAAGATGATGTTATTTTAAATTCACTCCCAGTATTTCACTCATTTGGCCTAACAGTCACCACGCTCATGCCACTTTGCGAGGGGATAAAAATGGTAAGCGTGCCTGACCCAACAGACGGAGCGACTATCGGCAAAATGGCTGCAAGACACAGCGCTAGCATCATCTTTGGCACCTCGACATTTTTTAGGCTCTACACCAGAAACAAAAAGCTTCATCCACTGATGTTTCAAAGTGCCAGAATGGTCGTAGCTGGGGCTGAAAAGCTAAAACCTGAGATAAAAGATGAGTTTAGACTCAAATTTGGTATAGAAATTTACGAGGGTTATGGAGCGACCGAAACAGCGCCAGTAGCGGCCGTAAATATGCCAAATATCCTAGAAAAAGAGAGCCTAAAAGAGCTTACATTTAATAGACCTGGCAGCGTTGGTATGCCTCTACCTGGTACCATCATCAAGATAATCGACCCAGAGACGCTTGAAGAGCTAGAAACTGGCACAGACGGACTCATAGTGATCGGCGGCTCGCAGGTGATGAAGGGCTATCTAAACGACGAGGCCAAAACAAGCGATGTCATCACGCATATAGACGGCGTCAGATACTATAAAACTGGCGATAAAGGTCACATCGATGAAAACGGCTTTGTATTTATCGTCGATAGATACTCAAGATTTGCCAAGATAGGCGGCGAGATGATAAGCCTTGGTAGTGTCGAAGAAGAGCTTACAAAGGTGCTTGGAAGCGATGTAGTCTTTAGTAGTGCAAACGTGCCAGATAGCAAAAAAGGCGAAGCGATCGCGCTTTTAGTAAAAAGCGGCACAGAGCCTGAAAATATCGAGCAAATTTTAAAAGAGAGTAGCCTAGCTCCTATAATGATGCCAAGCTATATATTCATCGTTGATGATATACCAACACTTGCGAGTGGCAAGGTTGATTTTAAGGGGGTAAAAGCTCTAGCGGTCTCACTTTTAGCGGAGTGAGACACCGCTCTCCTTTTTCGTGATAAAATAGCGCCAAAATACTGGTCAGATCGTAGTTGCGACTAACATTTGCATAAATCTTAAAAATTTTTCTTTTTTTGCAAATTCTGCTATTGATTTTATTTTTAGAAAGAGTTTTATATAAAAATTTTCTAGCGCTTTTTAAATTTGGTGCAATTCGTGCGATTGTTTGCTAAATTCTGCCTTTACAAAATTTTACTAGCAAGCATAAAAGATAACGCCATACAAATAGTGAACAAAATGGGCTATAACGTAGAAAAAGGTAACAAAGAGCTGCTAATTAAGATAAACTTTGCCCTAAATGAGCTTAGCAAAGAAGGAGCTTTAAGCGAAATTTCGCTTAAATACTTCGGCAAAGACATTTCTAAATAAGGAGAATTAATGAATTTTAAGCCCATTTTTGGCTTGATCGCAGGTGCTTTTTTAGCTTTAAATTTAAATGCTTCAACTATCAAAAAAGGCGAACTTATCGTCGCAACTGAAGGTACTTACTCACCTTACTCATTTTACGATGAAAAGGGCGAGCTAGTAGGATATGACGTAGATATTGCAAGAGCCGTAGCGCAAAAGCTAAATTTAAAAGTTGAGTTTCTAACAGCTCCTTGGGATGCGATGCTAGCTGCATTTGATGCTGGTAAAGCTGATGTTGTGTTTAACCAAGTAAGTATAAACGAAGATAGAAAGAAAAAGTATGGTATGAGCGTGCCTTACACTATGCCATATCCTGTAATAGTCGTGCATAAAGATAATAACGACATCAAAAGTTTTGCTGATCTAAAAGGCAAAAAAAGCGTGCACTCTGCGACTAGCAACTGGGCAGCAATAGCCGAGAAAAATGGCGCAACAGTGGTTGTGGCTGATGGCTTTAGCAAAGGCGTGGAGCTTATCATCTCAAAAAGAGCTGACGATACGATAAATGACAACGTCACATTTTTTGACTACATCAAACAACGCCCAAATGCACCACTAAAAATCGCATACACAAGCAACGAGCCGATGCCAACAGCTGCAATCGTTAAAAAAGGCAACACTGAGCTATTAGAGGCGATAAACAAAGCGCTTGATGAACTAAAAGCCGAGGGTAAGATAAGCGAAATTTCTATGAAATATTTTGGAAAAGATATTTCAAAATAAAGGATCAAAATGAAATTTACAAATTTATTAAAAGTAGTAGCTGTGCTTGCGATGGCTTTAAATTTACAAGCAAAAACTATAAAAGATGGCGTGCTAACAGTAGCAACTGAAGGCACTTACGCGCCTTTTACATTTTATAATGATAAAAATGAGCTAGTGGGATACGATGTAGATATCGCAAGAGCGGTAGCGCAAAAGCTAAATTTAAAAGTTGAGTTTCTAACAGCTCCTTGGGATGCGATGCTAGCTGCATTTGACGCTGGCAAAGCAGACGTGGTGTTTAACCAAGTAAGCATAACTGATGAGAGAAAGAAAAAATATGCTTTTTCAGTGCCTTACACTGTGACATTTGGCGCTATCATCACTAGAAAAGATAATAACGACATAAAAAGCTTTGCCGACCTAAAAGGCAAAAGAAATGCTGACTCAGCTACGAGCAACTGGGCGAAAGTCGCCGTAAAATACGGCGCTGAACACGTCGTAACAGATAGTTTTGCTAAAAGTATGGAGCTTCTTATATCAAGGCGTGTAGATGCTGTCGTAAGAGACAACATCGTATTTTACGACTTCATAAAAGAGCGCCCAAATGCACCTGTAAAGATAGCTGCCTCACTTGATGAGAAAGACTACACAGCAGCAGCTGTTAAAAAGGACAACGCCGAGCTTGCGGAGCAAATTTCAAATGCTCTAAACGAACTTTCAAAAGAGGGCAAACTAGAAGCTATCTCAAAAAGCTACTTTGGCAAAGACGTCTCAAAATAAATTTATAAACCAACAAGGCAAAAATGGAAAATTTAGATAGAGTGATCGAGCTTATTTCAAGCTCAACACTACCGATGATCATCGCACTTTTAAAGGTGACGATCCCGCTTACTTTGCTCTCGTTTTCGCTAGGGCTTGTCATCGCCATTATCACAGCAGTAGCAAGGCTTTCAAATATAAAAATTTTAAAATTTATATTTGCCACCTACGTTTGGATATTTCGCGGTACGCCGCTTCTTGTGCAGCTTTTCATCGTATTTTACGGGCTTCCTAGCATCGGTGTCACGCTTGATACTTGGAGTGCGGCGACTATCGCATTTAGCCTAAACGTGGGCGCTTATGCTTCTGAGTCTGTAAGGGCTGCCATACTTTCTGTGCCAAAGGGTCAGTGGGAGGCTGCCACATCGCTTGGCATGACGCACTATCAAATTTTAAAGCGCATCATCGCACCTCAAGCAGTGAGGATCTCGTTGCCACCGCTTTCAAACACATTTATAGGCCTTGTTAAAGACACTTCACTAGCAGCTTCTATAACGATGGTAGATATGTTTATGGTCGCTCAAAGGATCGCGGCAAGGACCTTTGAGCCACTCATCCTCTACATCCTAGCAGCGCTCATCTATCTAGTGGTTTGCACACTTTTAACCTATCTTCAATCAAGGCTTGAAAAAGCTGTCTCAAGGTATGTCTAATGGCTATAAATTTTAAAAATATAAGCAAATCTTACGGCGATCATTTGGTGCTAGATAACATAAATACAAGCTTTAAAGAGGGGCAAACGACCGTGATAGTTGGCTCATCTGGTTGTGGCAAATCAACGCTTCTTAGGTGCATAAATTTACTTGAAATCCCACAAAGTGGCACTTTAGAGGTAGATGATAGGAGTGTAAATTTTAAAGAGAAGCTAAGCTCAAAAGAGCTTTTAGAAATTCGTAAAAAAACGGGCATGGTCTTTCAAAGCTTCAACCTCTTCCCGCACCTAACAGCGCTTCAAAATGTCACCGAAGCTCCGATCTACGTTCAAAAAAAGGATAAAAACGAGGCTATAAAAGAGGCAAAAGAGCTTTTAGCCAAAGTTGGTCTTAGCCACAAAGAAGATACCTATCCAAACAGGCTCTCAGGCGGACAAGCACAGCGTGTAGCCATCGCTAGAGCGCTAGCTGTAAATCCATACTTTTTGCTACTTGACGAGCCTACAAGTGCGCTTGATCCAGAGCTTGAGGCTGAAGTTTTAAAGGTCATCTTATCTCTTGCAAAAGAGAAAAAGTCTATGATCATCGTCACTCATAATATGAATTTTGCTAGAAAGATAGCTGATAGAATTTTGTTTTTAGATAAAGGCGTGATCGCCTTTGATGGCTTAATAGATGAGTTTTTTAACAGCCAAAATGAGAGGATAAAAAGCTTCATCTCGGCTATGGATATATAAATTTAGCTAGAAAATCTAGCTAAATTTGTTACGCAAAGTATGGTTTTATCTGCTCTATCCAAGCTGAAATTCTACCCTCAGTCTTGTCACTTTGGTTATCAGCATCAAGCGCTAGACCTACAAATTTACCATTTCTTACGGCATCAGAGCCATCAAATGTATATCCATCAGTGCTAACCTCGCCAACTACCTTTGCGCCAGCTTTTACGACCTCATCGTAAAGCTTTGCCATGCCGTTACAGTACTCATCTGAGTAGCTCTCGCTATCGCCCATGCCAAAAACAGCGACCGTTTTGCCACTTAAATTTAACGCTTTAAAGTCAAACGCGTCCCAGTCATCTTGAAGATCGCCACTGCCCCAAGTCGATGTGCCAAGGATGAGCTTATCAAAGCTATTTATCTTTGCTGCGTCCACATCAGAGACGTTTAAAAGCTCGTTTTCAAGCCCCAAGCCCTCGCTTATAAGTTTTGCTGCATCTTCGGTATTTCCCATGCTACTTCCAAAAATTATACCTATCATTTTTATCCTTTTTAAAAAATTTTACTAATAATCGTATAAGGCACGAGCTTTATACACCCTCTTGCAAAGCAGTGCCTAACCTCAACGTGCCGCCTAAATTCCTCATTCCTAGGACAAACGATATATACCATCTCGCACTCACTACCAAGCGCGCAAACGGCTGCATCGATGTCGTCGTTTAAATTTCTCATATCATCAAAGCTCACCCTTTTAAAGCTTGGCATGACGCTGAGTAAATTTTTGCCATCTTTTTTGACCGAGATGACACCGCCATTTAGCACGACCTCTTTGTCCTGATGGCGGAGGCGTATTTTATCATAAACAAACTGGCAAAACATCTGCGCTGCGTCAATGAAAAACTCAAATTCTCCGCTTCTATAAAGCATCTTTATCATCTTTGCAGCTGCCATCTTTGGCTCTTTTGCTACAAATTTTAACCCTTTAAAATCATTTCTCAAATAAGCATTTATAACGACATTTGAAGGTATGCAAAAGCTATCAACTGGTTTGAAATTTAAAAATTTATCACGCAGTAAGAAATTTATCCTAGCCTCAAAAATGTCTTTGAAATTTAGAAATTTAGCGTAAGAAAGCGGGATCTTTAGCTCGCTTTCAACGCCAACATTATAAAGTGCGATGAAAATTTTCGCACGCGAAAGCTTGTCAAGCTTTGCAAAAATACTTGGAGTTATTTCGCCAATATCTGATAAAAGCCCGAATCTCATTGATTATTCTTTGCATCCAAATTCCTTATCTAGCCCAAAGACCTTGCAGTACTCGCAAAATACGCAACTAACGCTTCTTTTTGCACAAACAATTGGAATATTTCTCTTTTTTGCTTGAGTTTTAATAGTCTTCATAGTGTTGTGGTTTAAAAAGCTAGTTAGCATCACCACACACTCGGTATCTTGAGGGATCGGCTTGCGATTTACGCGGTTTTCATTTCTAGCATCCCAGTGTTCTATCTTCTCAGCTCCCAAATCATGTAAAACTGCCTTGATAGGCGTTATCTCATCTGCACCGATAACTAAAACTGACATAATAAGCTCCTAAAATTTATTCATTTTCTGATAATGATTATAAGGAAGCTTAACTAAAATTTTTCTTAGTTATGATATTTATTATCACTTATATGTAGAAATTTGTAACGTTTTACTTAGATATTTAAACATCTAAACTCTTTTAATCTTAGATACCGCAAACAAAAATATGATAAGTCCGCTTGCGGCAAAAAAACTACCGACATTGCCGATATTTTGCTCGCCTAAATGAACTATCGTCTGACGCCCTATTAGCGCCCCTGCTCCGATGCCTATGTTATAAATAGCCGAAAATATCGCCATTGCAGCATCAGTAGCGTTTGAGGCAAGATTTAGCACTTTTATTTGAAAACTCATATTTACACCAGCTATGCCAAGCCCCCAAACAAAGGCCAAAACTAGCATTAAAACTTCATTTTTAGCAATAAAATTTAACAAAAGCAAGCAACATAAAATAAGCATGATAGAAATTGCAAAAAATGCATTTGGAATGAGCTTATAAAATTTAGAGAAAAGCAGGCTTGCGACTACACCAGCGACACCAAATATAAGCAAGAATATTGTGATAAATTTTCCATCAAAGCCACTGATATCTTTTGCAAATGGCTCAATGTAGCTATAGGTGCTAAAATGCGCACTTATGATAATTGCCGTTAGTAAAAATACGACCATCAAAAGGCCATTTCTTGCGAGCTCTGGCAAGCTTTTAAGCGAGCCTGAGTTTTTGCTTGGCAAAAGTGGTAAAATTTTATATAGCCAAGCTCCAACACCAACAGCAAAAATTCCGATCAGTCCAAAGGTCACACGCCAGCCAAGTGCGTCACCTAAAATTCTTCCAAGTGGCAGACCAAGTATCATCGCTAGCGATGTACCAAGAGCTAGCAATCCAAGAGCTTGCGAGCTTTTATTTATCGGTGCTAGCCTAACAGCAAGTGAAGCAGTGATAGCCCAAAAAATGGCATGGGCAATAGCTATCATCAACCGAGCAATAATTAAAATTTTAAAATTCCAAGCAAAGGCACAAAGAGTATGAGCTACAACAAATACGATAAAAACCTTTAAAAGAAGAGATCTTCGCTCTAAATTTGCAGTCAAAAGCATAAGTGGCAAAGAGAGTATAGTGACGCTCCACGCATAAATCGTAATGATAAGGCCAGTATCAGCCGTGCTCATATCAAAGTCTTTTGCAATATCACTTAAAAGTGGTACTGGAACAAACTCAGTAGTGTTAAATATAAAAGCACAAAAAGCAAGAGCTATAACCCTTAAATAGGCCACCCTATGAACACTTATCAAATTTTATCCTTAATTTTTTTCATTACGGTAATGGAATTTTGCTTAAAGTTAGTAATTTAAAAGGCAAAATTCTCAGAATTTATTAATGACATAGATTAATAGTATATTTTGGAAACTAGCTCTATAATAAAAGATTTTTAAAAAACATAAGAAAATTTAAGGCGGAAAAATGGCTAAAATAATGAAAACTATGGACGGAAACGAGGCTGCGGCGCATGCGGCTTACGCATTTACCGAGGTTGCGGGCATCTATCCGATCACCCCTAGCTCGCCGATGGCTGACTACACCGATATGTGGGCGGCTCAGGGCAAGAAAAATCTATTCGGCATGCCGGTTAAAGTCGTCGAAATGCAAAGCGAGGGTGGGGCTGCGGGCACCGTGCACGGCTCGCTGCAAGTAGGCGCGCTAACTACGACATACACGGCTTCGCAAGGCCTTTTGCTAAAAATCCCGAATATGTACAAAATCGCAGGCCAGCTGCTGCCCGGCGTCATCCACGTGAGCGCGCGCTCTATCGCAGCTCAGGCTCTTTCTATCTTTGGCGATCATCAGGACATTTATGCCTGTCGCCAGACGGGATTTGCTATGCTAGCAAGCGGCTCCGTGCAAGAGGTCATGGATATCGCGGGCGTCGCGCATCTAGCGGCGATCAAGGGTCGCGTGCCGTTTTTACACTTTTTCGACGGATTTCGCACGAGCCACGAGATACAAAAGATCGAGGTGCTTGACTATGCGCACTTTGATAGACTGCTAGACCGAGACGCGCTGCAAAAATTTAGAGACGAGGCGCTAAGCCCCGAAAGCCCGAAAACTCGCGGTACGGCGCAAAACGACGATATTTACTTCCAGACGCGCGAGCTAGCTAACCGCTACTACGACGCCGTGCCTGATATCGTGGCCGAGTATCTAAAAGAAATTTCAAAAATCACGGGACGCGATTATAGACCGTTTAATTATTACGGCGATCCGCACGCTACGCGCGTCATGGTCGCGATGGGCTCTGTCACGCAAACTCTAGAAGAAGTCGTCGATCACCTGCGCGCAAAGGGCGAAAAAGTAGGCGTGCTAAAAGTGCATCTATATCGTCCGTTTAGCCTAAAATACCTCTTTGACGTGATGCCTGAGACGGTAGAAAAGATCGCCGTGCTAGACCGCACGAAAGAGCCCGGAAGCCTAGGCGAGCCGCTATATCTGGACGTCAAGGCGGCGTTTTACGGACGCAAAAATCAGCCCGTGATCGTGGGCGGACGCTATGGTCTAAGCTCAAAGGACGTCGATCCTGCTCAGATGCTAGCCGTCTTTGAAAATCTGAATTTAAGCGAGCCCAAAAACGGCTTTACCGTCGGTATCGAGGACGACGTGACCTTTACTTCGCTAAAAGTCGGCGAGAAAATTTCGCTAAGCGACGCAAGCGTGAAAGAGTGCTTATTTTACGGCCTTGGCGCGGACGGTACCGTGGGAGCCAATAAAAACTCCATCAAAATCATCGGCGATAAAACCGAGCTTTACGCGCAGGCGTATTTTGCCTACGATAGCAAAAAATCAGGCGGCTATACGCGCTCGCACCTGCGTTTTGGTAAAAATCCGATCCGCTCGACCTATCTCGTCTCAAATCCGCACTTCGTAGCCTGCTCGGTCGCGGCGTATCTTGAAATTTATGACGTCATAGACGGTATCCGCGAAGGGGGGACGTTCCTGCTAAACTCGATCTGGGACGCCGAGCAGACGGTCGCTAAACTGCCGAATAAAGCAAAGAAAATTTTAGCCGCCAAAAAGGTAAATTTCTACATCATCAACGCCACTAAGCTAGCTCGCGAGATCGGACTAAAAAACCGCACGAACACCATCATGCAGTCGGCGTTTTTTAAGCTAGCTGACATCATCCCGTTTGCCGACGCCCAAAAATACATGAAAGAGTACGCGCATAAAGCCTACGCCAAAAAGGGCGAAGCGATCGTGGAGATGAACTACAAGGCCATCGATATGGGCGCAGACGGGCTAGTTAAGGTCGCGGTCGATCCTAGCTGGGCAAATTTGACGGATGACGCCGCTAACGATGAAAAATACGTCGGCGACGAGTTTATAGAAAAAATCGTCAAGCCTATAAATGCCGCCAGGGGCGATAGCTTGCCCGTTTCGGCGTTTGTTGGCTTTGAAGACGGACACTTTAAATCAGGCACGACGCAATACGAAAAACGCGGTATCGGCGTGATGGTGCCTAAGTGGATCGAGGAAAATTGTATCCAGTGTAACCAGTGCGCCTTCGTCTGCCCGCACGCGGTCATCAGACCGTTTCTCATCGATGAAAACGAGCTCGCTGCCGCGCCGCAAACCGTGCAAGATCATGTCCTAGACGCCAAAGGCAAAGAGGCAAAAGGGCTAAAATATAAAATCCAAGTTAGCCCGCTTGACTGCACCGGCTGCGAACTGTGCGCTCAAAACTGCCCGAGCAAGGAAAAATCGCTCGTCATGGTGCCGCTAGCCGAGGAAATGGACAAAAACGAGCAGGAAAACGCCGATTATCTGTTTAAAAAGGTTACCTACAAAGACGACCTGATGAGCAAAGAAAGCGTCAAGGGCGTGGGTTTTGCGCAGCCGCTGTTTGAGTTTCACGGCGCCTGCCCCGGTTGCGGCGAGACGCCTTATATAGGGCTTGTAACAAGACTGTTCGGCGACCGTATGATAGTGGCAAACGCGACTGGTTGCAGCTCGATTTACGGCGGTAGCGCGCCTTCGACGCCTTATACGACGAACAAAGACGGTAAGGGCGTAGCGTGGGCAAATTCGCTATTTGAAGATAACGCGGAGTTTGGTATGGGTATGAACGTCGCGGTAGAGACGCTGCGCCACCGTATAGAAGACGTAATGCTACGCACCAAAGATACCGCGCCAAACGCTTTAGCCGCGCTATACTCCGACTGGATCGCGCATAAAAACGACGGCGAGAAAACGACGCAAATCGCTAAAATTTTAACCCCTCTTTTGGAGCAAAATTTAAGCGTAGATGGCGTAAAAGAAATTTTAGAATTAAAAAGATATCTCGTCAAAAAATCTCAGTGGATCATCGGCGGCGACGGCTGGGCATACGATATCGGTTTTGGCGGGCTTGACCATGTGCTAGCTAGCGGCGAGAACGTAAACGTGCTCGTGCTCGACACCGAGGTCTACTCAAACACCGGCGGCCAGAGCTCAAAATCAAGCCGCGCGGGCTCCATAGCGCAGTTTACCGCTAGCGGCAAGCCGATGCAGAAAAAAGACCTAGGCTACATTGCGATGACCTACGGAAATATCTTTGTCGCGCAGATCAACTCAAACGCCAGCCAGGCAAACACGATAAAAGCTATTGCCGCAGCCGAGGCCTACGATGGACCTAGCCTCGTGATCGCGTATTCGCCGTGTATCGCGCACGGTATCAAGGGCGGTATGGCCTACTCCGGCGGTCAAGGCGAGCTCGCGACCAAATGCGGCTACTGGCCGACCTACGTCTACGACCCGCGCCTAATCAAAGAGGGCAAGAATCCGCTCAAAATGACCTCAAAAGAGCCTGACTGGTCGCTTTACGAGGAGTTTTTGCTAAACGAGGTTCGCTACAACTCGCTTAAAAAGACAAATCCTGAGCATGCCGACGAGCTGCTGGCTAAAAACAAGGCCGACGCGCAAAGACGCTACCGCCAGCTAAAACGCTTATCTTTAGCCGATTTTAGCGATGAAGTTGAGTCTGGCGCGCCAGAGAGCGCCGAGGATACCTCTGCCGGCAGCGTAGCCGAGTAAGGCACGAATTCTCCCACTTAAATTTATTATGTGGGAGAATTTTCTTTTTTAGATAATTTCACTTAAAAAAATTAAATAACCCATAAACAAAATAAGCAAGTTTCTAAATCCTTAAAGTGAAATTAAGTCGTAAAAAGTCAAAATCGCATATTTTAAAATAAGTAAAAAGGAGCAAAAATGCTTATTACTATAATTGTCGTTGTTATTGCCTTAGCGGCTTATATTATTAAAATATATAATAAACTACAATCAATGATGCAAAACATCAGAGAGAGCTTCGCAAATATCCAAGCTACGCTCAAAAAACGTTTAGATCTATCAAATCAAATAATAGATATAGCTAAAGATTATGCAAGTAGCGAACAAATGATTCAACTTGGCGTTTCTGGAAATGGAATCGCAAAAGTAGCTGCTTTGGCTCAAGCCTTTCCGGAACTAAAGGCTAACGAAACATATCAAATGCTAATGTCGCAGTTAGAAAAAATCGAGAGCGAACTCCTAAATAAACGTGAGAGCTACAATGCTGAGGTTAAAAGCTATAATTCTTATAAAAATGCATTTCCACAAGTCCTAATAGCCTCAAAACTATCTTTTGAATCAGTCGCTTATTTTGACATTAACGATGAGGACTTTAGCGAAAATTTAAAAATATTTAAAAAAGATGATTCGGCTAGAATACAAGAAATTTTAAGTGACTCTAATAAGAAAATCACCGATATTGCAATGAATGCGAAAAAGATGATTAACGATAAAATTTCAAATAATCCAAACCAAAAAGAGTAACTTTTTATAAAATCATAAATGGTTTGAATGGCTAAAATTTTAAAAGAGACAGATGAATCAAATTAGTCCATTTAAACCGATTTTCGATAAAAACTCTAAAATTTTAATCCTCGGCTCCTTTCCTTCCGTCGTTTCTCGTAAATTTGGCTTTTACTACGCAAATCCGCAAAATCGCTTCTGGCGAGTATTGGCCGGGATTTTAAACGCTCCGTTACCAGAAAGCACGGACGAAAAGATAAGTTTTCTCTTAATACACCGCATCGCCATCTACGACGCTGCGATATCCTGCGAGATAAAAGGCTCAAGCGATGCTAAAATGACCGCCGTCGAGCCTGCAAATTTAGAGCCGATCTTTAGCGGAGCGCACATAGCGCAAGTTTACGCAAACGGCGGTAAGGCTTATGAAATTTGTAAAAAATATTTAGAAGACGAGATTTTAAAAGCGACCAAAAATGTAGTGATAAAGCTACCATCAACCAGCCCTGCAAATGCCAAATTTAGTATAGATAAACTTGCAAGCGAATGGTCGGCGATAGCTGAGGCCTTAAAGTAGATCAAAAACTCAAAACAGCTTCGTCTTTGATCTCTATGCTTATTGGTTTCACACTAGTCTTTTAGTAAAATTTATCTTATTGAGTAATTTAACTAGCTATGCTGTCATTTCAAAACAAAAAATTATTTTTATATCGAAATTGATTATTATTTTGATATAATTGCACCACTGACTTAAATTTTTCAGTGGTTCAAGTATTTTTAATACTTGTATTATTTTATAAATTTAAATGAACAAAATCAGGTTTGATTACTAAATTTGTTAAAGCAGTAGCAAAATTTAGTTATGTAGAAATTTAAAAATATTTTTGTGGCATATATTAGAAACATAAAAATAGACATTTTAATCTAAAAGGATAGGTAATGAACAAGCATTTATTTGCACTTTTGGCTTTGGCGGCTTTTAGCAGCCATTCTTTGGCTCATGAGTTTTGGCTATTTGGAAACAGCAAGGACGTAACTAGCGTTGATATCGGCTATGCGGACGATTTTCCGACAGTTGAAAAGATACCAGACAACAAGACCGGACTATTTGAAGCCCCGTACATCATAGCCAAAAATGGCGAAAAGCTTAGCCTAAAACAAAGCGGCGAAAACTACCACTACGAAAGAGGCAAGCTTGAAAACGGCTCTTACCTTATAGCTGGCGAGTACAAGCCTACATTTTGGACAAAAGCTAGCGATGGCACATGGCACATGGGCAAAACCAAAGAGGATATCAAAGACGCCAAATACTGCAAAAAAGCGAGCATGAGCGCAAAAGGCGTCATAAACAAAAACGCAAAGGACGACTCTGTAACAAAGCCTTCCAATCAGCGTTTAGAGATAGTTCCGCTTGAAAATCCGGCAAATTTCAAAGTTGGCGTACCGTTTAAAGTTAAAATTCTATTTGAAGGCAAACCGCTAGAAAGCGCTACGCTTAATGGAACATTTGACGGCTTCTTGAAAGAAAAAAGTGCATTTCACGGCGAAACTGAGCCAGACGGCACGATAGAGGTGTTAGCTCTTAAACCTGGAAAGTGGCTACTACAAGTGGTGCATAAAATGCCGTTTGCCGACTCGAAAATTTGCGATGACGAGACGATCGCAGCAACGCTTGCGTTTGAGCTAAAATAGATCAAATTTGCAATATCGCATCTTAAATTTCTTAAAGGGTGCAGCAAGATGCGCCCTACTCTTTTGCATTTTAAACTAAATTTTCCCAGTAAATTTAGTTTTTACTACGCAAATCCGCAAACCCGCTGGCGACATCGTATAAGATAAAGGGCTCGAGCGACGCCAAAATGACTGCCGTTGTGCCTGTAAATTTAGAGCCGATCTTTAGCAGAGCGCACATAGCGCAGATATTCGCAAACGGCGGCAAAGCCCACGAAATTTGTGAAAAATACCTAAAAGCTCAAATTTTAAACGCAACGGGCAAACCGCCCTTCAAACTACCCTCGACTAGCTCGGCAAACGCAAATTTTGGCTTTGAAAGGCTCGCGCAAGAGTGGGCAGTCGTCGCAGGGGCGCTAAAAGACGGCTAAATTTGACGCAAGTCCTAAAATTTAACTCATCCGAAATAATCGCGCCTTCACCTTAAATTTAGTTTCAAATTTTAAAATTACCCAAATAAAACAAAACAGGAAAAACCGTGAAAATCCTAAAATTTCTATTTCTACTTCCGCTTCTAGCCATCGGTGCTCAGGCGCTGGAGCCAAAAGTCGTAATGAAGCCCGAAGCGAGCCTAAAAAACGGGATTTACTACGTAAAAGGCAAGCCCTACGACGGCACGTTAAAGATGCTTCGTTACAGCGTCGAGGACCTATATGACGTAAATACGATGGGCATGGTCTATCCGAGGCTAAAACCTCTGCCGCCCAAGCTCATACGCGAGATAGACGTACAGGGCGGCACGGCGGTGCGGTACAGGGACTATTTTGATGGCAGGGATAAGCCCTCAAACGAATATCCCCTAAAAAACGGCGTCCGCGAGGGCACGGCGAAGCACTACCACGCAGATAGCGGTGCGCTGATGGGCGAGAGCGAATACAAAAATGACGTCCGCGACGGTCTCTACCGCCGCTACTACTTCGACGAGGGCGGCGCGTTAAAGCAGGAGGGCATTTTCAAGGCGGACAAACGAGAGGGCGTATTTACCGACTATTACGTTAGCGGCGAGGTTAGCGCACGTAGCCCATACGTCGGCGGGCTGCGAAACGGCGAGGACGTCGACTACTACAAAAGCGGCAAAATCAGCGGTGTGCGAACGTATAAAGAGGGCAAGCGAGAGGGCGCGGAGACGTGGTACTACGAAAGCGGAGACGTGAAGGAGACGGGCGAATACAAAAACGACCGCAAAAACGGCGTTTGGAAGCGATTTTACGAAAACGGCAAAACGCGCGTAGTAGAAAATTACAAAGACGGCGAGAAGGACGGCGTCGCGCGCGAATACTACCCAAGCGGCAAGCTACAAGGCGAATACGAGTACAAGGACGGCCGCCAAACGGGCACGGGGCTGGACTACTACGAGAGCGGGGCGCTGGCGGCGAAAGTGATGTTTAAAAACGGGCGCTATCACGGGCTATACGAGGAGTATCACGCAAACGGCAAGCTAAAAGCCAGGGTGATGTTTGAGGACGGGCTAGAGGTCGGCGAGGCGCGCCACTACTACGCAAACGGCAAACTAGAGGACCAGGTCGAGTTTGAGCGCGGTAGGCTCATCCGCGCCAAAAAATACGACGAAGCGGGTAAGCTAATCAGCGACAAGTCTGATAAAAACGGACTGCCGAGGGAGTAAAATTAGCTAAACTTATGCCTTTGAGGTTTAAATTCGCTCTTTAAATTTTAGCTTTTAGCCGCAAATTTAACGTTTATATCGCTTTGGCAGGGGAAATTTGGCGCACAAAGCTCAAAAAGCGGCGAAGCGATAAAAATCCGCGAAATTTTATAAATTTTACCGCGCAAACGGCGCTTAAATTTTACGGCGCAAGATTAAAGCGCTAAAACGTAAAGCGGCGATATTTGCGCGAATTTGACGGCAAAACGCAGGTTTTGGCATTTGCTGACGTAAAACAGAGGCGGTTTGGGTGTCAAGCTAGCATTTAAAAGACGCCGAAGCGACTCTGGCAAAGCACTCCAAAACGTAGGTGCGAGGCTTATGGACGCGAACGGGTAAAATTTGCAGGCGATTTTACCTTGCAAAAAGATAAAGCTTTGCCAAACCGAAAAGCCGTAATTTAATCCGTCCCAGCAAAGTAATCAAAACGCCGCTTTTAGCCGATAAAATTTACACGCAAATTTAGGTCGCTAGCGCGCTAAAATTTGACCACATTTTCGTCGTAGGCTAAAAAATTTATGCAGTTAATTTATGCTCGTTATTTTAGGCGTTTGTAGCCAAATTTAACGCAGCGGGCTAAATTTAAATTTAGAGCAAATTTAATTTAAAATCGTAAAATCGCCGAAATTTAAGGAGCAAATATGAAAAAAATCGGCCTAATCGGCGGGATGAGTTTTGAGTCTACGATAACGTATTACGAGCAAATAAATCGCAAAATAAACGAGCGTCTAGGCGGGCTAAACAGCGCGGAGATACTGCTAAGCAGCGTAAATTTCGAGGAGATCGAGGCCTGCCAGCGCGAAAACAGATGGGAGGACGCGGGCGAAATTTTGGCGCGTCACGCGAGGATTTTGCAAGGCGGCGGGGCTGATTTTATCTTCATCTGCACAAACACGATGCACAGGTGCTTTGACGCCGTGCAAAGCACCGTTGGCGTACCTGTGGCGCATATCGCGGATGCCACGCTAAAAGCGCTAAAAAACGCCGGCGTCGCCAAAGTGGGGTTGCTTGGAACCGTTTATACGATGACGCATGATTTTTACAAAAGCCGGTTGATAGAGGGCGGCGCGGAGGTGCTTTTGCCAAGCGCGGTGGATATGGCGGAAGTAAATCGTGTCATCTTTGAGGAGCTTTGCTACGGCAAAATTGCGCCTAGCTCAAAGGCGAATTTCTTGCGCATCATCGAGGATTTTAGGTCGCGCGGCGCGCAAGGAGCGATACTTTGCTGCACCGAGATAGGCATGCTGGTATCGCAGGCGGATACGGATATGCGACTTTTTGATACGACGCAGATACACATTGACGCGGCAGTTGAGGCGGCGCTGTCGATGCTTAATCAAAACGGTCGCTAGACGAAGGAAATGACTTAGCCGAGCGGTAAGCAAGGTCGTTTAATAAGATCCACTAATTTTAGTTGCTTGCTAAAAATTTTACCGCTTCATAAGCGTTTTGAAAGATTAAATCCGAATGCTCTTTTAGGCTTTGCGTATCCGCGTATCCGCAAGTTAGGCCGATACCCTTGATGCCGGCGTTCTTTGCCGCCATTAGATCCATTTGCATATCGCCTATCATAAATGCGTTTCGCTTATCTTTTCCAAGTTTTGCGAGAGCTAAATTTACGGGCTCTGCGTTAGGTTTTGGATTTAGCACGTCGTCGCGACCTACCACCGCTTTTATAAAATTTAAGACCCCTAAATTTTTAAGCAAGATCTCCGAAAATTTCGACGTTTTCGTAGTAACTACGCCGACGTCGACAATACTAGACGCCAAACCTACGGCGTCTTTTGCAAACGGCAAACTCGAAGCCGAAGGGGAGTTTGTGCGCGGCAGGCTCATCCGCGCCAAAAAATACGACGAAGCGGGTAAGCTAATCAGCGATAAGTCGTGTAAAAACGGACTCCCGAGGGAGTAAATACTAAAATAACTTGCTACTGGCATCATTTGAATTTTTATCAAACCAAATATTTGCATCTTTTATATTTTGAATATTTTAATTAGCTTTAAATCACACTACAATAGTCGCACTTAATATTAAAATTTTATATTTATCTTTTGCATCTTAGTCATAAAAGCAGCAATCTCATTTACAAAATCATCAAAAAAGCATTAAAACCACTGGGCGAAGATAGTTTTATAAAGCTTATGATAGACAAACACTGGATAGAAAGCGATGTAAGAGAAAATAAAGCTGGTGGAGCATTTTTTGTAAGTTTGCCAAAATTTAAGCAACCAAGAATTTTTACCACATACATGAATACTCTTTCGCACTTAATCCAGCAAGCTCATGAGCTTGGGCATGCTTGGCACTACTACTTGATGCGTGATCTTCCGGTTTTAAGCGCAAATTTTCCAATGAGCTTAGCCGAGAGCGCGAGTACATTTAATGAGACTCTTTTACGAAATGAGCTAAAAAAAGATGACTCACTTAGGATAGAAATTTTATGGCAGGAGCTAAAAAGCGCTGCAAATTTTTTACTTCATATAAGCGTTAGATATGAGTTTGAAACTAGCTTTATAAAACTGCGACAAAAAGGTCAAGTCAGCAAAAAAGATGCAAGCGATCTTTTAAAACAAGCTTGGGATAAATTTTATAAAGACAGCACAAGCGATGTTGAAGAATTTTTGCCATATTTTAAGCCACATTTTTATAAAACAGATAACTATATCTACAACTATCCTTATAGTGTCGGTTATCTACTATCACAATTTTTTCTAAGTGAGTTTAAAAAAGATGAAGCAAAATTTTGCAAAATTTATAAACAATTTTTAATAGAGTGCGGAACAAAAAGCGTGGAAGAGCTAATGAAAAAACACTTTAAAAAAGATACGACAAAGTGCGAATTTTGGCTGATTGGCATAGATGAAGCGCTAAAAAATTTAGATGAGTTTAAAAAGGTAGTGGCTGTATAAATTTACTAGTTATCTTAAACGTTTTATTTTTTTTCGAGAAATTTTATAAATTTTTGATGGAGTATCTTCAAAAAAATGATCATCTACTATTTCATCAGCCACGCTCATAGCCCAAGCTTCGTTAAAATTTTGTCCATTTTTGTTTGCACTGCTTGAATAAAGCCAGTCAAATTTAGCTAAAAATTTTTCGTGCTCACACTCTTTTACGACTCTAATAGCCTTTAAATTTGGATACAAAAATGTGGCTTTTCTTGAACGGCGTATAAAATTTTTATACTTTTTTGGCACTCTAACAAGCTCATTTAAAACGCTAAATTTTGCTGTCGTGATAAGGCAAGGCTTATTTTCATCACGCATTTTGGCCTTATTTATCTCTTTATAATCTTTACTCAAAAAGCCAGCTGTCGTATCGGTTTGTGCTAGAAATATCATAATTTTTCTCTTTTTGATAGTGAAAATATACAAGAGATTATTAGAGCAAATCCTAAAAAATCCCAAAATACAAATTTTGTCCCAAGCCAAAAGTAGCCAAAAAATGCTGCGCTTAGCGGTTCTATACAGGCTAATAAACTAGCTTTTGCTGCGCCTATGAGCTTAACACCTATCATATAAAAGCTAAATGCAAAAATGGTGCCAAGCGTAATAACAGCAATAAATGCAAGCCATTGATTTATCCCGTTAAGCCCAGCAAAATCCCAAACTCTCATATAGCAAGCAAGCACTACCCCACCAATAACCATGCCCCAGCCAAGTGTGAGAGTGACTGAATATTTCGCATTTAGCCTTGCTGGAGCAAGGTTATAAATACAAACGCAAATGGCACTAACAAAACACCAGAACAAGGCCTTTGGCGAGATAACTAGCGCTGAGACTTGAGCGTGCGTAGCTAGAAAAAATACGCCAAGCATGGCTAAAAATAGAGCTAAAATTTCAAGTTTTCTTGGGGCGCATTTTTCTTTTATGCAAATGACCATTAAAATTAAAGCAGGAGCAGTGTATTGAATAACAGTCGCTACTGCGGCATTTGAAAGCTCAATGGAGTAAAAGTAGGCATACTGCGTCATCATAAGCCCAAGCAAGGCATAGACTAAAAACTCGCCAAGGAGCTTTATATCTTTAATCGGAGCAAAAACGACACTTGGTTCTTTAAAAGCATAAAAAATCACAATAACAATGCCAGCTAGCATCAGTCTATATGGCACCAAAAAATCAGAACTTATACCAAGTGAAAATAGATACTGCCCACAAACCCCACTAAATCCCCAAAGGATACCGCCAACTAAAGTAAGAAGTATCCCAAGACGATGAGTATTCATTAAATTTACTTATCTTTATGAAGCTGTGCATCTTTGCCGTAATACGGCGAATATGGTCCATAAAGTATGCAGTTATGGCAATCTCTTGAAAATAAATAAGCATCTGCCATCACTGCTAGATCATACGATCTATCTGAGATGGTATTTGCCACTTGTGAAATGACGGCTGAGACTAACATGCCAAGTAGGCTACTTTGACCGCTGCTGCTATCTTCTGCTGCCATAGCACTACCTTGCCAAAGAGTAATGCCGCTTTTTATATCGATAAGCTTTGCTTCAAGGACGACCTTTGTTGAGCTTGAGATGACTGCATAGCTCGTACCATAATCTTTTATGTTTATGTAGAGCACACTATCAGCATGGAAAATTTTATCAAGCTTATTTAGTGGCACGGCTGCGATTTCACTTGGCTCGGTTATGCCATTTAGCTTAAAGGTATCATTTACAAGAGCCACTGGAAATACGTAGTATCCTGCCTCACTTAGTGGCGCGACTGCATTTGCTAAAACAGCTGCTGGACCTGAAATTTCTGTACTATCATTTGTTGGCATAAGCACTAAGATAGAGTGAGGTCTTTTTTGTAAAAATTCTGAGTAGTCATATGGCTCAGGCTCTTTTATAGAGCAGCCCGTAAAAAATACTACCAAAAATGCAAAGGCTATAAATTTAAGGCTATTTTTCATTATTTGCTCCCTCTTTTTGCTCTACTTTTTTTGGAGTTAAATTTTTAGAGCCTTTAATAAAATTTATATACTCCCTTGACTCTGGGAAATTCTCTACTTCTTTGTCAAAATTTGCATTTGCAGCGCCTAGATTTCCGTTGTTTAAGTATAAAAGTCCAAGGTGTGCATATACGCCAGGAGCGATCTTATAGCCCTTTTGTGTTGATATCTGCACCAGATTTTCTAAGCGTGAAATTTGCTCGTTTGTATCACCCTCTTCATTTAGATAGTTATATAGCGAGCTACTATATGATCCGTCCCAATAATAAAGTGATCTTGGGCCGTTTGAATGGCCGCAACCTGCTAAAAATAGTGCAAAAAGCGCAAGGCTGGCAAGTTTTATTTTACTTGCCATGCTCCACTTTCTATGCCATTTACTAGATTATTTACCGCTTCAATAATAGCTAGACTTAAAACCTTGCCATTTAGCGTAGAGTCGTATCCTGCTGTGCCACCAAAACCGATGATCTCTCTGTTTGAAAGGGTGTATTCGCCAGCACCGCTAACCGAATAGATAACCTCAGCTGTTTTGGTATCAACGATATTTAAATTTACCTTTGAATAGGCAGTTTGTTGCTTGCCTTTGCCAAGTATGCCAAATAGCTGATGATCGCCTGTTGTCTTGCGACCAAACTCTGTCACATCACCAGTGATCACGTATCGTGAACCTTTTAAATTTTGAGCCTCTTTGCTTAGCTCGCTCTCTTGTTTTATGACTTTCATATTTGATCTATCAAGAACTAAAAATCTGCCACTTTGCTGTAAATTTGTGATCAAAATGCTTTGAGCTTGGTTGCCAAGCCTATCCTCGCCATCAGCAAATACACCATTTTGGTAAGCTGATTGATTATTAAATCGACCTATCGAAACTGAAATTTTTTGGCCATTGTAAACTGTGCCGTAGCTTGCTACTTTTGGAGTTTCAACAACCCTTGAGCTCTCACTCGCACATCCAGCAAAAAGAGCTGCTGTAAGCAAAACTGTACCAAATTTAAATATATTTTTCATTTTTATCCTTTGCGACAAAATCGCTTGTATATTACTAAATTTCTTTTTAAATAGCTTTAAATTTCATCCATGTACCTTTTAGATATCTAATTGTAAAAAGCACCGCCTTTACAGCCCAGTCAGCAAACATTGCAAACCAAGTACCTATCATACCAAGATCAAATGTGAGTGCAAAGATATAGGCCAAGATGACTCTACAAGCAAACATACAAACTAAATTTACAATCATCGGATATTTAGCGTCCCCAGCAGCACGAAAAACGGTTGGATATGTGTAGGCAAGTGGCCAAACAAGACACATAGCGATACCGTGATACCAGACGATCTGCCTTGTTAAATTTATGGCTTCGCTTGAGAGATTATAAACAAGAAGCAATGGCTCAAGTAAAAGCAAAATCACAGCTGTGCTAAAAAGCTGCACGATATAGATACTTATCATCGACTTTCTTACGTAAAATTTAGCCTGATTAAAGTCGTTTGCGCCAACACACCTTGAGATAACCACACTAAGCCCTGTTCCTATCGCCATACCAGGAAGTACTTGAAACATCACGATCGTCCCTCCCACGGCATTTGCAGCGATACTTGCCGTACCAAAGAGAGAAACTAAGCTTAAAACAATAATGCGCCCCACGTAAAACATCGAATTTTCAAAGCCATAAGGCACTCCGATATTTAAAATCTTCTTGATGATCTCGTAGTCAAATTTATAGACAAAGCTCTTTCTTATGTGAAGTTTTAGCCTTATATCAAGAAGCAAATAGACTATGACAAAGCAAGCGAGCATCTTGGCTATAAGCGTACTTATGGCGATACCTAAAATGCCTGTATGAAATGTGTAGATACTAATGGCAGTGAGCAATACATTTAATAAATTTGCAGCCGCCATAATATACATAGGAAGCTTGGCATTTGACATTGTGCGAAAGATCGCCGCAGCTGCAGCATAGACAGCCAGAAATGGCGCGGAAAAGGCCGATAAAACAAGATATTGGCTAGCATCATGCCTTACTTGCTCGCCAATATCGCCAAAGACATAATCTAGGATAATATCTTTTAAAACTATGATGACTGCTGCAATAAAAAGGGCAAAGATAAAACTAAACCAAACGAGCTGATTTGCTGTGATTTTGGCATTGCCACTTTGTTTATTGCCAAGATACTGGCTAGCAACCACTGAGCCGCCAGTAGCGATAGCAGTAAATATGCTAATAAATAGCGCCATGACAAATTCCACAAGACTAATCGCACTTACAGCGCTTTCACTAACACTTGCTGCCATTAGCGAGTTTGCAAGCCCTAGGCTATACTCTAAAAACTGCTCAACCGCAATAGGGAAAAATAGCTTTGTAAGATCGGCATTTGAGAAAATTTTTGTATTTTGATCTTTGATTTTGTTTACCATGCTTCCCCTAAGATAAACTTAAAAATTTTAATAGATTTAAGCCAAGATCTGCTTTTTTGCAAATCCTGACTTAAAAATTTTAGTGTCTTGAAAGATAATTTGTATCGTAGTTATTGCTTAAAAAGTCTTTGTTTTCCATCATAGTGATGTGAAAATCTTTTGTTGTTTTTATGCCATTTATTATGAGTTGATCAAGAGCTACTTTCATCTTGTGGATTGCTCTGTTTCTATCAGTGTCCCAAACTACCAGTTTACCGATCATACTATCGTAATACGGCGGTATAGAGTAGTCTTGATAGATATGACTATCCATTCTCACGTTGCGGCCACCTGGGCAGACATATTTTGTGATCTTTCCAGGACACGGCGTAAATGTATTTGGATCTTCAGCTGTTATCCTGCACTCAATTGCATGACCTTTTAGCTCGATGCTCTCTTGTGATGGTAGTGCCTCGCCTTCAGCCACTTTTATCATAAGCTCGATGATATCAAGTCCGCTTACCATTTCACTCACTGTGTGCTCAACTTGAAGTCTTGTATTCATCTCGATGAAGTAAAAGTCCAAATTTTTATCAACCAAAAACTCAAACGTACCAGCTCCCTCGTAACCAATCGCTTTTGCCGCTTTTATGGCTGTTTCGTGAAGTCTCTCTCTTGTCTTTTCATCAAGCAAAATAGCTGGGCTTTCTTCGATCAGCTTTTGGTGGCGACGCTGCATAGAGCAGTCACGCTCGCCGATGTGAAGTACATTGCCATGGCTATCGCCAATTACTTGAACTTCGATGTGGCGTGGGTTTAGGATATATTTTTCCATATACATTGTGCCATCGCCAAATGCACTCATCGCCTCGCTCTCAGCAGACCAAAATGCTTTTTCTAAATCCTCTTCACGCTCAACCACGCGCATACCACGTCCGCCACCACCTGCAGCAGCCTTTAATATGACTGGATAGCCTATCTTTTTAGCTAGCTCTTTTGCTGCTTTTGTGTCAGCCACGGCGCCGTCTGAGCCAGGGATGACTGGTACGCCAGCTCTTTGCATGACTTGCTTTGCCTTACTTTTATCGCTCATCAAAGCCATCGCAGCGACACTTGGTCCTATAAATTTGATCTTGTGATGTGAGCAAATTTCAACAAAATTTTGATTTTCACTTAAAAAGCCATAACCAGGAAAAATAGCGTCTGCTTCGCTGATCTCAGCTGCACTTATGATAGCTGGGATATTTAGGTAGCTATCACTTGAGCGCTCTTTACCGATGCAAATGGCTACGTCGGCATATTTTACGTAAAGTGCGTCTTTATCAGCGGTTGAATAGACTACAACGGCTTCTTTACCCATCTCCTTTATCGTTCGCAAAGCACGAAGAGCGATTTCGCCTCGGTTTGCGATTAAAATTCTTTTTAATTCCATTAATTTTTCTCCACGCCAAATAACGGTAATCCAAACTCAACTGGCTGTCCGTCAGAAACTAGCATCTCAGTGATCTGGCAGTCAAACTCAGCCTCGATCTCGTTCATGATCTTCATAGCCTCGATAATACCGACTACATCGCCCTTTCTTACCCTTTGACCTACTTTTACGAATGGAGCCGCACCTGGGCTTGGAGCAGCGTAAAAAGTGCCTACCATAGGAGATTTTATACTATCTTTTGGCGTATTTGATGCTGGTTTTACCTCTGAGCTAACGACTACATTTACAGGTGTTGGTGCTGGAGCTGGTGCTTGTGCTGCTGGTTTAGCAGGCGCGCAATAATCTGAAAATTTTTCAAGCTCTACCTCAAAATCACCACTTTTTATCTTGATATGGTTCATCTCCATATCATTAAAAAATTCGATAAGCTCTTTTATATCTTCTTTTTTCATAGAAATTTCTCCTAAATTTTTATATAAGCGTCTAATTGTAGCGAAAATTAGATAAAAAATTTTTTTATGAAGCAAAAACGAGAATTCAAAGCTACTCTTTTTTGCTAAGTTATTTTTCAGTAATAATTATCTTAATGCCTTTAGTATCAACTAAATTTTCATCGATGATGATCTCATCTATCTTTGCTACCCTTATCACGCCACTTTTTGGATTTTTTATGCTTTTTATCGCTCCGCTTGTGCTTACATCGACACTTGAATACTCAAACGCAAGACTCGTATCCATAAAAATGCAATCTTTTACGACCAAATTTTCCACGTAACAAAGTGCTTGCAAGCTCTTTATCGTGCAGTTTATGAGCGTCACATTTTTTGAGTTCCAAGCCAGATATTCGCCTGAGATTAGACAGTTTTGTGCGGTCACGTTTTCGCAGTTCCAAAATGCATCTTTTGAGATGAGTTTTGAGCTTGCGATGCGGACATTTTTACAACTATCAAAGCAGTAGTTGCCATCAAGATTTAGCCCTTCTATCTCTAAATTTTCGCTATTTGCTCCAAAATAATCACCTCTTGCAAATACGTTTTTTATCTTCACATCCGCGCATCCCCAAAGTGTTTCACTAGCATCTGAAAAATTTACATTTTCTAGTGAAATTTGCGAGCTTTTTCTAAAGCTTTTTGGAGCGTTGATGAGCGCGTCTTTGAAGCTTAAATTTGTGCTGTACCACATACCAGCCCTTGCTAGAGGCTCCAAGTATCCGCCATTTAGCGTGACATCGCTTGCGTACCAAAGTGGATATTTGTAGGCAAAAACGCACTCATTTAGCTTTAAATTTGAGCTGTGTTTTAGCGGCGACTCGCCATCTTCAAAGATACAGTTTGTAAAATTTACACTTTTTGCCCCAAACATCGCACGCTCGCCAGTAAAAATTTCTGCATTTTTCTCTTGCATTTTTGTCCTTTATTAATTTTTGCTGTTAAAATTATACTAATTTTCATCTAATTTATTCGCTTTACTAAATTTACTTTAAAGACGCAAAGCGTTATAATCGCCCAAAAAAGGAGCAAAAATGGGTTTAAAGTCAGACTCTTGGATAAGAAAAATGTCGGTTGAGAAAAATATGATCGTACCGTTTGCCGAGGAGCAAGTCGGACGCGGCGTGGTGAGCTACGGAGTGTCTAGCTACGGCTACGATATCCGCGTTGGTGATGAGTTTAAAATTTTTACAAACATCGGCGGAACCGTAGTCGATCCGAAAAATTTCGACGAAAAAAACGTGGTCGATTTTAAGGGCGACGTCTGCATCGTACCGCCAAATTCTTTTGCTCTAGCGCGCACTATCGAGTACTTTAACATGCCTGATAACGTGCTAGCGATCTGCCTTGGCAAAAGCACCTACGCAAGGTGCGGCATCATCGTAAACGTCACACCTTTTGAGCCTGGATTTAAGGGGCACATCACGATAGAAATTTCAAACACGACGCCACTTCCTGCAAAAATTTATGCGAACGAAGGCATCGCGCAGGTGCTATTTATCGAGGGTGATGAGCCTTGCGAAGTGACGTATGCTGACAAAAACGGCAAATACCAAGCTCAAGAAGGCATCACACTGCCAAGAATTTTGAAGTAGTTTTTATGCCTTTGCGACCTTGCAAAGGCTAAATTTAAACGCTGCTTTTACAATTTCCTCTAAACATTAATTAAAATTTGACGAAATAGAATCTAGAAAAATAAAAAAATTTTTAATAAATTTTAAAAATTTGGCATAGCTTTTGCTTAAATTTTTATAAAATACAATTTAGATTTAGCTATTTATACCCCAAAAATAGTTAGTAAAGGGCGCAATAATGTTTAATGATAAATCAATACTAATCACCGGCGGAACAGGAAGTTTTGGTAAAAAATACACCGAAATTTTGTTAAAAAAATACAATCCAAGAAGGCTAGTTATCTACTCACGCGACGAGCTAAAGCAATACGAAATGGCTCAAGTCTTTAAAGATAAAGCGATGCGTTTTTTCATCGGCGATGTGAGGGACTATAAGCGCTTAAGAACCGCGATGAATGGCATAGACTACGTCATCCACGCAGCTGCGATGAAACATGTGCCAATCGCAGAATACAACCCAATGGAGTGCATCAAAACAAACATTGACGGCGCTCAAAACGTCATCGACGCCTCTTTGGAGTGTGGCGTTAGCAAGGTGATCGCTCTCTCAACCGACAAAGCTTGCAACCCTGTAAATTTGTATGGAGCTACAAAGCTAGCCAGTGACAAGCTCTTTGTTGCTGCAAATAACATCGTTGGAGACAAAAAAACAAGATTTAGTGTCGTAAGATATGGAAATGTCGTTGGTTCTCGTGGTTCAGTCGTGCCGCTCTTTAAAAAGCTGATCGCACAAGGAGAAAAAGAGCTTCCTATCACGCATGAGAAGATGACTAGGTTTTGGATCACGCTTGAACAAGGCGTAAATTTCGTCCTTAAAAACTTTGAGAGGATGAAAGGCGGCGAAATTTTCATACCAAAGATCCCATCAATGACGATGATAGATCTTGCAAAAGCCATTGCGCCAGAGCTTGGCGTAAAGATCATAGGCATTCGTCCAGGTGAGAAGATGCATGAGATGATGATCTCAAGAGATGATGCACATCTTACATACGAATTTGATGACTACTACGTTATTAGTCCATCTATTCAGTTTTTAACAGCGCAGGACTTCTCGACAAATGCTCTTCATCAAAAGGGTAAACCAGTGAGCGAAGACTTTGAATATAGCTCAAATACAAATAAAATTTGGCTCGATAGAGCAGGTCTTCTTGAGATGATAGGAGATGCTAAATGATCCCTTACAGCCGTCAGCAGATCACAGAAGAGGACATAAAGGCGGTCACGGATGCCTTAAAAGACGACATCTTAACAGGTGGCCAAAAGGTCAGTAAATTTGAAGATGAGCTGGCAAAGTATGTTGGCGTAAAGCACGTGATCGCTATGAACTCAGCCACTTCGGCCCTTCACGTAGCCTATCTTAGCCTGGGCGTAAAGGCTGGCGATGAAGTGATCACGACGCCTATCACCTTTGCGGCCACTGCAAATGCGGCTTTGATGGCAGGAGCGCAGGTCAAATTTTGCGACGTAAAAGCAAATGGCAACATCGATGAAGAGAGAATTCCAGCTCTTATCACACCAAAGACAAAGGTGATAACTGCGGTTGATTACGGTGGCAATCCAGTGGAGCTAGATAAGATCATAAATTTAGCCAAAAAACACGGCATAAAAGTGATAGACGACGCCTCCCATGCCCTTGGTAGCGTGCAAAACGGCGTAAAAGTGGGCGTTAAGGCTGATATTAGCATATTTAGCTTTCATCCTGTAAAGCCTATCACTACGCTTGAGGGCGGCGCGCTTGCTACAAACGACGATGAGCTCGCAAGACTTGCAAGACTTTATAGAAGCCACGGCATCACTAAAACAAAGCTTTGGGATAGCGACATGAGCCTGCTTGGATACAACTACAGGATCACAGATGTAGCTTGTGCTTTGGGACTTAGCCAGCTAAAAAGACTGGACGACTTTATCGCTAAAAGAAATGAGATAACTAAATTTTATGATGAGAAATTTAGTGGGTATGAATATTTTAAAACCATAAAGATCCCAGAAAATACAACTAGCTCAAGGCACCTATATCCAGTGCTTTTGGATGAGAAATTTTGGGATAAAAAAGAGCAAATTTTTGAAGCACTTTTACAAAAAGGTGTTGGCGTGCAGGTGCACTATAAGCCAACATATAAATTTAGCTTTTATAAAGCACTTCTTGGCGAAATTTCACTGCCAAATGCGGAAAAATTTTATAGCGCCGAGCTTAGCATCCCATGCCATCACGGAATGAGCATGGATGATGCTAAATTTGTCGCAAGTACGCTTTTTGACGTGCTAAAAAGCTTTAGTGAGCAAAAATGATCTGTATAATACCAGCAAGAGGCGGCAGTAAGAGAATACCTGGCAAAAATATAAAAGACTTTTTAGGCAAGCCCTTAATCGCATATAGCATCGAGGCTGCACTAAATTCTAAAGTTTTTAGCGAAGTGATCGTAAGCACTGATGATGAAATGATCGCAAATGTGGCTAGAGAATTTGGAGCTAGTGTGCCATTTTTTAGGGAGGCGAGCTTAAGCGATGACTACGCGACAAGTACTGACGTGATAAAAGACGCGATAAGACGCGTAAAATCTAGCTTTAGTGACGTCTGCTGCCTTTATGCCACAGCACCGCTTATAACGGCTGAAATTTTAAAAGGGGCCACAGACGAGTTCAAAAAACACGAGTGTAAATTTTTATTTTCAGCGACTGCGTTTGACTTTCCTATACAAAGGGCGATAAAGCTTGATGAAAACGCTAGAGTTAGTATGTTTTATCCGCAGTTTGAAAAGACACGCTCGCAAGATCTTGAGCCTGCATTTCATGATGCTGGGGCATTTTACTTTGGTAAAAAAGAGGCTTGGCTAGAGTGCAGTGCTTTGTTCGCGCCACACTCAAAGGCATATTTATTGCCAAGAAATTTAGTCTGTGACATCGATACGCTAGAGGATTTTGAGTTTGCTAAAAAGCTTTATTTGATAAATAATGGAAAGATTTGATTGAAAGAATTTAAAGGACTCTCGCACCTAAAAACGCTCGTGCGCGCTGATAGTAGTAGCAAGATAGGGCATGGGCACATCAAGCGAGACCTTTTGCTTGCTAAAAAATTTAACAACATCTCATTTGCGTCTTTGAGGCTAGATGGTGACATTTTTGATGAGATAAACTACCCTAAATTTACTCTAGCAAGTGGCGAGATAGATGAGCTTTGCGAGCTTATAAAAGATAATAAATTTGAACTTCTCATCATCGATCACTACGGCTTTAGCTTTGAAGACGAAAGGGCTGTAAAAGAAAAAACTGGCGTTAAAATTTTATCATTTGACGATACTTATGAAAAACATTATTCAGACTATATTTTAAATGTAAATTTATATGCGCAAAAGGCAAGATATGAGAGGCTGGTAGAAAAAAACTGTGAGGTATTTTGCGGAAGCGAGTTTTTGCTAGTTAGAGATGAGTTTTATGAAGAAGCGCAGGTAAAAAGGGAGAAAATTTATGACTACGCTATCATTCTTGGAGGCACTGATATTTCAGGGCTAAGTGCAAAAATTTCAGAAAAACTACTCTTAAAAGGGCTAAAAACAGCCGTCATAACAACTAGCGGAAATAAAAACTTAAGCGCACTAAAAGAGCTATCAAGTAAGAGTGAAAATTTTAGCCTTTTTGTAGATAGTAAAAACGTAGCAAGGCTGATGAATGAGGCCAAAATGCTCATCATAACAGCAAGCTCGCTTGTAAATGAGGCTTACGTTTTGGGAGCTAAATTTAAAGCCATTTGCGTAGCGGATAATCAAAAAGATATCTTTGCTTGGCTAAAAGAAAATGGATATGAAGCTTACTGGGGAGATGAAATTTGCTCGAGCTTATAAATTTTACCTCGCTTAGTGACGAGCAAAAGCTGATGGTTTTAAAGTGGCGAAACGACGAGCGCATAGCTAAATTTATGAAAAATAAAAGCGTTGGCAAAGCGGAGCATTTTGCTTTTTTAGAGAGATTAAAGAGCATTAAAGATAAGATCTATTTTCTAGTAAAGGACGAAAGCGAATTTATAGGAGTGATAAGCTTTGTTGATATCACAAAGCAAAGCTGCGAATTTGGCGTTTACAAAAACCCAGAGCTAAAAGGAGTGGGTAAAAAGTTGCTTGATCTCATAAAAGAGTACGCTTTTTTTACATTAAAAGTTGGCTTGCTAAAGGCAAAAGCTTATAATAACAACGAAAAAGCGCTCGCACTTTATGAAAATTTTGGCTTTAAGATTTATGCAAAAGATGGTGAATTTAGCTATCTTGAGCTTAAAAATAAAACGGACTAACGGATGAAAATAGGAAATTTTGATACAGACAAAGAGGTCTTTATAATAGCAGAGCTCTCCGCTAATCACAGCGGTAGCCTAAAAACGGCGATAGACACGATAAAGGCGGCTAAGCGCGCTGGAGCTGACGCGATAAAGCTTCAGACATATACACCTGATAGTTTGACTCTAAATTCGCGCCTAGACGACTTCGTCATAAAAGGTGGACTTTGGGATGGAAGAAATTTATACGAGCTTTACCAAGAGGCGCTAACGCCAAAAGAGTGGCACGCCGAGCTTTTTAAAGTAGCAAAAGAAGAAGGACTTGCCTGCTTTTCAAGTCCATTTTGCAAGGATGATGCCAACTTTTTAGAGCAGTTTAACCCACCAGCTTATAAGATCGCAAGCTTTGAGGTAACGGATTATGATTTTGTAGAATTTGTAGCCAAAAAAGGCAAGCCCATCATCATCTCAACTGGCATAGCCTATGAAGAAGAGATAAGAGATGTGGTGCAAATTTGTAAAAATGCAGGTAATAGCGATATTGCCCTTTTAAAATGCACTTCAAGCTACCCAGCACCGCTAAATGGTATGAATTTGCAAACGATAGCTGATATGAGAAAGAAATTTGGCGTAGAGGTCGGCTTTTCAGATCATACATTAGGCGTGACAGCTCCAGTTGTTGCGATTAGTTTGGGTGCTAGGATAATTGAAAAGCATTTTATACTTGATAAAAGCGTAAAGAGCGTTGATAGCGCATTTAGTCTTGATGAGAGCGAATTTGCTCTTATGACAAAGTGTGTCAGAGAGGCTGAGGAGCTTTTGGGCAAGGCAACCTACGAGCTAGACGAAAAAGCGGTTTTAAACAGGAGATTTTCACGTTCACTTTATGCGAGTGCAGATATAAAAAAAGGTGAAATTTTTAGCGAGCAAAATATAAGGAGCGTGCGTCCGGGGTACGGCCTGCACCCTAAATTTTTAAAAGAGCTGATCGGCAAAAAAGCAAAAAGAGATATAAAATTTAGCGAGAGATTAACAAAGGAGGATTTGATATGAACAATAAAAACGATAAGGCATCCAATAAAAAGGCAAAACTATCTAAAGATAATGTATCAAATATCCAAAATCCTATCTTTCAAAAAAACCTTCAAGCACTATTTCAACAAGATGAAATTCTAGCAGCAAGGCTTTGGTCTATTGCTGGAAATGAAGACTATGAAATTTTTATAGGAAAAGATCCGATTGATATAAATTTAATAAACAAGCATACTTTTAAATATATCTATGAAAATCCTGGAGCAGACATTTTAAAGCTGCTTGAAGATATAGAAAGTGACTATAAACGTTATCCGATACTATTTTTTTATGGACTGGGCAATGGCGTACTCTATAAAGCATTAGCAAAAAATGAAACGCATCAAAAAATCGTAGTCATAGAGCCAGAGATCGAGATCATATATCTTGTTTTAAATGTTATTGATCTATCAAGCGAACTAGAAAGTGGACAGATAATACTTTTTTATTCAAAATTTGCTAGCTATACACATTTTTATTATTTGGTTACGGAAGCGAAACTAAACTCATATGCAAAAACCTATGATAATCTTATGATCCATATGCCCTTTTATGATCAGTTTGAAGAGGACTACATAAGAATAAACAAAGAGATTACAAGAGCATTTTCTCAAATAGTAGTTGCTCACGGCAATAGCATAGACGATCTTTTATTAGGCACAAGACAAAATTGCGAAAATTTAGTGCCTATGATTAGCAATTATTGCTACACAAGTCTTATTAAAAAAAGATATGGTCTTATGGATACAGCTATAATTGTATCAACTGGTCCAAGCCTAGATAAACAGCTTAATACGCTTAAAAAATTTGCTCCATATGTTACCATTATAAGCGTTGATGCCTCTTATCCAATCCTTGCAAGGCATGATATCAAGCCTGATTATGTAATGTCGATTGAAAGAATAGAACCAACTTCTAGTTTTTTTGAGAAAAAGCATCCAAATATTGATGATAATATACACTTTGTTGTTGCCTCGGTTACACACAAGCAAACCATTAAAAATATTTTGCCAAGAAAACTAGTGCTGACCATGAGACCTCAACAAGAGGAGTATATGTTTGGTCTAAAAAGATATGGATATTTGGGCGTAGGACATAGTTGTGCAAACATGGCCTACCAGCTAGCCTATGTCTTAGGACATAAAAATATCGTTTTCATAGGACAGGATCTAGCATTTGGTAAAGATGGGGCGAGCCATGCAAAAGGTCACGCCTTTGCGCAAGCGGATGAAAATATATTTGTTAAAGCTTATGGCGGAGAGGGAGAGGTTAAAACAACATATGTTTGGACTCTATTTAAAAACCAGTTTGAAAATGATATCGCCCAATCAAGCCTAGAGAATATAAAATCATATAACTGTACCGAAGGTGGTGCCAGGATAGAGGGAACTATAGAAAAGCCGTTTTTGGAAGTAATTCATGAGCTTTGCAAAGGCAAAGAGATAAAAAAACTGCCCAATATCAAAAAAGATAGTGAAACAACAGTCAATAAAAATCTTTTAAAAGCCTATAAAGTTATACTGGCAAAAATAAAAGCTCAAAGTGAAGTCAAACACCAGATAGAAAAAGTCTTTTTAGAAGTAGTGCCTAGTATAGATAAGTTACTTAAGCTTAACAAAGAAAACAAAATAGCAAAAAAGCACTTTAGCGAACTTCTTAAAATAACAAAAAAAATAGATAAGCTAAAAGATGTAATTGCAAAACGTAATTACCAAAAATATGTAGATAATATATTGCAAATTTCAGTCTACTATCAAGAACTTGAGCTTGCAAAAATTTCTGTAGCGCCAAGTGACACAACCATCCAAAAGACTAACAAACTTCTTATGTGGGTAAATATGCACAAATACTGGATGTTCTCCGCAGCTGGCGGCCTAAATGCTGATATTGAAGTTACTAAAAAAGCTTCAAAAACTCTTGTTGCTGAGCTTAAAAAAAGAAAACTAATAACTAAAAATGAGATAGGAAAAGCAAAAGAAAATTTTATACTGAGTATATAAACTAATTTGTAAGTAGAATTATTTTACTTACAGTCTTTTTATTTGGCTTACTAGTTTTAGTAAGCCTCTGTCACGATTATAAATTTATAACACAACCCATTATTAAACCACTAGAGCAAAGACAAAATAGATACATTACTATTTATTTTTAGTAGATAAAGCCCCAAAGTTAAACTCTGGGGCGTGGGTTTGCGTATTGTAAAAGCATTAACACTCTTAAGGCTTTGTTACTGCGACAAAGCCTCTATCTAAAACCTTAATGAAACTATTGTAGAAGCTTCATTACGTTTTGTTGTACGCTATTTGCTTGACTCATAGCATAAGCACCTGATTGAGCCAGGATGTTATGTTTTGAGAAGTTAGCAGACTCGCTAGCAAAATCAACATCTCTAATTTGAGATTCTGCTGATTTTACGTTAACTTGAGTTACAGTTATGTTATTAACTGTAGCTTGAAGTTGGTTTTGAACTGAACCAAGGTCTGAACGAACTTGATCAAGTGTTTTTTGAGCAGACTCAGCGATACTCATAACAGCCATCGCACCGCGAAGTGTCATAACACCAGCAGACTGAGCTACTGATAAAGCTCCACTCATTCTTTGGAAGCCCATAGCTGTTGCTAGGGTTTTATCTATTTGACCTCTTATATCTCTTAGTGATACTGATTGTTGAGCACCACCATTAGCAGAGAATGCTAGAGATAGTTTAGCAACACCACCAGCATTTAGCTTGATATCTCTACCGTCAAGACGAACTAGGTTTAGTCTACCTACAAATCCAGTTAAAGATGTACCTTTAGCAGCTGCACCTTTACCGCCAAGACCCTTTGAGATGTCTTTACCAGAAGCTACGATAGCACGGCCATCACGGCTTGTTAGTACCATTTTACCTGTTTCAGCATCAACAGAAGCTTCAACACCAGTTTGGTCTTTTACAGAGTTGATAGCATTTACAAGTGCACCGTTTGCATCATTTGCTTTAACCTCTAGATCACCAATTTTAACACCGTTGATTGTTAAAGACTGAATTAAACCACCGCCAATAGCAGCGCTTGCTTTCCAAGTAACGTCAGCTGTAGCTCTAACACCAGTTTTATCAGCAACTTTGTTGATATTCTCAGCTAGAGCACCAAGGCCTTTACCGATACCTGTTGAGATAGTAGCGCCTGTAACACCTACATCGTTTACACCATCAACGTTTAAGAATTTAAGGTTTACTTCACCCATAGCTGTAAGTAGTCTTGAACTCTCAAAACGTGTAAGACCAATCTTATCAGACGTAGTCGCACCAATACTTGCTTTAACAGTTTGGTTTGAGTAAGCACCTATTTGGAATTCTTTATTAGAGAATGTTCCGTTTAGTAGTTGCTGACCGTTAAATGAAGTAGTGTTACCGATATTGTCAAGCTCTTCCATTAGACGAACGATATCAGCTTGCAATGCTTGGCGTGATTGAGTTGTTTGGCCGTCTTGAGCTGATTGAGTAGCTTTTGTCTTGATAGTATCAAGAATTTTTAGCTGCTCGTCCATAGCTTTATCGGCAACTTGAATGATACCAATAGCATCATTACCGTTTGCAATAGCTTGACCTAAAGCTGAAGCTTGACTTCTTAAGCTATCTGCGATAGATAGACCTGAAGCATCGTCTGCAGCTGTTTGAATCCTAAGACCTGAGCTAAGTTTGTTAAGTGACTTAGATAGGTCAGTGTTGTTGCTAACTGCGTTAGCGTGCGTGTTAAGTGCGTTTACGTTTGTGTTAATACGAAAACTCATTGTAAATCCTTTTAATTTTTTAGTTACGACTTCTTGTCGCACAAAAACTATATCGTGAAATTTTCTAAAAACTTTATAGGCATGAATGAAAAAATTTTTAAAATAATGAAGACGGATTTGATTTTTTATGACTTGATACTTTAAAAATTATTTTTGCTACAATTACGCCAAAAAAATTAAAGGCTATATATAAATGAAAAGCTTAATCATCGTAGAATCCCCCGCAAAAGCAAAGACGATAAAGAATTTCCTAGACAAAAATTACAACGTCATCGCCTCAAAAGGTCACATCAGAGACCTGCCAAAAACAAGCTTTGGCATCAAGATAGAGGATGATAAATTTACCCCAGAGTATCGCGTCAGCAGTGATCACTCCGCTATTGTAAAAGAGATAAAAGAACTCGCCAAAGCTGCAGATGAAATTTATCTCGCGACCGATGAGGATAGAGAGGGTGAGGCGATCGCGTTTCATATCGCAAACGCCATCGGCAAAGAGCCAACCAGTCTACCTCGCATCGTCTTTCACGAGATCACCAAAAGCGCCATACAAAACGCTCTAAAAAGCCCAAGACGCGTCGATATGAATAGCGTCAATGCCCAGCAAACAAGGCGATTGCTTGACCGCATCGTTGGCTACAAGCTAAGTCCGCTTTTAAATTTAAAGATACAAAAAGGCTTAAGTGCTGGCAGGGTACAAAGTGCGGCACTAAAGATAATAGTTGACCGCGAGCGTGAAATCCAGGCATTTAAGCCAGTTGAATACTACACCATTGACACCGTTTTCAAAAAAGATCTAGACGCTGAGCTAGTTAAATTTGAAAACCAAAAGATCGAAAAGCTCACTATCCAAAATCCGGACCGCGCGAAATACATCATCGAAAATTTACAAAATGAGAAATTTAGCGTCCGAGAGATCGAGAGCAAAGATAGAAAGATCCAGCCAAGCCCGCCATTTATGACCTCAACTCTTCAGCAAAGTGCGAGCAACCGCCTTGGCTTTAGCCCTAAAAAAACCATGATGATCGCGCAAAGCCTCTATGAGGGTGTGCAAACAAACGAGGGCTTCATGGGTGCGATCACATATATGAGAACGGATAGCTTAAATTTAGCCAAAGAGGCTGTCGCGGCCGCTAGAGAGCATATATTGCAAAACTACGGCAAAGAGTATCTGCCAGCCAAAGCGATAAGCTACACGACAAGCTCAAAAGGCGCGCAAGAAGCCCACGAAGCGATTCGCCCTACAAATTTAAACTTCACACCGCAAATTGCGGCTAAATTTTTAGAAAAAGATGCGCTCAAACTATACACGCTCATCTACAATAGATTTTTGGCCTGCCAAATGAGCGCATGTGTGAGCCAAACGCAAAATGTCTATGTCGCAAGTGAGAAAGGCGAGTTTAAGATAAGCGGTAGAAAGGTGCTATTTGACGGCTTTTATAAGGTTTATGGCGAGCTTGATAAGGATAAAATTTTGCCAAATTTAAAAAAGGGCGACGAGATGAGCTTGCAAAGCATAAAAAGCACGCAAAATTTCACCGAGCCACCAGCCAGATACTCAGAAGCTGGACTTGTTAAGAAGTTAGAGAGTCTAGGCATCGGCCGCCCAAGTACCTACGCACCGACTATTACACTGCTAACTTCAAGAGACTACGTGAGAGTCGAGAAAAAGCAGCTCATACCAAACGAGATCGCATTTAGCATGATAGGCGTTTTAGAGGAGCACTTTAGCAATATCGTTGATAGCGAATTTACCTCACATCTTGAAGAAAAGCTCGATGAAATCGCACTTGACAAGGCCGACTGGCAAAAGGTGTTAAGCGACTTTTACTATCCATTTATGGAAAAAATTAGCGCTGGCAAAACTGGCATAAAAAGCCTAAAAACAGCCACTCCGATCGGCGAGAAGTGCCCAGAGTGCGGAAGTGAGCTAGTGCTTAGAAAGGGCAGATACGGTGAGTTTATCGCTTGTTCAAATTTCCCAAAATGCAAATACTCAAGAAACGTCGCAAAAGATAATGAAAAGAGCACAGAAACTGACACTGCAACGGCTGCTAAGCCAAAACGTGAGCTTAAAAAGCTTGATGTGCCATGTCCAAAATGTGGCGGCGAGATCGTCGAGAGATTTAGCAGGCGCGGTAAATTTTATGGATGTGCCAACTATCCAAAATGCGACTTCGTCTCAAACTACGAGCCAGTTGAGCAAAAATGCGACGAATGTGGCGGCGATATGATCAAAAAAGAGCTTAAAAAAGGCACATTTATAGAGTGCACAAAGTGCAAGAAAAAGACGCTTATTTCTGAAAACTAAAAACTTTTAGCCAAATTTGAGTCCTTGAGCCTAAATTTGGCTTTTATAAATTTGGAATTTAAATGCCTGGCACCACCGCTAAGCTTAGCCAGCATAAAGGGCAAAAACCTCGTCACCAACTACACTCAGTTAGAGGGTAGCTCCACATCGTAGCACTCACTTTTTGGACTTTTTGGCGAGCTTAGCGCTTTGCTAAATTTAAAAAACTGGTCTTTTAAGAGAGAGCGGAAATTTATAAGAGAAAGTAATGTCATAAGATTTAAGCTTTTCGCATAGTTTTTAATAAGTTTATATCGTGGAGCAATTTTAAAATTTCACTCACTTGCAAGAATTGACTGCTAAAATTTAGCTTCACTTACCGCTTAACTCAAATTTTAAAGCCAAAATTACTCGTTCTTTAAATTTTAAAATTTATCTGACACTTGCCATATATACGAACGCATGCAGTGCAAAGTGCTATCACATGCACTTCTAACATGCGAAGGACCTAGATGATTTAAAGGGGGATAAGAGGACGGCTCTTTGCTTCGCTAGCTCGCAGCTGCAAGCAGACCGTAACTCAAGCCCCCTTGTCCCCTTTGAATAAAAATAAATTTATACATTTCATCAAACTATTTTTGTAAATTCATAAACCGCCCTACTTAAATTTTAAACCTACCAAAGCTATAATACGCCCCAAAAAGGATGAAAAATGAAAACAATTATGCTCTGTGCGATATGCTCAGTCACTCAAGGAAACTGCGCTGAGGACTGCGCTTACTGCACACAAAGTGCCAAAGCTGGTGCCGATATCTCAAAATTTAAAGAAAAAAGCGTGCAGCAGGTGGTTGACGAGGCCAAAATGGCTTATAAAAACCACGCTCTTGGCTTTTGTTTGGTCACAAGCGGCGCTAGACTAAATGACAAAAAGACCGACTATATCGCATCTTTAGCAAGAGCCGTGAGCAAAGAAGTGCCAAATTTGATGCTCATCGCATGTAACGGCATGGCAACTTACGAGCAGCTTAGTGAGCTTAAAAAAGCTGGCGTTTTTAGTTACAACCACAACCTTGAAACAAGCCGAGAATTTTTCCCAAAAATTTGTAAAACACACACTTGGGACGAGAGATATCAGACAAATTTAGATGCAAAAAGAGTAGGTCTTATGCTTTGCACTGGTGGTATTTACGGCGTTGGCGAGAGTGAGGCTGATAGAGTGAGCTTTAGAGCTAGCCTAAAAGAGCTTGAGCCATTTTCCTCGCCGATAAATTTTTTCATTAAAAATGAAGCATTGAGTCTTGATCTGCCTCCTCTTAGTGCGGATGAAGCCCTAAGAATAGTGCGTGAGACCAAAAGAGATCTACCAGAAACTAGGGTCATGATAGCTGGCGGTAGGGAGAAAATTTTAGGCGATAGACAATACGAGATCTTTGAAAATGGCGCCGATGCGATCGTCATTGGCGACTATCTCACCGCAAAAGGTGAGAAAGCTAGCAAGGATATTGAGGAGCTTACAAAGCGCGGTTTTAGCTTCGCAAGTATCTGTCATTAATGCTTGCAAATTTACTTTTTGCAGGGCTTGGAGGCTTTATCGGAGCTGGGTGCAGGTTCTTAGCTGGCGAGCTACTAAAATTTAGCCACTTTCCGCTAATCACACTTGGCGTAAATGTGCTTGGCAGCTTCATTATCGGCATTTTGTTTTGTCTAAATTTAAGCCAAAGCGTGAGGGTGTTCTTGGCCATTGGCATACTTGGTGGCTTTACAACATTTTCAAGCTTTAGCCTTGATAGTGTGAAATTTTTACTAGAAGGCGAGCTGGTAAAAGGCTTTTTAAATATATTCTTAAACCTTATCCTTTGCCTGCTTGCAAGCTATCTTGGCATTTTACTTGGTAAGAATTTATGAATTTAAGTAAAACTGTTTGCAAAATTAAAATTCACTAGAGTTTATAGCCGCATGCAATATGTAGCGCCGTCACATGCGCCTCTCTACATAGCTTCTACCTTTGGCATCTGCAGCATAAAATTTCTAGCTTCGCTTAAAAGCACCGGCTTAAGCGCATATGATGATGTTTGTCGGTCGTAAATTCTCTCATACGAAAGCATCAAAACTCCATCTTTTCTAAGCAAAAAGTGGATTATTTCTATATTTTTGCTCTTAGTTTCATCTTTTATGAGGGCTAAAATTTGATCATTTTCTTCACTAAAAAGCACGTTTTTATCTTGCTTAAGAGCTATTTTTAGCTCTTCTAGCTCACTTTTTGTCTTGACATCTTTGTCAAACTTTACCTTAAAAGCGGCAAAGTGCTCATCCATGTTTTCATTTTTTAAAAAGTAAAAACTCTCATTTTTAACCACTTGTTTTTTATAAAATGTGCTGCCATCAAATCTAAAACTCTCAACTAAATTTAGCTCATCTGCCAAAGAAAAGAGACCAAAAAACAGCAAAACAAAAAGGCTAAATTTACGCATATAATTTCACTCCAAATTTCTAAAAATAGCCGCCATTTTGCCCAAATTTTGCTTAGCTTAATCAAAAAATAACAAAGCTTTTTATACAATCAGGCATTTTTATTTTAAGGATCTTTTTGCAGTTACACCAAGCAAGCGAACTTAGCATCCTTGTCGTTTTGGCATTTATCGTCTTTGCTTCGCCTTATATTTCTAAAATTTTACGCATACCAGTTGCTCCTGCTGAGATACTACTTGGAGCGGTTGCTGGCTACATCCGAGTTGTCGGCGACAACGAGATGTTTAAGCTCATCAGCGAAGTTGGCTTTTTCTTTTTGATGTTTCTAGCTGGCATGGAGATCGATCTTAGGATGCTCATAAACATCGACCGTAAAATTTTGCGACTTGGGCTCATCTACCTTGCGCTCATCTACGCTCTAGCCACGGCCCTGACGCTAGGACTTGAGCTTAGCCTGCTTTACATCATCATCATCCCGATAATGGCCGTTGGTATGGTATTTACGCTATTTAAGGAGTATGGCAAGCAGCAAGAGTGGCTAAATTTAAGCATGCTAATAGCAACTATCGGTGAGCTTTTAAGCATCACGCTTCTAACGTTTACCGCTGCTTACTTGCAGTTTGGAGCGAGCATAAATTTATGGCTAACGATTGGCTATTTGATCCTATTTTTGGCTATCAGCGTGCTTAGCTTTAAAATTTTGGACGTGCTTTTTTGGTGGTATCCGGGGCTTAAAGTGGTGCTCATGCCACACTACGACAAGGACGAAAAGGACATCAGGCTTTGCATCGCGGTATTTTTCACGATGATAGCTTTGATGCTATATCTAAATTTAGAGGTCGCCTTTGGTGCGTTTATCGCAGGTATGTTTATCACGACATTTTTTGATCACAAAAAGGACCTGCCACACAAGCTTTCAAGCTTTGGATTTGGCTTTTTGGTGCCGATATTTTTCATCCACATAGGCTCGACTTTTAAGCTTTCAAGACTAGGATCTAGCGAAGTGATAAAGGATGCTATTTTTATATTTTTAGCGATGCTTGGCACCAGAGTTATATCTAGTTTGCTCTTTTTGGGCAAGCTTGGCTTTAGAGGGATATTTTTATTTTCCGTTTCGCAGTCTATGCCGCTCACTCTTTTGATCGCAGTTGCTACTATCGCACACAAATCAGGCGAGATAAGTGACTATTCTTACTCATCTTTCATCCTGGCAAGCCTCGCACAAGCTATAATAGGAGCTATAATCATCAAAATTTTAATGCAATCAAAAAGCAAGGAGTAAAAATGTCATCAAATACAGCCACACTAATCGACAACCGAACTGGCAAGAGCTATGAATTTCCTATCCTAAAAGGCACGATGGGGCCAGACGTCATCGACATATCGACCTTTTTTAGCGATACTGGGATGTTTACCTTTGACAGGGGCTACACTTCAACTGCGATGTGCCGCTCAGCCATAACCTACATCGACGGACTAAAGGGCGAGCTCATGTATAGGGGCTACGACATCGCCTATCTGGCTGAAAATAAGACATTTTTAGACGTTGCCTACCTGCTTTTAAACAAAGAGCTACCAACGAGCGAGCAATACAGGGGCTTTAAAGATGAGCTTAAAAAAAGAAGCTTCATACATGAGGGCATGATGAAGCTATTTGATGCATTTCCAGATAAGGCGCACCCTATGGCGATCTTGCAGGCAGCAGTCTCAGCGCTAAGTGCCTTTTACTCAGACCACCTAAATATGGACAAACCTGAAGAGTATCACGAAATGGCTATGCGTATCATCGCCAAGATCCCAACGATAGCGGCCTTTAGCTACCGCTACTCACGCGGCCTTCCTATCATATATCCAAATTTGGATCGTGGCTTTACTGAAAATTTCCTCTACATGATGAGGGGCTATCCATACGAGCACGTTGATCTTAAGCCTATCGAGATAAAAGCACTTGACACGGTCTTTATGCTCCACGCTGACCACGAGCAAAACGCCTCGACCACGACGGTTAGGACCGTTGGCTCTACGCATGCTCACCCATACGCATGTATAAGTGCAGGTATAGGCGCCCTTTGGGGCTGGGCTCACGGCGGTGCAAACGAGGGTGTCATCCGCCAGCTTGAAGAGATAGGCTCAGTCGCAAATGTTGATAAATACATAGCAAGAGCAAAGGATAAAAACGATCCATTTAGGCTAATGGGTTTTGGGCACAGGGTCTATAAAAATTTTGACCCTCGTGCAAAAGTACTCAAAAAAATGAGAGATCAGCTGATGGATGAGATAGGCATTAACTCAGAGCTTATCAAGATCGCCAACCGCATCGAGGATATCGCGCTAAATGACGACTACTTTGTAAGCAGAAATTTATATCCAAATGTTGATTTTCACTCAGGACTCATCCTAAAAGCGCTTGGCATACCAAATAATATGTTTGCCGTCATCTTCGTGATCGGCAGGACTCCAGGCTGGATCAGCCAGTGGATCGAGCTAAAAGAGCAAGATACGATAAAGATCGTCCGCCCAAGACAGCTTTATGTTGGAGAGGCAAACAGAACACCAAAATGAGTGAGCTTTTAAATTTAGCTAAAAAAGCAGCCGTTAGTGCTGGAGCGCAAATAATGAAATTTTACTCTGCAGATAATACGGCTCTTAAAGTCTGCCTAAAAGATGACAGCTCACCGCTAACTAGCGCTGATCTAGCTGCAAATGAAGCGATAATAAAAATTCTAAGCAAAAGCGGGATAAAAATTTGCTCTGAAGAGAGCATCCTGAAAGAAAACGACAAAGACGAGTTTTGGCTCGTAGATCCTCTTGATGGCACGAAAGAATTTCTAGCTAGAAACGGCGAATTTTGCGTTTGTATAGCGCTTATAAAAAAAGCTAGACCGGTGCTTGGCGTGATATTTATCCCAGTTAGTAAAGAGCTTTTTTATGCTGATGAAAATGGCGCTTTTAAAGAAATTTTAGATGATAAAGATGAAATCATAAAGAGAGTTGATTTAAATAAAAAAGATAAAAATTTAGACAATCTAATCTTTTCAAGTAGAAGAGGCGATGCCAAAGAGATAGAATTTATAGGGCAGAGCCTAAATTTTGAGCAAAGGTGCATCGGCTCAGCCATAAAATTTTGCCGTTTGGTTGAATTTGGCGGAGCTTATTTGAGATTTGCGCCAAGCTACCTTTGGGACAATGCTGCAGGAGAGGCGCTCGTAAATTTTTGTGGCGGAAAAGTATTTGACGCTAATAGCGGTAAAGAGATGAGCTACGAGCTTGCTGATTTAAAAAGTCCATTTTTCATAGCTCTCTCAAAAAATACACTAAATCTAAAAGATAAAATCACACAACTATATAAACAAAGTAAAACTTAAACCTTAAATTTCTTCTAGCAGATAAAGCAGACTAGCTATTTTCGCTGTACCTATCACGTAGTTCATTATGTTTGCTGCGACCTTGTCTTTTTTAAGCACTTTGCCATTTATGTCAAATATATCTTCGTTATTCTCTTTGATAAATTTTAAGGTTTTTGCTGCGACATCTTCTAAGCTATTTTTACCATCAAGTAACAAAAGTATGTAATAATCGATATTGTTAAGCTTTCTTGAGATACTAAATTTATTAGCAAAAACAACATCGGCATTATTTTTATGATTTAAAAAATATCTGACATAATTTATTAAATTTTGACTAAGCCTTGAGTAGCCGGGCTTATACTCGATATTTTTTTGCTCATCTTTTAAAATCATTGCATCAGACGAGTTTGTTAAAATTCTTACAAAGGCGCTATAAACCATGAGCTTATCTTCTGGCAAAATTTCTAAAATCTGAGAAAGGTTTATGCTAGCTGGATACATCTTATAAAAGACCTCGCAAAGCCATGATATATCTTGTGGCATAGCACCATAACTATCTTGCCACTGGTTATCTTTCTTTATAAAATCTGCCACAACGTGAATTTTATTAATATCGCTTGGGCCTATTTGTTTATTGGCTATGCTCTCATAAGTCTTGCTATGGACTATTAGGCTTTGTCTAAATACTTTGTTGCTAATCATATCCATGAATTGCTCTAGATCGATTCTGTCCTTAAACTTGTTATTTTTGTATTCATCTACTACGGCTGTGCCAACATCTGGGGTAAAAATATCATCAAGCGTATATTCACAAAGATAAGTAAGATCATTTTTAGCGAGCATGGCATTAAAATCTTTAAAATAAAACGGATCATTTGTATATTCTAAAAACTCATGAGCTATGTAAAAGTCATCTTTTGAGAGCACATGTTCTGTTACAAAAAGAAGCATCTTAAGGGGTATTTTTCCCTCATAAATTTCTTCATTTCTTGTTAGCAAATATTCTTTATAGACTAAAAGTGCTTCTTTGGCTGCTTTTAACCTCTCTTGCATGCTCTCTTTATCTTTTGCGGCAAGTAGCATTATATCTCTTACGATATCTTTTACTTTCCAGCCAGGATAAACATTATAAGAGATAAATGCCACGCCATTTGCACTTAAATTTTCTCTTACGACTTTTAATATAGCTTCTTTTACAAAGTCAGGCACCCAGCTAAAAACGCCATGAGCGATGATATAGTCAAATTTCTCATCACTTTTAAATTCGCAAATATCGCCGTGTATAAGCTCTAAATTTGTAAGCCCCATCTCTTTAATGATCTCTTGCCCTCGCCTTATCTGCTCGCCGCTAAGATCTATGCCAACTACTTTTGCATTTTTGTTATTTACTGCAAATGGGATCAAATTTCCACCAAAGCTACATCCTATCTCTAAAACTCTTGCATTTTCGCATGGCGGTGGAGTTATGCCAAGAAGTGTAGCACAAGCTTCAAGCCTATATGGCGACGATTGGGCAAAAGCTATTGATTTATAAGTTAGCTCATCATAAGACTTCTCGATTTTGCTATTTTGGCTCATTTTAGCTCCTAGTAGTCTTTTTCTTTGATTTTTTCTAGCATATTTTTAGCATCATTTTCTGGATCATCCACTATATATGCACGTCTTACCTTACCATCTTTTATGATAAGTGTTTGGCGAAAGTAAAATTTATGGCCATTTGATGCAGAAAAAACCGGAAGTTCAAGTGCCCTTTCAAGCATAAACTCACTATCGTTTAAAAACATAACACCAGTTGAAGTCTCTTCTTTAAATTTCTTTTGAGCTTCGATATCTTGTGAGCTAATGGCCACTACCATAAAACCAAGATCGTTAAAATCTTTTAAAAATTTCTTATAGTTTATCGCTTGTTTAGTGCAGCCCTTCATACCCGCAGTATTTTGCAATTGCTCGCTTAAAAGCTCAAAGTCCTCGCCTATCTTTGGATAGATGAAAATAACGCAATCATGAGTCCTTGTAAAGGTAGAAAAATCAAATTCCTTACCATCTAAGGTATTTAAACATATATTTGTAGGCACATTTATCATATTTCATCCTTTAAAATTTTTGACTATTATAACTCTATAAGCTTTGTCTTAAGCTTTTTTTGAATTTAAAAGATAAACTATAAAAAGGACAAAAAAGCTAATTATTAACATCAAAAGTGCATAGACATGAGCCTTGGTGTAATCAAGCATTTCAACTGCTTCAAATATCGCAATACTTGCAACCTTGCTCTCTCCAGCTACGCTACCACCTATCATTAAAACAACACCAAACTCACCCATAGTGTGAGCAAAACTAACGACAGTAGCTGTTAATAAATTTGATCTAATACTTGGCAAAATCACCCTAAAAATAGTCGTGAGCTTATTTTTACCAAGACTATAGCTCGCTTCAAAAAGGCTCTTTTTTAGGCTATTGAGCCCAGCATAAATCGGTCCAAACATAAATGGCAATGAATAGATACAACTTGCCACAACAAGACCTGTGAAATTAAAAACTAGCCTAACCCCAAAAATTTCTTCGATAAATTTACCAAAGGCGGAATAAGGTGAAAGAAAAATGAGCAGATAAAAGCCAAGAACGCTTGGCGGCAATACTAGCGGTAGTGAGATTATCGACTCTAAAAATGATTTGCCAAAGAATTTTTTCTGTGACATAAAATAAGCAAGTGCAATGCAAGCAAAAAACAAGATAAAAGTAGTTATAAAAGATAGTTTTAACGATAGCCAGAACGGTTCGTAATCGATATTTTTAAGCTCGTCTATCATGCTTTTTCCAAATTTACGCTAAACGCTTTTGTACTAACTACCACCATGTCGCCTGCTTTTAGATTCATTGCCTCGTTGTTGCTTAACACAACTTCACAAATTTGGCGGTTTATTAATACATTTGCCACGTAAATAGCATCACGTTTTTTTATCTCTAAAATTTTAGCGTTAAAGGCAAATTTCTGCGATCCTGCACTCTTTAAAAATATCTCACTAGCTGCGCCAGATCTTGAAATTCTGCCATTTTCAAGAACGAAGACTTTATTGCAAAGCTTATAAATTTCTGCGATATCATGGCTCACTAAGACAATACTCATCTTAAATTCATCATGAAGCGCCAATAAATAGTTTTGCAATTTCTCACGCATAGCATTATCAAGCGCGCTTAGCGGCTCATCAAGTAGTAAAATTTCAGGCCTTCGCATGACGGCACGGACAAGTGCTACGCGTTGTTTTTGGCCGCCAGAAAGGGTGCTAATCTTTGCATTTTTGAGACTTGTTAGACCGCAGATATCAAGAAGTTTATTTGCTAGGCTTACGTCATCTTTTGCAAAGAGTAAATTTTTAAAGACATTCATATTTTCAAACAATGCATAATCTTGAAATAAAAAGCCGATATTTCGCTTTTGCGGAGCCAAATTTATCTTATCGTCAAAGAAAATTTTATCTCCAACCTTTATGAATCCGCTTTGTGGTGTTTCAAAACCGGCAATCAATCTTAAAATAGTGGTCTTTCCGCCACCACTTGCTCCGTAAAGTGCGACAAAATCGCCATTTTCAAAGCTAAGGTCTGCCTCAAGCATAAATTTGCCATCGCCGCCATTTAGCTCTTTTTTACAAGAAATTTCTATCATTTTTGTGTACTTATGTGAATGCTTGTAGATTTTATATAGGCAAAGACTTCATCGTTTTCACCTACGTTCATGGTTTTTAATGCGTGATTTGAGATAATAGCTTCAAAGTAAATTTCGTCACACTTTAAGCTAATAACACTTAAAATTTCACCAAAATTTATAGCTTCAATCACGCACTTTAGCTCGTTTTCAAGCGAGCTATTACTTAGTTTGTCTTTTGACAAGATAACATCGGAGCTTTTAAAACCTAAGTCAATCTCATCATCTAAGACGAATTTGCTAGCCTCATTCAAGACTAGCATAAATAAATTTGCCTCTAAATTTAGACCCTTTAGCTCAAATAAGCTAACGTCATCTTTAGTTAAAATTCCAACGATCTTTGCTCTTATCATTTAGCTGGAACGTTGTAACCAAATTTCTTGAAAATTTCTCTTGATTTATCACCTAAGATAAACTCGTAAAATGCTTTTGCATCATCATTTTTTTCAGCATGTTTTAGAAGAACGATACCTTGATCGATCGGAGTGTATAGCTCTTGTGGAACAAGGATGTAATTAACGTCCTCTTTGTATTTTGACATTTTCTCATCAAAAAGTGCGCTAGCTGCGATAAAACCTACATCAGAAGCACTTAATGCTTGAGATAGAGTTTCAGAAATTTTTTGAGCATAGACGATATTTTTTTCTACTTCGTCATAAAGCTTTGCGTTTTTAAGAGCCTCTATACTAGCTTTGCCGTATGGTGCAGTTTGTGGATTTGCGATAGAGATCGCTTTTAAGCCACGAACAACTTCGATACCTTTTTTGAAATCAACATTTCTAATAGAAAAAATAGCAACAGCTCCTTGTGCATAAACTTTTGGAGCAGCTACTGCAAATCCTGTGTCATAAGCTTTTTGAGCAAAGCCCATATCAGCAGCCATGAATATATCAGCTGGAGCTGAGTTTTGGATCTGAGTAACAAGACCGCCGCTTGCGCCAAGAGTTAGGTTGATTTTAGCATCTGGATGAAGCTTGTTAAACTCTTTTATAAGCTCTGGAAATGCGTATGTTGTGTTTGCTGCAGCATATACATTTACTTCAGCACCAAATGCGTTTATGGCAAGCAAAGCCGCCACACATAAAAATTTAAAAACTTTTCTCATTTATACTCCTATAATGATTTGAGATGATTTTACTATTGCTAAAAGTGTATCGCCAACACCTATTTTCATCTGGATAGCACTATCTTTTGTAATGATGGCAGTTAAAGTCTGTTCATCACTTAGTTTTAAAGTGATTTCAGCATTTACAGCACCTATCTTTGCTTCGATCACCTCGCCTTTTAATTGATTTTTTGTGCTTATTTTTATATCTAGATCCTTAGCCAAAAGGACAGCTGGAGCTTTAAAAATATAAATAACTTTTTGTCCAACTTTTAGGCCTAAATTTTTCTCACTTTCAACCGTGATGTTTGACTCAAGCGTGCAGCCATTACTTAGTTTTGCAATTATTTGAGAATTTACCGCACCGCGGTTTATGCCAATAATCTCGCATGAGAGCTGATTTCTAGCACTTAAGTTCATATTCATTCTTTGAAGATTTACAATATCTACATCCTCAAAATCTACTTTTTGACAAATTTTTTGTAAAAAATCCTTTTGAGTCTCAAGAATGGCATCATAAATTTTTATCAGTTTATTGGCATACTCGCTTAGCTCAGAGCCACTATTTTTTTTATTTCCATCAGCTCTAATAATAAGCGGCTTGCTACTTTTGTTATTTATCGTATCAAGACAGTCCCAAGCATTTTTATATGATATACCAACCAATTCCGCTGCTTTTGTGATACTTTTTGTCTCTTTTATGGCCTTTAATAATGTAATATGTTTAGCTAAAACCTGTGTATCTTCGCCTAAAAATAGTTCTAAATTTATATCTGCTTTCAAAATTTTTACCTTTACTATATTAGAGAATAATTTGTGAAGTATATCTAATTATATTAATCCTTAAGCTTAAAGATTTAAGCCAATTTATAAATTTCTCTTAATTTCTTGTAAAGTTTTTAAAAGATAAAATCGAGCTACATTTTATAAATAAAAATAAGGCTTAGTATGAAATTTTTGCTTTCTATCTTTTTTAGTTTGCTTTTAGCCTGTGCCAATACGGATATAAATACGAATAGTGAAAGCGACGAATTTGATGTTGAATTTGAAGCAAGAAAAAATGTTTTTGACCCACTTAGTGGCTACAATAGAATTATGACGCATGCAAATGACTTTATCTATGTAAATATGCTAACTCCGGTGGCAAAAGGCTATGCCTACGTTGTACCAAAAACAGCTAGAATAATGGTTTCAAATTTCTTTGACAACCTGCTTTTCCCAGTTCGCTTTGTAAACAATCTACTTCAGTTTAAATTCCAAAATGCTGGTGAAGAGACATTAAGATTTTTAGCAAATACGATAATTGGCTTTGGCGGACTAACAGACGGAGCAAAATACTACAATCTTAAGCCTCACGATGAAGATTTTGGACAAACGCTTGGATATTGGGGGCTTGGCAGCGGTTTTCATATCGTTTGGCCACTTATTGGGCCATCAAATTTAAGAGATACTGGTGGCATGGTCGGGGATTATTTTGCTGATCCTATTAGCTACGTTGATCCTATACTTTTATCAACTGGTATCAAGTCATATAGAGCGTTTAATAGCTTTTCGCAAGATCCAACTGCTTATGAAAAACTAAGAAAAGATGCTATTGATCTTTATCCATTTTTACGCGATGCTTACGAGCAAAGACGCGACAAGCTTATCAAGGAGTAAATATGAAAATTTTAAAAATTCTAACTATGATTTTACTTTTTACAACTAGCCTTTTTGCTATTTCAAAAGAGCAGATCAAGCCTGAAGTAGAGATGAAAACAACAAAGGTTATTGAAATTTTAAAAGACACAAATTTAGACAATAATGCGAAGACAAAAGAAATTTTTGCTCTTCTTGATCCATTTTTTGACTATAAACAAATGGCAAAGATAAGCCTTGGTAAACGTTACAACAGCTTAAATAGCGATGAGCAGGCTAAATTTGACGCAGCATTTGAGCAAAAACTAAAAAGCTCATACATAGATAAACTTTTAGGATACAAAGATCAAGAGATACGTATAACTGGCGAGAGTGAACCACAAAAAAATAGGTACTGGCTAACATCTGAGCTTGTAAACGACGGAAAAATTTATGAGTTTGTATATAAATTTTATGACGCAAAAGAGCGTGGCTGGCTCATTTACGATCTTGATATCGTTGGTGTAAGCATCATTCAAACATACAGAAGTCAGTTTGGTGATGTGCTAAATAACGCTGATTTCAATACTCTTTTACAAAAGCTAAACGAAGCTGTTTTGCCTGATCAAAATAAAACTAACCCTTAATGCGACAAATTTTTAAATTTATCATTGCTAAAAACAAGCTTATTATTGCTCTGATTTTAGCTTTAAGCGTAGTTTTTGGCTATCTTAGTACCAAGCTTAGCGTTGATGCGTCAGCTGAAACGCTACTGCTTGAGCATGATCCTGACTTAAAAGCTTATAGGGAGATAGCCAAACGCTACGACTCACCCGGATTTTTAGTGGTCGCTTTTACTCCAAAAGATGATCTTTTTTCACCTAAAAATTTGGAACTTATCAAAAATTTAGGCGATGAACTAGCTAAAAACGATATGGTAAATAGCGTCATCTCTATAATAAATATTCCGCTTTTAAATAGTGTAAAAGGCGGGATTACTGGTATCTTAGATCATACTCCAACACTGCAAGATAAAGATATAAATATTTCAAAAGCAAAGCTCGAGTTTGCAAAAAGTCCGATTTACAGCGGAAATTTGATAAGCAAAGATCTAAAAACCACAGCAATTGCTCTAAATTTAAAACAAGATGAGAAATTTAATGAGCTTGTAAATGAGAGAAATTTGCTTAGCCAAAAAGAGTCAAACAGTACTATCACACAAGCTGAGCGACTTAAGCTAGAGGCTCTTGCCTATGAGTTTAAAGCCTACCGAGATGAGCTTAGAAAAAGCGATCACGAAAACCTTGAAGCCATAAAAGCAACCATAGCTAAATTTAACGCAAATGACGAGCTATTCTTAGGCGGTGCAAATATGATCGCTGATGATATGATAGGCTTTATAAAGAGCGATCTTTTGGTCTATGGCTTAAGCGTACTTGCTCTTCTTAGCTTTAGTTTGTGGCTATTTTTCAGGCAGATTAGATGGATAGTTTTGCCGATGTTTATATGTGCCGTAAGTGCCATTTTTACGACCGGAATTTTTGGTATATTTGATTGGGAAGTGACGGTCATTAGCTCAAACTACATCGCACTTCAGCTCATCATTACTATTTCAACTGTGATTCATCTTGTCGTTAGCTACCGAGAATTTTACGCAAAGCATCCAAAATATAGCCAAAATCAGCTAATTTATCTAACGCTTCGTGATAAATTCTCTCCATCTTTTTGGGCGATATTTACCACGGTTATTGGCTTTAGCTCGCTTATGAGTGCTGACATAAAGCCAGTTATCATGCTTGGCATTATGATGAGCACTGGCATTAGCGTTTCGCTTGTGCTTGCGTTTTTGCTATTTGGCGCGATAAATGTAAATTTAAACAAATTAGCTCCCATTAGAACCTTTGAAAATAGCTTTAAATTTACAAAATACTGCGCGAATTTAGCCCTAAACTCAAGAAAGATTATCTACGTAGTTTGCGTGCTTGTTGTCTATTTTGGCATTTATGGTATCAGCAAGATAAAGGTTGAAAATAGTTTCATTGGCTACTTTAAAGAAAGCACAGAAATTCGCCAAGGAATGCAAGTTATTGATACCAAACTTGGCGGCACGATACCAGTTGATGTGATAGTGAAATTTAAAGAGCAAAAACAAGAAAAAAATGCCGAGCAAGATGAGTTTGAAAATGAGTTTGAAAGCAACGCCAAGGATGCAAAATACTGGTTTAATAGCTATCACACAAGGGTTGCTGAGAAGATTCATGATTATCTAAAAGAGCAAAAATTTGTCGGACATGTAAGCTCGCTAGCAACCCTTATAAAAGCCATAAAAGAGCTAAATAACGGCGCGAGTGATGATTTTTTATTAGCTGCGATGTATGAGAAATTGCCACAAAATTATAAAAATATCTTATTAAGTCCCTATGTAAGCGTTGAAGATGATGAGCTTAGATTTAGTATAAGGATCGTCGATAGCGACTCTAAACTTAGACGAAATTTATTTCTAAAGGAGCTTAGAGAAGGGCTTGCACAGCTTACTAAAAATGACAATGTAAGCATAGAAGTTGCCGGCATGATGGTGCTTTATAACAATATGCTTCAAAATTTACTTAGCTCGCAAGTTGATACTTTTGGACTAACTGTCGCTATACTTTTTGTCATATTTTGCTTTATCTTTAGGAGCATAAAGCTAGCAACCATTGCGATAGTTTCAAATTTAATCCCGCTTTGCACACTCTTTGGCGTGATGGGATTTTTTGGCATTCCGCTTGATGTGATGAGTATCACGATCGCAGCCATTAGCATTGGTATTGGCGTTGATGATATCATCCATTACATCCACCGCTTTAAAGAAGAAATGCTTACAAAAAGTGTTTTTGAGAGCATTAAAGTCGCGCACGCAAGCATCGGATATGCGATGTATTACACATCATTCACTATTTTTCTTGGCTTTAGTGTGATGATAACTAGCAATTTTATCCCAACTATCTATTTTGGCTTACTAACCGATCTTGTTATGGTTTTTATGCTTCTTGGCGCACTAATCATCTTACCAAGCCTCATTGCAAGCTTTGTAAAAAAGAGCGATATTTAAGCTAAATTTATTTGATAACTTTGATGAACGAGTAGACATCGGCCACGCCGTCAATGTGCTTAGCATACCAAATAGCATGTTTTTCTTGCTCAATGTTATCAACTACGCCGCTAAATACAACATCACAGCCAACTATGCTAACTCGCACATTTGTACCCTCAACTATACTGTCTTTAAAAAGATTTTGCTTTAAGTTTGCAAGAATTTTTAGACTATCGCATGGATATTCTGGTTTTTTGATACGAAGATAGGTATAAATTTTCCGCACTCCATCTGTGCTTTTGGCCAGTTCTACCAGCTTATCTTCTAGCTCTTTACTATCGGCAAGTCCGATCAGATAAGCATCTCCGTAAAAGACCTCAATCTCGATATCAATATTACTAAGACCTTTTGAAAATAAAATTTTGCTTTGCAATTTGCTTTGTATAAATTTATCTCTTGTGATCGAGTAAATACCACGTTTATCGCGTGAAATAGAGTATGCATCATATACATTTAGCGGCGCAGTTGCTGGAGAAAGAACTGAGGAACAAGAGCAAAAAAATAGAGTAAAAAATACAAAAACGCTAAATTTTAAAATCAGAAATCCTTTTGTAATTTCAAAAAGTTTATAGAAAATGGGCTAAAATTTATCTAAATCTGCTAGAATAACGCACACGGAGGATAAAGTAATCTGGTGATGCTCACGGGCTTCAAACCCGATGACTGGGCGGTTGACCGTCTGGTGGGGAGTTCGATTCTCTCATCCTCTCGCCACTCTCATTTTAAATTTTGCTTTTATCAAGCAGATTTATAATCCCAAATAAAATAAAGCTTAATACAACCAAAACAAGGCTTAAGACGAGTGCTTCATCGCTTTTACCATCGTATACGGCATTATAAATGGCAAGAGAGATAGTGTCTGTTTTGCCTATGATATTACCACCCAAAATTAGTGTTATTCCAACCTCGCCAAACCCACGCGAGATCGCTAAAATAAAAGCCGTCGCTACGCTTTTTGCAACACATGGAAAGAGCACGAAAATAGCTGTTTGAAATTTATCTTTTCCAAGGCTATATGCTGCTTCGCTTAGGCTTTTTGAAAGTGAGCCAAGAGCAGAAGCGACAGGTTTTACAAATAGTGGCAACGAAGCTATAAAAGCAGCTAAAACAAGAGCCTTAAAGCTAAAAATAATTTCTAAATTTAAAGCCTTGCCGACGATGCCATTTTTACCAAGCAGATAAAGCAGTAAAAATCCAGTCGCAATGGGCGGAAAGATGAGTGGAAAAGTTACGATCATCTCTAAAATAGCTTTAAATTCGGCCTTACCAAAAGCTAAATAATAAGCCAAAGCCAGCCCAAAAATGATAAGCAAAGCCCCTTGGCATAAAACGACCTTTATGCTTAAAAATAGCGGATCAAACAGCCAAGAGAGCTCTTGCAAGCTTAGCCTTATCTTATGCCAAATTTAGTGTAAATTTCTTTTGATCTCTCGCTTTTTAGCTCATTTAAAAATTTTTCACAATCAGCCTTTTTGTAGCATCCTTCAAGCTTTGCAGCTACGATGTTTGCTGGAGCATAAAGTGCTTTGTCTATCAAGATAAAACTACCAAATTCGTCTTTGTGTGCGTTTAGTTCGGTCTGATTAATAAATCCAGCATCAACTTCGCCGTTTAATATGTAAGTAACGACCTGTGGCACACCAGCAACTGCTAAAATTTTATCCTTTAGCTCGCTGCTTAAATTTGCTTTTTGCATAAATTCATTCGCTCTTTTGCCATAAACTGTCTTTACAGTATCTGGCATAGCGATCTTAGAAAGCCCTTTTAGCTCATCAACTTTTTCTATTTTCACACCTTTTTTGGTAGCCAGCACCAAAGCACCTGAGCCTAAATTTACAAATTCTAAAATTTTTAGATCAGACTTTTTCAAAAAGTCTTCATCGCCCACGATCACGTCAGTTTTGCCCTCTTTTGCCTGCGCCATGATCGCTGTGATGTTTGCAAAAGAAGTGTCGATATTTACGCCATCTTTTTTGAGATTTTGCACGACCGCCTCGACTATCTTTTTATATCCGCCACCCGCACTAACTAGCAAATTTTCATTGCCAAATGCAAAAATTACAACCATTAGAAGTAAGAACTTTTTCATATTTTTCCTTTAAAAGTAAAATTTCAAGATTTTATAAAATATACTCTTATACATTCTTAAAATATATTTTTATAATTTTCACTTTTCTACCAAAATGCTATAATCACGATAAAAAAGGACAAATATGAACGAACTTGAGCTAAAGATGCAAGGCAAGATAGATAGGCTAACAGATAAGACTTTTAGGCTAGATCCAAGGATCGGCGAGGGCTACTTCACCGCAAAATATTTTCTAAAAGTAAATGAGATAATTAAGCAAAATTTACCAGATCAGCACGTGACGATGCAGTTTTTCCAAAGGCGCGATGATATCGTGCTTTGCGGCATTGACGAGGTTTTAGCCATCATCAATAAATTTGCCAAAAATCCAAGTGAGCTTGAGATTTACGCACTTGATGATGGCGATATCATAAACGCAAACGAGCCAGTTTTAAAGATAAGTGGCAAGTATGAAAATTTCGGCTTTTTAGAAAACGTCATCGATGCGACGCTTACTAGAAGAAGCTGCGTGGCGACAAACTCAAGAGATGTGATAAGAGCGGCAAATGGCAAGGATGTTTTTAGCATGGCGGATAGACAAGACGACATCTGCACGCAGCCAGGCGACGGATACGCCTCGTTTGTAGGCGGCATCAAAAAGGTCGCCACAGATGCTCAGGGCGAGCTTACTGGGCTAAAAGGTGGTGGTACCATGCCTCATGCGCTTATTCAAATGTGCGGCGGGGATATAGTAAAAGCCTCAGAAATTTATGCTAAGACCTTTGAAAATGAGAAGATCACGGCCTTAGTGGACTATAACAACGATGTGATTATAGACGCATTAAGAGCCGCAAATGCCTTAAAAGAGAGACTTGGCGCGGTTAGAGTCGATACTAGTAAAAATTTGATAGATAAGTATTTTGAAAACAAAGATACGAGCAAATTTGACCCACATGGCGTTTGCAAGGAGCTTATATTTGCTCTAAGAGAGGCGCTTGATAAAGCTGGTTTTAAATACGTTAAAATCGTCGTTAGCTCAGGCTTTAGCCCTAAAATTATAAAAGAATTTGAAGCTTATAACACACCAGTTGATACTTATGGCGTTGGAAGTTATCTTGTTAAAAATGACATTTGTGGCTTTACAGGCGATTTAGTCGAGCTAAACGGCAAAGATGAGGCTAAATTTGGTAGGAAAAATTTTGCTTCAGACAGGCTAAAGAGAGTGAAATTTTAAGAGAAAAGATGAAATTTATAAAAATTTTAATGTTTTTGTCGCTTTTGTTAACTGCTTGCACCTCCGCAAACTATGCTAACGCTTTTGAAAAGGTTGGCATCCTTGAAGACGGAGTTTATCGCTTTAGTCAAAATGGCCTCGGGGTCAAAAAAGATCTGCTTGTAAAGGTGATCTCGGTGCAAAACGCAGAAATTCCTCACAAAAAGATCATCTCCATGCTAAATATCCCTAAAAAATCTAAAATTACGGACTTTAAAACAAGCGATACAGGCGTAATAGTGTGGCCATTTTACGAGATTGAGGGCAAATTTTTAACGACAATAATCGTTGAAAATATAAAAAAAGAAGATAGCGATCAAAAACTATTTAAGATGTTAGAGCTTAAGCATCCATTTTACTCAACGCTACTAGCACGAAGAAAAGGTGCTAAAGACGCCATAGACGTGAAATACGTGCTAAATTTCAAAGAGGCAAGGCTAGTAAAATCGTTTAAAAACCGCCCTTAAAACTTTATTTTAAATAAATTTCATTAAAATGGTGTAATCAAAAAAAGGATCATCTTTGCATAATCTAAAAACCATAAACGTCGCTCACTCGCCGGACGCTGACGATATTTTCATGTATGCCGCGGTCAAATTTGGCTGGGTTAGCAGTAAAAATTTAGCCTTCACATCAAAGGCGCTTGATATAGAAACGCTAAATGAAGAGGCGCTAAAGGGAACTTACGAGGCAACGGCGATCAGCTTTGCGCTCTATCCAAAAATTTGCGATGAATTTGCACTTTTACGCTGTGCGGTGAGCTTTGGCAAAGGATATGGCCCAAAGCTTATCAAGCTAAAAGATAAGCAGCTAAAGCGAAATTTCAAGGTTGCACTCTCAGGCAAAAACACGACAAACGCCCTGCTCTTTCGCATAGCCTATCCAGAAGCGAGAATAGTTTATAAAAATTTCTTAGAGATCGAAAATGCCGTGCTTAGCGGCGAGGTCGATGCTGGCGTGCTCATACATGAAAGTATCTTAAATTTCTCTGACAAACTCTGCGTCGAGCGTGAAATTTGGGATATCTGGAGCGAGCTAAACGGCGAAAATTTACCGCTTCCACTTGGCGGCATGGCGCTTAGACGAAGCCTACCCATAACCGACGCGATCGAGTGTGAGAGAGTGCTTAGCGAGGCCGTTAGGATCGCCACTTCGCACAAGCCATTTTTATCTCACATGCTAATGGAGCGAAATTTAATAAGAGTTGGCAAAGACGAGCTAAAAACGTATCTAAATTTATACGCAAATGACGAGTCAATAAGCATGAACGAAACGCAGCTAAAAGCGCTAAATAAGCTCTATCAAATAGGCTACGATAAAGGCTTTTTTGAAAAGCCAATCGACGTAAACGACTATCTTATCCCAACTGAATATAACGAAGTAAGGTTTAGCTGATGCAAAGTACGCTTGTCTCGCTTGGAGTTGAAACTTTTAAGATCGCCCTTTACATCAGCCTTCCGATGCTGCTAAGTGGCCTAATCGCAGGTCTTATCATCTCCATTTTCCAAGCGACCACGCAGATAAACGAAACCACGCTAAGCTTCGTGCCAAAAATTTTGCTAGTCGTCGTTGTCATCATATTTTTGATGCCTTGGATGATCTCGATGATGGTTGAGTTTACTACTCGTATGTTTGATTTTATACCGGAATTTATCCAGTGACGAGGCTCGTTGATTTTTCTAAATTTACCTCGGTTAGGATAGGCGGCGTGCATGAAATTTTCGAGGTAAATAGCCTTGCAGATCTAAGCTCGCCTCACTTTTTAGGCGCTGTGATGATAGGCGGGGGCAACAACCTTCTTATCTCGCCAAATCCCCCAAAAATGGCGATGCTTGGCAAGAGCTTTGACTATATAAATTTAGAATGCTTAGGTGATAAAATTTACCTTGAGATAGGTGCTGCGACAAAATCCGCCAAAATTTACAACTTTGCTAAGCAAAATAACATCGCCGGCCTTGAGTTTTTAAAAAATATCCCAGGCACACTTGGCGGACTTATCAAAATGAACGCTGGACTGCTTAAATTTAGCATAAGCGACAATCTCACGCATGTGCGTTTGGCTCGTGGTTGGGTGAGCAAAGAGGAGATAAGCTTTAGCTACCGCCACAGCGGCATAGATGAGGTCATTTTGGGGGCTAAATTTGAGCTTTGTAGTGGCTTTGATGCGAGCATATCTGAAGCTATAAGTGCCAAGAGGGCAAATCAGCCAAAAGGAGCTAGCTTTGGCAGCTGCTTTGTAAATCCAGAGGGGCACTTTGCAGGGGCTTTGCTTGAGGCGGTCGGGCTAAAAGGATACGCTATTGGCGGAGCGAAATTTAGCGAAGAGCACGCGAATTTTTTGATAAATTTTAACCACGCAAGCTTTGAGGACGCCACTAGCCTTATAAATTTGGCAAAGGCTAGAGTTTTAGAGAAATTTGGCGTAGGGCTTAAGACTGAAGTTTGCATTTTATAAGGACGATGATGAGTGAGTTTTTGAGCGAAGTTTTTACCCTTTCATTTTTATTTATAGCTATTGGGTTTTACGCCATTTATAGGGCTAAAAAGGCGCAAAGCGAGCATGAGAAAAATGTGGCTAGTTATGATAAAAACTTACTAAATTTTGCCAAAATTTTAGGCGTTCAAAATCACATCGATCTAGTTAAATTTGATGAAATTTTGGCTCAAGCCTTAAAAGAAAAACTAATTTTTAAATTTAATAAATCCACCTCGCAAGAGGAATTTCTCTCTTTTATAAAAGATGAAAATTTCAAAACAAAACCCCAATTTTCGCAAAACAGTATCGATGAAGCTTTTTTAAACCTTTGCTCAAGCTCGCTAGTAGAGCCGCTTAAGCTTGCTATTTTGAAAAACGAAGATCAAATTTATGGATTTTTGTTTGAAAAAGAGCAGCTTTTTGCTCTTATTGATAGCGCTGCACTGCTTGGTGAAAATATTATAATTTGCGAATAAATCAAGTAAAATTCATCTCTTTTTAGATAGAATCAAGCCAAATTTCAACTTATAAGGTAAAAAATGGCAAAAGAAAAAGATAGTGACAAAAAGATAGCTATCCCAGAGAGCGAAGCGGACAAGAAAAAAGCGCTTGAGCTTGCGCTAAAGCAGATCGATAAAGCTTTTGGCAAAGGTACGCTTTTAAGACTTGGCGACAAAGAGGTTGAGGCGATCGAGTCGATACCGACTGGCTCGCTAGGACTTGATCTAGCTCTTGGCATAGGCGGCGTTCCAAAAGGCAGAATCATCGAGATCTACGGACCAGAGAGCTCTGGTAAGACTACTCTCACACTTCACATCATCGCTGAAGCTCAAAAAGCTGGCGGAATTTGTGCGTTCGTCGACGCAGAACACGCCCTAGACGTAAAATATGCTTCAAATTTAGGCGTAAATACTGACAATCTTTACGTCTCTCAGCCAGACTTTGGTGAGCAGGCACTTGAGATCGTTGAGACGCTTGCAAGAAGTGGCGCGATCGATCTTATCGTGGTTGATAGCGTCGCTGCTCTTACTCCAAAGAGCGAGATAGACGGCGATATGGGCGATCAGCACGTTGGCCTGCAAGCAAGGCTTATGAGTCAGGCGCTTAGAAAGCTAACTGGAATTTTAAGCAAGATGAAGACAACTGTTATCTTCATCAACCAAATTCGTATGAAGATCGGCATGATGGGATATGGCACGCCAGAGACGACAACTGGCGGTAATGCACTTAAATTTTACTCATCTGTAAGAATAGACGTAAGAAAGATAGCCACACTTAAACAAAATGACGAGCCTATCGGCAACCGCACAAAAGCAAAAGTCGTTAAAAACAAGGTCGCGCCTCCATTTAAAGTGGCTGAATTTGACATCATGTTTGGCGAGGGTGTGAGCAAAGAGGGCGAGATCATCGACTATGGCGTAAAGCTCGACATCATCGACAAATCAGGCGCATGGTTTAGCTACAAGGCCGAAAAACTAGGCCAAGGTAGAGAAAACGCCAAAGCCTACCTAAAAGAGCACCCAGAAATTTCTGACGAAATAGTAGCAGCGATAAAAGGCTCAATGGGGATTGACCACCTAATAAGCAGCGGCGCAAAAGACGAAGACGACGACACAAACGAAGCAGGAGATGAATAATGGTATTTATTGAAGATGTAGAAGCACACGAGGTTTTAGATAGTAGGGGCAACCCAACAGTCCGCGCGACAGTTAGACTAAGCGACGGCACTGAGGCAAGCGCGATCGTACCAAGCGGCGCAAGCACTGGCAAGCGTGAGGCACTCGAGCTTCGTGATAAAGACGAGAGATACGCTGGCAAAGGCGTGTTAAAGGCTGTTTCAAACGTAAATGAAAAGATCGCAGAGGCGATCATCGGCCTTGATGCCTACAACCAAAAAGCAGTCGATGAAGAGATGCTTGAGCTTGATGGCACACACAACTATTCAAATTTAGGCGCAAACGCAGTTCTTGGCGTATCTATGGCAGTAGCTCGCGCAGCTGCAAAGAGCCTAAATATCCCACTCTACCGCTACCTTGGCGGTGCAAACGCTAGCATACTGCCAGTGCCGATGTTTAACATCATAAATGGCGGCGCACACGCAAACAATAGCGTTGATTTTCAAGAATTTATGATCATGCCATTTGGCTTTAGCACATTTAGTGAGGCACTAAGAGCTGCAACTGAAATTTATCACAAGCTAAAATCTATCCTAAACGCAGCTGGACACAGCACGGCTGTTGGTGACGAGGGTGGTTTCGCTCCAAATTTAAAAGACAATGAAGAGCCACTAAAGCTCATCTCACAAGCTGTAAAAGAGGCTGGATATGAGCTTGGTAGTCAGATAAAGCTAGCGCTTGATGTAGCTTCAAGTGAGCTTTATAAAGATGGCAAATACGAGCTTGAGGGCAAGAAATTTAGCAGCAACGAGCTCATTAGCTACTATGAAAAACTTTGTGAAAAATATCCGATATTTTCTATCGAAGATGGCCTTAGTGAAGACGACTGGAGCGGCTGGGCTGAGCTTACAAAAAGGCTTGGAAGCAAAGTGCAGCTAGTAGGTGACGATCTTTTTGTCACAAATGAGAAAATTTTACGCGAAGGCATCGAGAAAAAGATCGCAAACGCTATCTTAATCAAGCCAAATCAAATAGGCTCAGTCACTCAAACTATGCAAACCGTCCGCCTTGCTCAAAGAAACGGCTACCGTTGCGTTATGAGTCACAGAAGCGGCGAGAGCGAAGATGCGTTTATCGCTGACTTTGCAGTCGCACTAAACACTGGCGAGATAAAGACAGGTGCTACTTCAAGAAGCGAGCGTAACGCAAAATACAACCGCTTACTTGAGATCGAACTTGAGGCTGGAGAGTTTTTAGGGGATAATATTTGAGCGAAATTTTAGACGAATATGGCAACACTGATGGCATATTTCATAAAATTTTAAAATACATTAGACCAACATTACGCTATGTCATAGCCACCATTTGTGTGGCTATGTTCGCTTTTTATGTAGGCAATATGATGTTTGGCAAACGCTCACTTGATGTTATGCTAAGCCTTCAAAGTAAAAAAGAGAGGCTTAGCGAAGACGTGGAAATTTTAAAAAAAATGAATGCACGTCTGCAAAAAGATTATTTTGAATTACAAGGCCTTGAGCCAGACTTTAATAAAAAGTAGGAATGATGAAAAAATTTTGGTTAGTTTTATCTATATTTGCAGCAAGCGTCTTTGCTAGAGAGAACCCATTTATACCTATTAGCGAGCTAAATACAAGCGTTATGACAACAAATATCATAGAAAAATTTGATAGATTTGATTCTCTTTCGTTTAAATTTCCAAGCGATGCGGCACTTTTACTAGATGTCACCATAAGATATAGAGCAAATGACGGTACTATAAAGGAAAAAAGACTAGCTGATATAAATAAAACTATCGATTACAGCGATGAATTTGCTTTAAATAAGGTAAAAAATCCAGAACCAGTCGTGGCAAAAAAGCTAGATGTTTCAGTCACAATGGCAAATATGCCTAGCCAAAAAGTAAGCACTCCTGTGATAATAGAAAAAAATGAAACTAAAATTTCAAATAAAGATAGAAATAAAACCTCAGATATGCCAACTCCAAATGTTGTAGTGATCGATCTTAGCACAGATAAAGCAAAAGAAACTAACATAAAGCCTGAACAAAAGGTAGTCGAGATAAAGATTGAGCCTAGCACAAAGCCAGTTGATAGTGTAAAAAATGGAAAAGATGTTAAATTTCTAGGTTTTATAAGCTTTCAAGCCAACGACAAAGAGCTAAAAATCGCTACAAAAGCTAAAAATTTAAAGCATTTTACTTATGAGAAAAATAAGATTGTTCTTGACTTTGCAAGGCCGCCAAGAAGCTTTAAAACTAAGAGCTTAAAACTTGAAAATGAAAATTTTAAGAATGTGATCATAGGCTGGCACGATAAATATTTCAGAGTGGTTTTAGAGCTTGATAAGATGCATAAATATAAGCTTGAAGCCGCTGAAAATGGATATTTACTTAAGCTTTTATAGTTGAATTTTAAAAAGAGTAGATTTTATAAAATTTCAAATATAATACTTTTCAAAATAAAATTTTAAGGCTATTGGTTTGAAATATCCACTTGATTGTAAAGATAATTTTGAAAACTCATTTATTTTTTGGCTCACCCGCTACGTCAAATTTAAACTTAGCTCACTTTCGAATAAAGAGCTTAGGGATCCAAAGGCACTTGCAAGTGTGAATTACGCTCTAAGCCGCGAGGTAAAGAACATTGATCAGCTTGATGGCTTGGTAAAAGGCGCGAGAAATGCAGGACTTACTGGCATAAATACCTACTTTAACCCGCTTAAAAAAATATATGAAACGATGAAATTTTACGAGCTTAGCAGCCTAAAGCAGATCGATGAAGAGCTGTTAAGCGAAATACTAGCTAGCACGACTGGCGGGCTAAGCGATGCTAGCAAGAAAAATTACCGCATCTCAGTGATAAATTTCTTTGCGTTTTTAGACAAACAAAACGAAGAGGATGGCAAGGCCCATGTTTTTGATATAAATTTAAAAAACTGGGGCGGAGTGAGCGGCAACAAAGGGCAAAAGTTGCCCGAGTTTATGGGTGAAGATGAGGTCAAGAAATTTCTAGATGCGATCGAGCAGAGCGACTTTAAACAAAACTCAAATCGCAATAAGCTCATAATAAAAACGATAATTTTTACTGGCATTCGTGTAAGTGAGGCCCTAAACTTAAGGCGAAAAGATATCACTGAAGATGGTGATCTTTTTATCATTAGAATTTGTGGCAAAGGTAATAAATACCGCATCGTTATGATAAAGCGCCACCTAATAGAAGCTCATCTAAATGCGATTGCAATAAACTACATCAACAAAGAAGGTTATCTTTTTATAAACAAAAAAGGCACCAGGCTGACGCAAGCCTACGTAAGCCGCATAGTAGAGCAGATCCTTTTTAAGGCTGGTATTAGAAAAGAGAAAAATGGCGCTCACATGCTGCGCCACACCTTTGCCACGATGCTTTACAAAAAGCAAAAAGACCTGGTTTTAGTGCAAGAAACGCTTGGGCATGCAAGCTTAAATACCTCAAGAATTTATACCCACTTTGATAGCGACAAACTAAAACTTGCTGCAAAAGTGGCTGAGGATTTAGCGGGAGAGTAGATTTCGCTTCTTGCGCCAAAAGCTATAATAAATAAAAAGCTTTATGAGAAAACTTATACGTGATTTATAAATTTAGATAAGTCCACCTAGTAGTGAGATTTGTTGGGATTTAAAAACGTCTTTCATATAAATACAATAAAAAATGATGGCAAAATTTAAGAACAAATAGTAACTAAGAAATAAAAAATTTAAAGCTCTAGTTGATATTTGAGATTAATAAAACCCTTTAAATTTATATCCCAAACCAACAATAGCCATTTTTATAAATCGATCATCAGATTTAAGGGCTAGTAAATTTTACCAGCCTGCTAAACATCAAAGTTTATTTGCTACTTTAAAGAGTCTTACAGCCTGCTCTGCTGTCATCTTTAAATTTCTAATCGCGACATCTTTTCTCATCGCTTCTTCAAGACTTACTGGCTCATTTAATATACAAAAATAGGCATCGATTCCATTTTTATGGCAATCTTTGGCGCATTTTTGCACGCTTCCAGCAAATGCGATCACTGGCTTATGATACTTTTTTGCTAGTTTTGCAACCCCAGTTGGTGTCTTGCCCATTGAGCTTTGAAAATCCATACGACCTTCACCAGTGATGACTAGATCAGCCTTTTTGATCTCATCTTCAAGTGCAATAGTCTGTGTAATGATCTCAATACCTGGGCGAAGTTTCGCTCCTAGAAATGCCACGAATGCAAAACCGAGTCCGCCAGCGGCACCAGCACCTTTTTGTGTGTGAAATTTGCTATTAGTCTTTTCTTTTACAAGAGTTGCAAAGTGTTTTAGTCCATCATCAAGCTCTTTTACCATACGGCCATTTGCACCCTTTTGAGGGGCATAAACATGAGCTGCTCCATTCATGCCATAAAGCGGATTATCTACATCGCAGGCGATTAAAAATTCGCAATCCTTTAGCTCTTTTAGCGCCTCTTCATCTGAAAACTCATAAATTTTGGCTAAATTCTCGCCTTTTCCTTCAAGTAAAGCACCATCTTTATCATAAAATTTAAAGCCAAGTGCGCTAAGCATGCCTGTACCAGCGTCATTTGTCGCACTTCCGCCGATGCCTATGATAAATTTTCTAGCACCTTTAGCAATGGCATCTTTTATCATCTGACCAAAACCAAATGTGCTAGTTTTTAGTGGATTTCTCTCATCTGGATTTATGAGTGTAAGGCCAGAAGAACTTGACATTTCAAGTATAGCAAGGTCATCTTTTAGTGCATATCTAGCTAAAATTTCAATTCCAAGTGGATTTTTAACTATCGTATCTATAAATTTCGCACCAAGTGCATCAGCCATCGCCTCTACACTACCCTCGCCACCATCTGCGATAGGCTTGACAACGACCTCACAGTCGATCTCTTCTAGTCCTTCTTTTACAGCAAGGCCCGCTTCAAGCGAGCTAAGCGAGCCTTTTAATGAATCAATCGCAACTAAAATTCTCATAAAAGCACCAAAGATAATATGTAAACGCTAATTATACCAACGATGCCCATTATAAACGTCATAGCTGTTTGTGTACGATATCCTTGTTCTGCGCTCATCTTGCTAAAATTTGTCACAACCCAGAAGTAGCTGTCATTTGCGTGAGATACACACATAGCACCTGATGCTATCGCCATGACACAAAGTGCAGCCGAAAGCTCACTCGTAAAGCTAAGTGTATGCATGAGTGAGTTATCAGCACTAAACGCGCCCATGATAGACGCTGTCGTGATGATTGCCACAGTTGAGCTTCCTTGAGCGGTTTTTAGTACAGCTGAGATAATGAATGGGAAGAAAATTCCTATCGCTTTTATGGCGGTTGCGTTTTCTTTTATGAAATTTACAAAGCCGGCCTCAGTGATGACATTACCCAAAACACCGCCAGCTGCAGTGATAAAGAGTATTGGTCCAGCGATCTTTAAAGATTCGTTCGTGATGTGGTCAAATTCTCTTATCTTTCTGGCTTCAACTAATAAAAATACGCAAAAGATCACGCCAATGGCAAGAGCAATGATAGGATTTCCTAAAAATAAAAGTATCTTTGGCAAGAGAGCCGTTTTATCAAACATGCCTTGTTTTGCCAAAACATCGACAATAGAGCCGATCGCCATAAAAATGATAGGCATGATGATAGGAGCAAGGCTCAAAAATCCACTAGGTAGCGTGCCAAATTTCTTTAAAAGCTCTTCGTAGCTAGCTGTGATAGCAGTGTCAGCATCTTTGTCGCTGATAGTCACGCTTTTGCCAACACTCTTTGAAAAGAAATAAACAGCTATCAACACAGGCACTGAAACGACTGTTCCCATGATGATAACAAGGAGTAAATTTCCGCCAAGACCAAGTGTTCCTGCAGCTGCTATTGGACCAGGAGTTGGCGGGATGAAGACGTGAGATGCGTATAGGCCGCCACTTAGAGCGACTGACATCGCGACTGGGCTTGCTGAAATTTTCTTATAAAGTGCCTCGCGAATAGAGTTTAAAACGACAAATCCACTATCACAAAATACCGGAATGCCAACAACCCAGCCCATGATGAGCATAGCAAGCTCTGGACGCTTTTGTCCGACTAGCTTTACGACCATATCAGCTAGCTTTAAAGCAGCTCCCGTTTTTTCAAGCACGGTACCGATGATCGTTCCAAAGATGATGACGATACCAATACTCTTAAATGTGCCACTAAAGCCAACACCTATCATCGCTGGGATCTTGGATAGATCGATACCTGCGACGATCGCAAGAACTAAAGATATACTCATAAGTGCCAAAAATGGATGCACTTTTAGCTTAGAGATCATAACGATCATAAGTATGATGGCTACAATAAAACAGACAATTAGTGAGATTCCGCTCATAAAAACTCCTTTGCTCTGAGATTTTGCTTAAGATTTTAGCAAAATTTGCTTGTATTTTTTCTAATATTTTTAAGTTTTTTGATTAATTAAAATTTTTTGACATATTTGAGTAAATTTATGACTATTTGCCTAAATTTAGCCATTTTATAAGCTTAAAATTTTTAGCTTATTTTAAAATAACAAAACCAAGACCAAATTTATCAGTATGCCTATTATAATCAATCAAACTCTCACCATATCCCGTAAAATACTGTAAATAGCCATAAACTCCGGTTGAGAAGATAGGAAACATATATGAAATTTCAGCAGCACCTTTATTTGTTTTATCAAAATGTAAGTTATTTCTTAGCATTAGGCTAAAAATGTGATCATTAAGGTTGTAGCTAAGTCTTACATCGCCGTGCCCGATGTATTTTAATATATCTTTATTATCACCCTTATTGCCTACTACCATCCAAGCTCTTGGCGAAATGCTAAGCTTACCAAAAACAAAATCACTTTGCACATAAGCTCTATTCCAGCTTCTTGAATTGCTACCATCTCGTCCATTTGACTCATGCAAAAGTCCAAATTTTAGATTTTTAACACCTATTTGATCCAAATATTTTGGCGAAGCAAAATTTAGAAAAATTTCTGGCTGATAGTTCGTCTCACGAAATGGCGCTGAAGTTCTTGTTATCTGCCACCAAGATGTCTGCGTGTAGGCTGCTACAAGGCTCTCTCTAAACCCAAATAGGTCATAAAATAACGGCTTTGCAAGGCTTATTTGAAACTTAGTTTCAACGCTCTTTCGCTCATCGTTTGGCACATTTTTAGCATAAGTTACCGGCAAAAGGTAGTTAAATTTATAAAGCTCGATACCAAGTGCATTTTGTAAATTTTTATCACTTTTATCTTCTCTTAAAAGATCGGCTTGCTTTAGCTTCGCCTCTCTTGGCGCTGGCTTGCTTGCTTGCAAATTTTGTATCGCGTTTTGCTCGTTTAAAGAGCTTTTGGCTAGCTCTTTATAAATTTGCATCGCAGCCTTTATGTCGCCGCTTTGCTCCAGCTCTTGTGCTCTTTTAAAATCTTCTAGCTCACTTGCCATCAAAAAACTAAGGCCAAGGCTTAAAAATAATAAAATTTTACTCATCATCTATCTTCTTTTCTTGGATTTTCTTTGCCATTTCGTATTCGTCAGGGAAATTTGCGTTAAAAAACTGCTCACTATCTTTAAAATTTACGACTTTGCATTTACAGCTTTTTCTCAAAAGTCCGATTTTATGCTCATTTTTTAAATAAAGCTCATGAGCCAAAGTGGCAAGCCTTGGACTAAAAAAACCACAAAGCGAGTGAATGTGCTCATTATCACTAGCCACAACCATATCAAATTCATTTTTAAATTTAGCAAGTTCCTCTAAGCTTTTAAGATCAAAAAATGGCATATCGGCTGGTATCACAAAAATGCTATGATCAAAATTTTTAAGAATAGAGTAAAGTGCGAGCATTGGCGAATAGTTATTGCTATTTTCATCTTTTATAAGCTTTAGTGGCGGGCTAAATTTCTCAAATTTTGAGCTTACATAAACTTCGTCAAAAACTTTGCTAAATTTCGCAACCTCATAATGAGTAAGCGTCTTAAAACCACCAAATGGCAAAAGTGTCTTATCTTGCCCCATACGCGAGCTTTTGCCACCTGCTAAAATCACGCAAGTTTGCATCTTTTCCCTTAAGAAAGTTATGAGGCTAAATTTAGCTAAAAGCGGCTTTGATCTACCAAAAATATGTGATAAAAACTTATTTTTGTTTATGCTACTTGTAAAATTTTAAGCCTGCTTTACCCTTTTCATTGTTAAAAATTCCTCGTAGCGACGATCAATAATAGCTTTGATCAAGGCATAGTTTTCTTGTGAGTTTTCTATATAAAAATAGGCGTTATCAAAGTATTTTTCACCAAATTTTTTCGAAACAAAATCCGTATAATCCTGCAAATACCAACCATACATTTTAGCAAATTTTGTCCGATCAGTCGTATAGTAAGCTTTTGCAAAGGCTTTACCAGCAGTATTTAGCTCCGCACTTCCGAGCACGCCGTCTATAGAGTCAAAAAGATACTGACGATAGTTAAAATTTTCATCCATCTGTGCTATATCGTCCGCAAAATCTACTGCAAATTCCTTTGAATAAAATTTGTGTTCCATGCACCAGCGAAAGAAAAATGCAATGTGTGTCGCACCGTTTTCATGTGGTATATCAGTCGGCGCATCTTTCGCACCCCAATGCCATTTTGCTTTGTCATATACTATATCTGACATTTTTATCCTTTTAAAATGCTCAATTTTACTAAAACCATCTTAATCGCAGTAAAAATCATGGCCATTTTATCCATTTGCTTGCTACGATTAAAAAAGATATAATGGCGCCTTTATTTAAGGAGAAGCAATGAGTGAAAAAAAATCTACAAATTTTAGGATGGATCGGTACGTGCCTATCAGTTGTTATGTACTTTTCATACATCCCACAGATAATGGGCAACCTTGACGGCAACAAGACGCCTTTTATACAGCCACTGGCAGCCGCACTAAACTGCACAATCTGGACAAGTTACGGCCTATTAAAAGCTAAAAAAGACTATCCACTTTCTGCCGCAAACTTCCCAGGTATAATCTTTGGTCTTTTAGCAACTATAACAGCGTTTTAATACACCATTTAGATATTGCGGCGATTTTACAATAAAACATTATTCGCTTCGCCGCAACAACTAATTTATAGTGTTTGCGCTATTTTAGTCAATTTTTCTTTGATTATATTACCTTTTGAATTCAGCAAAAAGGCTATTTTTGTTAGTTCATCTATTATCTCTTTTATACTTTTATTATCATCACTTGAAGTTCTAAATCTTGTTGCAGTAAGTGGGATAAATTCTTGATATATAGACATAAAATTCTTATAGTCCCCTTCCAGTTCTGGTGCGTAAAAACTGATAAGCGAGTGTAATTTACCAATTTCAAATTTTGGATTTTCTATATTTAAATTTGGATTTATTAACAAAGCTACTTTGTAATGTATTCCCCCTAAAATATCCCCAACTATAATAAACGCTTCCTCTAGCTTTTGTCGCCTGAGTTTATTTTTCTCTTTTTTTGTGTTTAGATTAGCGTACACCCATTGCGCACACATTGTTAGGACTACACCAAGTACAATTTTCAATAAGTCAGATATCAAACTATCCATATTATTTTTTATAAGTCCCTTGGATCGGCAATTTTACCTGCTATGGCTGAGGCCGCTACAACTGCTGAGTTGGCTAGATAAATTTCACTCGTTCTATCACCCATACGTCCTACGAAATTTCTATTTGTCGTCGAGATGCAGCGCTCATTTGCACCTAAAATTCCCATATATCCGCCAAGACAAGCGCCACAAGTTGGATTGCTCACAACCGCTCCTGCTTCGATGAAAATGTCGATTAAGCCTTCTTTTTCGGCAGCCCTTGCGATCTTTTGTGACGCTGGAGTGATGATAAGCCTTGTTTTGCGGGCTACTTTTTTGCCTTTTAGGATTTGCGCTGCTATGCGAAGGTCGCTTAGGCGGCCATTTGTGCATGAACCGATAAATGCTTGATCAATAGCTAAATCGTCACGAACCGCTTGTCTTACGCTCTTGCCGTTGCTTGGCAAAAATGGATATGCAATGACTGGATCAAGGTTTGTAACATCGATCTCTAAAATTTTGTCATATTTTGCGCCCTCGTCTGAGTAGAAAAATTTTGGTTTATCGCGTAAATTTTTATCTTTTAAAAACTCTTTTGTGATCTCATCAACCGCGATGATACCGCTCTTTGCGCCCGCTTCGATCGCCATGTTGCACATTGAAAATCTATCATCCATGCTAAGACCCTCTATCACCTCGCCACTAAACTCAAGCGCCTTATAAAGTGCGCCATCAACGCCTATTTGGCGGATGATCTCAAGGATAAGGTCCTTGCCGTAGACGTGCTTATCAAGCTTGCCTTTAAATATGACTTTAATGCTCTCAGGCACTTTAAACCAGTTTTTACCAGTGATCATCGCATAAGCTAGGTCGGTACTGCCCATGCCGGTGCTAAATGCTCCAAGAGCACCGTGTGTACAGGTGTGGCTATCTGCGCCGATGATGACGTCGCCTGGGATGACTAGCCCTTTTTCAGGCAAAAGTGCATGCTCAATGCCCATATCTTTTTCATCAAAATAGTTTTTAAGGTCGTGTTTGTAGGCAAATTCGCGTGAAATTTTGGCTTGATTTGCGCTTAGGATATCCTTTGTCGGGATGTAGTGATCCATAACGATGGCAAAGCCGTCCGGATTGGCTAGCTTTGTCGCACCACTTCGCTCAAACTGCTTGATCGAAATAGGCGTCGTGATATCGTTGCCTATGATCATATCGATCTTACTTTCGATGATCTCTCCAGCGCCCACCTCTTTGCCAACGTGATCTGAAAATATTTTCTCGGTGATAGTTTGTTTCATAAATTTCCTTTAAATTTTTGAGGCGATTTTAACGAAAATTGCTAAATTTAAAGAAAATTTACTAAGCCAAAAGGCCTAGTAAATTTAGAATTTAACGCTAGCTGTTAGCATAAACTGACGAGCATAGCCTGGCACGATGGCTAGGATATTTTTACTCTCTGAGTTGTAAGATGTGTAGTAAATTTTATCAGTCAAATTTTTCACATTAAGCTGAAAATTTGTCTCATAGCCTGAAATTTTAGTTGTGTAGCTTGCAAATGCGTCATAAGTCACAGCATGGGGCATCTTGTACGCGTCACCAGAATTTGAGTAGGCAAACCATGAGCCAAAGTATCTAGCCCCACCGCCTAGCCTAAAGCCCTTTAAGCCAAGGTGTGTAAAGTCGTAGTTTGCGAGCAAGCTTGCCTGGTGCTTTGGTGTGGCGTCAAATGGCTTGCCAACCTTCCAAGTGTTCTCCTCGTCTTTTAGAGTCTTTGTCTTTGTATAGGCGTAGCTGGTCCCTAAAGTAAGCCCCTTTGTTATTTTGCCGTTCGCGTCTAGCTCAAAGCCACGTGAGCGCACCTCGCCACTTGCGTAAGTGATGTTGTTTAGGCTATAGGCTACGTTTTTCTTTTTGATATCAAAAATAGCTGCGGTAGCTGTAATGCTATCGTTTTGAAATTTGCTTCCAAACTCGATAGAATTGCCCTCTTCAGGATCTAGCGAGCCAAGATCGTCATTCATAGATATTTGCGGCTTAAAGCTTTGAGCGTAGTTTGCATATACCGACCACTCTTTGTTTAGTAGATAGACTAGGCCAGTTTGATATATCAGCTTGCCATCGTGGCTGTCGGTGGCTGTTTTAAATGGCTCGCCCTTGCCACCAAGCTGATCGTAGTACTCATATCTTAAGCCAAGAGCGTAGATCAAATTTTCAGTTAAATTTATATTATCTTGCACGTATGTGCCGATGCTGCGTATCCTTTGGTATTGTTTGTCGTTTTGATTTGGCGTTTTTACTAAAGAGGCGGTGCCAAAGGCTAGGTTGTATAAATTTACGTTATTTACTCCGCCTTGACTTCTATAAGAATTTGCCCTGCGGCGAAGCTCCTCTTTTAGATCCACGCCTGTTATTAGGTTGTGCGAGATGGGGCCGGTCTCAACTATACCGTTTAAATTTACCCCACCAGCGTGAGTTCTGTGTTCAAAATCGCGATAGTAGGAATTCTCTCTAGTGACTAAGCCGGTTGCTGGAGCAAAATTTCTAACCCTCATTTGTCCGTACTCGTGCATCGATCTTGTAAAGGCGTAGTTTGCTTTTAAAAGCCAATTTTCGCTCAAATTTTTCTCAAAACCGACATCAAACGTGTGAATTTCGCCCTTTATCTCGTTAAATTTCTCATCGAGCCTCTTTTTTGGATCACTTAGTAGAAATTTCCCGTCCCAGTTTTTATATGCGGCAGTTTTGTTTGTCACCATGTAGCTACCGCGGTCAAGCGGATCGGTGTAGCGTCCGTATGAGTAGGTAGCGTCGATACGGTAGTCATCGCCTTTGTAGCTGAGGCTTGGGGCTACAAGCACGGATTTAAATTTACCATACTCTCGCCAGTAGTGTTTTCCGCCTTGATCGAAAATAAATCTATACGCAAAGCCGCTTTCTCCGATAGGTCCGGTGCTATCAAAGCCATAGTTATAGTAGTGGTTGTTGCCAGCGCCAGCGTAAATCTCATTGCTAAAGTCATAAAGCGGTTTTTTGGTGACTAGATTCATGATGCCACCAGGGTCTTGCACGCCGTAAAGCAAACTAGCTGGTCCTTTTAGCACCTCTACTGTTTGTACGGTTGCATTAAAACTATGTCTAACGCCAGCTGGAGTACCATTTCTCATGATCGACCCATCTCTGTTTTTGCCAAATCCACGCTTTAAAACCGCATCAAATATCCCTCCAGTCGAGTTTGCGTAGCTAATGCCGCTCACGTTTTGAAGACTCTCGGCTAGAGTTTCTGGCTTTTTATCTTTTAGCTGCTGGTAGGTTACGACGTTTACCGTCTGTGGGATCTCTAAGATAGGCGTATTTGTTTTACCAACCTCACTCGTTGTGGCTCTATATCCATCGTCTGCGCTATCTTCAACGCTAATCCCATCCAAGCTTACATCAGTAGCATTTAAAGCAGAAATGGCAAAACAAAGCACCGCACTAATGCGAAATTTATTCATTTATCATCCCTTAAAGAAAATTTAATATTATAAAAATAGTTATCATTATATAAAAATATATTTTAAATTTTTATGAAAAAATTTACGAAAAATTTATATTTTAATAACTTTACAAACAAAATATTTGTAAAAATTAAACATGGATCAGAAAACAGATTTTTACTATTCTTGTCATAGCTAGCGATAATACTTTTATTAAAACATTTTTGCAACATTTCTGATATAATCCCTACATGAAGTACGCACATTTAGTTCAAATAGCAGGTTATTTATCAAATTTTACAAAGATAAACCAAGCAAAACGCATTAATGATATGGCTATTTTGATCGAATTTAATGGCAAGAAGATTATCTTTGATCTAAACAAATCAAACTCCGCTATCTACAAAGATGACGAACTAAAAGAAGCAAAAATCTATCAAGCACCATTTGATAATGTCCTAAAAAAGCGCTTTAATGCCTCGCATATAAAAAGCGTTGAATGCTTAAAAGATAATAGAATTTTAAAATTTATCTGCACGCAAAGTGGCTCATATAAAAGTGAAAATTTTATCCTATATCTTGAATTTACTGGCCGCTTTACAAATGCTGTGATCACTGACGAAAACAACGTGATAATCGAGACACTAAGACATATAGATAATAGCTACCGTAAAATAGAAACTGGAGAAATTTTAAAAGAGCTACCAGCCATCGAGATAAAAGAAAAGCCGTGTGAGCAAATAACGGACTTTGACGAGTTTTTTAAAAGCGAAGCGGCTAGAGTAAATGAGTCCAGGATAGCTAGCTTAAAAGAGGCGAAGCTTGCAAGTGTGCAAAAAAAGATAGATAGCATGAGCGAAATTTTAAACTCACTTGAAGACAAAGATGAGCTGATGAGAAAGAGTGAGGAATCTGCGAATTTAGGATCGCTTTTGCTTGCAAATTTGGGAAATTTTAAGGGTTATGAGAGAGAAATTTGCCTGAAAGATTTTGATGACAATGAGATAAAACTAACTCTTAGCGATACCCCAAAAAACAGCGCAAATGAATTTTACACAAGATCAAAAAAATTTCGTACAAAAGCCATTGGCGTGGAGATAGAAAAGAAAAATTTAAAAGAAAAAATCGAGTTTTTTGAAGGATTAAAATCCCTCTTAAAAGAAGCGAACAGTCTTTATGAGCTTGAAATTTTAAGTCCAAAAAACAAGGCAAAACAAAGAGAACGCCACGTAAAAGATGTGAGTGAAAATGCTGAAATTTTTTACGTTAGAGAATTTAAAATACTAGTTGGTAGAAATGAAAAAGGTAATATAAATTTGCTTGATCTTGCTAAAAAAGATGACATCTGGCTTCATCTAAAAGACGCCCCGAGCGCCCATGTCATCATCAAGACAAACAAGAGTAGGGTGCCTGAAGATGTGCTAGAAATGGCAGCTAAATTCTGCGTAGAATTTAGCGTAAAGGGAGCTGGCAGGTACGAGATAGACTATACCAAACGTGAAAATTTAAGGCGCGAAAATGGTGCAAATGTCACTTATACGAAGTATAAAACTATCATCATAAATAAAGGCTAAAAGATGGCTGTAACACCTTTAGGAAATAGTAACTTTATAAATCAAAATGCCCCAGTGGTATCTCAAGTGCATGCAAATCAACAAGCCAGATTTGATATGCAGTCTTTGATGGCAGCTGAGCTTGCCTCGCAACAAAGTGAAGAGATAAAAGAGGTGCGTCCGATGGAAGAGTCTTATAAAATAGACCCCGAAAAGGAGCATGAACGCCAAAAAAATGAAGAAGAGGCAAGTGAGTTTGAGAGTGAAAAACAAAATTCAAGAGATAGTGACGAGGAAAATTTGGACGATATAGTAGATAGTGAGGAAATAGCGCCTAGCGAACATCATATGCTTGACATAACTATTTGATACTTGAAATGCCCCAGTCCTACAAATGCTACATCTCAAGTCAGTGATACCCTCCCCAACACCTAACCCTCCTTCAAATTTTTAACGCAGTAAATGATAAAGAAAAACTTTTTAAAATTCACTCTGACTCA
>NZ_NDYO01000004.1:0-260904 GCF_002165785.1 Campylobacter concisus
CGTATTTTTGCCCAGCAAGATCGTATTTGTCGAGATGAAACGAGCAAAAAAGAGTCTAAGCAGAGTATCGGACGAACAAGAGGACTGGGTAGATACTATCAACTGCTACGACTACGCAAAGGCGAAAGTTTGCTACGGCTCGGGCGAGGCGATAGATTTTATCAAGAGCGAGCTATGGAGAACGCGCTGATTGAAATACGACGTCAATAGATTTTATGCATTATCGGAGTTTTTTAATGACGACTTCCGTCTTATGGCGTGCGTAATATCGCTAAAAATCGGCATCGAGCCGAAGCGGGCATATAAAGACCTAGAATTTGCCAGATATAAGCCCGAATACCTCGATGTGCTAGAGGGCGTGCGTACTGAATTTAAAACCGATCCGATGAAACCATACAAAGAAGCCGTATTAGCTACAATCCCTAAAACGGACGTTATATTTAGCCGCGATGACTTCGCAAACATTGAGGCGTATAGCGTATTTGAGAGGTCGTACGACAAAAGCGGCGCGAAGCTAAGGAACAAAACCAAACGCCCGCGTAGGGTTAAAAAAGAACAACTAGAGTTTAAATTTTAAGGGGAGCGGGTGGCGAAGCTATCAGAGCAGGTAAGAAAATTAATAATAGCCGACCACTTAACGGGCAAATTTTCGCAAAGAGAGTTGGCTAAAAAATACGATTTATCCACCAGCACGATAAATAAAATTACAAAAGGGGTGGAAGCCAAAAACGAACACCTAGTGAACGCCCAAGTAGCGTTGCTGTCGGCAAGAGAAACATTACCGCCCGAACAAACGAACGCGATCGCGAACGCTGCGAGAGACGAATTTTATAATAGGCGGCTAATCGAAAACGCTACCCAAAAAAACCTAGCCAAAATCACGGAAATGCTAGACAAAAACACCAAATACGAAAAAGTGGGCGTCGGCGACGGGGTGCAAACTTTCGAGCCTGTGGAGCTAAACGCAAACGACTTCAAAGCCTTGCAAGACGCGATAGATAAAGCCAGCCTAACGCTCGGCGTTAATCCTCGTTTTGGCGGCACCACGATAAACAACGCAAACGTAAGCCAAGAAGCACAAATTCAACAAATCGTGATAAGCAAAGATGAGTAAACTAGAGGTCAAGCTGCTACCGCACCAATACGAGCTACTAGCCGACACAAGCACGAAAATTATAGGTTTAGTGAGCGGTTACGGCGCGGGCAAAACCTACGCCGCGGTTAGAAAAGCCTTGCAGCTAGCGTTTTTAAACCCCGGTTGTGCGGGCGTGATAACCGAGCCAACGTATCCGCTCTTGCGCGACATCTTGTTTGGCGACCTTGAAAACGCGCTCGTCGAATGGCGCGTGCCGTATAAATTTAATAAATCAAGCGCGGTATTTACTCTGGACGTAAACGGTGCCAAAACGCCTATTTTATGCCGCAGTATGGAAAACTGGGAGCGACTTATCGGCATAAACGCCGCTTGGATAATATGCGACGAGTTTGATACGTCAAAGACCGAGATCGCACTAAAAGCTTATGAAAAACTACTGGGGCGTTTAAGAGCCGGCAATACTAGGCAATTTATCATCACGACGACGCCTGAGGGTTTCCGCGCCACGTATCAAATTTTCATAGAAAAAGGCGGCGAGGCTAAACGGCTAATCAAAGCAAAAACCGCCGATAATAAATATCTGCCGCCCGATTTTATCGACACGTTAAAAGAACAATACCCCGAGAATTTACTAAAAGCGTATTTAGAGGGCGAATTCGTAAACCTAACTAGCGGCACGGTGTATAGCTATTTTAGCCGCGATACACACGCAAGCACAGAAACTATCAAAGAGGGCGAAACACTACACATAGGCGCGGATTTTAACGTAGGCGGCTGCATAAACATAGTCTGCGTAGAGCGATTGGACAAAAACGGCATAATAACCACGCACGCGGTAGATGAGGTCATAAGTTACGACACATACGCTATGGCTCAAACTTTGCGCGATCGCTACAAAGGGCATAAAATCATCATTTATCCAGACGCGAGCGGGCAGAATAGAAAAACGAGCGCGAGCGAAACGGACGCGCAAATTTTAAGAGGCGCGGGGCATTTGGTATTCGTCAATCACTCAAACCCTAGCATAAAAGATCGCGTAAATTGCGTAAATAACCTATTTGACAAACGCCGCTTGCTCGTCAATGTCTCAAAATGCCCGAATTTAACCAAAGCTCTTGAGCAGCAAGCGTGGGATAATAAGACGCAGTTGCCCGAAAAAAGCGACGCCCACCCCGCAAACGACGACTACAATGACGCGTTAGGCTACTTAATCGCGTATAAATACCCGATAGCTGCGCGAGATTACCAAATCAAGGTAGTCGGCATTTAAGCGTATAATGCAAAGAAAAAAGGCTTCTTATGGCGGTAAATGCAAAACATCCCGAATATTCTAAGAATTTAACCAAATGGCAGCTAATGCGCGATGCTTTGGCGGGCGAGGTGGCAAAAGAAAAATACGTGCCTAAATTAAGCGATCAAGAAGAGGACGAATACAGCGCCTACGTAGGGCGAGCGGAGTTTTACAACGCGACGGCTAGAACGCAGGTCGCGCTAACGGGGCTACTTTTTGCCAAGCCGCCTAAAGTGGAGTTGCCAGAAGCGTTAAAGACGATCGGCGAAAATATCAGCCTAGATGATGACACGCTAGAAGCTCTTGCTAAAAATATCGCCGACGAGTGCCTAAGCGTCGGGCGTTGCGGGGTGCTTGTGGATCTGCCTAGCGTTGAAAAGGCGGATTATTCCAAGCTGGAAGCCGAGCGATTAAATTTAAGAGCCTACGCCACGCTTTATAAGGCCGAAAACATTATCAACTGGAAAACCACGAAAATAAACGGCTCAAACGTTACATCGCTCGTGGTGCTTGCTGAAACCTACGCCGAGCCGATGCAGGACGAGTTTGTAGATAAGATAAAAACGCGCTACCGAGTACTTGATTTGCACGAGGGCTACTACCGTCAAAGAGTATTTAGCGAAACCAAGGCGGGGAATTTTGAAGTAGTTAGCGAAATTTACCCGAGCGCGAACGGGCAAAAGCTTGAATATTTGCCGTTTACGTTTTTTAACGTGAACGACTTAAAAACAGCGGTAGAAAAGCCGCCTTTGCTTGATTTGGCTAAAGTTAATATTAGCCATTTTAGAAGCGAAGTAGATTTAGAGCACGGCACGCATTTTACGGCGTTGCCTACGCCTTACGTCACGGGCTATCAAGGCGAGAGTAGCGAAAAGCTAAAAATAGGCTCTACCGCCGTTTGGGTAATAAACGATCCGAGCGCAAAGGTTGGCTTTTTAGAATTTAGCGGCGCCGGTTTAAGCACGCTTGAAAACCGTATCGCAGTCAAAGAAAAGCGGATGTCGATTTTAGGCGCGCGACTTTTGCTAGACGAGAAAAAGACCGCTGAAGCCACCGAAACCTTACAAATGCGAAAGAGCGGCGAAAATGCGGTATTAACTAGCGTAGCTTCTACGATTAGCGAGGGGATAGTATCGTTTTTAAAAGACATCGCCTTTTTTGAAAACATCGCGAGCGAGAATTTAATATACGAGATAAATACCGACTATAACCTAACGATGATCGAACCGCAGCTATTAGCCCAAATCATAGCCGGCATCCAAAGCGGGGATATTCCAAACGAAGTGCTTTATGATGCGCTCTTAAAAGGTGAGCTAATGCCTAAAACTATACAAAGTTACGAGGACTATCAAGCCAAACTAGAACAAGCTGCGCCGCAGGTAACGCCGAGCGATGAAGCCGTTTAATCAACTTATAGCCGAGCTTGAAGTCGCGCGCTCTCTTTTGCACGAGCGGATAAAAAACGGGCTAAGTAAAAAAGTAGCGAAATTTTACGACGATATGATCGCGGATTTGCAGGCTCAAATTTTAAAAAAGAAAAACATAACGAATAATTTAGCTCAAACGATAAGCGATCTAAAACAAAGCCTAAAAACGCCCGATCTGCGTAAAGATTTTTTAACCCTAGCGGAAAACGAGCAAGACCATCTACTAGACTACAACGAGCTAGCGGGGATTGTTTTGTTTTCTAGTGTATTGCCAGAGAGTAGCATCGAGCGGCTAGTAGATAGCGCGCAACTAGAGGGCGCGACCGTCAAAGCGTGGAATAATGGGCTAAATGCCGATCAAAAAAAGCGCCTTGAGCGCGAGCTGAAAATAGGCGTGAGCTTAGGCGAGACGACGCCGATGCTAGCGCAAAGAATAGCGCACGTTTTAGAGAAAAATAAACGCGACGCGACGGCGATAGCTCTAACTGGAGCGGGCGCGATAGTAAGCGAAATTCGCCAAGCCTTTTTTGAAGCAAACGAAGACGTCATAAAATGCTACAAATATCAAGCCACGCTAGATACTCGCACGTCTGCGCTGTGTAGAGCTTACGACGGCCTAACGTGGGATAAAGACTACAAGCCTATCGGACACGACTTCCCGTTTCGCAAACCGCGCGTAAATACTCATTTTAATTGCCGTAGCACCATAATACCCGTAACCAAAAGCTGGGATGAGTTAGGAGTGGATGGGATGAACGACGCGCCTAAAGGAACAAGGTCATCTATGAACGGCTACGTGCCGCAGGATATGACGTTTAACGACTGGTTAAAAACCCAAAGCCCCGAAACGATAGAAAAGACGCTAGGCAAAGGTAGAGCCGAGCTATTTATGCAAGGCAAGATCACTATGCGGGATTTGATAACGCAGCAGGGGCGAGTATTGGATTTGGGCGAACTTGCCAAGAAAAAGAAAATTTGGGAATATTCAAAGGAAAATATTAAGCATTTTGATATACCCAAAGGCATTAAGAGTCGAATAGGGCTTAAGACAGATAAAATACGGGGCAGTTTGGAATATCTATTTAATAAACACCCTGAAATGTTTGACGGTAAAGCGGATATTGTAAATATAATAAAAGATGTTTTTAACGCACCCGATATTATCAAGCCTGCAGCACGTCGTAGTGGCGGATTCATAATAGCAAAGTCGATAGACGATAAGAAAAAGAAAATGATCGACATCGGCATTTACCCTAATAATGGTGTAATTTTTCACATAAACAAAAGAAAATGGGATGCTGATATGAGAGAATTTAAAAAAGGCAAGCAGTGAGACCGCCCAACCCTCACACGAACGGATACCGCAGAATAACTACGTACCGCACGGGGCGATAATGCGCTTGCTAAGAGCGCTAGGGCATTTCGTTTTCACTCATCCCTTTTGCTTGCCGTTATTGTAATTATACCATATTCTCACTGCAAAATTATAAATTTACATCCTTATCGGCGCAAGAAATTTATTTTATACATCGTTTCCAATGTAAGAATTTTATTTTATACATCGTTTTTGATGTAAATTTTACTCTTGACTTTTTTGTTTTTCGTGCTCTCAAAAAATCCTGCGAAAATGACAAAATTTGCAAATCCTGCAGGATTGTCCAAATTTGGTCTTTTTCAGAATATTTTTACCAAACCAAACCGCTTTAAAATTTAAGTTACTATTCTATCAAAGGCCGTGCCTTAAATTTAACTCTCGTGGAGGATAGGATGGATATTGAGGAGCTAAAAAAGCAAGTTAGTGATTTGCAAGCCGAAAAAGAAGCGATGAGCGCTAAAAATAAAGAGCTTTTAACCGAGGTAAAAAAGCTAAAAGCTAAAAATAGCGACGCGGTAGAAGCCGAAAAATACGCCGAGCTTGAAGCTAAATACGACGAGCTAAAAGAGCAAAACGATAAGCTCACTAAAAAATACGATACCGATACGAAAAAGCTAAACGCCGATCTAGCTAGCGCTAACGGCTCGCTAAATAAGTATCTAATCGACGCGGGGCTAAGCGATAATCTCGCAAAAGCGGGCGTAAAGGCGGAGTTTTTAGAAGCGGCCAAAGCTCTTTTGCGTGGCAATGCTAGCTTAAAAGACGACAAAGGCGAACTAAAAGCTTATATCGCGGATAAGCCTATAAGCGAGTTTGTGAGCGAATGGGCGCAAAAAGACGGTAAAGCTTTCATAGCGGCGCCTCAAGGTCAAGGCGGAGGAGCTAGCGGAGGCGGCGGTAGCGTAAATATCGGCGCTAAATGGGGCGGCACTCGCGAGGAGCGAATAGCTGCGATAAAAGAGAAATTTAACTTAAAGGAATGAAAATATGGCACTAAGCGATATGAAGGTATTTTCCGAATACCTAGCAGGCACTACGATCGAGACGCTAAGTCAAGACATAGAGAAATTTAACGCGGCTAGCGGCGGCACGATAATTCTAAACGCACAGGGTATAGACGGCGATTTTATGCAAGAGAGCTTTTTTAGAGGCATCCACTCCGCACAGCGCAGGGTAGATAGATACGCAGCCAATGCCGCGGCTACGGCTACGACCTTAAGACAAGAGCAAGATAACGCCGTAAAAGTAGCAGGTGGATTTGGTCCGGTAGTGTTTGAGCTGGGGCAGCTAACGTGGATAAAAAAAGACCCGTCCGTAGCGCTTGAAGTGATTTCAAGAAATATGAGCGAGGCGATGATAAGCGATATGCTAAATACGGCCATCTCCGCACTCGTAGGCGCTATCGGCAATAACGCGGGCGTAGTAAACGACGTAAGCGCAAGCGGCGGCATAAACCAAGCCAACCTAAACAACGCGTATGCAAAATTCGGTGACAGAAGCGCGGCCATAACGGCTAATATAATGAGGGGAGCGGTATTCCACAAGCTAATCGGGCAAAATTTAGCAAACGCCGCACAACTATTTAAGGCCGAAAACGTGCTCGTTGTCGAGATTTTAGGGCGCCGCGTAGTAGTAACGGATGCGCCGGCTCTTTACAAAGCGGGAACACCGAATAAAGACTACGTTTTGGCGCTAACAACCGGTGCCGCGATAGTAAGCGACGCGGGCGATCTAATCACGAATATCCAGACCAACAACGGCAAAGAGCGCATAGAAACGACTTATCAAGCGGACTATACGTTTGGGTTGTCGCTCAAGGGCTATTCTTGGGACACGGCAAACGGCGGCAAAAGCCCGGATAACGCAAAACTAGGCACCGGCACGAACTGGGATAAGATCGCGGCTAGCGATAAAGATACCGCAGGCGTGCTACTAATAGGCGACGCGGCCAAAAATTAGGAGGCTGTAAATGTCTAAAATTTGGTATGTAGAATTCCCGACGTTTCAGTATAACGAGGACGTTAAAGCCCTAGCCAAAGAGCGAGGGCTAACAATCATCGACGCTAAATTCGACGATGGCGACGGAGTGAAAGACCCGCCCGAGCTGACGCTAAAGGGTGCGACGCAAGAAGTCGATTACGACGAGCTGATTTCAAGGCTCGATACGTTAAAAGCGGGCGAATTGAAGTTGCTAGCGGCTCATTTGGGCGTTGAATATACTAACGCGGACGGCACGAAAGCCGCCATAAAAGAGAAGCTAGGACAATGATACCCGAGAACGGCACTGGGCTAGCTAATGCCGACGCTTACGTTTCGGTCGAGTTTGTCGATGAGTATTTTTCGGCACGCGGCAACCAAATGTGGGCTGGGCTGGGTAGCGCGTACAAAGAGGCGGCTATTATCAAGGCGACGGATTATTTAGAGGCGGTATATTTCGACAAATGGCAAGGTGAGAGATTAAAAGCCGATCAAGCTTTGAGTTTCCCGCGCTCGCCGTTCGGGATGCCCGCTAAATTTAAATCTGCCGTGTGCGAGCTAGCTATAAGGGCAAACGCGGGCGAGCTAATGAGCGACATCGAGCGGCTAACTACCAAAGAAAAAGTAGGCAGCATTGAAGTGGAATACGCACAAAACGCTGACCCTGCCACCAAATATGCTTATGTAGCTAGCCTTTTAAAGCCGTTTTTAAAATCTGCAAGCGCAATGATAATGAGGCTAGAACGATGCTAAACGAAAAGGCTAAAAACACGGCGTTTAAACTGCTTGAAAAATTTGGCAAAGTAGGCACGTATAAACGCAAAAGCGGGCAAATTTACGACCCAGAAACGGGCGGAATGACCGAGCAAATAAGCGAATACAAAGTAAAGGCGTATATCGATAGCGCGAAAAGCTACTCAAATTTAATAGAAAAAAGCTTATTAAACGAGGGCGATAACGTGATCTTGATAGCCGCTAAATCCTTGCCTTTTATGCCGCAAAACAACGACGTAATAGAGTTTCCTCACTGCTCCTATACCATCAAATACAACGACGCGGTATGGGGCGGCGAGGACGTAGCGCTGCATCAACTAATCGGAGTTGCAAAATGATTGATAGACAGATAGAGAATTTTAGTGCAAAGGCGCAAGAAAAAGCGCTAAAAATCTTTAAAAAATCAGTCATTGATCTAACTTCAGACATCATCAGCGACACTCCGGTAGATACGGGTAGGCTTAAAAATAATTGGTTTCCTAGCGTGGGCGCGGCTAGCGAGCAGACAACAGAAGCGACCGCAAACAAGGCAGGAGATAGATCCAATAACCTCGTAAACAATCAGCTAGCGCTAGATAAAACCTTTTATTTTACAAACAATTTGCCTTATGCTTTTCGCATAGAGTTTGAGGGTTGGAGTAAGGTAAAGGCCCCGCAAGGTATGGTAAGGCGCAATGCTATCCGTTGGAAACAAATCGTAAAAAGGGCGGCTAATGCTACAAATTAGGCAGACTTTAGAAAAAGCGGTTTTAGCGGTTACGCCGGCTATCGATACGGCGTTTGAAAACACGCCGTTTAAGCCTAGGGCGGGCGAGCCTTATCAGCAACTTTATTTTTTGCCCGCCAAACCAGAGGCGGCGGTAATTGATGATAGTATTTCAGAGGTATTGGGCGTGTTTCAAATAACCTTACGCTACCCGGCAGGCGAGGGCGTTAAAAACGTTCTTGAGAGGGCGAGACTTTACGAAAAAGCTTTTAAAGTAGGCGTAAAGCTAGAAAATGAGGTTTTTATTACCGCTCCGACGAGCGTTAATATTTTAGGCGTTGACGGCGATCGCTACGGCGTGGCCGTTTCTATCTATTTTAAATCTTATAAGGAGTGAAAATGGCGGAGCAGTTAAAAGTAACAGATAGCCAGCTTACTAAATTTTATATTTGCAATACCGACGTTGATTTAGGCGACGCGGCTAAAATTAAAACGGCGCTAACATCGGCAAAACGTATAGCGTATTTAGAGGATTTGGGCGACTTTACCAAAACCCGTAAAACCAACGAATACGAGTGCATAGACGAGGATGCTACGGCAGTATCCCAGGGAGCTATAAGTTATAGCGAGACGGAATTAAAGCTATTTTATGCGGCGGGGCAAAATAACGGCGTAAAAGAGCTTACCGAGATGTTTAACAAGAAACTACGTAAGCAATTTATCATCGTGGGTAGCGACGAGCCTGCGACGGGAGCAAATAAAAACCCGACCTACATCACGGGCGAGTTTATAAACACTAAAACTGGCGTATCTATTGCAAAAGACGACGTCGTACGCGTACCGATAACCATCAAAATAACACGCCTAGACGACATCATAGAGGCTAAGGGGGCATAAGTTATGGATTTAAAGAATTTCGATATAAGCAACGGCGAAACAGGTGTCGAGCTAACCATCCTCGATCTTGACAACAAACCGACCGACATCAAAATCAAAGTGCTAAGCTTTCACGGCAAAAAAGGACGCGAGGTATTTATGAACGCCGTAAAAGAAAACAAAGGCGCCGAACAAAGCACGCTAGAGGTTATGGTAGGGCTCACGGTAGGCTGGAGCGGTATTAGCGAAAACGGCAAAGAACTAAAATTCAGCCACGACGAAGCTAAAAGAATTTACGAAACCTATCCGCTAATTGCTAATCAAGTAGAGCGTTTCGCGGAGAATGCGAGAAATTTTTTAAAAAAGTAAGCGACGAGCTCGCGCTATACGTTAGGCAGCTAGCCTACTACGCAAAAACCGACGTTAAAGAGCGCGAGTTCCCTCCGGTAACCCAAGGACGACATCTGCTACACGCGCTTGACGAGCTAGGATATTGCAAAAATAGCGGCTTTGGCGCGGTAGCCTTAGATTTTAACGATATTAAAAATTATACCGAGCTAACAGGCGATAAATTTAACTGGTGGGAAATATCTATTTTACGTAATTTAAGTCGTATCTACGCCGCCGAAATAAATAACGACGACAAGCAAGCCTATGCGCCGTATCAAGGCGAATTTAACCCTAAATCTTTTTCATCTATCAAAGCAAAATTCACAAAGTAGTCTTTTAAAGGCTACTTTTTATGCAAAATTATTATAGAATTTACCGAAAATTTATTAAGGAGAGAAAATGAGAAAGTTTTTGCTACTGGCGATGACAGTTGTACTTGTTTTTGGCGGGGTTTCATACGAAAAAGCGGATAAACAACAAAGGATGTGGATACTAGAGTGTCAGGATGCCGTGAAAGATAGGTTAAAGGACGCTAATAGCGCCAAGTTTAAGAATGTTTTTTATAGTAAGTCGGGCGGCGTACATATGACTTGCGGGGAAGTAAACAGTAAAAATAGCTTTGGCGGTTACGCAGGCAATGTTAGGTTTATTTCGGCAGGCAAGCCTGATATGACGTTTTTTGAAAATGAAGTATCGGATTTTCAAAATTTGTGGGATAAATTCTGTAAATAAAAAAAATACTATTTTTTAGCCTCTTAATTGAGGCTAGCCCTACTTAAACACCCCAAACCAACCACCCCTTAAATTTCATATACAATTTGCCCTAGATTAAAAAAGGGGCTAATTATGACCGAAGTTGCTAGCTTGATCATCAGCGCTAAAGTTGAGGGGGCGGACAAGCTAAAAAGCGATTTAAACAGCGTAAGTAACGAAGCGAAAAAAGCCGAGAAGTCGGCGGCGCAGCTGTCTGGTGCTTTTGCTACCCTAAAAACAGCTATCGGGGCAATCGCAGGCTCTATGATAGTGCGCGAATTTGTGCAAATCTCGGACGAAATGAGCCTGATGAGCTCGCGCCTAAAAAAGGCGACAGATTCAATGGTGGAGTTTACTGCACAACAAAAGGCGATGCACGCTATCGCTAGAGACACTCACGCCGACATAAAAGACACTACCGACCTATACGTTAAACTTGCTCCAGCACTTAAAGACCTCGGCAAAAGCACTGAGGATATAAACAAAGTAACCTCAAATTTTACTAAAGCCTTGCAATTAGGCGGAGCGAGCGCCGAGGAAGCCGCCGCCGCGATAAAGCAATTCGGTCAAGCTATGGGTAGCGGCGCGTTAAAAGGCGACGAATTTAACTCTATCGCCGAGGCTTCGCCGACGCTTATGCGCTATCTCGCCGACGGGCTAGGCGTGCCGATAGGAAAACTAAAAGAGCTGGGCGGACAAAGTAAATTAACGGCCGAAGCAGTATCAGGCGCTCTCTTAAAAATGAGCGATCAGATTGACAAAGACTTTACTCAAATGCCCGTAACCGTCGGCAAGGCATTTACCGATCTAAAGACTGAAATGTCGCTTTTGGTGGCAGAGTTTAACGAAGCCGCAGGCGCGACGGGCGGGATGTCGCAGGGCTTAGAAAAAATAGCCGATTGGATAAAGGATAACCGCAGCAACATTGTCGAGTTTGGACTTGACGTATATCGTAGCTTTCAGCTTATGGGAACGGCAGTCATCTGGCTGGGGCTTGCCGTAGATAAAGTATTTAGCGCAATACCTACCGCGATAGCTTTAGCAATCGATACGGCTACCACCACGCTATCTAACGGTCTAAATTCTATGATTGCCGAAGCAGAGGAAGCGTATAACTCGATAGCTTCTCTGTGGGGCGGCGAGACTAGATTTGGGCGCATAGATATTTCTACTAATCTGTCAAGCAAACTTTTAGAACACTACAAAGAAACAGAAAAAAATATTGACCTGGTCCAAGAAACAATAAAAGGACTGCTAAAAGACATAGCTGAGGACACTATGTCAAGTGCCGCACCGAAAATAAACGAAAAATTCGAGGGGATTAGGCAGAGTGTCAAAAATACGGGCACGCAAGCGACCAAAACGAAAGAGCAAATAAGCGCCCTAAACAGAGCGCTTTTAGAGATAGCCCAAAGCGGAATGAGCGAAATCGAAAAAAAAAGAGATAACGTCGCAAGGAAAGCTCAAGAGTGGACGGCGCTCGGCGTAAGTCCGGATAAAATCGCGGAATATAGAAAAAACGAACTAGCAAAGATAGACGCCGAAGAGACAAAAAATAAGATGGCGGAGCAAGAAAAAACCAAGCAAGAACAAATCAAGGCCATTAACGAATATTTGCAACTAAAAGACCGCGAATTTAATCTAGCTAAACGCCGCACGGAGCTAATAACCGACGAAACGGCTAGACGGATCGAACTTATAGAAATAGAGCGCGCACACGCTTTAGAACAATACGACGCTATGCTAAAAAAAGGCGAGATAAATAAAGAATACTACGATAAGGCCGTAGCTTTAGAAAACGCCCTACATCAAAAACAAATATTCGACGCTTCGACCTGGGGGCAGATTATGCATAGCGGGTTAAATAGCCTTGAAAGCGCTATGGGTAATTTCTTTGATTATTCGTCCGATCGCTTTATGAAATTCGGCGATTTAGCGCAGGATATTTTAGGGCAAATTTATAGGCAAATAGTAAAGATGATGATAATCCAGCCGTTAATCAATTCGGTCACGAGTATGTTACCAGGAATGTCTGGAGAGGCTACTCCAAAGCATCAGGCTTTGCCCGCTGGAGGATTTGCAAGCGTATTAAATGCTACTCAAGCGGCACAAGGTGGCGTATTTAATAGCCCCGATCTGCATAGCTACGCAAACTCAATCGTAAGCAAACCGACTTTCTTTAAATTCGCTAAAGGCGGTATTCCCGACATCGGCGTAATGGGCGAGAAAAACGGCGGTAGTCCAGAGGCTATTATGCCTTTAACAAGGACTTCTAACGGCGACTTAGGCGTAAAAGCGCAGGTCGGAGCGTCTTTAAATAACGTAAAAGTAGAAGTAATAAATCAAACCAGAGAGGACGTAAAGGTATCTAACGCCGCGGTAAGGCGAAACGACGGCGAATGGGTCATATCTTTAGTTTTAAACGGCGTGAGTAAAAACATTTTAGGCTCGCGCGAAACTTTAAGGGGGTTATTAGCGTGAATACTTATCCTAGCTATCCGCCGATCGTCGTAGGTTCGTCGAGGACCTTACGCAATCCTACGCATAGAAGCTCAAGCGACGGCGGCTATACGATAACGCGTAAAAAATGGACTAAGCCTAAAAGCTCGTATAGTTTAAATTACCCCGCCCTAAACGCGGAGCAGTTCAAAATTTTAAGAGATTTTTTCGTAGAAAATCAAGGGCAGGCTTTTAAATTTCGTTATCCGCTGGAGGACGAAACTAAAATTTGCGTATTTTCTATGGACGATTTAAAAGCCGATGACAATATGCAAAGCCACTGCGCGGTAAAAGTGGAGATAGTAGAGATATGAAACTAAGCACGATAAAAGATTTAAACGCCTTAGCTACCGACAGTATCTTACTGGTTGGACTTGAAATTTTTATCCCCGAAACGCCTACGGTACGCATAATAAACAATAGCGAGAATATAACCTTTAGAGGGGAAGAGTTCGTGGCGTTTCCTTTTAGTATAGGCGAAATCCAAACGGCTAAGGGCGAAATACCGCAATTTAATCTAAGTATCGATAACACTAGCCGAGCTATGCAAAATTATATAAACTCTTACGATAATTATTTAAAAACGCGCGGCGCGGAAAACTCTACTATTAAAGCAAAAATTTACGTGATAAATACTAAAGATTTAAGCGAGCCGGTGCTTGAGGAGTTTTTCGAGCTTACCGACTTTAGCTCCGATAGTAAGGCCGTAACCTTTAATTTGGGCGCGGGCAATCTCTTTAATATGAGCTATCCGCCGCGCAAGATGTATAAGGATTATTGCGTATTTAAATTTAAAGGCGAAGAGTGCGGTTATAACGGACCAGAAACTAGTTGCGACAAAACCTTGGCTAGCTGCAGGGCTAAAAATAATTCGGCGCGCTTCGGCGGGTTCTTGGGAATTATAGGCGGGTATAAGAAATGACGATAAGGGATTTAATAGGCGCTCCGTTTGAGGAAATGGACTGCTTTGCTTTGGTGAGAAAGTGCTACGAGATAGAGCGCGGCGTAATCATACCGCCGGCGCGCGCTCCGCACGATAGAGCTAAACTCGTATTTAGCGAATTTCTAGACGAAATTTCGAAAAACTGGCATAGAGTAGAAAAGCGCAAAGGCGTCTGCGTAGCTTTGCGTTACGACATAAACCACCCTAAAATAGTAACGCATTTCGGATATTTAATCGACGAAGAGCATATTTTACATACCACGTCGCAAACGGGCGCTATCGTAGAACGGCTAGCTAATTACGAAAAGTTGATAGAGGGCTATTATGACCGAAAATAAAATAATAACCTATAATAACGTTTTAAATCCCTTAGATAGAACGATACTAGCTAGCGGAGAGTATAAAAATATCGACGAAGTCCTAAAAGAATTAAAATACGATAACGAAATTTACGATCTCGTAATTTCTAAAAATAGCGTTATACAAAGCGGCTTTTTCGAGCTTGAAAACGGCGACGTAGTAAATATCGCTATTGTGCCTAAAGGCGGAGGCGGAGGCGGTAAAAAGATTCTAGGCATCGTGGCTTCTATCGCGATAGCTATCGCCGCGCCTTATGCGGCTGCGGGCATGTTAGGAACCGTCATAGGCGGAACGGGAGCTATGGCCGCGGGGCTTGGAACGTACGCGCTAGCCGCTGGTATCGCTGTGGCTGGCAATTTGCTATTAAGTGCTATTATGCCTAAACCATCTATGCCTGGCTTTGATAGAATGGATTTTAAAAACTCCAATACCTACGGCTGGAATAAGCCTACAAACCAAGCTATGCAGGCTCAAGTAGTGCCTAAAGTTTTTGGGACACATAAAATAACTCCACCGTTAATCGCTTCGCATATAATTAGCGATGGCGATAAGCAATATTTTAATGGTCTTTATGCGCTAAACGACGGTGAGATTAAAGATATACGAGAGATTAAGATAAATGACGAGCCGATAGAGAATTTTAAAGGCGTAACTTATGAGATTAGAAACGGGCTTAATAACCAAAATATAATCTCTAATTTTAACGATACGAGCTACGATAAGAACATAGGCAAAAAGCTAAACCCCGATTTATCTTACTCTTTAGCGCAAACGGACGGTAATTTCGTAACGAGCCTATCCGTAACTCTAGTTTTCCCGCGCGGGCTTTATTACGCTAACGATAAAGGCGGACTTGACGGATACTCGGTAAACGTGAGAGTAGAATACTCCGCCGACGGCAAAAACTGGACGCCGATAACGGGGCAAACCATTTCAGCTGCGCAGACTTCTACTTTTAGGCGAGTCTTTAGGGTGGGTAACTTACCGCCCAATAAATATAACATTAGGGCTAAATTCGAAACCGCGCCCAATACCGGCAGCCGTTACGCAAGCGATTGTTTTTTAGAATACGTAACCGAAACCGTAAGCGACGATTTTATTTATCCTAAAACCGCGCTTCTAGCTATTAGGGCGTTAGCGACCGATCAGCTAAACGGCGGAGCGCCTAGGATTAGCGCGGTCGTAACGGCTAATAGCGATAATCCCTCTCATATCTGCCGTAAAATTTTAGAAGATAGCGGCGTGGAGAGTTCGCGCATAATGCCTAGTTTTAACGAATGGGCTAATTTTTGCGAAGAAAAGAGCTTAAGATGTAATATCGTATTCGATAGCGAATTAAGCGTTAGAAAGGCCTTAGATACGGTTAGCTTGCTAGGTCGCGCGTCCGTGCTTCAAGCGGGTTCTAAATTCGACGTAATAATAGAAAAAGCGGGGCTAATTCCCGCTCAAAGCTTTTTGTTCGGTATGGGAAATATACTAAGCGATACGTTTAAGCAAAATTTCCTTCCTTTGGTAGATAGGGCGAATTTTATCGAGATAACTTATTACGATAAAAATAAAGATTACGAGCCTTCCGTCGTTTCGGTCGGACAAATAGCCGCCGGTAATTCGCGCGTAAGCAATAAAAGCTCCGTTACGCTGGTAGGCTGCACGGACGAGGCTCAGGCTAGGGCTTATGGACGCTTTACTTTAAATTGTAATCGCTATCTAACCGAAACGATAGAGTTTGAAGCCGACAAAGATAGTTTAGTTTGCAGATACGGCGATATTATCAAAGTTAGCCACGATACGCCTCAATACGGCTTTAGCGGTAGATTGCTAGAAGATAGCGGCGCGGATTTCGTTATTTTAGATAGAGATTTAGATACCGTAGGCGGCGTAAAATACGCTATTCAAATCAAAAACGACGTAAACGAGATCAAAGAGTTTGAGATTTTAGAAATCCTAGCTCCGAATAAACTAAGGCTGAATTTAAACGGAAGCGTCTTTAGAAAATACGACAACTACGCATTCGGCGAGATTAATAAGGCTTCTAAATTATACCGAATTTTAAAGATAGCTACTTCGGGCGAATTTACGCGCCATATTACGGCGATAGAATACAACGAGGATATTTACGACGATAGGGAAAATATAAGCGTTACGGATTATTCGTCGCTGGGCGTGCGTAATCTAAGAATAAGCGAATATTTAAAATACGATACGGCCAAAAATATAAAAACTATGCTAGTTCTAGCTTGGAGCGGCGATTCGCTGTTTTATTTCGTAACTTACAAAAGCGCTAGCGAAGAACGAACGATAAAGGTCTTTAATAGCGCATTCGAGTTTGAAGCCAAAGAGGGCGAAACCTACGAAATAACGGTAAAAGACGGTGTAGGCAATAGCGCAAGTAAAACTTATAACGTTTTAGGCAAGCTTTACCCGCCGGGGCCGGTAGAGAATCTAAAAGCGGTCGAGCTAATGGATGATTGGGCGTTAAGCTGGAGTTACGACGATAGTCCTTTAGATTTTAAAGAGTTTCACATTTACAAAGACGGCGTATTTTTGGAGACTACGCAAGCCTTAAATTTTGTGACGCCTATAACAGGCATTTCCGTCATTTATGATATTTATGCCGTAGATACTAGCGGCGTAAAAAGCGCCATTTCTAGCGTCACGGCAATTACGGCCAGCCTAGAAAACGTAAATAGCGTAAATACGTTTTATGAAAACGACGCTTTAAATATAGTTTGGGGAGAGATAAATAGCCTCGATAGAAAAATAGGCTACGAAATAAGACGGGGCGAGGTTTGGGATAATAGCCAACTAATAGCTGTCACGAGCGATACTAGCGCTAGAATATTTAATAGCGGGACATATCAGATCGCGGCATTTTACGTGACTAGCGGTGGGGCTAAAATAATGAGTGCTACGCCTACGACGTTTATTGTGGACGAAGCAAATACGCTAGAAAAAAATGTAATATTTAAGAGCGTAGAACATAAAACTTGGATCGGAGCAAAAAAAGGCGCGGCGAATTCAGACGGCGAATTGACATTGGACGGGCTCGGACTGTTCGACGATACGCTAAACGTAGACAATGCGCCGTCGTTTGACGCTCCTTTTGGATTTACTTCGAGGGGAATTTACGATAGCGCGAACGTTTGCACCCTTGACGCGCCAGCGTCTTGTAAGATAACTTCCAGCCTAAAATACAGCGGGTTAAACATCCTAAATGATTTCGATACCGCGCCTAGCGTGGACGACTTAATAAATTTCGACGGCTTTAAAAACGAAGACATAAGCGCTATAGAGCAAATCGCGTTAAGCATCGACGGCGCGAATTTCAGCGAATACAAAATATTTAGAAACGGCGTTAGTTATCTAGCTAAGGCATTTAAAATGCGCCTAGTTTTAAGTAGTAAAAATATTTTTAGCTCACCTACGGTTAGCGAATATTCTTATGAAATAGATGTGCCCGACAAATTCGAGAGCGGTAGCGCACAAAGTGCAGCAAGCGGTGTAATAAATATCGCGTATAAAACATATTTTAGCACAGCCCCCAAGGTGCAGATCACAATACTAGACGCGGTGGCAGGGGACGACGCTATTTTATCAAATCAAACCAAAGGAGGATTTATGATAAAAATTATAGACAAGAATGGTATCGCTGTAGTGCGAGAATTTAACTACTTTGTAAAAGGATATTAAAATGCCAATAGACATAAAAAATGGCACAGGACGAGAGGTGCGAGAGCGGATAAATAAAGCTTTTAACGATTTGGATGCAGCAAAGCTCGACTCAACCGCCAAAGCCGCCGATAGCGACAAGCTAGACGGACTTGATAGCTCGTCTTTCGTGCAAAAGGCATTGTCCGGTATAGGAGCAGACAATGCTCCCATCATCTCAAATCTCGATGATACCACTATGCTTGCTGGTTTTTGGAGAACCAATGAGCAGACTACAGGTACATTTCCACAGCCTTACGGTGGCTCGAAACACGCTCACGTTATAGTAGAGCGCGTAGATGCAAACTGGATCAAACAGACAATAGTTCAAATATCTCAGGACGGAACGAAACCGATATTTTATCGCACGAACAATCTCAATCGTGGCTGGCATCCATGGAAAGAGGTAGTTACTGCCGATGGATATAATCTTGACATACTAAAAGAGGCGACATCTAATTCTTCCGGCAATACTTTAGTAAGACGTGATGTAAACGGAGACTTTGTAGGAAGATGGATAACGGCAGATCATTTTCTAATGAGAACAGAGGCTCAAGACAAGATTCTTGATGCAAATAGCGAGATATGTTTTCGAAATGCACAAGCAAGCGAGGATAGTCTGTCTCACATGAGATTTGCAACGCTAGCAAAGTTCAAGGAGGCACTAGGACTTTCAAGAGGCAGTGTGGGTACAAGTGGCTGGGTTGGGTTACCAATGGGGCTTATACTCCAATGGGGGCAAACTCAAAATCTAGGCGTAGGCGAAGCAAGAGAGATAATGTTCCCTATAGTTTTTCCAAACTGGGCACTATCGGTAGTGGCAACGCCTGGACTGCCAAGTCCGAACAACGCTATCAGTTCCTTGCATGTTAATGGATTTTTCAAGGAAAAATTCACTATTCAAAACACCGATGCAGATAGTGCATATCCTGCATACTGGATTGCAATAGGATATTAAAAGGAGAAACTATGAAATACGCCCATTATGATAAAAAAGAAAAAATGATACTAGGATACTACGATGACGAAATCCATGATACTATCCCAACGCCTAATATTGAAATCTCGGACGAGGACTGGCTAAGAGCTCTAAACGAAAATGCAAATAGCGTAGATATGAAAAATAAAAAACTAGTCAGGATAGAAGTCGAGCAAGAAAAGGACGAAAAAGCCGAGCTAGAAGCTCAAATCAAAGAAACCAAGAACGACATCCGTAGAGCGATACTTATTGGCAACGACGCCGTATTGCCTGAACTTCGCGAGGAATACAAAGAGCTATTAGCCCAAAAACAAGCCCTAGAAAAAGGAGAAAACAAAGATGAAAAAGAAAACTAAGCGCTGCGAGATATGCAGCTCAAAGCTAGACAAACAAGGTAACTGCCCTTGGAGCGGTTGCCCTGCGAGCCCAAAGTATCAAGAGGAAAAGAAAAATGAAACTGACGAAAAAGCAAAAACTACAAATTCTTAAAAATGTAGCTATTGAGTTACCTATCGAAATACTGCATTTTATCGTAGTGCCTATCGCTCTGCTAGCTTGTGATGAGAAAAGCGAACGCTTACCAAAGTGGGCGGTGTGGTTTGATGAGAACGACTACGGCATAAACGGAGACGACGGCTGGAAAAACGAGCATTTCCCAAACGGCAAAAATAAAACTTATTGGGCTAGGCTTTGTTGGTTATATCGTAACAGGATAGGAAACTTTAGTGCGAAGTATCTAGGCGTCAGGATTGAAGATATAGATGCAAGCAGTGTTAAAAGTGTCGGTGATACTCTAGCTACAGAAAACAAAGGAGCAAAAAGCACCCAGTGTCTAGTGACTTGCAAGATGAAAGATGGACGTGAGCGTTTTGGTTATTACAAAGAAATAAGATATGGCAAATCTAAGTTTTATTGCAGGATATATCTAGGGTGGAAGCTTATGGACATATGTGGGATGAATGAAGAGAACAAAAGCACATATCTTGAAGCAGATGATAAGAAAGTGCTAAAAAGTGTGTGGTGTGTAAATCCGTTTAAGAGAGTGTGAAATGAGCGATAAATTTTATATAGGGGCTATCTTGTTTTTGAGCTTTGTCGTTGGCGTGCTTTATTGGCTAAACAATAGCGCAGCCGATAAGATAGATGAGCTAACCAGAAAGATAGCACTAAAAGAGGCAAGCAATGCCGTAGTTGTTTCTAATTTGGAAACATGTAACGCAAAAATCGAGCTAGCAAACACAAGCCTAAAGGCGCTAAGTGTGCCAAAACAAGACGAAGCTAAGATAAAAGAGCGTGTGATAACTAAAATTGAGCGTGTGGCAGTGCCTATCAAGGACGCCGCCTGCGAGGAAAAACTAAACTTTTACGAAAGGCTACTCAATGAAGCTAATAGTAAGTAGCCTAATCTTGGCGTTTATTTTAATCGGTTGTGGCGCAAAGCCTGAAGTAATCGTAAAAACGCAATATCAAGATGTATATGTGCCAGTGGCGTGCATTGAAAAAATGCCAACAAAGCCAAAATTTAGCCCTGAAAATTTAGAAAGTGCAAAAGAGCTTATGGGCTATTTTTTGACATGTGAAGAGTTATTAAAAGGGTGTGTAAATGGAAGCGATCATAAAAAAGACTAAAGCCTTTTGGCTAAATAAGATGGTTGTAGTAGAAATAATATTATCCGTCCTAATAATGTATATTTTTACATATAAATTTTAAAAAAAGAGGCGGATAATGGATGATCTTATAAACAAAGTAGGCATTTATTTTTGGGTTGTAGTTGTCGGCTTTTTAGGTGGAGCGCTAGGGTCTATAAACAACAAAGAACAAGCCATAAATAGAGGGCGTAAAGTATTAAATTTTATAGTCGGCACTATTAGCTCAGGATTTATTTGTTGGATATTTTTTGAAATAACATCATTTTTTACAAATAATAATGATCGCTTTAGTCTTGCAGTAGGTGGCTTTTTTGCCTGGCGCGGCACAGCGTGGATATGTGCAGTGGTTGATAAAGCAATAGATAAAAAGATCAGTAGTTTTGAAAGCCTTGATGACTTCCAATCTAAACCGCCAAGAGATTTAAATTTTTAAAGGATAAAAAATGAAAAATTTTACTAACGCATTTTATACATTAATGAGCCTAGAATTTAACAGCCCTAAAAACGCCCTACACAAAAACCCAAACGAAAAAGGCTTAACTTTTATGGGTATTTATGAAGCTGCTCACCCAAGTTGGCAAGGCTGGGGGCAAGTTAGGGCGGCAATAAACACATACGGCGATCTTGAAAAGGCTAGCGTCGCCCTATACAATGATGACACATTAATCGAAAAAGTAAAAATATTTTATAAAAAAGAATTTTGGGACAAAATGAGGCTTGACGAGGTAGATAGTGAATTAAAAGCGTGTGAGCTTTTTATTTTTGGTGTAAACGTAGATGTAGTGCCAGCAGTTAGGGTTTTACAAAGGCTTTTAGGTGTGGTGGTGGATGGCATTATGGGTGTTCAGACTCTTAAAGCATTAAACAACTACGACGAGCGAGCCTTTGATGTTGATTTTGATAGGGCAGAGATTGCTTATTATAGAAATCTAGTAAAAGCAAGACCTGAATATCATGTTTATGAAAGAGGCTGGATTAATAGAGCCGAAAAAGTATAGGCAAAAATAGCTTTTACTGAGTTTTTTACTGACCTATTTTTTACAACGTCGCTACAAACTACGATTAAAACGATATTTTGTTAATATTATTAAAAGTTTGTTGGGGACACCATCATATAATTATCTTTATAAAATACAAAATACTCAAATAGGTATATACTAAAACATATAATTAAGATATAGCAATTTATAAAAAATATTCTTATGAAGATCGGCATAACACAGGTTAAGGGAAAAATAAAAAGAATAAACTTTTAAAAATAAGATCATAAGTGATATACAAATAAGATAACTAAAATCAAAGAAAAATTTTTATAAAAAATGTGTAATGGTAAGCAGATATATTTTTTATCAATCTAGTCGGTTTATCTATAGATGTATTTGTAGTAGATTTAGTTTTTATTAACACGTTATATTATTAATTTTTATCTAAACTAATAAATTTTATCAACAAAAATTTTTATATATTTAATAATTCGTGCTAACATTTCAAAAATTTATTTAAGGAGAGTAGATGAAAAAAATTTTACTTTTAGGAGCTGTTTGTTGTATGTTGTCAGCTGATGTTAAAACCGTTAATATAAGCCCAGATGAGATCAAAAAATATGATCAGATTATCGATATAAGAACTCCATCTGAGTGGCAAGAGACTGGTGTTATCGCAGGTGCAAAGACTATAACTTTTAATCCAAATGATAAGAGTGCATTTTTGGAGGAGCTTTCAAAGGCAGTTGATATTAAAAAACCTATTGCTCTTGTTTGCAGAAGCGGCAGAAGAAGTACGGCAGCAGCCGCAGCGATAGATAGCTCAGATCTTAAGATAATAAATTTAGATGGAGGTATGAGTAGCTTGATCGAGCAAGGCTATAAAACTACGCCTTATAAAAAATAAACAAATTTTGTAATCCTACATTTGACTATAATATAAATTTATTTTGTAGTCAAATTTTATATCAAATAATAAAATTTATTATTTGATTAACCACCGATTAACTCTAGCTATATATAATTTCATCATATTTATAATAAAGAAGGAGACAAAATGTCAAAAGTTATTTTACAATTAAATGTTATTCAGGCTGATGCAAATGCACTTTATATTAAATTTCACGATCTTCACTGGAATGTAAAAGGTATTCAATTTTTTAGCGTTCATGAATACACAGAAAAAGCTTATGAAGATATGAGTGAGATATTTGACGATGCAGCTGAGAGAGCTCTTATGCTTGGTGGCAGACCTATAGTTAAGGCTGAGGAGCTAGCAAAAGTTACTCATATCAAACACGAGCCAAAAGAAATTTACACTCCAACAGAGGTTTTAGAGATTGTCTTGGCTGATTATAAACACCTTTTGGGCGAGTTTAAAAAGCTTGATGAGCTTGCAGAAGGCGATACAACAACTCAAATGTATGCACAAGATCAAATCGCAAAATTTGAAAAAGCGATCTGGATGCTAAACGCAACACTTAGCAAATAACTACTAGCGGGAGCTTTCCCGCTATATCTAAACAAATTCTACTTTTTGGCGATATTGATTCTATAAATTTCAAGGAGCCAAAATGAAAATTTCTCAAATCGCAAACTCATATAATAGTTCAAGTCTAAAAGAAAATGTAAAATCAGAAATTTCACTTCATAAAGATGAAAAGGATATCTCTAAAAAAGAGTCTGAAATTACAAATTTAACAGCCAAAGACATTTCAAATAGCTACTTTTTGCAGTATCAAAAAGAGATCGTTAAAAGTAGTAGTTCAAATTTACTAGCCCAAAGCGGCTTAAGCTTTAATGTGCCTAAAAATTTATCAGAAATTTTATCAGGACTTGATCTTGCAAATATCGGCTATAACGGTAAATCCTTAAATGAGTTAAGTAGTGACGAGGCAAATGATCTTATTAGCGAGAATGGATTTTTTGGTATCGCAAATACGGTTGATAGGATAGCTAGCTTTGTGTTAAATGGTGCAGGTGATGACGTAGAAAAACTAAAAGCTGGTAGAGAGGGTGTGGCAAAGGGTTTTGAGGATGCGAAGAAAATTTGGGGAGGTGAGCTTCCTGAAATTTCTCAAAAGACTATTGAAAAGACCCTTGAGAGTCTTGATAAAAAGATCGCCGAGCTTGGCGGTAACGTTTTAAATGTTTCAGCTTAACTATCTTAGGCAGGCTCGTCTAAGATAAATTTGTATGATCGTGTATATAAATTTAGATACGAGCCTTTAATTTCCCACAAAATTTATTTAATCTTAAAAGTTATACTTCTCCGTTTTACACTAAGGAGAACAGATGAAAGCTAAAATTTTACTTCCACTGACAACTGCTATCATGTTTTTTGGTTGCTCATTTTTTGAAGACAATCCGCCGCTGCGAAAACAGCCAAGACAGGTCATGCAAAATAGACCAGTAAAAAGCTCAATCAAAGGTTTTATAAAAGAGGTTACATATAAAGATTCAAAATACTGCTATGAAATAGTGGCGAGCGATACAAAAAATCACAAACTCAATAAAGCAAATTTTTGTGCAAATAGGTACTATTATGATAAAGGTGACTTGGTCTATGCGACCTTTTATGCAGATAAACTTATAGATATGTTGCTTATAAAAGAGGGTGGCTCTAGTGGCTTATATAATGGTATAAAAAAGCCGCAAAATGAAGTGGTTATTAAAAGAAAAAATGTAAAAACAAATATCGAAGTGCCAAAAGAGGAAAAAATTTCTTTTTAATTACCGTTGATTTACTGCTTGCTTATATAATTTCAACAGCAATCAAAACTAGAACTCCTTTTAAGGGGCAAAGCAATAGCCCCTTTTTCTTTTTACTCATTTTAATTTTTATCCTTAGTCTGTTTAAAATTATCAACTTTTATCTATTCTTGATTAATTACGGTAAACGATCGGTAACTGAAATTAAAAATTTTAAGCTTCATATTAAATTTTATTGATTATAATCGTCAGCACAAAAACCTTAAAAGGAGAAAAAATGAAACTAACAAAAATTAGTTTAGCCGCTTTGGTTGCTTTAGGTGCGTTTTCAAGCGTAGCAAGTGCTACTCCACTTGAAGAAGCTATAAAAAATGTAGATCTTTCAGGATTTGCAAGATATAGATATACAAATACTAGAGATAAAAGTGCTGATGCTTCAGCAACTCCTTCAGAAAATAGAAGTGATGCAAAACACAACTTTAAAATGATCACAAATTTTAAGGCTGCCATCGATGATAATTTCTTTGGTGTTGTTGGTCTAAGATATAATGCAAATGACGGTTCAGGCGATAATGCTAAAGCTGGAACAGATAAAACAAATACAACTGATTCATTTAAAGTTTATCAATTTTATCTAGGCTACAAAGTAGGTGCTACTACTATAACAGCTGGTAAACAAGTTATAGGTTCATACTTTACTGATGATGCTGTCGGTACTGGTGTAAGAGTAGTAAATGAAGACATCGAAGGACTAACACTTACTGCTTTAGCTTTTGACGCAATTGAGGGTTATAGTGCTGAAAGTGATGGTGAGTTGTATGAAATTACAAATAATTTAAATGATTATGATGCAGGTAATCTATATGCAGCTGGCATCGCTGGTTCATATGATCCTATCAATTTCCAACTATGGTATGCTAGCCTAACAAATCTAGCTGACCTACTTGCAGCTGATGTTTCAGCAAATTTTGCTATTAATGATGATGTTAGCTTAGGCGGTAGAGTTAACTATATAAATACTACTGTAGATAAAAGCGCAAAAGCATATCTTTCTAAAGATATAGATGAATCTAATGGCGTTGCAAACTATAATGATGGTAATTTCTATGCTGGTGAACTTACAGCTTCATTATTTGGCTTTGATTTAAGAGCTGGTTATATGGGTTGGAAAGTTGATAATAAAGGCGTAACATCATTTGCTCTTGAAGATAAAGGTAGTCTAATAGATGTTGGTGAGCTTACACTTGATCCAACTTGGGCTGATGGAAAAGCAAACCTAGTATATGGAACAGCTGGATATACATTTGATAAATTTACAGTTGGTGTTGATTACATAAAAGGCCACATTAAACACGCTGCAGCTGCTGGCGAAAATGGCAAAGAAAAAGTTGAAGAGGTTACCCCAAGATTTGCATATGAGTATAGCAAAAAGCTAACATTTAGCTCATACTATGCATTCAAAACTTCAAAATTTGCTGATGAGGCTAAAAACAAAGAAGATCAATTCAGATTTGAAGCTAAATACTCATTCTAATCGTAGCTCATTAATCAACTTATGATATAATCCCGGCTCGGAGCAATCTGATCCGGGATTTTTAAATTTAGAGCAAAATTTCAAGGAAAATTATGAAAAGTATTAAAATTTCTTTTTTGGCGTGTTTTTTGGTGGCAAATGCCTTTGCAGCTTCACAAGTCTACTATATAGAAGCTCGTGGTGAGTTTGGTAAAGAACTTGCTGAAATGGCAAAAAAGCAGGCTAATGATAGAAATGAAAAAGTAAATGTCTATGTCGATGAAGATCCAAGACGCTATAAAGATAATAGAATTTTAAAATTAGGCGTTGATAGAAAGGGCAGATATAGTGTTTCTTTAGGTAAGGAGCTTTATGAAAAGCAATGTGCTAGCTGTCATGGCGAGAATGCTGATAAAAGGCCATTTGGTTCAACGCCTCTAAAAAATATGGATGCTAAGGATATTGAAGATAGTATCATCTCTTATAGAAGCGACTCAAGTTTTGGTGGAAGCGGTAAAAATGTAATGCAAAACCAAGCTAAAATTCTTTCAAATAATGACCTTGGTGCGATTCTTGCCTATCTAAAAGGTAAAGATGCATTTGCTGAACAAGACGCAAATGAAAACAAACCAGTCTCTACTCAAACAAAGCAAGGCAGTTATTTAAGATAAGTTTTACTTTGATAGCTTTGTCATAATATAAATAAAAGGAAGCAGATGTTAAATCCAAAATCATTATTTTTAAGTATAGGCTCAGCTATCATTTTGATGATAATCTTTGCCATAGCTAGTGGAGCCGCTACGATAATAGAAAGTAAAACTAGTACAGAAGCTGCATGGTACTATGTTTATGGTACCAGCTGGTTTGCTCTCATTCAACTACTTCTTGGTATAAATTTGACCTATAATATCTTTAGATACAACTTAATAGATCCTAAAAAACTCCCTTCGCTTATCTTCCACCTTGGTTTTATCGTTATCTTAATCGGTGCTGGAATAACAAGATATCTTGGCTTTGAGGCTGATATGCATATAAGAGAAAAAACTCAGTCAAATATCGTTACGACAAAAATATCCTATTTAAATTTAACCGCATTAAACGATAATGGAGAAGAGATAAATGCTGCTTTGCCATTAGGACTTTCTGATGCAAAAAAAGGTTTTGATCTAAAGCTAAAAATAGCAGATAATGAAGCTAATTTAAAATTTAAAGAATTTGTGCCAAATGCAAGCTATAAGTTTGTGGATGATAAAAATGGGCAACCAGTAGTGGAATTTGTGGTTTCAAACGAGAGTGAAAGCGAAGAAATCTTCTTGTTAGAAGAAGAGGAAGCAAGAGTCGCAGATATTAGTTTTATCTTTAATGCTAAGCCAGACGAGAGTAAAAAATATGTACTTTTTAAATTAGTGGACGGAAATTTCACAGTTACTTCAAATATCGATCTTTCAAAATTTACAATGAGTGATAGCTCAAAAACTGAGTTAAAAGCTGGTAGCGTAAATGAATTTGGTATGGGTAGTCTTTATACTATTTCAAATATAAATTTTGCTCCAAGATTAGTTTCTGCTCATGCCTCAAGGAAGCTAGTTAGTACAAAAGATAGCGAATTTAACGCCTTGATAGCTGAATTAAATTATAAAGGCGAGAGTAAAGAGATGCATATTTTTTATAACCTAACAGAGCCTTCACGCTTAGCTGTGGCTGGACAAAAATTTAACGCTTCATGGGGCGCGCAGCAAGTTAAACTTCCGTTTAGCTTATACTTAAAAGACTTTGAGCTTAAAAGATATCCTGGCTCAAATTCGCCTATGAGCTACTCAAGTGAAGTTATTGTAAAAGATGATACAAACATGTCGGGGCTTGACTATAAAATTTATATGAATCATGTGCTTGACTATGATGGTTATAGATTTTTCCAAAGTTCATACGATACAGATGAAAAAGGAACCATTCTCTCTGTCAATAAAGACCCAGGCAAGATACCAACTTATATCGGCTACTTTTTGCTTGGACTTGGCTTTGTGTTAAATGTTGTAAATCCTGGTAGTCGTTTTAGAAAGCTAGCTAAGTTAATCGATAATGAATCAACAAAAGACGGTAAAAAGGTTGTTGCTATCATTGCCATTATGCTTTTAAGTTTAAATTCTAGCTCATTAAAGGCTGAAGACTTTTTGCCTAATATCAGCAAAGAGCACACACAAAAGCTTTCTAGGCTTATTGTACAAAGCTCAGATGGTAGAATGAAGCCGTTTGACACTCTTAGCAAAGAAATTTTAAATAAAATACATAGAAGCGAGAACATAAATAGCCTAAACTCGAATCAAGCGATGCTTTCAATAATGGTAACGCCTGATTTTTGGCGAAGTGAAAAAATTATCTCACTTGGACAAAGCAAGGAGCTAAAAAAAGAGCTTGGCATAGATGAAAATGCAAAATATGCAAGTTTTAATGATTTTTTTAGAGCCACAAAAGATGGCGGAAGTGAATATAAACTCACAAAATTTGCTGAAATTGCTAATCGTAAGCATCCTGGATCACGCAATACATTTGATAAAGATGTGATAAAGATCGACGAGAGATTGAATGTTTTTTATATGATATTTATTGGTGAAATTTTTAAAATTTTTCCAAAACAAGATGACCCATCAAACTCTTGGTATTCGCCTGCTAGTGCAATGATGTACTTTCCGCCTAAGGAGGCCGATCTAGTCATTAATATGATGAGAGAGTATTTTGCAGCAGTTGATGCGGCAACAAAAGATAGTGATTGGAGCAAGGCTGATGCTGCACTTGATAAAATTTCAGCTTATCAGCAAAAGTACGGCTCTGCTGTAATGCCAAGTGAAGAAAAGATAAATATAGAAATTTTGTTTAATAAAATTCAAATTTTTGAGCGATTGACGCCGGTTTATCTTTTGGCTGGCCTTGCGCTTTTGTTTTTTGTTTTTGTCAAAATGCTAGCTCCAAAGGTTCAGATAAATGGTATCGTAAGAGTTGTATACATTATAAATTTACTAGCTTTTCTTGCTCACACTGTCGGACTTGGACTTCGTTGGTACATTGCTGAGCATGCACCTTGGAGTAATGCTTATGAATCGATGGTCTATATCGCTTGGGCTCTAGGATTTTCTGGTATCGTCTTTGCAAAACGTAGCCCTATCGCTCTTGCTCTTACGTCAATATTGGCTGGTGTCACATTGTTTGTTGCACACCTTAGCTGGATGGATCCACAGATCACTACACTTGTGCCAGTGCTTCAAAGCTACTGGCTAACAATACATGTTTCTGTCATTACTGCAAGTTATGGATTTTTAGGGCTTTGCGCGTTACTTGGTGGCTTTACACTATTGCTTATCATTTTACAAAATAAGAAAAAGCCAAATCCAGAAATTTCTCGCAACATCCTCGAAGCTACCCGTATAAATGAGATGGCTATGATACTAGGACTTAGCTTGCTTACTCTTGGAAATTTCCTGGGTGGTGTTTGGGCGAACGAGAGCTGGGGCAGATATTGGGGCTGGGACAGCAAGGAGACTTGGGCGCTAGTTTCGATACTTGTTTATGCCGCGGTTCTTCATATAAGATTTATTCCAAGGCTAAATAACCAGTATGCATTTGCAGTGGCTTCATTTTTTGCTTATTGGTCGATTATTATGACTTATTTTGGCGTAAATTTTTATTTAGCTGGCATGCACTCGTATGCAGCTGGCGATCCATTGCCAGTGCCTGATTTTATCTGGATTAGTATCATAATAATGGTGCTTATGAGTGTTTTAGCATTTACAAAGCGATCACTTTGCTCAAGGCTTTAGATGCTAATAAAAGGTCTAATAGTTTTCTTTATTGTATTGTTATTAATTGCAATTTGTGTGTTAATCTATATACTTTTAAGAAATAGGGATTATAGCATCGAAACAAAGGAGCTCGCATTAGAAAAAGAAGAGATAACGATCGAAAAGCTTGAAAAGCTTGCGGGTGATAATAGTCTAAGTAAAAACGAGCTTTTCGAACTCATTCAAGTCTTTGTAGGAAATTTTAGTATACCAGCTAAAAATAACCAAGTCATGCCAAAAGAGGCAAATAACTATATAAATTTCATAATTTTAATCTGCTCTCATAAAAATTCTGATGCAAAGCTCATTAGTTTTTTAGACAAAGAGGCTAAAAAGAAAAATCCAAGCTATATTGTCGAGATAGAAGAGAGTGAGAAAATCGGCATAGAAAATCGCAAAAATCGTAGATAAATTTATTAAAAAAAGTGTAGTTAAAATATCTTAAAATTAAGCTTGGGATAAAAATGAGTTCTTATGATATTGATTCTATGTATGTGGTATCTTTTATTTTCTTTTCAATCGTATTGCCTATATTTTTGATAATTCCTGCAGGTAGATATAACATAAAGGTTTATGCGAGTAAATTTGATCTAATTGGACTTCATCTAATTTTTCCAATCATTATATTGCCTGCTTTGGTAGGTACTTTTATTTTAGTTTGTAACTTTTTAAATATTTCAGATTATGCTGGTTTAAGCTTTGTATTCTATGCTTTTTTGATTCTAATGATATCCTATATAATTTATGGTTTTTATGTTTGTATCAGATACAACTACGGCTTTTTTCATTGTATCGTAGCGCTTTTCTTAAGATTTAATTATGTTATGCCGCTTATTTATCTGCTCTTTTTAGGCGGAAAAAACTACAAAGATGACAAAGAGATAACTTCTAAAAATATTAAAGACTTAAATCTTTTCGATCAGTTTAGATTTTCTATTTATAATTTAATTGCTATTAGAAACTAAAAGTATTTTAAGAGTATTAAAGGTTTTGCAATTAGAGAAATTTATTAAAAGCAATAAAAGCAAAAGAAATTTTTATATCTTTCTTGTCTTTAAAATTTTAGTCCAAAGCAGGTTTTTGTTTTGCCTTATCATTTTTAAGCTTATCTTTTTTGGCTTCAAACTCAGCTATTACATTTGCATCAGGAAATAAATATCCATCCTCAACCATCAGATCAACTGCCTTTTTAAACATAGGTAAGGCACTTTGAGCACCGAAGTAGTAGTAAGGTCTTTTAGGATCCCTTGCTAAAACGCCTATTGTGTAGCTATTACCTCTTGTGTCATTTACAAAGCCAAAAAATGAGCCATTGTAGGTATTGCTGTATCCACCACTACCTGAGGCAATGTGTGCAGTTCCAGTCTTGCCACCTATCTCAAGCCCTGGCGTAAAGGCTTTTAGTCCAGTACCTTTTTCAACCGTTTTTATTAAAATTCTCTTCATTATCTTTGCGGTTTCTTGTGATATAACTTGAGCTGGCTCGGACTTTGGCAAATCGTATCTTTTCCCGTTTCTCTCTAAGTAGGCAACCATGTGAGGAGTAACTTCAACGCCTTTATTATTAAATGTATTATAGGCTTTTAAAAGCTGCATAAATGTAGCTTGCAAGCCGTATCCGTAGCTCACAGTCGCCTTATATGTTGATGAGTTTAGCTTTGTAACTGTTGGCATCATACCTACTTGCTCGTAAGGTAGATCTATGCCAGTCTTTCTTGAAAAGCCAAAATTTAAAAGCCCTTGATAAATTTGTGGCCCATTTAAACGCTCAACAAGCTGAATCATACCAATGTTTGAGCTATGTACGATTATATCTTCAGCACTCATAAAAGGCTCCGGATGGGTATCTTTGATTATCCTTTTGCCAAGTTGGTATCGGCCATTATAGGTATTTACAAGCTCGAATGGATTTACTTTCTTCTCTTGAAGTAAGATAGAAAATATAAATGGTTTAAAAACTGAGCCAACTTCATAAGCATATTCGCTAACGGTCGAATTTAGAGCGCTATAATCTTGCTTTCTTATGTTTGAAGGATCATATCTTGAGCTAGAAGCTAGGGCTAAAATTTCTCCATTTTTGCTATTCATTATACAGATGACTAGCTCTTTTGCATCTAGAAATTCACGCTTTTCATCTAAAATTTGCTCTAGTTTGGTTTGAAATTTAAGTGGTATAGAAAGTACTGCATTGTAACCATCTACTCTTGTTGCTAAATTTGAGTCACTTGTTAAAATAATATTATTTCCAATATCGCGAGGTCCTAAAATTTTTGCATTTTGTATAGGGGCTAAATAATCTTCATAGTATCTCTCAAGACCTTTTACGCCTTTGCTTTTTGTTAGCGCGTCACTTTCAGTTTTGCTCACGTAGCCAATAGCCGGTGTGAGAGCGTCTTTTGACATAAATTTACGATTTTGTCCGCTTTCCATTACTCTCATGCCCTGAAATGAAGCAAGTCCTGTTTTTGGATCAAGGTATGAAACCAAAATGCTCTTGCGATTCAGCTTTCTTGAGAGCTCTTGAAGGTAGGTAGCACCCTTTGCATCAATGCTATATGAGAGTGTAACAATGCCTTTTGTGCCATTTATAATCTTTCTTACTTTGTTTGGATCGTCGCCACTGTAAAGCGAATATAGTTTGATAAACATCTCTTTTTTATTAGGATCGATGTTTCTAGTATCAAGCATCACTTTGTAGAGTTTTTGGCTTGAAGAGATGCTAAAGCCATCTTTTGTGATTATATTGCCACGAATTGCCGTATTTATATCGCTTGTTTGAAGCCTAGGAAGCTTTCGCTCGATACTTGCTCTATAAAATATGACAAGTACGAATATTGAAATTCCAAAAGTAATTAATAAAAAAAGTATGGTTATTTTTGATTTTCTGGAATTCATTAATGACTTAAATTTGTGTTCTAGAAATTTCTTTATAAGCACTTAGTGCTTTGTTGCGAATTTCTAGCATAAGCTTCATACTAGTCTCTGCTTTGCCTATCGCTATAGCAGCTTGGTGAAGATCTTTTACCTCGCCAGTTGCAAGATCGGCTATGGCTTTATCTGCGTTGATTTGGACTTTATTTAGCTCTTTTAAAGAGTCGTTTAGAGCATTTTCAAAGCCACCTTCTTCGCCTGCTTTTGCTATTTTATTTGAATTTTCATTTTTATTTATTTTGTCTAAATTTATACTATTTATCATTATGCTTGTCCTGAAATAAGTGATATCGCACTTTGTGCTATTGTTTTTGCATTTTGAAAGGCTGCCACGTTTGCTTGATATGCCCTTGTTGCTTCAAGTAGGTCAGACATCTCAATGACTGGATTTATATTTGGAAATGCGACGTAGCCATTTGCATTTGCGTCTGGATGGCTCGGGTCATATTTTAGCTGAAAGTCCTTATCGTCACGCACCACTTTATCCACGATTACGCTAACTAGGGCAGGATGAGCGTTTCTTGGTGAGCTTGGATCGTCAAGCGGATTTTCATACTTGAGTAGACTTTGTGAGCTTTTAAGCTGATCGTTTAAAATTTTATCAAAATTCATCTCTTTAAAGATGACCTCTTGCCTTCTATATGGACCACCTTCAGTAGTTCTTGTGGTTTGAGCGTTTGCTATGTTTGAGCTGATGACGTTCATTCTGAAGCGTTGTGCACTCAGTCCGTATCCGCTAATATCAAAATCATTTAAATATGACATCATCTCTCCTAGTTCTTAGCACTTGCGTCTATGACGCTTTTAAAGATATTGCTTTGAGCCTTGTAGGCGTTATCAAGAGCGTTTATCATAACTGTATTTTTGCCCATTTCTGTTGTCTCAACATCAAGATCAACCGTGTTTGCATCGTTTCTAGCCATGTGACCATCGCGCAAGAAAATTTGAGCTGTGTCGCTTTTTGGAAAATCAACCGCAGCCATATGCGCTTCGTTTGTCTTAGCAAGTTGTAGCTTTTTTTGGCTTGAAGTGTTATAAATTTCATTTGCTTTTTCTTTTAAAACATCTTCAAATCTTATATCTCTAGCTTTATAAAATGGTGTATCAACGTTTGCAAGATTGCCAGAGATTAGTTTTTGGCGTAGTTCTCTGCCTGCAAGAGCTGATTCAACAAGTGGGCTAGATTTTGATTTATCTAAAACAAACATTTAAAATCCTTATGAAATTTCACACTTTTATAAGCAAACTATGTTCCAAATATAGAGCAAATTTATTTTGTCTCATAAATTTTTGCCAGATCTTCTTTCATTTTTGTGACTTTTATACCACCAAGATAGTATTTTACCCCGTATTGTCCGCTATCTACGTCTGTTAAAATTTGATATTCACCATTTTTTATCACTACTTTAAAAGGTAGTGCGATCTCGTGTTTATATTCGATGTCTCTTACGATCTGCTCGGCAAGTCTATCATTTATCTTTTGATCGTTTGTTATGAAATAGTAGGCGTTAAATTTTTGCATAAATTCGTGCAAAACATACTCATTTGTGACATTTTCAAAGTGAGTTAGTCCAACTAGCGTAAATTTATCTTTGTTTTCAAGCTGATATTTTGTAAGTTCAGCTGCCTCTTTTTGGCAAGGCGGGCAAAATGTGCCAAAAATGTCGATCATTAAAACCTTATTTTCATCATTTTTGATAGCAAAGCCGTGATCTTTTCTAACTAAAGTAAGCTCCTTGCCGCTTACGTCTATAAGCTTAACCTCTTTATTTGGGCTAAATTCTTTAAAATTTGTACTGCTGCTCTCGTCCTCACCGCAACCAAAAAAAGTAAATAAAGCGATTATTAAAACAATTAATTTCTTCATCTTATCCCTTAAACATATCTTTTTATGGCAGCTCTTGCCTCTTTGTCTGCCTCGCGTCTTTTTAGAGTCTCACGCTTGTCGTGTAAATTTTTACCTTTTGCAAGGGCAAGCCTTGCTTTTACGATGTTTTTATCACTTAGATAAAGTGCTAAAACAACCAAAGTAAGACCATCTTGTGAGACTTGACCGAAAATTTTATCAATCTGCTTTCTATGCATCAAAAGTTTTCTGGCTGCTCGCTCATTTGGACGAAATGCGCTATGTGTGGTCTCAAGATAGCTGATATGGGCGTTTAGTAAGAAAAGTTCGCCTTTTATGACACGTACAAAGCTATCTTTTAGATTTGCTCTACCAGCCCTTAGAGCTTTGACTTCGCTGCCTTTTAAAACGATGCCAGCCTCGAAGGTCTCAAGTATGCTAAAGTCGTGCAAAGCTTTCTTGTTTTTTGCTAGATCTTTTATCAAAATTTTACCTTTTATTTTACGCTAAATACGCTACTGCCGCTGCCGCTTAGAAATTTATCCCTAAACTCATTCATCTGTGGATAGAGCTTAAAGCATGGGGCAAAAAGATCGTTTAGCTCCTCGTTTTTATAAATTTCAAGTAGCTCTTTGCTCTTTAAATTTTGCATCTTTTTTGCAGCATTAACGTCTATGTATTGTAAGAAATTGCTTCTAAATTCTTGATAAACCATCGGTGTGGAGCAAAAAACATTTGGCGTGAAGATATTTAAATCCGGCACTTCGTCATCAAATTTTTCTATGATCTCGCCTATGCCGCTCACATTTGCTGCCTTGTAGCCGCTTACAAAAAAGGCCACATCAGCGCCAATTTTAGAGGCTATTTGCATCAAATTTTCGCGTTTTATATTTAAATTTAGCTCGTCATTTACCATAAGTAAAAAGGTGGCGGCGTTTGAGCTGCCTCCTCCTAGACCAGCACCTATTGGGATTTGTTTGTTGATGATGATTTTATGAGAGCTAAAAAACTCATCTAGCTCATTTGAAAAGCCAGCTTTTTTTAGCTCATCTATCGCTTTTTGAATGATATTGTCTTTTATATCGTGGTTGTTACATTCTATGGCAAATGAATCTGACTTTTTAAAATAAATTTCGTCAAAAAGTTGTTCACAGAGGATAAAGCGCGATAAAATTTCGTGGTAGCTGCCTCTAGTGCCAACTATCTTTAAAAATATATTTATCTTTGCAAAGCTTTTCATTTCTCGATTTTTTTGGCTAGCTCGTGGATATCGGCTTCACTTGCAGTTTTTGTGGCATGGATATTTTCATTTTTGATATCATTTGCTAATTCGCTTCTTAGTATCATTGTATTTCGTGGCGCTTCGATACCGAGTTTAACGGTATTTTTTGAAATATTTACTATGACAACTTTTATGTCATTTCCTATTAAAATTTCTTCATTTTCTTTTCTTGCGAGGATTAACATTTTTCAACCTTATTTAGAGTGTAATTTATAGTATCATCCGTGATTTGGATTACGCTCATAAATTTATCATAATTTAGCAAATAAATTCCTTGCTTTTGTGTTTCAAAATCGTTAATTTTTAATTTCTTACCATCAAGAATATCATTTATATCCCCAAAGTATGTATTTTTCCGAATATTTAAAAAATCACAAATATTCAAAAATTTTTCATTTTCATAGCAAAATTTGCCTTCACTTATCCTTTTTAATGAGCTTAAAGTTACATTATAACCAAGCTTTTTTCCAAAAATTTCTGCATACGAACGGATATAACTTCCTTCGCTTACGCTTAGACGGATAGTTAAAAATGGGTGCGAATAGTTTAAAATTTGACTATCAAAAATTTCCATCGTTTCTGTCTTTAGCTCAAATTCTTCGCCATTTCTAGCTAGCTTATAGGCTCTTGTGCCATTTACGTGCTTGGCGCTAAATTTTGGCGGGATGTAGATTATCTTACCAGTTAGCTCACCTCTTATGATTTCAAGTTTTTCTAAATTTAGCTCTTTTACATTTGAAATTTCAGTGATATTTTCATTATCCATGCTAGGACTGCTAGCCCCTAGCCAGATCGTAGCTTCATAGACTTTTGGACTTTTATCTAAAAATCTAAAAAATTTCGTATATGAACCAAAAGCGACTATTAAGCAGCCGCTAGCGAATGGATCAAGTGTGCCTGAAAATCCAGCCTTTTTAACGCCGTATTTTCTCTTTAGTCGCCCTAAAAAGTGGTTTGAGCTCATACCAGCAGGCTTGTTTGCCACGAAAATGGCGTTCATACGGCTTTTTCCACGAAGCTTGACATTATCTCTCTTACATTGCCACCAAAATTTATAGTTAGCTTAAACTCTTTTTTGATCTTGCTAACCGCGCTCACCCTGCCAATACCAAAAATTTTATGCTTAACCAAGTCACCTTTTTTAAATTCATTACTCTTTTCGATGACTAGCGAGCCATGTGTTATGCCACTTTCGCTTAAAAATCTACTCTTATTTAGCCTCGTGCGCTGACCCTTGTAAAAACGCGAATTTGCAAAGCTTAGACTAAGTGTCTTTTTGGCTCTTGTTATCGCCACGTACGCAAGCCTGCGCTCCTCTTCGATGTCGCTTCCATCGCCAATTAGTGGGAAAAATCCCTCTTCAAGACCGATAACAAAAAGGTGCTCAAACTCAAGCCCCTTGCTCGCATGCACGCTCATAATACTTATAGCCTCATCACTGATGCCGTCTTGCTCACTTGTTAGCGTGATCTCGTTTAGAAATTCCTCCAGATCAAAGATTGGATTTTGCTTGATCTGATCTTTTAAAACAGCGTAAAACTCGTCTATATTAGCCGTTCTTTCAGCGCCATCTGGCAAGCTCTCGTAGTATTTTTTCACGCCAAATTTTGCTTCAAATTTATCTATTAGGTCAAAAACCGAGCTGCTTTCTTGAAGCTCTTTTAGGTTGTTTGCAAACTCAACAAGAGCTGATTTTACCTTTTTGCTAAAAGCTTCGTCGTTATCAGAGATATTTGAGATCGCCTCGTAAATGGAAATTTTGCTATCAAATGCCATTTTTTCAAGCTTATCAAGGCTTACTTTACCAAGGCCGCGTTTTGGGCGATTGATGATGCGTCTTATTGAAAAGTCATCGTTTGGATTGTTTATCAGCCTTAGATAGCTAATAATGTCTTTGATCTCGGCTCTTTCGTAAAATTTTACGCCGCCGACCATTTTATAAGCGATCTGCTCTTTATTTAGTCCATCTTCAAGCGAGCGAGAGAGCGCGTTTATGCGGTATAAGATCGCGATATCTTTTGCCTGGACACCTTTGCTTAAAAGCTCTTTTATGCATTTTGCTATCTTACCAGCCTCGACGCTCTCATCAAAGCTCTCTATCAAATTTACAGCCTCGCCTTCGCCTTTTGTGCCCACAAGCTTCTTGCCAAGGCGGTTGCGGTTGTGGTCTATTAGCTCGTTTGCTGCTTTGAGTATTGCATTGCTTGAGCGGTAGTTTTTCTCAAGTCTAATGATCTTTACATCTTTAAATTGATCTTTAAAATTTAAGATATTATCTATTTTTGCACCGCGCCAGCCGTAGATACTTTGATCATCATCGCCTACGACGCAGATGTTTTCGTGACATAGACAGAGCTTTTTTAGCAGTTTATACTGAAGGTCGTTTGTGTCTTGATACTCATCGACCATTATGTATTTGTATCGGTTTGAAATTTCTCTAGCAAGCTCTTCGTTTTCGTCTAAAATTTTATATGTAAGCCCGAGTAGATCGTCAAAATCAACAAGATTATTTGTTTTGAGATAATCTTCATATTTTTCATAAATTTGAGCTGCTTGCTTGTAAAAATTATCTTTGTTTTTATCAAATGATGAAAAATTTGCGTTTTTATAGACCTCTTCAACGCTTAAAAGTGAGTTTTTGTAGTTTGAAATTTCACTTGAAAGTATCGCTGTTGCAACCGGACTTTCAAAGCTTTTGATGATGCGTTTTTTGTCGTCTGTGTCTATAATTACGAAATTATTTTTTCTGCCAAGCTTTTCAATATATAGCTTTAAAAACAAAAGCCCAAATTTATGAAATGTACAAAGTAGTGGCGAGTAGTTTTTGCCACTTTGGCTGAGCATTGCCATGGCTCTACTTCGCATCTCGTTGGCGGCTTTGTTTGTAAAAGTAAGAGTTAGTGTATTTGCTGCGTCTATACCGACCTCGCCGATGAGGTAGGCGAGTCTAGTAGTGATCGTCTTTGTCTTACCGCTTCCAGCTCCTGCAAGTATGAGCATCGGACCATCTATATGAGTGGCTGCTTCGCATTGGGCTTCGTTTAAATTTGATAGTAGTTTTTCCATTTTTTACTTTTTAAATTTTCTTTTGATTTTAGCCAAAAATGCTTAAAACTACTATTTTTTCTTAAATATATCTTTATTTTTTGGGTTTTGTAAAAAAACAGAAGCCGATTTTTTTGTGCGGTCCGCTTGCTTCTCTTTTGGCTTATGAATAGAAAAATTTACAAGGATCGGGCTATTTTCAACCAAAATTTGAACCACTGCACCGAGTGGAAAGGAGACCACTGAGGCAAAATTTTCACTACCAAAGCCAGCCTCAAAACTAAGCTCATCTTGCGTTAACTTTGCACTCTCAAGCGTGTAGCCACCAAGTGAAAACATAATGACTGGCATGCTAAAGCTACTACTTATCTCATCTGGCAAGCTAGGCTCAAAGCTAACTAGCGGTAAATTTGCCATAACTGAGAAATTTACCCCTTTTTCAAGCAAAAAATCAATGCACTCATAGACGTGCATTTTCATCAAAAGCGAAAATTTCTCATCATCTAAAATTTCGTCTAACATCTTATTCCTTTGAAATTTCTAAAAACTCATCTACTAGTTTTTTGACCTCATTTATGCCGATCTGCCAGAAATTTTTATCATCTATATCAAAGCCAAATTTGCCTACAAGCTCCCTTGGGCTGAGGCTCCCACCAAGGCTCAAAAACTCGGTGTAAATTTCGACAAAATTTTTGCATTTGCCACTTTTGTAAAGTCCAAAAAGTGCAAGCACTAGAAGCTGTGCGTAAGAGTAGGCGTAGCAGTAAAACGGCGTGTGGATGAAGTGCGGGATGTAGCTCCACCAAATTTTGTAGTAGTCATTTAGCGTTACACTTTTACCAAACATCTTTTTACTCTCTTTTAGCCAAATTTTATTTAGCTCATCTAGGCTGATTTCGCCCTCATGTGCGTGCACGGCTCGCTCAAATGTGGTGAAATTTATCTGGCGGTAAAGCGTGGCAAATATATCCTCGATCTTGCCAGCGAGTAGTGAAATTTTCTCTTTTTTGCTAAGGCCGTCTTTTATGTGATCAAAAACTAACATCTCACAAAAGACCGAAGCCGTCTCAGCCGTGGTTAGTGGCGTGTCTGAGTTTAAGTAGCTTACGTTATATGAGAGCTTTTGATGCACGGCATGGCCAAGCTCGTGAGCAAGCGTAAAAAGGTCTCTTCGTTGATTTGTGTGATTTAGCAAAACATAAGGGTGCGTGTCGCTTGATCCTGAGTGAGAAAATGCCCCGCCTCGCTTGTTTGGCGCTGGATAAACGTCGATCCAACCGTCACTAAAGGCACTTTTAGCAATTTCGCCAAATTCGCTTGAGAAATTTGAAAATGCTTTTAAAACTATCTTTTTGCACTCATCAAATTTATACTCGCCCTCACTGCTAAGAGGCGCGTATCTATCGTAGTCATAAAGCTTTTTAAGGCCTAAAATTTCTCTTTTGCGCTCGTAAAATTTAGAGACTAGGTCAAAATTTTTCTCAGTTACAGCGATTAGCGAATCAACGCTTTTTTTGGTGATTTGATTTTCAAGGTGTCTTGGCTCTTCGGGTAGCTTAAAATTTCTAAGCTCACAGCTCGTTTTTAGATCAGTTTTTATCATATTATATATGTAGCCAAGAAGGTGCTGGTGCTTACTAAGCTCGCTAGAGAGGCTTTTGGCGACTAGTTTTCGCACGCTTTGGTCGTTATCATGAAGCTTGGCTAAAATTTCCTCTTCGCTTAAAAGCTCGCCTTTAAATTTAAATCTCATCTTGCTCATGCTCTCATCAAAAAGCCTCGAAAACCCCTCAGCTCCGGTGCTTGCAGTGCGAAGTAATACTCTTTCTTCGGCAACGCTTAGCTGGTGCGGTTTTACTTTGGCAAGATTGCTTAGATAGTAGCCATATTTTTTGGAGCTTTTGATGATCTCTTCTTGTTTTTTAGGGTTAAGCTCATTAAATTTGATCTCAAAAAATATCAAATTTTCATTTGCTTTTGTTGCGATCTCATCGATCTTTGCATAAAATGCGCCCTTACTTGTATCTTTAGCAAAATTTAAAAAAGCGTAAGTCATGGTTTTTGAAATTTTAGCTATCAAGCTTTCATATTCGCCAAACGCCTTTAAAAACTCATCTGTTTTTAAATTTTCATATTTTTCTAAATATTTTTCTTTAAATTTTTCACACTCTTTTTGTAAATTTCGAGCGTTTTGCTCGCACTCTTTTTCATTTGAAAAAAGTGCTTTTAGATCCCAAATTTGCATATTTATCCTTTAATTTTTTGGGACATTTTACAAAAAAATGGATAAAAGTAAAATTTCAGCCAAAATTTAGCTGAAATTTTATGGGTATTAGTTTGAAGTTTCTGAAGCTACTGCTGTAAAAAGTACATCAGATGAGCTATTTAACGCAGTTTCAACTGAGTCTTGGATAACACCAATAGTAAAGCCAACTGTGACAAACTGCATAGCGATATCGTTGCTGATACCAAAAAGACCGCACGCTAATGGCACTAAAAGAAGTGAGCCTCCAGCCACGCCCGAAGCACCACACGCACCAAGAGCTGAGATAAAGCAAAGAAGTAGCGCATCGCCAAATGTAACTGTGATAGATGGGATAGAATTTACTGCGGTAAGCGCTAGGATACTAATGGTAACTGCCGCACCGCCCATGTTTATGGTAGCTCCAAGTGGGATCGAGATCGAGTAAAGCTCCTCTTTTAGACCAAGCTTTTTGCAAAGTGCCATATTTACAGGGATATTTGCAGCTGAGCTTCTTGTAAAAAATGCTGAAATAGCACTCTCTTTTAGGCAGATCATGACAAGTGGATAAGGATTTTTTCTAGTTAATATAAAAACCATGGCTGGATAGATGATAAATGCGACAACAAGCATTGCCCCAACAAGAACTAAAATTAGTTTTAGATATCCTGCAAGTACCTCAAATCCAGTTTCATGAATGCTAATAGCTACCATGCCAAAAATACCAAATGGAGCTAGTCTAATGATAAATTTAACAATATGAGTTACACCATCGCTTATGTCTTTAAATACTTTTTTGGTCTCAGCTGTGGAATTTCTAAGTGCTATACCGCTACCAACTGCCCAGGTGATGATGCCTATATAGTTACCATTAGCTAAAGCGTTTATCGGATTTTCGACCATTTTATAAATGAGATCTTTTAAGACATTGGTAATTCCTTGAGGTGCTGACATATCAGCACTTGCAAGACCTTTTAAAGAAAGCTCCACTGGGAATAAGAAACTAGCAATAACTGCAACAACGGCTGCTAAAAACGTACCAATTAGATAGAGTGTAATGATCTTTTGCATACCTTTTGTATGACCAAAATCTCTTAAAATGATGGATGTTGCCACTAAAACAAAGACAAGAATTGGTGCGATAGCTTTTAAAGCACCTTTGAATAAATCGCCTAAAACTGAAGCTGAAGCTGCGATAGAATCGGCTGAACTAGCTTTTTCTTTGGCTTCATTTAGCTGCTTGGCTTCATCTTGACTAAGGCGAGTTTTTATAACTTCATCTACGCTCAAACCACTTTCGTTTTGAATAGTTTGAATTTTAGCCGAGATCTTGTTATAAGGAGCTGCTTCGTAGTGTGTGTAAAAGCCAACTAGGGCACCTAGGATGATACCAACTAAAATTTGAACTATCAAATTTCCATCGGCGTATCTTCTTGCTATGTTTTTAAACATATTCATTTGACACCTTAATAAATTAGTTTTTTGTCGATTTTAGCTAAACAATTTTTAAATATAAAGAATTTGATAAAGATTAATTAGCCTTTTAAATAGATTTGTTACAATTGCACAAAATTTAGTCAAGAAAAAAGGATGAAAATGTATCTATTTACCTCTGAAGTTGTAAGTCCAGGTCATCCAGATAAATGTGCTGATATAATCGCTGATAGCATAGTGGATACTATTTTAACACAAGATCCAAATGGGCGTGTTGCAAGTGAAGTCTTTGTGGCTGGGAAAAATATAGTAATAGGCGGAGAGATAAACTCAAAAGTAAAACTCTCTTTTAAAGATTACGAAAAGATCGTAAAAGATGCTCTTGCACATATCGGATATGATGGAAAGAGCAACTTTACAAAAGAGCAGTGCTTGCACCCAGATGATATCGAGGTCAAAGTCTGCCTAAATCAACAAAGCCCAGATATAAATCAAGGTGTTGATCAAAGTGATGGCGAGATCGGGGCAGGCGATCAAGGCATCATGTTTGGCTTTGCAAGCTGCGAAGCGAAAGAATTTATGCCTGCAGCTATAACTTACGCAAGAATGCTTTGTGAAAAAGTATATAAATTTGCCAAAGCAAACCCTGATAAGCTTGGCGTTGATATAAAAACACAAGTTACTATTGATTACGGTAGCAAAGATAACTTTGAAAACTGTAAACCTCAAAGTATCCACACTATCGTCGTTTCCGCCCCTTGCGTGGAAAGTATGAAGATAGAAGAGCTTCGCGCACTAATTCAAAATTTAATAGACGAAACTGGTCTTCCAAAAGAGCTGTATAATAAAGAAAAAACGATCATCTATATAAACCCAACAGGTAGATATGTAAATCACAGCTCACTTCACGATAGCGGTCTAACTGGTAGGAAGCTAATCGTTGATAGCTTTGGTGGATATAGTCCAATAGGCGGTGGTGCTCAGTCAAGCAAGGACTACACAAAAGTTGATCGCAGCGGTCTTTACGCAGCGCGCTGGATAGCTAAAAATATTGTCGCAGCTGGTCTTGCTAAAAAATGTATCGTTCAGATAAGCTATGCTATCGGCGTTGCAAAGCCAACTTCAGTTAGCGTTGATACCATGGGAACTCATGCAAATGGCGTAAATGACGATATGCTTTCAAATTTTGTAAGTGAGCATTTTTCTCTAACTCCTCGCTGGATAACAAATAAATTTGGTCTTGATAAACCAAGCAAAGAGACATTTTTATACGCAAAAGTAGCTGCAAAAGGCCAAGTGGGAAATGCAAAATACCCTTGGGAAAAGCTCGATGCAGTTGATACCTTCAAAGCTTTACTGAAAAAATAATCATATCAAAGTGGCTTTATCTAAAAGCCACTTTAAATTTCTCTTTTAAAACTCATCCCAAAATACTTTTTTAGGTTTTATGATCTCGCTTTTTGAGCCATTTACGCTGTGATAGACGACTTTATTGTATTTTGTGGCAAGGTGTTTTATAAGCAACTTTTGAAGCACAGGTTCGCTACTTGGCACAAACCAGCCGTTATTTGTGATAGCCACAACCACATCAAATTCACCCTTATAAAGCTCTTCTCTTGTTGCCTCATAGCAGATAGCGTTTCTAATTTTAACTCCGTCTATCTCATAGTCGCTAAAATTTTCAGCCTTTTTAAAGTCGCTAGCTCCGCCAAAAAATAGCTTATTAACCGCATCTTGCATAAATTTTGGCAAAGGAATTTCTTCTCCAAATGGCACTAAAAATTTCTTATCCATTCGCCTAAGATTACCATCTTGAAACAAAAACGCAGAGTTATAAATTTGCTTATTTTCATAGGCAAGTGCGCCAGCTACGATGGTTATCTTTTTTGAAAGCTCTTTTAGTTCATCAGCAAGTAGTGGCTCATTTGTCATAAATAGTGGAAATACACTCTCTGGAAGCACGATGAGGTGTTTTTGCTCGGCGATAGCGCTATTGATGAGGTCTAAATTTTCATTTGTAAATTGCATACGCAAGCTTTTATCCCAGCGCACTCTTTGAGCGACATTGGTGTTTATTAGCTCCACATCAAATGGCAAAGTTTTTGCCTCGCCACTTTTAAATTGCAAGGCTACGATGAGGCAGATAAAAGCTAGGCCAAATTTTAAAAATTTATTATTTAAGCTTAAAGAGATGGCTGCTAAAAACATAAAAATAAGCCCTCTCGTACTTGGCTCAAAAGCGCCTAAAACAAGCGTTGCTTCAAGGTTAAACCAGTTAAAGCCAAATGGGTGAATATAGCTTACTAAAAATAGCAAAATAGCTCTAAGCACTATAAAACTTGGGAAAGAGGCTATCCAAAACAAAAGCCCATAAACAAGTGCTACAAAGAGAATGACAAAAGGTATGAGCCAAATAAGATCGTAGTAGATAAAACTAAAGCTGATCCAATAAAACCATAAAATTCCTGTGAAAAATCCAGCCGCGAAAAAACCAGCTCTGCTTAAATTTATGATGATGTAAATTCCAGTCAAAGTAAGAAACGGTGAGATGAAATTTAATAGCAAATTCTCGAAGAAACTTAAAAAAATAAAATTAGAAAGCAAAAAAGCACCGACAAAGGCTTTTATTATAATTTTAGTGCTAAAATGCCTATTTAAAAATCTTACAAATAAGGAAATCCATGCAAAACGCTGATTTTTTAACATCATTACTACCTCTTGTTGTGCTTTTCGCCATATTTTACTTTTTGGTTATTAGACCTCAACAAAAACAACAAAAAGCCCATGCAGCAATGCTCGCAGCTCTTGATAAAGGTGATAAGATAATAACTAATGGCGGACTTATCTGCGAAGTGATTAAAGCCGAAAATGATTTTATCAAAGTTAAACTTAACGATGATGTAATCGTTCGCATAGCACGCGAATTTGTAGCTAAAAAGATCGAAGATAAATAATGCGTAACGCAAGGGTTACATATAGGCTAATTATCTTAATATTAGCCTTAATTTTTGGTTTTGGCTTTTCGGTGCCATCTTTTTTTCAGACTCAAAATGGGGCTAAAATTTCACTTGGCCTTGATCTTCAAGGTGGCCTTCATATGCTACTTGGTGTTGAAACGAGCGAAGCTATTCACTCAAAAATAAAATCAATAGCTGGAAGTATAAATTATTATGCTAAAAAAGAAGATGTATTAATTGATAAATTTAAGATTAAAGAAGAGAACATTGACTTTACTCTTCTTGATGGCGACGAAGCTCCAAAAGTAGATAAAGCACTAGCCGAGATAAAGGGGCTTAATATTAAAAAAGATGGTTTAAATTACAGCATATCTTTAACCGAGCAAGAAAGAACGGATACGATCGAATATGCGATCTCGCAAGCTGTTGAAACTATCAGAAATAGACTCGATCAGTTTGGTCTAGCTGAGCCAACTGTTGCCAGACAGGGCAAAGATAATATCCTAGTTGAGCTTCCTGGTATAAAGACTGAAGAGGATGAACAAAGAGCAAGAGATCTCATCGCAAAGGCTGCTCACTTGCAGCTTATGGCAGTTGATGATAAAAGACAAGATCAGGCTAATACAATGAGCGAGGCTGAAGCTGAAAGCTACGGCGATGTGATCTTTAAAGATGCTAAAAATGACCGCGTGAAATATGTCGTTAAAAATATCCCAGTACTTGACGGCTCGATGCTAACTGATGCAAAGGTTGCATTTTCTCAGCAAAATAACTTGCCTATTATAAATTTCACTCTAAATTCAGAGGGTGCTAGAATTTTTGGCGATTTTACTGGTGCAAATGTCGGCAAAAGGCTTGCTATCGTGCTTGATGGTAAGGTTTATTCAGCTCCTGTTATAAATGAAAGAATAGGTGGCGGAAGTGGCCAGATAAGTGGTGGCTTTACCCTTGATGAGGCTCACGATGTAGCGATCGCTCTTAGAAGTGGCGCACTTTTAGCCCCTGTTAAGATGCTGGAAAAAAGAAGCGTTGGCCCATCTTTAGGACAAGAGAGCATAAACCAAAGCATGGTAGCTCTTGCTGCTGGATCTATCTTGGTTGTGCTATTTATGCTAGTTTATTATGGAATTTCTGGAATTTTTGCAAATATCGCGCTAGTTGCAGATGTTGTTATATTAGTCGCTGTGATGGCGCTTTTTGGAGCGACGCTTACTTTGCCAGGTATGGCTGGTATCGTGCTAACGATCGGTATGGCTGTTGATGCAAACGTCATCATAAATGAACGTATTCGCGAGCTTTTACGTGAAGGTGTTGCGATAAGGACAGCTGTGCAAAAGGGTTATGAGCACGCCATGAGCGCGATTATTGACTCAAACTTAACTACTATCATCACAGTTGCGGTACTTTACGCTTATGGTACTGGTCCAGTTAAAGGCTTTGCAGTAACAATGGCAATAGGTATCATGGCTTCAATGCTAACAGCTATACTTGGCACTCATGGTATGTTTGATGCTGTTATGGATAAGATAGAAAAAAGTGGAAATACCAGACTTTGGTTTGGTTATAAAAGGAGCTAATGATGCAAATTTTTACTAAAGCAAAAGTTTATGATTTTATGCGTTTTAGATTTGCTTCACTAGCATTTTCTATATTTTTATTTGTTGGCTCTATTGTTTTACTTACTACAAAGGGGTTAAACTACGGCATTGATTTCTCTGGCGGTACGCTTATTCAGCTAAAATACGATACCAAAGCGCCACTCGATAAAATCCGCGACGCTTTTGGCACAAATGAAGTGCTTAAAAACGCCTCTGTTACTGAGTTTGGGAGTGACGATGAGGTGGTTATTAGATTTTCAGGATCAAGTTCAAATTTAACTGGTGACATTGGCACTGAGATAAAGCAAATTTTAAAAGATACTGGAAATTTTGAAGTAAGACGTGTTGATATCGTTGGTCCAAAGGTAGGTGATGAGCTTAGGCAAAAGGGCTTGATGGCTCTTGGAATTTCACTAATTGGCGTGCTTCTTTATATAACATTTAGGTTTGAATGGAGATTTGCACTAGCTGCGATCGCAACTGAAATTCACGATATAGTCATAACTGTTGGTGCTATTTCGCTATTTAATATTGATGTAAATTTGGATACGCTAGCGGCTATTTTAACGGTGCTTGGCTACTCTCTAAATGATACGATTATTATCTTTGATAGGATCAGAGAAGGCATAAAAGAGAGCAAGAGAACCGATATCGAGGGCGTTATCAACGAGTCAGTCTCAGCCACACTTTCAAGAACTATCCTAACTTCAGCCACTACGATGATGACTGTTGTTGTGCTATTTTTGTTTGGCGGAGATATGATACATGGATTTTCATTTATTCTTATCGTTGGTATAGTTATAGGAACGATCAGCTCGATCTACATCTCATCACCATTTCTTATCTGGTTTAAATTTAGCATCGAGCATTTTAGAAGTAGAGAGACTGAAAAACAAAAGATAAAAAAAGAGCGTGATAAAGAGCGTGCTATGTTTGAGAAAGGCGTTGTGTAAGGAGGGATAATGAACTGGGGAAAAGTTATCTACATATTTTTTGCATTGATGAGTCTTACGACTACGGCAGAATTTTTATATGATAAAAACGAGATTGCGCTTTTTGTGGCGGCTAGTATAAATTTGGTTTCAACGCTACTTAAGATCGGTGTTAAAAATTTACTCTCAGCTGAGCTTTTTGCAAGCTCGCTGGTTGCTGATTTGCACCTTATACCAGCTTTTGTTATTTTGCAAGTCTCTGAAAATATAACACTTAGCTATTCGTTGGCTATTGGCGCAGTCATTGCAAATATATTTTCACTAGCCTTGGTTTTAATAGAATCAAGTAAAGCTCAAGAAGAATTTTAGGAGAAAAAATGGCTGAAAAGAGAAAATATGAGCCTTTAAAGATAGAAAAAAAATGGCAAGAAATTTGGGATAAAAATGAAGAATTTGAACCAAAAGACGATCTAAGCTTGCCGAAAAAATATATCCTAAGTATGTTTCCTTATCCAAGCGGACGCATACATATGGGGCATGTAAGAAACTACTCTATCGGTGATGCACTTGCTAGATCATATAGAAAAAGCGGATATAACGTACTTCATCCTATTGGCTTTGATAGCTTTGGCATGCCAGCTGAAAACGCAGCCATAAAACATAAAATTCACCCTAAAATTTGGACCTATGAAAATATCGACTATATGAAAAAAGAGCTTGCAAGCCTTGGCTTTTCATTTTCTAAAAAGAGAATTTTAGCCACGTCTGATCCACTTTACACAAAGTGGGAGCAAAGCTTTTTTATAAAGATGTTTGAAAAAGGGCTTGTTTATAGAAAAAATGCAATTATAAATTGGTGCGAATACGATCAAACTGTGCTTGCAAACGAGCAGGTGGAGGATGGCAAATGTTGGAGATGTGGTAATGATGTTGTACAAAAAGAGCTTCCAGGATATTACTTCAACATCACAAAATACGCTAGCGAGCTACTTGATGATCTAAAACTTCTTGAAGGCAAATGGCCAAATCAAGTAATTACAATGCAGGAAAACTGGATCGGCAGAAGCTACGGCTTGGAGTTTAAATTTTATCTTGATGAAGCTTCAAAAGAGGCTTTAGGTGGTAAATTTGACGGCTTTGAGGTATTTACTACAAGGGCTGATACGATTTACGGCGTTAGCTACACAGCCCTTGCACCTGAACATCCTATTGTAAAAGCATTGCTTGAGAGTGATAAGATTGATGAAAACAAAAAGACAAAGATAAAAGCAATCCTAAATCAAAGCCCAAGAGAGCGCCAAGCGAGCGAAAAAGACGGGGAATTTTTAGGAATTTATGTCGTTCATCCACTTACCAATGAAAAAATCCCAGTTTGGGTTGCAAATTTTATCTTAGCTGACTACGGCAGTGGTGCTATTATGGCTGTTCCTGCACATGATCAAAGAGACTTCGAGTTTGCAACTAAATTTAATCTTCCTATAAAACCAGTCGTAAAGCCGCTTGAAGGTGAGAATGATGGTTCTAAAGCATACTCTGAGTACGGAATTTCTATAAATTCTGAGCTTATAAATGGACTTGCTTCAGAAGAAGCTAAAAATTTCATAATAGAAAAATTTGAAAAAGATGGTTTAGGCAAAAGGATCACAAACTATAAATTAAGAGACTGGGGAATTTCTCGCCAAAGATACTGGGGTGCACCAATACCTATCGTGCACTGCAAATGCTGCGGCGTAGTGCCAGAAAAAGAGGAAAATTTGCCTATTGCGCTACCAGAAGATGTCGAAATCACAGGCGAGGGCAATCCTTTAGATAAACACCCAACTTGGAAATTTACAAAGTGTCCAAAATGTGGCCAAGACGCGGTCAGAGAGACTGATACGATGGATACATTTGTGGAGAGCAGCTGGTATTTTGCTAGATTTGCAAGCGATGAGAAGACTTGGGAGCAAAAAGCACTTGATGAAAAGAGCGTGAATTATTGGATGAATGTAGATCAGTATATCGGCGGTATCGAGCATGCGATCTTGCACCTTTTATACGCTAGATTTTTCCAAAAGGTCTTAAGAGACCTTGGCTATCTAAGAGACGATGAGCCGTTTGAAAATTTACTAACTCAAGGCATGGTCTTAAAAGATGGCAAAAAGATGAGTAAAAGCAAGGGAAACGTAGTAGATCCTGATGATATCATAAATAGATATGGCGCTGATACAGCAAGGCTTTTTATCCTTTTTGCAGCGCCTCCTCAAAAAGAGCTTGAGTGGAACGATAGCGCAGTTGAAGGCGCATTTAGGTTTTTAAATAGGCTTTGGGAGAAGGCACAAACTATCAAAAAGATAGACGAACTGCCTCAGGTAGATCATGAAAGCCTAAACAAAGATGAGAAATTTGCAAGGCTAAAGATTTATGAAGCGCTTAAAAAATCAACCGAGGTTTTTGGCGATACATTTGCTTTTAATACATTAATCGCTGCTTGCATGGAGGCGTTAAACGCCATAAATGCACAAGATAACGAAGATGTAAATGCTGAAGGCTTTTTTATCATCTTAAATTTACTAGAGCCTATCGTGCCGCACATCGCAAATGAGCTTAGTGAAGAGCTTTTTGGTAGAAAAAATTTCACAAAGATAGCCGTAAAAGAAGAGGTTTTTGTAAAAGATAGCATAGCTCTTGCAGTTACAGTAAATGGCAAAAAAAGAGCCGAGTTTGAAGTGGCAGCGAGCGAGAGTGAGGGTGAAATTTTAAAGCTAGCTAAGCAAAATGTAGCTAAATGGCTTGAAGGAAAAGAAATTTTAAAAGAGATTTATATAAAAGGCAAATTAGTAAATTTTGTCATTAAAGGATAAATTTTGAGATATTTTTTAGCGTTTTTTATTGCGATATTTATCTGTGGATGTGGCTATAAGCCGGTTTCAAAGATCACACATGATCTAGTTGGCGATAAAATTTACGTTGATGTGATTATCAGCAAAGAAGAACCAAAAAATAGCGTTTGGATAAAAGACGCTGTAAAAGAGGGCATGGTCGCAAGGCTAAATAAAAATTTATCAAGCAAAGAAAGTGCTGATACTTCGATAATAGTTTCAGTTAATAATTTAAGCTATGAAGCAATTATTTATGATGAGTTTGGCTATATTACGTCATACAAAGCACATTTAAGCTTAAATTATAAGACTAAATTTAAAGATGGTAGCGTGGTTGATATTCCAGCCACTGGCGAGTATGACTTTAGTGTCGCAAGACGTCAAAAAGATGTAAGATTTGCTGACAGCATTCTTAGCGATACTCAAAAATACGAAGCTATCAAAGAGGCATCAAAAGAAGCCTTTGATGAGTATATCGCAAGTTTAGCGGTAAAAGGATATAGAAATGGCAGCAGTAACCGTTAGTCAAATAGTCAAGGAAGCCTTAAATGAGATCAAAGATCGCCATTTGATGCTAACGCCAGAGAATTACACTGAAGTCTATAATGAAATTTCTAAAAAATATGGCTTTACAACAGAAGAGAGTAAAAAGATAGAAAAATATATCTCAAGGCTTGGCGATGAATATAAAAATCAAGCCCTAAGCCTCCATATAAAGACGGTCGATGAGTTTGTCGCTTTTATGACTGCCAAGCTCTCTAGAGGTGCTCAACAAGGAGCAGGATTTGCGACTGATGATAAAAAATTACAATCACTAAACGCATTTGCTAGAAGAATTCTCCAAGCTATCTCAATGCTTCACAATAAAGATGCAAAAAGCCTAGCAGAGCAAAGTATGCAGCTACTTGCTAGAAGATATGATGAGAAAAATCTTGAAGAAATGTGCCTTAGATGGTTTGATTTTGTTAGCTCGTATGACACTGAATTTTTAGAATTTTTGAAATATTATGGCGTGAGAGACTTTGATGATTTAAAGACAATGAGTTCTGAACTTGAGAAATTTCTTACACAAAAAGATGAAGATGGCGAAGAGGATGTTTTGATTCAGCTTTTAAGCCTTACTCTTGAGCCTTCTATTACAAAGGATCTTGATGAAGAGCTTAGCACGATAAGAAGTACTTTAAAGCAAAATCCTAAAACCTTAAATAGCAAAGAATTTCAAGAAAAGGTAAAGGCATTTGTTGATCGAAGAATAGAAGAAGATAGAACGGAGATCATAGAAAAAGTTAGTTCGCTAAATAATGTCTTGCAAAATATAAGCGAGAGAATTTCTGATATTGCAGTTAGTTCACAAAGTAGTTCTGATAAAGTAAAAAGCATTAAAAATGATCTAAAAAATGTAAATTTAAATACAAATAGCATTGATCAAGTAAGAAGCATGCTTATTGAGATCGCTGGTGCTTTGGAGATCGAGAGCAAAGAGCTTGGTATCGAGATGCACAATAGACAAGCTACTATCTTAGAGCTTCAAAATAGAGTGAATAGTCTTGAAAAAGAGCTTGAGGAAGCTAAACTGGAGAGCAAAGAAGACTTTTTGACAAAGGTATCTACTAAGCGTGCTTTGATGAATGAGATTCAACGCATTGAAGAGGCATATAAACGCTATGGGACTGATTATTCTATCTGCTTTGTTGATATTGACTTTTTCAAAAGCATAAACGATACTTATGGGCATGAGGCTGGAGATGTTATACTTTCGGCGGTAGCCCAAGTGCTTAAGAAAAATGCTAGAAAGGTTGATTTTGTCGGTAGATATGGCGGCGAAGAATTTGTAATCTTACTTCCAAGCACTGGTTTAAAAGATAGTGTTAAATTTGGGGATAAGCTAAGAAGTATGATAGAAAATTTCAAATTTATCTATAAAAACGAGCGTATCAAGGTTACTATCAGCTCTGGTATAGCGACAAGAAGTGCAAATTTAAGTGAGACGATGACACTTGAGGCTGCTGACAAGATGCTTTATCTCTCAAAAGAAAATGGCAGAAATCAAGTAATGCCAAAGATAATCGAGGAAAAATGAGCCTAGCTAAATTTCTTGATGGCAAACCACTTTACTACAAAGAGATTGATTATGGCAGAATTATTAGAGCGTATGCGACTATAAAAGAGCACATAAAGCCATTTAAGATTATTCACATAATAGGCACAAATGGCAAAGGTAGCAGCGGCCGCTTTTTAGCACAAATTTTAAGCCAAAATGGCGCAAAAGTAGGGCACTACACAAGCCCTCATATATTTAAGTTTAATGAGCGATTTTGGATAAATGGCGAGGTCGCTAGTGATGAAATTTTAGAGGCAGCTCATGAGCGCTTGCAGGCTCTTCTAAATGATGAATATAAGATAAAAACGAGCTATTTTGAGTATATGACATTGCTTTCTGCGGTGCTTTTTGAGGGTTGCGACTACTTTGTCTGCGAAGCTGGTATGGGTGGTGTGCTTGATGCGACAAATGTTTTTGAAAAAGAGCTAAGCATCTTTACTCCGATCGGCTTTGACCACACGGCGATACTGGGTAGTAGCTTAGAAGAAATTTCACGTACGAAATTTGAAGCCATGGGCAAAAGAGCTATTTTAAATGATGAGATGAACGAGATAAGTGTGGCTATCGCAAAAGAGATCGCAAGTAAAAAAGGCTCCACTTTAAGCTTCCCAAGAGAAATTTTAACCAAAGAAAATTTAAGCGAGATCGCAAGCTATGCAGATAAATTTAATCTGCCAGAGTTTTTGCGCTCAAATTTAACTCTAGCCTACGGCGCAGCTAAAATTTTAGATAGCAGCATAGACATAAAAAAGCTTGGTGCTCTTACGCTTCGAGGCAGATGCGAAAAGATTGCTTCAAATTTATATGTGGATGTCGGCCACAACGAGCTTGGTGCAAATGCTGTGGCTAAGAAATTTAGCCAAGGTGAGTTTGCCAACAAGAAGCTTACCTTAGTCTATAATTCGTTCTTGGATAAAGATTTTAAAGCTGTTTTAACAGCACTTAGGCCGGTCATTAATGACGTACTGCTATACCACTATCACTGCGAGGGTAGGGAGCTTGGCGGAGAGCTTATAAATAAAGCGTTAAACGAGCTTGAAATTTCACATAGAGAGTTTGAGCCAAGCGATATGAACGATATAAAAGAGGCAAAAAACAGCAAAATTTATCTAGCCTTTGGCTCATTTCATCTAGTTGAAGCCTTTTTAAAAGAGTACTATGCAAGCAAAGGTCTATGAGTATCTCTTAACACACGCTCCGCAAATTCTTATCTGTGAAGATGATAAGGAGGCGGCACTCTGCGCTGATGCGGCTAGTTTTGCTGGTTTTAGTGCATTTAGGTTGCCTGATTTTAGAGCCAAAAAGGGCGATGATCTAAGAAGCTTTAACGAAGAGCTTTTTGAAATTTCATCAGTGCTTAGCAAATACTATAAATTTGATGGCAAAAAGATTATCATAAGTCCATTTAGCACGCTTTTAAATCCACTTCCAACGCAAAAAAATTTAGAGAGCTCCACGGTCAAGTTAAAAGACAATATAAATTTAAACGAATTTGCCGACCTGCTTATACGCTTTGGCTATGAGTGCGTTGATATCGTTGAGAGCGTTGGTGAGTTTAGTATCCGTGGCGAAGTGATCGACATTTATGGCGTAAATATGGACGATCCTGTTAGGATTTTACTCTTTGGCGATGAGATTGAGAGTATAAGGAACTACAACACCGCCACGCAGATTAGCAATAAAGCCGAGCTAAGCGAGGCCGAGATAGTTCCTTTTATCGCAAATTTGAGCAAAGACGAGTTTGAAAAGGTCAGCCAAAAGATCGAAGATATGCAAAGCGATGCCTTGGTGAGCGATCTAAATTCGCTTGGATTTTGGGCGATAGATAGCTTTAGTGACTATTTAAAAGTTTTTGACTCAAAGCTTGTTAAAAAGATCGATTTCGAAATTTATGATACGCCTGAGGAGAAATTCAAGGGCATTGAAATTTTGCCTGAGCCAAAGGCTTATAAAGATCTTGAGGTTACTTTAAATTTTGACTTTTTTGAGCTAAATAAGAGCAAAAGCATAACCGTTCTTTCAAGAAACGAGGGACTTTTTAAGGGTTATGAGCTTGATAGCTTTACAAATGTAAAGCTTGAAATTTCGCCTCTTGTAGTAAATTTAACCTCAAGTGATAAGATCGTAGTCTCACTAAATAAATTTGAGAAAAAAAGGCGAGTTAAACGCTCAAGTCTTGTGGTGGACGAGTTAAAAGTAAATGACTACGTCGTGCATGAAGATTATGGTATAGGACGTTTTTTGGGCCTTGAAAAGATCAAGGTTTTGGGCGCGACGAAAGAATTTGTGGTTATCGCCTACCAAAATGACGACAAGCTTCTTTTGCCGGTTGAACATCTAAATTTGATAGACCGCTACATCGCTCAAAATGGCTCTATGGCGGTGCTTGATCGCTTGGGTAAGGCAAATTTTGCCAAGATAAAAGAAAAAGTTAGAGAAAAACTCTTTGTGATCGCATCAAAGATCGTAGCGATGGCGGCAAAAAGGGAGCTAATCGCAGGTAAAATTTTACAAAAAGAGGATATCTCTTATCTAAATTTCGTCCAAGATGCTGGCTTTTCATACACGAGTGATCAGCAAAAAGCGGTAAATGATATAAAAGATGAGCTAAAAAGCGGAAAGGTGATGGATAGGCTGCTTAGCGGAGACGTTGGCTTTGGTAAGACCGAAGTTGCGATGAATGCTATATTTACCTGCATAAAATCAGGCTTTAGCGCATTTTTCTTTGTGCCAACGACGCTTCTTAGCTCACAGCACTACAAGACACTAAGCCAAAGATTTAGCAAATTTGGCATAAAGGTCTTTAGGTTGGACCGCTTCTCAAGTGCTAAAGAAAAATCAAGCCTGCAAAAAGCGCTAAAAGAAAATGAGCCGATAGTTTGCGTGGGAACGCATGCGCTTCTTGGTATAAAGGCTGAGAATTTAGGGCTTATAGTGGTTGATGAAGAGCATAAATTTGGCGTTAAGCAAAAAGAGCAGTTAAAAGAAATTTCTCAAAATTCACACATCTTAAGCATGAGTGCCACGCCGATACCAAGAAGCCTAAATATGGCGCTTAGTAAGATAAAAACATATAGTATTTTAGCCACTCCGCCAAGCTCAAGACTGGATGTTAGAACAAGTGTGAGAGAGTGGGACGAAAAGGTCGTCAAAGAGGCGATCATGCGTGAGCTAAGACGTGGTGGGCAGACCTTTTACATCCACAACCACATCGCAGATATCGAGCAGACGGCAAATGATCTAAGGAAAATTTTGCCAAAGCTTAGAATTTTGATCCTGCACTCAAAGGTAAATGCGAAAGTTACTGAAGATGAGATGATGAAATTTGAGCGGGGCGAGTACGACTTGCTACTTTGCACCAGTATCGTTGAAAGTGGTATTCATTTGCCAAATGCAAACACCATAATCGTAGAAAATGCCAATAAATTTGGCATGGCTGACCTACATCAGCTGCGTGGACGAGTTGGCAGAAGCGACAAGCAGGCCTACTGTTACTTTTTGGTAGAAGATAAAAATGCCATTAGTAAAGACGCATTAAAACGCCTTGTCGCACTTGAGGGCAACTCATTTTTGGGCGCTGGCTCAGTGCTAGCCTATCACGACCTTGAGATAAGGGGTGGTGGTAACATCATCGGCGAGGCGCAAAGCGGCCATATCGAGGCTATCGGCTACTCGCTATATCTAAAAATGCTAGAAGATGAGATCAACAAGCTTCTAAATCAAGACTCCGCAAAGCTTGACAAGATCGATCTAAAGCTTAGTGTGAGCGCCTTTTTAAATCAAGAATTTATAAGAGAAGATAGGCTCAGGCTTGAAATTTATAGGCGCCTTAGCAAGTGCAAAGAAGTGGGTGAGGTCTATGAAATTCAGAGCGAGCTTGAAGATAGATTTGGCAAGATAGATACGTTTACAAAGCAGTTTTTAGACGTCATTATCATCAAAATTTTAGCTCTAAAAGCTGGCATAAAAACTATCTCAAACAGCGAGCAAAACATACTAATAACAAAAAATGATGGTGAAAAGATCAGGCTAAAGTCACGTAGTAAGGATGATGACGATGTATTGGCTGAAATTTTGGTTTATTTAAGAAAGGATAAGAAGTGATAGATTGGGGCGTGAAGTATGCAGCGATTTACAGAAGCACAAAAGGCATGCTAAAACCAGTTGATGATATTGATTTTGTAGATATCGACTCACTTTATGGACTAGAAAAACAAAAAGAAATTTTGCTAAAAAATACTCTAAATTTTATAGAAGGCAAGGATGCGAACCACGTGCTTCTTTGGGGCGAGAGAGGATGTGGCAAGTCAAGCCTTGTAAGGGCTGTTTTTACTAAATTTTATAAAGCCGGACTTCGCATAATCGAGCTTGGATGTGAAGATCTAAAATATCTTGGTGACATTATCGACGAGATTAGAAAAAGTGAGTTTAAATTTATCATTTTCTGCGATGATCTAAGCTTTGAAAATGGTAGCAATGAGTATAAATTTCTAAAACCTATCATGGACGGCTCTATCCAAAAGCCACCTAAAAACGTGCTTTTATATGCCACGTCAAATCGTCGCCACCTAATAAGTGAGTTTAAAAGCGAAAATGAAAACTCGCAGTTAATGGACGGCGAGATACATTACAGTGACGCAGCTCAGGAGAAAATTTCTCTTTCAGATCGCTTTGGCCTTTGGATTAGTTTTTATCAAGGTAACTATGATGAGTACCTAAAAATGGTTGATTTTTACTTTAAAGAGTACTCTGGCGATAGAGAAGTACTTCACAGTCTTGCTAAAAATTTCGCCACCCTTAGAGCTAGCAGGAGCGGCAGAACGGCAAAGCAGTTTTATCTCACATTTAAAGAAAATTTCAAATGAGATCAACTGATCTGTTTTTAGCCCTGCTAAATCACAAAAGTAGAAATTTTGATGAGCTCAAATGGCCAGGCGAGGGTACTTTTGAGGTTGTTTTGGGTGCTATTTTAGTGCAAAATACCAATTGGAAAAATGTAGAAAAAGCGCTAGATAATCTAAAAAATGCCAGTAAAGATAGCCTGCAAGGCATTTGCACGCTTGAAAACAGCGAACTTTCCACGCTTATAAAGCCAAGTGGTTTTTATAATACAAAGGCTAAACGACTAAAGACGCTTTGTCTAGCTATAAAAAATGAATTTGGTGACTTTGAAAACTTCAAAGAAAACGCAAGTCGTGAGTGGCTCATAAGCGTAAAAGGTGTTGGAGCTGAGACTTGCGATGCGATACTTGCTTATGCTTGCGGTAAGCCTTACATGGTCTTTGATGCTTACGCGCTTAGGATAATGGCGTATTTTGACTATATTTTTGAGAGCTACGACGAGGCTGCTGAGTGGTTTAGCTCGCTTGATTATGATGAAATTTATAAATTTCTTGATAGCGAGAAATTTGATGAGGTTGAAATTTTAAAACTCTATCACGCTCTTATTTTGGAGTTTTGCAAGGAAAATTTCAAAGGTAAAATCTTAAGCCAAAATGGTCAAAAAATATTAAGCAGCATTAAAAATTAAACTACTAATATGTAACAACTATTTATAAATTTGCCAAATATCGGGGCTTTTTATAGTCTATTTTAAAATTCTGTGCTAAATTTACACAAAATTTATCTTATTTAATTTAGGAGGAGTGATGATTTACGATAACATCGTTAAAACGATTGGTAATACACCTATTGTAAAGATAAAAACAGGTGCTGATGAAGCCGAAATTTACGTAAAACTAGAGTTTTTTAATCCAGGTGGCTCTGTAAAAGATAGGATCGCATTTAATATGATAACTAAGATGCTAGCTGACGGTACGCTAAAACATGGTGATACTATCGTTGAGCCAACGAGCGGAAATACTGGCATTGGTGTAGCGATGTGCGGTGCTGCACTTGGTTTTAAAGTGATACTTTGCATGCCAGAGAGCATGAGTATCGAAAGACGTAAGATCGTAGCTGCTTATGGCGCACAACTTGAGCTTACTCCAGCGTCTGGTGGCATGAAAGCAGCGATCGCAAGAGCTACAGAGCTAGCAGCACAGCCAAATCACGTAATGCTAAGCCAGTTTGAAAACAAGTATAACCCACAAGCTCACGAGCTAACAACAGCAGCTGAGATCGTGGCTGATTTTAGCAAGCTTGATGCATTTGTAGCTGGCGTTGGCACAGGTGGTACAATAAGTGGCGTAGCAAAAATTTTAAAAGAAAAAGGCTATGATACTAAGATCATCGCAGTAGAGCCTGAAGCATCGCCGGTTTTAAGTGGTGGCAACCCAGGACCGCATAAAATTCAAGGCATTGGAGCCGGATTTTTACCAAATACTATGAATATGAGCTTAGTTAGCGAGGTAGAAAAAGTAAGCAACGATGACGCACTAAACGCAGCTAGAGCAATCGCTAAAAGTGATGGACTCATGATAGGTATAAGCGGTGGTGCTGCTTACGTGGCTGCAAAAAGAGTGGCTAAAAGACTTGGCACTGGTAAAAAAGTACTTTTCATAGCTCCAGATAACGGCGAGAGATACCTAAGTACAGAGCTTTACGGAGCATAAAAATATGTGGGAGAGTCTAAAGGAGCTAGTTCAAACTGTTCGTGAAAAAGACCCATCGGTACATAAGTGTTGCTTTTTAGCAATACTTATAAACACTCCTGGTATTCATGCGGTTTTGTTTCATAAAATTTCTCATTTTTTATATAAAAAAGAGCATTTTTTTCTAGCTAGACTCATCTCGCAAATTGCAAGATTTTTAACGGGCATCGAGATTCATCCTGGAGCAAAGATCGGCAAGAGATTTTTCATAGATCATGGTATGGGTGTGGTTATCGGTGAGACAGCTGAGATAGGTGATGATGTAATGATGTATCATCAAGTAACACTTGGAGGTACTGGAAAAGAGTGTGGCAAAAGGCACCCGACTGTAAAAAATGGTGTGACTATCGCAGCTGGCTCAAAGATACTAGGTGCCATAACGATTGGTGAAAATGCTAAGATCGGCGCAAACTCAGTCGTGTTAAAAAATGTCCCAGCAAACACAACAGTCGTTGGTATACCAGCGAGAATAGTTCGAGTAAATGGGACAAAATTTGAACCAGAATTTATTATCTAATCTTAAGGATTAGATAAATTTATTCTTATTTTTTATGCTTTAAAATTTGAGTATAAATCTCGTCTTTTAGTTTTAACTTCTCTTTCTTTAAATTATCAATTTCAGATGGTTTTGCCAGATTGTCGTCTATTTTTTTATTTAGTTCATCATGTTTTTTGCAAAGAGCAGCAAAACGAGCATCGGTTTTCTTTAGCTCATTTATAAGGTCTGTATATTCATGTAACATATCGGCTCCTATAAAAATTTGAGAAATTTTATCAAGACTTTGTAAATGCTTGGATATAAAATAGACGCCAAGCCATTGCTTAAATTTTTAAAAAGAGCAAGTAGAAAATTTATTTTATACGTATTTAAATTCTTCAGGTTTGTGTTTGCTTTTTACAACACGCTTGGTTAGACGTATTCCATCAACGGTACCGATGACTAAAAGCTTTGATCCTGTCCCCACTAATGTGTCACCATTTGGCATTGGCACAAAATTATTATTTATATCTCTAATGCCTACTATGTCTGCATTTGTAATATTTCGTAGATGAGTTTCTTTTAATCTTTTAAATCTTATCCAAGAGTAATCAGGCACAAGAATTTCTTCTATGTCGATAGGTGAATTCTTTGTATACAAAAACTGCTCTAATAAATTTTCCATGTCCGGCCTTACGCTCATAGCACTTAATCGCTGCGCGACTAAGCGAGATGGACTTACCACATTGTCAGCGCCTAATTTTTTTAATCTTTGTGTATCGTCTTCTGTCTCTGCATTTGTTATAATATGATAAGGCTTTCTGCGACCTATCTCTTTTTCATAAAGTCTTACAGATGCTATAAGGGCGATGTTATCAGCAATATTTGAGCTAAGAGTTATAAGTCCTTTTGCGCTTGATAGATGTGTTTTTAAAAAGGCAATTTGTGTATGTGGCTGAGCTTTTATGAAATATGGATATTTATAAATTTGAGCTAGCTCTGCGATATCTTCTCTATCATCGACCACTACAAAAGGTATATGATTTTCGCGAAATTGAGCACTAAGTTCGATTGTGTATAGATTGTGATAACAAATAACGAAGTGATTTTTTAGTCTTGCGATCCTATAAAGCATGCGTCGTTCCTTTAAAATGCTAATTAATGTACCTCTTTTTAAAACCTCAACCACAATACCGATCGATAGTGTAAATATAATAAAACCAATAAGTATAAACGTGATAGTAAAAATTCTGCCCTTTGGAGTTATTGGAGCAACTTCGGTAAAACCAACTGTTGTAAAAGTCATGCCAGCTTGGTAAAAGGCATCTATTAGCGAGAAATTATCTATTAAGACATAACCTAATGTTCCAAAAAGTAACAGTAATACGACTGAAATTAGTGGAAATCTAAAAGGTTTTAATTGTTCATAAAGCTCAGTATCTAGGCTTATTTCTGGTTTCGTAGAGTTTGACCAGTTGAGGAATTTTAAAAGTCTTGAGAGAAAAGACATAAATTCCTCTTCATTTTATATTCTTAGTTTGATTGTTTCTTCATCGTTCTTAGAGTAGAAGCAGCAACTTTTATCTTTCTTGTAGTACCATCTTCTAGCGTAACGCGAATCGTTCTAAGATTTGGCAAGAATCTTCTTTTAGTTTTATTGTTAGCGTGGCTCACATTGTTGCCTATCATCGGTCCTTTGCCTGTTATCGCACATCTTTTTGACATTTTTTTTCCTTATAAACAAAAATTTCTGCTGATTTTATCTAAAACAAACAAAAGTAATGCTTAAATAGATTCTTTTTTAAAAGAATTGATTTTTATTAATAATCTAGATAAAATAACGCCTTTGCCTATAATTATAAATAGCAAAAATATTTAGAAATCTTGAGTGATATAAAATGCTTAGTAAAGAGTTGATCGAAAAAAATGTTGATTTTGTTTTGCAGATGCCAACTCTTTTTGAAAAGGTCGAGCGTTTTTTATTAGCTGGTAATCTAACTGAGGCAGTTACTACTTTACAAAATATAGCATCTTTTAAGACTTATTTTAACTCCATTTTTAAACGTGCAAAATTTGATATTCCTTATGATGGCAACGATTTGGTAGTAATAGTAAATATGCTTGGCATTGATACTTTTAGAGCGATAGTGCTTTCTTATTTTATATTTTTAAAATCCCCAAAAATTTATAAGGTATTTAATTTTAAAATCGTTGATTTGATAGAGCTTAATGCTAAAATTTTATCAGATTGGCTAAAGATATTAAACTCTTTTAAAGAAAAGCACTATAACTATTTATCGCTTGCTCCGTATTCTATGGCCTGTATTATAGTGTGTGAGAATTTATTTTCGAAATTTCCATCTTGCATGTCAGACGTTATTTCGTATTCTGACGTAAGCTATAATAAAATTTTGCAAAAAAAATATGGCTTTAGTCTTTGGGATATTTTTTTAAAAGCGATGAATATGAACAAACAATCATTAAGCAAGATTGATAAAGAGATGCTTTGTTTTTTTGAGATTTTGCTCTCTTATGAGTCCAGTAGGCCTGAATTTTATGATTTTGGAGTTGATAAAATTTTAGATATCAATGTTTATCCAGAGATGCAAACCATTATATTTATTAAAAAAGCTCTACAAAAATGAAATTAACTTTTAATGGTTCTATGGCAATTATAAGGCCTTTTGGTTTTTTGGAAGCAGAGAATGTTCCATTAAAATTGAGTGAAAAATATATAAACCAAATTTCATCGCGTGATATCAGCGCTATACTGCTTTCACTAAAAAAAGTTACATTTTTTAGCCCCGTTTGGCTTGGTAGAGTAATTGAAAATTTAAGCGAAGAAGCGCAAAAGCTTGGCGTGGTATTTGCGATTTGCGATTACAATGAAATTTTTTATGAATTGATGATGAAAACAGTTAAGAATATTTTAAATATTTCAATGTTTGAAAGTGAAAATATCGCGGGCTTGTTTTTAAATAAATTTCTAAACAATGCAAATGACAAAGTTTTCATTTATAACTCAACTGAGCAGTATAAGCACTATTTAGCTAATTATCTCAAAAATCGCTCATTTGATGTGGTTGAGGCTAGAGATGCGACCGAGTTTAATAAAAAAAAGAATTTATATAGTTATGCAGTATCACAGCTAAATCATGTGAGATTAAGACAAAATCAGATAGATACTTTTATAAAAGATGGTGTTGTTGTTTATGCCATAAAAAGTTTTATGGACTCAGATTTTATTGAAGATTTTGATATGTCAGCTCATGATATTATGCTAAAAATCGGATATAAATTTTTTCTTTTATGGGTAAATATTTCTGGTGCTTTAAATATAAGAGGCGCAAAATTTCTAATCAAACTTGCTAGCATTAGCAAAAGATCAGGTGCATTTATTTCGCTTTGTGGCATAAACGAATCAAATTTATCTATTGAATTAATAACGTACCTTAAAGATGCAAATATATTTATCTATAAAAATTTAAATGACTTTTACAAAGATGACACTATTTTTTATCTTAAAAAAAGAGACTTTGATGCAGAGCCAGTAGATATTAACAAGAGCGTTGCTCAAATTTCATCTTATGTGACGCAAATTGCGAGCAAAATTATCTCACAGTTAGCAGAAGAAGAAATTTTGTGCGTTGATACCAAGGTTAGTGCGCTTGATATGGAGAATGAGTGCGATTATTTGCGTATTTGTGTTCAGTATTATGGTGATATTTACGCAAGAGTGCTATTTGGAGTAAAAAAAGATAAGTTAGACAAAATTTGCTCTATTTTTATGCCTGAAGGCGATGATTCAAATGATTATTTAAGTGGATATTCTCAAATTTTTAGTATCATTACGGATAAATTTTTGACTCATCTTTGGCAAAAGGGCATAAAAGTAAAAGTCAGCTTGCCTAAAATTTTATCCGATGATGTTTTTTTTGATCACAATAGTGTAGGCATCATGAATAGACTAGACGTAAAAGATGACGAAATTGGCTTTGTATTTGTAACCAAGTAAGGAGAAGAAATGTATGTTGCACCTAGTATTTTATCGGCTGATTTTGGAAATTTGGCAGCTGAGATAAGAGCCATTTGCGAGGCTGGGTGCGATCTGGTGCATGTTGATGTTATGGATGGGCATTTTGTGCCAAATTTAACCATCGGACCAGTCGTGGTAAATGCCGTTGCAAAGGCAGCTACAAAGCCACTTGATATACATTTGATGGTTGAGAATAACTCATTTTTTGCTGACCTTTTCCTGCCGTTAAAGCCAAAATTTCTAACCTTTCATATCGAAGAAGAGAAGCACCCATTAAGACTCATAGATCACATCAGGAAAAATGGCGTAAGTCCTGGCATCGTGCTAAATCCGCATACGCCAGTTAGTGCGATCGAGCATATCGTTGATGAAGTCGATATGGTGCTTTTAATGAGCGTAAATCCTGGCTTTGGTGGTCAGAAATTTATGCCAGTCGTGCTTGAGAAAACAAGGGCGCTAAGAGAGCTAATAGAGCGTAAAAACGCCAAGTGCCTCATCGAAGTAGACGGCGGCGTAAATGGACTAAATGCACCCGATCTTGAAGAGGCTGGAGCTGACATCTTGGTGGCAGGCAACTACATCTTCTCATCAAATTCTTACGAACAAGCCATTCGCGCCATAAAGCTTGAGTTTTGAAACCAAAAAAACAGCGTTTAGAAAATAGCATAGAAATTTTAGCCAAGCAAAATTTAGGCTACCATGAGTTTATTTTAAGATTTGGTGATATTGAAGAAATTTCATCACTCATTGACGTGCGCGATCTTGATATGTGGCGAACTCTTGGGCTTGATATCACTAGAAATGAAGAGAATGAGATCGAGCTTGGCACGAGATTTAGAGATATTAGCGAGCAGGAATTTTGCGTGGTTGATATCGAAACGACTGGCGGTACGACGAGCGGACAGATCATTGAAATCGGTGCAATAAAAATGAAAAATGGCGTTGAGGTAGGGCGTTTTGAAAGCTTTGTGGCAGCTAATGTGGTGCCTGAAAATATCACCGAGCTAACCGGCATAAAGGCGAGCGATCTAGTTGGTGCGCCAAATTTACTAAATGTGCTTGAGCGGTTTAAAATTTTTCTAGGAACTAGCGTCTTTATCGCGCACAACGTAAATTTTGACTATGGCTTTATCTCTCACAGCCTAAATGAGATCGGCCTTGGTATGCTGCTAAATAGAAAGCTTTGTACCATCGATCTTAGTCGCCGCACTATCGTTTCGCAAAAATACGGCCTTGGCTCGCTAAAAGAGCTTCTTGGCATAAACAATACCCACCACAGAGCCCTAAATGACGCAATAGCGGCAGCTGAAATTTTTAAAGTCTGCCTCACACGCCTACCTTTTAGTATCCAAACTACAGAGGATCTCATAAGCTTTAGCAAAACAGCTCCAAGCGTGAAGCTAAAACCTGAACCGGTTTTGTGTGCGAATTAGCGATAAAAAATTATCCACAATCCTAAATTTAATCATTAATTTTTATGCGATCTTTGTTTTTAAAGGATTGTGGGCAGTTTGCTAAATTTTACAAAAAAGGAGGCAAATGAGCCAGAAAAATCCTATTTCAAATTTTATCTCAGCTGACGATGAGATGCTCGCTTTTTTATCAAATTTTAGCAATAAGTGGTGCGTGAGTAACGATGGGGCGAAATTTATAGAACAAAATTTGACCTTCATTGGCTCAAAGCCAGTTTTGCAAAATTTAAAAGGTTACAAAACGGCTGAATATAAAAATTTTACCGACATTGAAAAATTTCTCAGCTCAGATCCAAGTATTAAAAGTAAAATTTTAAGTGGCGAGATAAGCTACATCGGCGACAATATAACAAGCATAGAGGTTAAATTTACGTCTGAGTATTTTTATGATTTTTTAAAATTTATAGTTGAAAATATCCCAGAACATCACTATTTTTGTAGTCCCAAGGAGGGCTGGATATTATTCATTGCGATGGAGGGATATGTGGAATTTGGTGTTTTGTACTAATAGGCTTACTAAAATTATTTTTAAGCAGTTGTCTAAATTTACCCACAAAGATAAAACGCAAAAGCAAATTCTTTCCGTAAAGATTCTTAAAATTAACAAAAAACTGGGCTTGCATCCTAACACTGCTTGTTGCTAGCAAAATTTAATCAATTTTTTTATATAATCCCTATTTTTCACAAAGGCAAAAAGATGGATAGAAAATCTTGGAGTTCAAGGCTCACATATATTTTAGCTGTTGCAGGGGCTACGGTCGGCTTTGGCGCGACGTGGCGCTTCCCGTATCTGGTCGGGCAAAACGGCGGCGGCGCCTACGTACTCGTGTTTTGTATCGCTATGATCGTGATCGGTATACCGATGATTTTGGCTGAAAATGCGATCGGTAGACGCCTAAAATGCAATGCTGTGGATGCTTTTGGTGGATCGATAAATGGTAAAAAGATCAGCAAAAAGTGGCAGATTGTTGGCTGGATGGGGCTTGTTGGTGCTTTTGGCATCATGGCTTACTACATGGTTATTGGTGGCTGGGTGCTAAACTACATCGCCCAAATTTCATTTGGTTTGCTTGATCTCTCGCATGTGGTTAGTTTTGAGGAGACAAGTGTGTTTTATGAGCAAAATATCGTAAGCAATCCACTTGCTATCAGCTTTGCGACACTTGTTTTTGTGCTAGTTAATTACGCTATTTTGGTGCAAGGTGCGGTCGGCGGTATCGAGCGATCAGCGAAATTTTTAATGCCACTACTTTTTATTTTAATGCTTATTATGATCGCTAAAAATATCACGCTAGATGGTGCAATAGAAGGCGTAAAATTTTACTTGACACCTAACTTTTCAAAGATAAACTTAAAGCTTTTCGTTGATGTTTTGGGGCAGGTCTTTTTTGCTCTTTCGCTTGGTTTTGGTGTGATGATCACGCTTTCTAGCTTTGTAAAAAAGGATGAGGGTTTGGTTAAAATTTCTATCATTACAGGCATTTTAAATACAGTAATCGCCGTGCTTGCAGGATTTATGATTTTCCCTTCTCTTTTTAGCTATGGTGTATCGCCGGATAGTGGTCCAAGTTTAGTGTTTAAATCACTACCAATTGTTTTTTCTCACATGCCATTTGGTGGTTTTTTCGCGGTTGCATTTTTTGCACTATTAATGATCGCTGCACTTACGACATCGCTACCAATATATGAAGTAATAATCACAACACTTCAAGAAAAATTTAAGATAAAACGCAAAAAAGCAATATTTTTAGTTCTTGGAGGCATATTTATTTTAGGAAATTTACCTTCGCTGATGGCTACAAACATACTAAGTCACGTAAGCATTTTTGGTAAGAATATTTTTGATGCATATGATGCAATAAGCGCAACGATATTTTTTGTATTTACTTCATTTGGGTGTGCAATATTCGTAGGTTGGGTGCTAAAAGATGATGCAAAAAAAGAAATTTTGCAAGGTAGTGAAAAACATGCAAAATTAATAAATGTCTGGTTTTGGTATATAAAATTTGTCGTGCCGTTTATCATTTTGGTGCTTTTTATCAGCTCGTTTTACGATAATTTTTTGAAATAGGGCGTAAAAATATGTTTTATTTTTTACTCGGTATTTATTTTTTTTACGTCGCCGCAAAGGCGATTTTGGCGATTTTGCAGATAAATTTTATACGCGCAGAGGCTAAAAAGCCCGCCGTCGTGTTAGAGCAGAATGAATACGAAACCGCCGCCGCCGCAGCGATAAGCAATCAAAAATTTGAGATAGCGAGCCTATCTTATCACGCCGCGATATTTATGATGTGGGCGTGCTGGGGACTTGGCGCGATATCGGGGCATGCTTATAAAACGGGAGATATAGGCGATAACGTTTTTATGGTTATGGCATTTTTGCTCGTTTCGTCGCTGCTGGAGCTACCGCTAAATATCTACGAAACCTTCGTCAAAGATAAAAAGCTCGGCTTTTCAAACGTTACGCCTAAAATTTTTGCGCTTGATCTGCTTAAAACGCTCGCGCTAACGCTGGTTTTCGGTACGCTATTTGTGTGGCTGGTTCTGCTTTGCATTAGATTTTTGGGCGATTTTTGGTGGTTTTGGGCGTTTTTGCTAAGCTTCGCGGTCGCGCTTATTATAAATCTCATCTACCCGACGCTCATCGCGCCCATCTTTAACAAAATGCAGCCGCTAGAAGATGGCGAGTTAAAAAGTCGTATAGAAGGGCTTTTAGCGCGGTGCGGGTTTAAAAGTAGCGGCGTTTTTACGATAGACGCCAGCAAGCGCGACAACCGCTTAAACGCCTATTTCGGAGGTCTTGGCGCGACTAAACGCGTGGTGCTTTTCGACACGCTCGTAAAAAAACTAAGCCTAGAGGAGATAATCGCCGTTTTGGGGCATGAACTGGGGCACTTTAAGCACAAAGATATCCTAAAAATGATAGCTCTAAGCGCGGTTATGCTTTTTGCGATGTTTTTGATATTCGGCAATATCCCAGACGTGGCGTATCAAGCGCTTGGGCTTCATAGCGGAGGCGGCGGAGTGATCGTGTTTTTGCTGCTTTTTTCGCCGATTTTCGGGTTTTTATTTTCGCCCGTTAGCTCGTATTTTAGCCGCGCGAACGAATTTGGCGCCGATAAATTTGCAGGCGACGTCTCAAACAAAGCCGATATGATAAGCGCGCTAAAAAAGCTAGGCAGCGAAAACAAGGCCTTCCCGAAGGCCCATCCGATCTACGCGTTCGTCTATCACTCGCACCCAAGCCTCTTTGAGCGTATAAACGAGCTGGAAAATGAAAATTGAAGAGGCTCTTAAAGAGGCTAGTTTAAGACTAAGCCCACTTTGTCAAAATCCAAGCAGAGTTGCTAAAATTTTGCTTATGAACTATCTTGATGTAAGCATTGAATGGATATTTTTAAATCAAAAAAAAGAATTTGATGAGAGTGGCTATTTTGCTCTAGTTAAAAGGTATGAAAACTACGAGCCTCTTGAATATATAACTGGTAAAGCTAGCTTTTATGGGCTTGATTTTTACGTGGAAAGTGGAGTACTTATCCCAAGACCTGAAACAGAAATTTTAGTGGATAAAGTAATAGAAATTTCACGCGAATATAATGAACCAAAGATCGCAGAAATAGGCACAGGAAGTGGAATTATTAGTATCATGCTAGCTCTAAAAACAAAGGCAAATATTGTAGCGACAGACATCAACGAAAAAGCTTTGATGCTTGCTAAAAAAAATGCAGATAAATTTGATGTAGGTGGGAGGATCAAATTTTTAAACTGCTCTTATGTGGATGAAATTTTAGAAGATATTGATATTTTGGTTTCAAATCCACCATATATTGCAAGAAGCTATAAACTCAGTAAATTTGTACTAAACGAGCCAGAAAGTGCGCTCTTTGGAGGCGAAGTAGGAGATGAAATCTTAAAAGACATTATTCTTATAGCAAAAGATCGTAATATCAAAAACGTTGCTTGTGAGATGGGGTATGATCAAAAAGCAAGTATGCAAAAATTCTTAGAGGCCAATGGTTTTGAGTATAGTTTTTACAAAGATTTGGCTGGCTTTGATAGAGGCTTTTGTGCGAAGTTAAAAATATAAAGGAGAGAGTTTGAGAGGAGTTTATTTTTTGCTTTTGGCAGTACTTATAGGAGCTGAGTTAACGCTTGGTATTTTAGTGGCGCCAGTCATATTTTTCCCGCAAAACATCATAGGAGACGGCATACTTACGCATTTTATGAGCGGTCAAATGATGACAAAGATATTTTTGAAATTTAATTATATTTTGCTTTTTATAAGCATAGTTATAATGATTAGCGAGCTATTTGATCTTAGAAAAAAGCTTATTTTTTCACTAAAATTTAGCATGTTAATGCTTGCTTTTTTAAATTTGGCTTTAGCTTTTAGCTTTGTATTTTTCTTTACGCCTTTTATAGTTTACGCTCAAAATTTGGGTGTTGACGCGACACAGACGGCTGAATTTGCCAAAATGCATAGTGCGAGTGAATATGTGATGAAAATCATGCTTGTTTTACAAATCATTTTATTTTTTGTGAAATTTAAGATTAGCCAAAATGAACGCAAAGCCTGATATTCAAGTCTTAACAAATTTTCTAGCCGAATACACGAGTGCGATGGTGAGTGCTGGCACCTACACAGCGCGTGTAGAAAAGTGCGTAGATCGCATAGCTAAACACTACGGCTACGACGTTAGCGTGACGATTTTCGTGAAGTACTTTACCATTAGCGTGATGGACTCGGCCGACAACTCCCTGCGCCGAACCTACGTGAAAAAGATCCCGTTTGGTCATGTGAGCTTTAGCCGCATTTCCGAGCTTTCGTCGCTTAGCTGGCGGATTTTGGATGAAAATTTGAGCCTGGGCGAGGCCAAAGAGCAGTTTGAGGGCGTCATGCGCATAGGCGCGAACAAATTTGCTAGCTCGCTTATTTTAATAAGCCTTGCAAATGCGGCGTTTTGCAGGCTTTTTGGCGGAGATGCTGGCTCGGTGGCTTGCGTGTTTTTTGCGACTCTGGTCGGCTATAGCCTTAGATTTGCGCTTGCTAAAATGGGCGTAAATTTAAAAATCCAGTACGTCCTAGTTTCGTTCGTGGTCTCTTTTATCGCTTATCTTGGCGTATTTTACGGCTTTACGCACACTAGCGACGTGGCGATCGGCTCGTCGATACTATTTTTGATGCCGGGCGTTTTTCTCATAAACTCGGTCTTTGATATCATAAACGACAACACGCTTGTAGGTATCAGTAGAGCCGTGAGCACGGGCATCCTGATACTTTGCATAGCAGTGGGCGTCTATATTACGCTCTCGCTTAGCAATTCGGAGATTTTACATGTTTGAGCTTTTTACCGCGACTCTCATAGACGGCGCTTTTGCCGCGGTGGCGGGGCTTGGCTTTGCCTACGCTAGCTCGCCGCCCGAAAGGACTCTCGCATTTTGCGCGCTACTTGCGGCATTTGCGCACGCTAGCCGCTTTTGGATCATGCAGATGGGATTTTTTAACATCAGCATCGCTACGCTCATCGTCTCTTTTTTAAGCGGAATTTTAGGTATGCTCTTTGCCAAACGGCTCAAAGTGCCCGCCGAGATCATCGCATTTCCCGCGCTTTTGCCGATGGTGCCCGGAGTTTACGCGTACAAGGGCATCTTGGCGCTGTTTTCGTTTCTAAACGAGACTGATATCGCTAAGAAAAACGAATACCTAATCATATTTTTCGACAACGCGATCACGACTACGACCGTCTCGCTAGCCCTTGGCGTCGGCGTTTCGGTGGTGCTTATTTTATTTTACGATCAGTCCTTGATGATTACCCGCGGTGCCAAGTGCGATCTGGCGACGAGAAAGACGCGCGAGTAATTTTAACTTTCGGCATAGAAATTTTGTATGGCTTTTTGATAGTTTTTATTATTTTTACTAGATATTTTTTAATTTTTGCCGATATAGCTTAAAACTAAATTTTAAAAAGGATTTATGATGTTAAGCGGTATCGGCGGATTTTCGAGCGTCGCTAAAAATTTTCAGCTAAACGAAAAACATAGCATAAAGAGTCAAATCATATATAAAAATGAAATCTCGCAGCTGGATACGGTCGAGCACAAATTTAACGAAGTTTTAGGCTATAAAGTCGATGAGGATGGATATTTTACGTCCGAATTTAACGAAGCCGCAGGTATCCCAAAGGACTACAAAATCCACTCAGATACCTTAAAATCGCTCGTGAACGTAAATACTAATTCGGGAATTTTAAAAGCTGATTTTAAAAACATAGATATAGCCAAAACAGTCGGCAATGCATATAAAATTTTATCCCAAGTAGTCGGCGAGGACGTTTTAAATTCCAAAGAAAGTTTTAACAAAGAAGACCTTGCCAAATTTCCTCAAGGATACGAATACGACAATAAAACGCTCAAGGTATTAAAGCTTCATAGCAAAATATCAGACTATATGGGAGCCGATAGTAGCTTTCAAAGAAATGAACGAACTAGCATAACGACTACTTTTTATAATAGCTCCACGATCGGTTACTACTCAGAGCATAAGAACTTAAAACCATCTACCGATATATTAAACAGCAACAGCGGCGGCAAAGAGGATATAAGCAGCGGGATGTATTTTGATACTACAAAAGACAAATATACGGGTAAAGACGGCAATATAACCAAAGGCGGGCTTTTGGTCGGTATTTTAAACAAAAATAGTCACGCCATAGAAGGTGAAACCACCTATCACGGCAAGATTAACGGTCTGGATAAAAACATATCCTCACAAGAGTACCAAGCAAAAATTAAAGCCTTTACCGACTTGCACGGGCATAAATACGATAAATACTCGCAATCTTTAGTAGATTCATTGCCTCAAGATTTAAAAGATTTCGTAGATTTTGCGAGGAGTTTAAAATTTGTCGGCGAGATACACGTCAGTGACGACGGCAAAGCATCAAAAAGCCTCTTTGAAATAATGCAAGAGGATATGAAAGAGGCGCAAAAACGCCTAGAAAAGCTAATAGAGCAAGAAAAGCGAACACAAAAGATGCTGGATAAAAACAGAAAATACGACAAAGAGCTAGAGCAAAATACTAGAAAAAATTTAGAAGAACTTCGGACGATGATGAAATTTAACGCTAAGGGCGTGGATATAAAGGCTTAAAAGGATTAATATGATAAGCGGCGTAAACGGATTTAACGCAAACGTAAATTATGATTTTAATAGCGCTCACGAGCGAAATTTAAAGACGCATGAGGAAAAAGAGGCAGACATAATGGGGCTTTTAAGAAAACTAGGTAAAATGGGGGCTTAATCTAAAAGCCTAAGGAGTGGCTGTGAAAATACGAATCTACTATGAAGATACCGATGCTGGTGGCATAGTCTATCATACAAACTACATTAAATTTTGCGAGCGAGCTAGAAGCGAAGCATTTTTTAAGGTTGGGCTAAATTTTACAAAAGAGAGCGGATACTTTGTAGTTTCGTCGCTGGAGGCTAAATTTATAGCTTCTGCCGTGCTTGGCGATGAAGTATTTGTTAGAACTAAAATTTTAGAGCTTAAAAAAGCTAGCCTTGTTTTGGAACAAGAAATTTATAAATTTGATGATAAAAATGTCGAAAAGATACTTTTTAGAGCGACGATTACGTTAGCCTTTATGAAAGAAGAGAGACTTGCAAGGATAAATGACGAGGTAAAGAAATTTTTGGAGAATTCTAAATTTTAAATCGTGGCTAAATTAAAAATTTAACTTTAGCCACTTTTTGCTTTTACATCGAGCTATTTTGATCGAGCAAAATTTCTTGATTTGCTTCGTCAAAGTGGTCGCCTTTTGCGTTATAAATTTTAACTCCATATAAGACTTGAGAGTTTTCAACTCTTTCGGTAAAAATTCTATCAGCACTTTTATCTATAAAATTTGTATATATATACTCGGCACCAAAAGCACTTGAATAGCCGATTTGTGAATATCTAAAATCTACATCAAAAAGATCACCAAGCCCCAAAAATAAGTCGTTAACAGGATTTAGTGAGTTTGCAATGAAAAGATTTTGTCTATCTCTTTGTGCGATGGCATTAAAGATATTTGGTAAAAAATTTATCTGTGTGCTTAAAAGTGCGTATGGCTTTATCTCAAAGCCCCTCATCTGCGTTGCTACAAGAGAAGCTTTGACGATTGGGATGTTTAAAAATATACTTGCATTATCAAATTTGGATTTTTTGCTTAAAGTATCGTTTAAATTTATATCTTTGCCTACGATAGAGGCTTCATGATAATCGCTACTTTGCATGCGGACATATTCATTTAGCTTTTGTCCTAATGAGCTACCATCGTCAAATGCAACTATTTTTTCGTTCGAGTAAGCTAGCAAAGCTGAAATTTGGTCTTTATAATCAATGCCACCAAAGATCAAATTTGGTTTTGGATTTATGATAAAAGAGCTATGAACGCTTGGAATGTAGATAAGCTCATTTGATAGGACTAGCGAATTTATAATGTTTGCACCATTTGATGTAAGGGCTGCGATAAAATAATTAAAGCCTTGGACTCTAGCCGTTTGCATAGCATTTGTAAGACTTTGTGGGCTTTCATCGTTGCTATTTATAAATTTGATTTCAATATCTGCGTCTTGCTTTAAGACATAGCTTAAGACTGCATTTGATACAACATTTGCATAAGATTTTATAATCTTTTGTGGGATGATTACAGCGATTTTGCCGTTTTTATTAACTTTTAAAATAGCTTCACCGCCAAGAGAGATATAAAGCTCCAAAAGAGCGTTATCGTCTATTTTTGCTGGTTCAAATCTCGCCATAAAGCTAGCTAGTAAATCAGCCTTGATAAGCTCATTTAAGCAGGCATTATCACAAAATTCTGGTTCTAAATTTATATAAGTAATCTTTGCTGGAGGTATGCTTGATAGACTTTGGTTTTTTGTAATATTACTCTCAAAATTTATCTCATCTTGTGATGCAAAAATAGTCGAAAAAATGGCTAAAAAAAGTAAAATTTTTCTCATATCACTCCTTTGATCTTTCTTAAATCATCTATAAAAATATTTTCAAAACTAGGATTTTTGCTGATCCACTCTGGCGAAAACGTTGGCAAAATAAGGCTATTTTCATTTTTTAAAATACTACCTCTTATGCTTGCAAATCCGCCTTTTAATAATAAATTTGGATATAAATGCATAAAAGCTTTCTCTCCTAAAGTCACGATTATCTTTGGCTTTATCAGCCTAATCTCTTCAAGCAAATAAGGACGACAAAGCTCGATAGAGCGGCTTAAAATCGGACTTTTATCATCATTTTGTGAAATTTCACACCGAAGTAGAGAACTTATATAAATTTCTTTTATATCTAAATTCAAACTATTTTTTATGGCATTTTCTAAAAATTTTTTACTGTTATTTTCATAAGAATCATTTTTTTTAGAAAATAATATAAACATGATTTTGCTATTTTCATTGCCGATACCGGCTGTTACGCCTTTTGAGCTGTTTCGTAAAGAACAAAGAGAACATTTTTTTATCTCACGGTTTAGCTCATCAATATTGTTGTAATCATGATAATTGCTTAGACTAAGAAAATTCTTATCAATAAACTTATAGCCAATTAGTTTTAAGAAAAATAATTTTTTTAAAAGCCTATTGTCTTTATTAAAATTCATTTTTGGATTATAACTTGATTTGCTTAAAGTTTGAGTTGTGGCTTTTTAAGCTAAGTTATTCAAAGGAATTTAAGTATTGCTTTGATAAAATCCCACTTTTTATATTAACTTTAAGGATAGAAATGAAAAGGACTTATCAACCTCATAAAACCCCTAAAAAACGCACTCACGGCTTTCGCTTAAGAATGAAAACTAAAAATGGCCGAAAAGTAATAAACGCTAGACGTGCCAAAGGTAGAAAAAGATTGGCTGCTTAGCTGGTTTTGAGTCGTTAAGCGGCTCAAAAGAATTCTCTCAAGTTTATAAAGAGGCTAGCAAGTGGCACTGTGATGCTTGCATTGTTTTTTATAAACCAACAAATGAAAAAAAAATAGCAGTAGTTGCTAGTAAAAAAGTAGGAAAAGCGGTAGTTAGAAATAGAGCTAAAAGACTTTTGAGAGCCGCTTTTTTTAACATTTCTAGTGAATTAAAAGATGGCACATATATTATTATTGCAAAAAATGGAATTACAGAGATTTTATTTGAAAAAATTTGTAAAAATTTAAGTTGGTCTACAAAAAAAATGGGATGTTTAAAATGAAAAAAATTGCGATTAAAGCTATCGCTTTTTATCAAAAATATATTTCCATACTTCTACCAAAAAGCTGTCGCTATTATCCGACTTGCTCACAATACGCGATTTGGGAATTTCAAACAAATAGTTTTTTTTCTGCTTTTTTTGCAACATTTATGCGAATTTTAAGATGCAATCAACTTTTCAAAGGCGGTATCAACTACCCAATCATCTACAAAAAATTTAACCTATGTTTTATATCTCAAAAAAGTGATACCAGAAATGTAAATTTTTGGTTTGTCCCTTGTCAGAATAGTAAATTTTATGTCGTAAAAGTATTAGATAAATTAAAGGAAAAAAATTAAAATGGAACAGATATCTATGCAAAAAAGGTTGCTTCTTGCAGCACTTTTATCTATTGTTTTTTTTATAGTGTATGATTTTTTTATGCCAAAGAGGGTGATACCTGAGCAAAACCAAACTACAATGTCTCAAACAATAGATCAAAATAAAGCTCCAAATACAAATCAAAATACACCAAAATCAAATGAAAATTTGGCTTCAAATGAGATAATCGCTACTATCAAAGGTCAAAGCTACGAAGCAAAAATAGATAAGCTAGGAAGAATTTCAAAATTCTATCTAACTGAAGAGAAATATAAAACAGAAGATGGCTCTAAAATTGAGCTTGTTTCGCAAAATCCATTGCCACTTGAGCTTAGATTTAATGATAGCACGCTAAATGCTGATGCTTTTAAGGTTGCATATAGCAGTGACGCTAGCGAGATAGATGCCAGCAGGGAGCCTAGAACCATAAAACTTATTCAAAATTTAGATGGCGTTACGATTACAAAAAATATCAAATTTTACCCAAATGGTAGATATGAAGTTGAAGTAAATTTAAGTAAAAATGTTGATTATTTCATCACTCCTGGCTTTAGACCAAATATCGCGATAGATAGCTATACAGTTCATGGCGTTATGCTTAGAAACACGGATGATAGCCTAAACATCATAGAAGATGGTGATGCAAAAGAGGTTAAAAACTATACAAATACCACAATAGCGGCCGCATCTGATAGATATTACACAACGCTATTTTACTCATTTGAAAAGCCATTTGAAGTAGCCGTAGACAAAGATTCTAACAACAATCCTATTCTTTTTGTCAAGGCAAATGATAATTTAAAATTAGGTGCATATATCGGACCAAAAGAGCATAAAATTTTAAGCTCAATGGACGAGAGACTAAACGACGTTATTGAGTATGGTTGGTTTACATTTATAGCAAAACCGATGTTTGCATTTTTAAATTTCTTGCATAACTACATTGGCAACTGGGGCTGGGCTATAGTTGTGCTAACACTTGTTATAAGGATAGTTTTATTCCCACTTACATACAAGGGTATGCTATCTATGAATAAGCTTAAAGAGCTTGCTCCAAAGGTAAAAGAGCTTCAGGCAAAATATAAAGACGACAAGCAAAAAATGCAAGTTCATATGATGGAGCTTTATAAAAAACATGGTGCAAATCCAATGGGTGGCTGCTTGCCGATCTTGCTTCAAATTCCAGTATTTTTTGCGATCTACCGCGTCTTACTAAATGCGATCGAGCTAAAAGGCGCACCTTGGATACTTTGGATACATGATCTTTCGGTAATGGATCCATATTTTGTATTACCTATTTTGATGGGTCTAACTATGTTTTTACAGCAAAAACTTACACCAACGACATTTACTGATCCTATGCAAGAAAAGGTGATGAAATTTTTACCTCTTATATTTACATTTTTCTTCGTGACATTCCCAGCCGGTCTTACACTTTACTGGTTTGTAAATAACGTTTGCTCAGTTGTTCAGCAGGTATTTGTAAACAAACTTTTTGAAAAACATAAAAAAGCTACGGAGGTAAAGGCTTAATGAAAATAGAAGCAAATACCCTTCAAGAGGCATTTCAAAAAGCAGCTGAGCAGCTTAACTGCTCAGTAACTCAGCTTGATATAAAAGTTTTACAGCATCCAAGCAGTGGCTTTTTTGGATTTTTTAAAAGAAGTGCAATTATTGAAGCAAATTTAGAAAATCAGCCAAAACCACAACATAAACCAAAAAATGATAAAAATTTTGTTAAAAAAAATGATGAGAACGAGGCTATAAAAGAAGATAAAAAGCAAGCTAAAAAGCACGATCATAGTGATAAAAAGCGAGGCTCTAAAAAACATAGAGATGAAAAAAGCGAAACTAAATTTGAGCAAAAAGAACATAAAAATGAAAAGTCAAATTTGAGTGAAAAAAATGAAGCTCTAGCTAAAGATGCATTTGCTCAAAAGAGTGAAGAAGAGGCTGAGCCAGGATATGTGATAAAGAGACTTGATGAGCCAAAAGAAATAAAGGAGTCACAAGTTGCTAAAAATGTTCCTAAAAATATTTTAGATAATTCTATTATTGAAAATTTTAATCAAACTGATGAAGATAGTGTGGCTCAAGCTTTACAAAAAGAAAAAAAAGAAAAAGCAATAATCAACTTCGATAAAATTTTACCTGAGATCAAAGATGGCGTGAACCGTCTTTTTAAGGCAAGTTGTTTTGATATTAGTAAAATTGAAGTTAGCAAATTTGACGATGAAACGGTGCTTATAGAGCTTGATGGAGCTGATGCGGCTCTACTTATAGGTAAAGAAGGTTATAGGTATAAAGCGATATCTTACATGCTTTATAACTGGCTAAACTCAAAATACAACCTTGCTATCCGCCTTGAAATCGCGCAATTTTTGCAAAATCAAGAAGCGATGATGGATCAATATCTAAATGGCGTGATCGAGCGTGTGCAAAATAGCGGTAGAGCCCAAACTAAGCCACTTGACGGGGTTTTGGTCAAGATCGCGCTTGAGAAGCTTCGCGAGAAATTCCCAGATAAATATGTCGGCATAAAAAGTGGCAATGACGGCAAATTTGTCGTCGTAAATGACTTTTTTAAAAAATGAGTGAAACTATCGCAGCCCTTGCCACAGCTTATGGCATCGGCTCAGTTTCTATCGTAAGGCTTAGCGGCATGGACGCCCTGACCACCTCTTTAAAACTGCTTAAACTTTCAAATTTAGAGCCAAGATACGCAAAACTAGCTAAAATTTACTCCCTTGATGATGAAATTTTAGACGAAGCTATCGTTATATATTTTAAAGGCCCAGCAAGCTTTACGGGCGAGGATATCGTCGAATTTCAAACTCATGGTGGCGTGATGGTTAGTGAGAGAATTTTAAACGAGCTAATAAAGGCTGGCGCAAGGCTTGCTATGCCGGGTGAGTTTAGCAAGCGAGCATTTTTAAATGGCAAGATGGATCTAGCTAAGGCCGAGGCTATGCAAGGGCTCATCACTTCAAAAAGCGAGATCGCTGCTAAAATTTTGACTCGCCAGATGCAAGGCGATCTTAGTAAATTTGTAAGCGAGATCAGAAGCGAAGTGGTCAAAACTCTTGCCTTTGTTGAGACAATGATTGACTATGCTGATGATGATCTGCCTGCAAATTTACTAGAACAAACCAAGCAGATGCTTTTAAAAAATAGCGAGAAGCTAGAGCGCATAGCAACTCTTAGCGAGCAAAGAAGAGGGCTGATTGATGGCTTTAAGATCGCCATCGTTGGTAAGCCAAATGTTGGCAAAAGCTCCATTTTGAACTCATTTTTGGCATACGAGAGGGCGATCGTTAGTGACGAGGCGGGCACGACCAGAGATAGAATAGAAGAAAATTTCAAGATCGGCTCACATCTAGTTCGCATAATAGATACCGCTGGTATCAGAAAAGATGCTGGAAAGATCGAGCAAATCGGCATAAACTACTCAATCTCGGCTATAAACGAGGCTGACATTATCCTGGCTGTCTTTGACGGCTCAAATCCAAGCGATGAGCAAGACAAAGAGATAATCAAGCTCGTTTCTAACTCAAACAAAAAAGCCTTTTTTATCCTAAACAAAAGCGATCTGGCATTTAAATTTGACATAAATTTGGACGGTGCTATCAAAATTTCAGCAAAAACCGATACGAGTGTAGTTTTAAAAGAGCTTGAGGGTTACCTCAAGACGCAAGACACTGATGAGATCATGCTAAGCTCAAATCGCCAAATTTTAAGCTGCAAAGAGGCGAGCGAGGCTTTAAAAAGAGCATTTTTAAGGCTAAGTGAAGAAGAGCTAGAAATTTTTGCCTACGAGCTAAATACTGCAATAAAGGCACTTGCAAGCATCACAAAGCCATTTGAGAGAAGTGAAATTTTAGACGAGATGTTTAGCCATTTTTGTTTAGGGAAATGATACTTTTCTTGGCTAAAATTTGCGCTTTTTAAAGGAGATAAGATGAAAATTTTACTTTTAAATGGTGGTAAAAAATTTGGTCATTCAGATGGCAGGCTAAATCAAACACTTCACGATCTTGCGTGCAAAAAACTAGCAAAAATGGGTCACGAGGTAAAGCAAACCGTGATAGATCATGGCTATGATATCGAGGCTGAAGTTGAGAAATTTCTCTGGATGGACGCAGTAGTTTGGCAGATGCCAGCTTGGTGGATGGGCGAGCCTTGGATAGTGAAAAAATACATCGACGAGGTCTTTACCACAGGCCATAGTAGGCTTTATACGAGTGATGGCAGGCACAGGGTCGATCCAACTAAAAACTATGGCAAGGGCGGCTTGCTAAATGAGAAGAAATTTATGCTAAGCCTTACTTGGAATGCCCCAGCTGAGGCATTTAGCGATCCAAATGAGTTTTTTGATGCACGTGGGATCGATGGAGTTTATTATCATTTTAGAAAGGCAAATGAGTTTTTGGGCATGAAGCCACTTCTATATTTTGTCTGCTACGACGTGATAAAGATGCCAGATGTGCCAAGATATCTAAAAGAGTATGAAGCGCATCTTGAAAAAGTTTTTAAAAATACGAAATAGAAATTTAAATATAGAAACAAAACTGCAAATATGAATAAAAGTGGCAACAAAATAGCTACGAGCTAGGTTTGAAAATTTTGCCACTTTTTATTACCATGCTAGCAAAAATAAAACACTGGCATAAATTTTAAAATGCTAATATAAAAAGGCCTTATCAAAGTAGGCAAAATTCTCTCAATAATGCTTTATTCTGCTAAATTTCAAAAGGCTTTTTAGTAACTTTTTATAAGCAAGATTGTAAAATAGCTTAAAATTCTTAAAAGGTTACATCAATGGATAAAGCTACCATACAAGCACATAAAATTAGCGACGAAGAGTATGAAGAGATCTTAAAAATTTTAGGCCGTGAGCCAAATTTACTAGAGCTTGGTATATTTTCAGCGATGTGGAGCGAGCACTGCAGTTACAAATCAAGTAAAAAATACCTAAACGGCTTTCCGACAAAAGCACCTTGGGTCATCCAAGGACCTGGCGAAAATGCTGGTGTCATCGACGTTGGAGACGGGATCGCAGCTGTGTTTAAGATGGAGAGTCACAACCACCCAAGCTTTATCGAGCCGTTTCAGGGCGCTGCAACTGGCGTTGGTGGAATTTTAAGAGATGTCTTTACTATGGGCGCAAGAGTCGTTGCGAACATGAATTCACTTCGTTTTGGCGAGATAAGAGGCGAGGGCGAGCTAGCCAAAAAGCATAGATATCTGCTAAAAGGAAGTGTCGCAGGTATCGGACACTACGGCAACTGCATGGGTATCCCAACGATCGGCGGCGAGACTACCTTTGATCCTAGCTTTAATGGCAATATCCTAATCAACGCTTTCGCGCTTGGACTTTGCAAAAGTGATGAAATTTTCTACGGCAAGGCTGAAGGTGTGGGCAATCCAGTTATTTACGTGGGCTCAAAGACTGGCAGGGACGGACTTGGCGGCGCTGTGATGGCGAGCGATAGCTTTAACGACGAAAATAAATCACTTCGCCCAACGGTGCAAGTGGGCGATCCATTTGCCGAGAAACTGCTCATGGAGGCGTGCTTGGAGCTCTTTAAAAAAGACTACATCATCGGCATCCAAGATATGGGCGCAGCAGGACTTACAAGCTCTAGCTTTGAGATGGCTGGCAGAAGTGGCAGCGGTATGAAGATGTATCTAGACCGCGTACCGATGCGCGAAGTTGGTATGACGCCTTATGAGCTAATGCTAAGCGAGTCTCAAGAGCGTATGCTAATATGCGCCAAAAAAGGTTACGAGCAAAAGGTACTTGAAATTTTTAGAAAGTGGGACCTTGACGCTGAGATCATCGGCGAGGTCACAAGTAGCGGCGTGATGCAGCTTTACTGGCATGGTGAGCTTGCAGGCGAAATCCCTATCGGCCCACTTAGCGAGGCAGCTCCTGTGCTTGACCGCCCAGTTGCACGTCCAAAATACCTTGATGAGATAGCAAATTTAAAAATTCCAAATAATGTTGATAATAAAAGCGCATTTTTCAAGCTTTTAAAAGAGCCAGAGGTGCTAAATAAAAGCTTCATCTACGACCAATACGACGCAAATATTCAGACAAATACGATAAAACAGCCTGGTTGCTTGGGCGCTGCAAGTATCAGAGTAAAAGGCACTAAAAAGGCCGTCTCTATGGCTGCTCAGTGCGATCCTAGAGCAAATTTCGTTGATCCAAAAATCGGCGCTGCAAGAGCTGTCGCTGCAGCTGGCAGAAAGGTCGCGATGAGCGGCGCTGTGCCACTTGCGATCACCGACTGCCTAAACTACGGCAATCCGCAAAATCCAGAGGTGATGTGGCAGTTTAAAGAGGGATGTGAAGGCATAAAAGAGGCTTGCCGTGAGCTAAATACGCCAGTTGTTAGCGGTAACGTGAGCCTTTATAACGACACTGACGGCGTTAGCGTCTATCCAACGCCAGCCATCGTCACGGTTGGTGTAAATGAGGACGCAAATTTAAACCTAAAAAGCACATTTTTAAGCGAGGGTAGGGCGATTTACTTGCTTGGCGAGACAAGCGGAGAATTTGCAGCTTCGCTTTACGCAAAGGCGCTATTTAACGTGGTTGGCGGAAAGCTAAAAGAGGTTGATTATAAAGCTGAGAGAGCTCTTTGGGAGCTAGTGATAGAGGCAAATAAAGAGCAAATTTTAGAGTTTGCAAATAGCGTAGGCGTAGGTGGTCTTGCTATCATGCTGGCAAAAATGGCTAGCATCTCAAACATCGGCGTAAAATGTGAAGTTAAATTTAAAGAGCCAAATTTTATCTTTGATGAAAGCTTTTCAAGAGCGGTAGTGGGTGTAAAAGATGAGGCTAAATTTGAAGCGCTTGCGACTAAATTTGGTGTGAAATTTAAAAAAATCGGCGTTAGCGGAGGCAAGAGATTTAAGCTAAATGATATCGATGAGAGCGTGGATGAGATAAGAGAAATTTATCTTAGTGAATTTGCAAAAATCGTTAGAAAAGAGGATTAAAAAATGGCTTTGAAAAAGAGCAAGGTCGCTGAGGCTGAAAATGAACAAAAGGAAGCAGAACAAGTTGAAAAGCGAGGCGTAGCAAAGCCGCCAGTACTTTTTAGCAAGACACAAAATTTAATAAAATCAATCGAAAAAAGACTAAACGCTACTTTGATAACCTATTATAATTCAAATGCCGGTAGTGTTTGCGGCAACGATGCAAGTGCTATGTATGAAATTTTAAAGGGTAAAAAGATAGATACTGCTTATCTTTTTATAAAAAGTGACGGCGGAAGTGGTATTGCCGCTCTTAGGATCATTACTACGCTTAGAAATTACTGCAAAAATTTAATAGCCTTAATACCTGCAAACTGTGCCTCAGCTGCTACAATGATGGCACTTGGTGCAAATGAGATCGTCATGGGGCCACTTGCCTATCTAACGCCTGTCGATACCTCGCTCAAACACGAGCTTAGTCCGACAAACAAAGGTAATGAGCTTGTAAGTGTTTCTATGGACGAACTTAGTCGTGTGGTAAAGCTTTGGAAAGAACAAGATAAAGATAGGCCAAACGACACAAACCCTTATAACTCACTTTATGAGTATATTCATCCGCTAGTCTTTGGTGCAGTTGACCGTGCTAGCTCGCTATCGCTTAAGATTTGTACCGAGCTTCTTAGGTATCACATAGAGGACGATAAAAAGATCGCAGAAATTTCTGAAAGGCTAAATGGCAACTATCCAGCTCACGAATATCCGATCCTCTTTAGAGAGGCGCACGAGATCGGCCTTCATGTAAAAAAGATGGATGATGATCTAAATGAAATGCTTCAGGAGCTAACGCTACTTTACTCTGAGATGGGACAGCGGGCTTTTACTGACTACGATGAAAATAGCTACCATGATAATAATATCGCAAATATCATCGAAACAAATGGTAAGCAAATTTACTATCAGATAGATAAAGACTGGTTCTACCGCCCTGAAGAGCGTCGCTGGAATGTAATGAACGACGAGAGCTCTTGGCGTAAAAACGAGCTAGTAAATGGCAAAATAAAAAATACTATCTATCACTTGTGGTAATTTATGAATTTTATCTTTTACATTGTTCTTTTTGTCGCTTTTTATTTGCTTTTTTCTGTCTATAAAAGCGGCAATGCCTCACAAGGAAAAAGAGAAAATTTAGCCTTTGGTGAGACTAAATTTCTTGTAGCATTGCTTGCAAAAGTAGCTAAAAGTGATGGCAGAGTCAGTGAGCTTGAAGCAAGGCTTGTTAGCCAAACGCTTGATGATTTGATTGCTATTACAAAAGGCGGTAAAGAGCTAAGAGATGAGCTAAAAAAGGTCTTTAACAAGCAAAAAGAAAATGTAGATAACGCCTACGAAACCGCTAGAAACTACAAGAGTGCTTTTAATCTAAACTACGATATATGCGTCGCTAGGCTCACATTTTTTCTAAATTTAGCCTACATCGATGGAGAATTTAACAAAAGTGAGCAAGATGTTATAAGAAATATCGCTTATGGATTTGGCATTGATAAAGAAACGCTTGATGAGATCATCTTTAAATTTGATAGCTTTTATGGCTCAAGATTTGAGGCAAATCCCGATGAAGCTATCCAAGAAAAAGATGCGTTTGAGGTTTTAGGGCTTAGTAAAAATGCAAGCCTTGATGAGGTAAAGGCTCGCTACAAAGAGCTTGTGAGGCAGTATCATCCTGACATTTTGATGGGCAGAGGCGAGAGCAAAGAGGTGATAGAGCGTTCAACTAAAAAGCTTCAGGAGATAAATGAGGCTTATGGGCGATTAAAAGAGAAATTTGGAGTTTAGATGAAGAAATTTATTATTTTGCTGCTAGCGGTGGCTGGCTTTTGTAATGATTTTAAAGTGGTAAATATCGATGGAAAAGAGATAAAATTTAAGCTTACGCAAAGCGAGCTTTATCGAGATCAAAGGTTGGTCATCAGCAACTACGATGTTAAAGATAGCAATGTGAGTATAATATTTGTCGATAAAGATGGCAACAAGAGCGACATTATGTCAGTTAAAGCAAAAAAATTAAATGAAATTAGTGAGTATATCTTTTCGTATGATCGTGGCATAAAGGTGATGAAATTTAGCTCGGAAAAGCCGATATGCGAGGCGCTTGAAAAAGAGGAACCTGTAAATTTAAGCGTATTAGATGCGAGATATTTTGATGGCAATCAAATTTCAAGCTATGCCTTTAGCGTTGATATTGTTGGTCAAAAGCGTGAAAACTTTGTAGAGAGAAAAGACTATTATATAGATGCAGCTGCAAATGTTATGATTACGCTAGAAGCCTTATCGATAAAGAATATCGCAAAGGATATAAAAATGGGGCAGCTTTTGCTTGTAAAAGGTATGTGTTTAACAAAAAGATAAAAATTTAATAAAGGAGAAAAAATGAGAGCATTGCTTAGCGTTAGCGATAAAGAGGGCATTGTAGAGTTTGCAAAGGGGCTAGAAGAGCTTGGCTGGCAGATACTTTCAACTGGCGGTACATTTAAACTTTTAAAAGAAAATGGTGTCAAAGCAACTGAAGTTAGCGAATTTACGGCGTCGCCTGAGATGTTTGAGGGCAGGGTAAAGACGCTTCATCCAAAGATACATGGTGGCATTTTGCACAAACGCGACGACGCTACGCATGTGGCTCAGGCAAAGAAGTATGGCATCGAGGGCATCGACCTAGTTTGCGTAAATTTATATCCATTTAAAGAGACTACCATCAGGACTGATGACTTTGCTGAGATCATCGAAAATATCGACATTGGTGGCCCAGCCATGGTAAGAAGTGCTGCTAAAAATTTTAAAGACGTGCTTATCGTTACAAGCGTGCTTGATTATGATGAAATTTTAAAGCGCCTAAGAGAAAAAAGTGATGATTTTGAGTTTAGAAGATCACTGATGATAAAGGCATTCGAGCATACAGCGGCATATGATAGCATGATCGCAAACTATATGAATGATAGATTTAATGGCGGTTTTGGCGATGCTAGATTTATCGTGGGAAGCAAGGTTTTTGACACAAGATACGGAGAAAATCCACACCAAAAAGGCGCACTTTATGAGTTTGATTATTTCTTCACAAACAACTTTAGAGCCTTAAAAGGCGAGGCTAGTTTTAATAATATGACCGATATAAATGGCGCATTGATGCTTGCAACTAGCTTTGATGACGCGCCAGCTGTGGCTATCATCAAGCACGCTAATCCTTGCGGCTTTGCGGTAAAAGATACATTGCTTGAGAGCTACGAGGCTGCGCTTAAATGCGATCCGATCTCAGCATATGGCGGCGTGGTAGCAATAAACGGCACACTTGATGAAAAGCTAGCTAAAAAGATAAATGAAATTTACGTTGAAGTAATCATCGCTGCAAACGTAGATGATGCCGCGCTTAAAGTATTTGAGAGTAAAAAACGTATCAAAATTTTCACTCAAGACAATAAATTTTTAGTTCGCTCAAATGATAAATTTGACTTTAAACACGTTGATGGTGGATTTGTATTTCAAGAAAGAGACTATGTAAAAGACGAAGAGCTTGAAAATATGAAGCAAATGAGCAAGAAATTTGCAACTGGTAGTGAGCTAAAAGATGCTCAGATCGCGTGGAAAGTAGCTGCGCTAACGAAGAGCAACTGCGTAGTTTATGTAAAAGATGGCGCAATGGTAGCTATTGGCATGGGTATGACAAGCCGCGTTGATGCTGCTCGTGCAGCCGTAGCAAAGGCAAAAGAACTAAAAATTGATCTAAGCGGTTGCGTGCTTGCAAGTGAGGCGTTCTTCCCATTTAGAGATAGCATTGACATCGCTAGTAAGGTCGGCGTAAAATGTGTCATCGAGCCAGGTGGCAGCATCAGAGATGATGAGGTGATAGAGGCTGCCGATGAGCATGGAATGTCACTATACTTTACTGGCGTTAGACACTTTTTACACTAAAATTTAGGGGCGCTTGCCCCTTTCTTCACACTTTATAACTTTAATTTTCGTATAATCTTTCAAAACGAAAGGAGATAGAATGAAAAAGATCTTAAAATTTATCTTAATGACGGCAGTGTTTTTTGGTCTAAATTTGATGGCAAAGGATGAGCTTATAAAGGAGCAGACGATGGCAGGGCAAAATTTGAAAGAAATTTATCTAGCAGGCGGTTGCTTTTGGGGTATGCAGGGATATTTTAAAAAGATATTTGGTGTAGTGGATACAAAGGTAGGCTACGCAAATGGCAAGAGCGAAAATACTAGCTACCGCGAGCTTCATGAGAGCGATCATGCTGAGACGCTTTATGTAAAATACGACGAAAACAGAGTCGCTTTGGCTGAAATTTTAGCTCACTTTTTTAGAGTGATCGACCCGACCTCTCTAAATAAACAAGGCAATGACGTCGGTAGGCAGTATAGAAGCGGAATTTACTATGTTAGTGAAAGTGATCTGCCAACGATAGAGAGCTTTATGAAAATAGAGCAAAAGAAATTTAAAGATAAGATCGTGGTTGAGGTGGCGCCACTTAAAAATTTCGTCTTAGGCGAAGAGTATCATCAAGACTATCTTGATAAAAATCCTTTTGGATATTGTCATATCGATCTAGGTTTAGCTGATAAACCGCTTTACGATGAGGCGAAATTTAAGCCGCTTAGTAAAGATGAGCTAAAGAAAAATTTAAGTAGCGAGCAGTATGCCGTGACGCAAGAAGCAGCGACTGAGAGGCCATTTAGCAGTGAGTATGATAAATTTGATCAAAAAGGCATTTATGTAGATATAACGAGTGGAAAGCCACTTTTCTCAAGTGCAGATAAATTTGATGCAGGATGTGGCTGGCCAAGCTTTACAAAGCCTATAACGACAACAGCTCTTTCATATAAGGAGGACAACTCGTTTATGATGAAAAGGGTCGAAGTTAAGTCTCAAAATAGTGACGCGCACCTTGGGCATGTATTTGACGATGGGCCAAGTGACAAGGGCGGACTAAGATATTGCATAAACGGTGCGAGCCTTAAATTTATACCGCTTGAAGATATGGCAAGACTAGGGTATGAGGAATTTATACCTTATGTAAAGTAGCTTTTGTTGAAGCAAATCAATAGTTTAAAAAGTTTAATCAGAGTATAATTCTCCAAAATCAAAAGGAGAAAAAATGAGTGATTTTTTCAAAAATGCGGAGCAGTTTAATGTCGATGGTGCAACCGTGCCATTTTATAAATTTAATGAAAATGGTGTAAATTTTGTTGGCTTTGACTCACGTCCTTGCGTGCCGCCAGAGCCAATGGTCAATGCATTAATCGCTATTAAATTTGCTGATAAAAACACAAAAATTATGATGCTAAATCATAAATTTCCAGCTGGTCTTATACCAAAGATAGATAAGAGCTTTGATATAGAGCGTGAAGATATAGATGGTGGGGCTGTAAAGATGATTTTTAGCCTAAAAGACGGTGCAAACATAGAAGACGTAGATACGAGTCTTTGCCACTAAGATGCTTTTAAATACTTACGCACCACCATTTAAGCTAGTTGGTGGATATTTTATTGCTGGAATTTTCTTTTTAGCATTAAGTGTGCCGGCATTCTTTTATGCAGATTTTGATGCGATTAGCTCACTAAATACAGCTGGTTTTTTGCATATATTTTTTGTTGGCTTTGTTATGAGTATTATTATCGGAGCACTCTATCAGCTAACTTCAGTCATCTTAGAAAAGCCATTTTTTACAGCAAAAGGTGCTATTTCAAATTTGGCTATTTTTTGTCTATCATTGCTGGGCATGTGCTACGGGATGTTATTTACTGAGGCTAAAATTTTACAAATTAGTGGAGTTTTGCTTTTTTGCTCACTCGCTTTTTTTGCTACGACTTACGCATTAAGCTTTATGGATAATGAAAAAAAGAGCTTTGCGGCCTTTGCACTTTTTGTTTCAGCTATCTTTTTGATAATTGGAATAACGCTTGGTTTTTGCTTACTTATGATACTTAGTGGCACGCTGATGCTTGATTTTGAGATGACACTAAAATTTCACGTTTATTTTGTACTGGGATTCGTGTTTCTTGTGATACTTGGAGCTGCTAGTGTACTCTTACCTATGTTTGCACTAGCTCATGATCTAAAATTTACACTTAGTAAAGCCTCACTAGCATGCTATATTTTGGGTGGTATCTTACTAGCTTTTAATGAAAATTTATCTATTTTGTCAATATGTTTAGCGGCTTTACTTTTTATAGCTCAAGCACTTTATATTTTAAAAAAGCGCGTTAGAAAGGCGTATGATTACTGGAATGTAAATATCGTACTTTCATTGGTGGCTTTGCTTGGTGCTGCTGTTTTTATAGCTTTAGACAAATTAAATTTAGCTGCGTATTTTTTAATATATGGCTTTTTGTTTGCTTTTATCGTAGCTCATCTTTACAAGATCGCACCATTTCTAATATGGTATCACTACGTAGCACCTTTTGTCGGAAAGGTAAAAGTGCCACTTCTTGATGCCATGATACTAAAAAAGATAGCTTATTTTGGTATAGCTTTTAATACTATCTCGCTTCTTTGCTATCTTCTCTCAACTTGCTTTGAACTAGAAATTTTAGTGCAAGCTAGTATGATGTTTATAGCTCTTAGTATAGTTTTGCTATCGATAAATATAATAAATATTTTTAGATTTACTGGTTTTAAAGGATAAAAAATGAAAGAAAAAATTTATAACGCGCTGTCAAATATCGTTGATCCAGAAGTTGGCTTTGATATCGTTTCGCTCGGACTTATATATGATGCGAGCTGCGATGAAAATGGCAAAGCAAAGGTTACTATGACGCTTTCAACCAAATCTTGCCCACTGCACGAAATGATACTTGGCTGGGTAGAAACTGCTGTACTTGATATAGAAGGTGTCAAAGAGTGTGAGATCGATCTTGTCTGGGAGCCTGAGTGGAATATACAAATGGCAAGCGATTTTGTAAAAGCACAACTTGGAGTTTAAATTTTAAGTTTTTAGATTTGAAAGTTTGTAAATTTTTAATAAGCTAGAGAGCAAAAGCTCTCTAGAAATTTTAAGGAGTTTGTTTTTTTATTAGTCCATTTGATGGCGCATAAATGACGGCACATCAAGTTGTGACATATAGTCTTCGTCATATCCACCACTAACTTTTTTAAGTCTTAATATACGCTCTTTTTTTATGATATCGTTTGCATTAGAAGTTTGTACTTCATCTTTTTTTTCAGCTTCTTTTTGTGAGCTTTGAAAACCTGTTGCTATTATTGTAACTTCAACTTTATTGTCTTCTATTTTGTCATCAGTTGTTGTACCAAATATAATTTCAGCATCTTCATCCGCTGCCTCATGAATAATACTCATCGCATTATTGATATCAGCTAGTGGGCAACTAGGGCTTATTCTAAAATGAACTAAAATACCAAATGCACCATTTATTGTCATGTTATCAAGAAGTGGTGATTGTATAGCATTTTTTATAGCTTCTTGCGCTGCATCCTCGCCACTTGCTTCGCCAACACCCATTAAAGCTAGTCCTCTATGGCTCATAATCGTTCTAACATCTGCAAAGTCTAGATTTATGTCGCTTTTTCCTGAGTCAAGTACGATCGTACTCATACCATTGACGGCTCTTGCAAGTACTTCATCAACCATTTCAAAGCTTTCTTTTATGCCAGCATTTTTATCAATTAATGTTAGGAGTTTATCGTTTGGAATGACTACAATAGAATCGCTTTCTTTTCTAAGTTCTTCAAGGCCGCAATCAGCCAATTTTCTACGTTTTTTTCCTTCAAACATAAAAGGCATAGTAACAACTGCAACTGTTAGCGCACCAATGTCTTTTGCAGCTTGAGCAACTACTGGAGCTGCGCCTGTACCAGTTCCACCACCAAGTCCTGTACCAATGAAAACTATATCTGATGTCTCAAGTGCACTTTTTACTTCATCGTAGCTCTCTTCAGCAGCAGCTTTTCCTATTTCAGGTCTCATACCTGCACCTAGACCCTTTGTTGTTTTCTCGCCTAGTTGAATTTTTGTATGTGCAAGAGAATTTTCAAGAGCCTTAGCATCTGTATTAGCAACAATAAGATCTATATTTAAATTTGGATTAACTCTTATTATGTGGTTGACCATATTGCCACCACCTCCACCTACACCTACGACCTTTATCTTTGCACCATAGATGCTTTTATTTTCTTCTACTGTGAAGCTACTCATTTTTGAAATTCTCCTTAAAATAATTGTGTAATACTATACCAAAATTTTGCAAAAGCATTTGGCTTTTTTTCTTGTTTACTAATATCTGCAATATTGGCAAGCTCTTCTTTGTTTTTTGATTTATTTGCTACCTCTAATTCAAAATCTTTATCAGAAAAACTATCCTCTTTTTCATTTGGATCCTGTACCTCTTGTCCAAAATTTTGTACATTATCTTCTTCTACAAAAACATTTCTAAAATTTGCTTTCGGTTTTGAGGCTATTTCCCCTTGGTATCTCATTTTTTTCTCAGAATCAATCTCGTATGGGCTAAAGTTGCCAGCACCATATAAACAAAGTCCTATAGCACAGGAATTTGCTGGATCTCTTAAAATTTCAAATAATCCATCCATTTCTTTTGGTTTTGCTATACGAACTGGCATTTTATCAAATATCGCAGATGCAAGATCTCTAATACCTTCTAACTTAGTCATACCGCCAGTAAGTATTATTCCAGCACCAATGCTATCTTTATAGCCGCTATCTTCTAGCATCTTAGCAAGTACCATAAGGGTTTCTTCTACTCTGGCATATATAACATTTGATATTATGTCTAGTGAAACTTCATGACTTTTTGTTTCATCTCCAAGGATCGGAAGCTCTATTAGATCAACTGACTTATTTATTAAAGTACCATAGCCTAATTTTATCTCTTCTGCCTTTGGAAGAGGTGTATGCAGAGCCATAGAAAGATCATTTGTAATATTTGCTGAGCCAACAGGTAAAAATTCATTGTATCTTATAGAATTTCCAGAATGTACTACAAGATTACAAGTAGCGCCACCCATATCAACAAGTGCAGCACCAAGCTCTTTCTCATCTTTTGTTAATGTTGCTATCGCAGAAGCATATCCTGAAAGGACTATGTTATCTAGTTGAACACCTGCTAAATTTACGGCTTTTCTTAGGTTGCTAATAGATGACTTTTGTACTGTAACAATATGTGTTTGAACTTCTAGCCTGCTACCATTCATGCCTATTGGATCTTCAATATGTTCTTGTCCATCTACTTTAAAATTGTAAGGAAGAACATGTAGCTTTTCATACTCATGAGGTATATCAGCTGTATGATCGGCCATTTGCATAGCACGTTCGATCTCTTTTATACCTATTTCATGATTTGGTATATTTACTACACCACTACTGTCAACGCTTTTTGTATACGCACCAGAAATAGAAACTATGACTTTTTCATAGCGTGTTCCTGCAACTCTTTGTGCTTCTATTAATGCATTTTTTATTGACTTTGCAGCTTGCTCAATATTGGTTATAACACCTTTTCTTATTCCTTGTGTTTTTTCAGTTCCAATTCCAATTATCTTAATACCATTTTCATCATGTTGTGCTATTACTGCACAAATCTGGAAAGAGCCGATATCTATACCTAAAATTTTTGTACTCAAGATAAATTACCTTTTGATATATTCTTTAATTTCATAGTATTTTTTCAGTTTGTTTGTTAAATCTTTTATTAACTCATTATTTTTAAGCATTGTAACGTTTTGCTGTGTTATTTGCTTATAGTTATTATCCATATTATCTACAAGCAACCTTTGTTCCAAAATATCGTATATAACGGCCTTATCCTCTAATATAACATAATCTTTTTTATTGTTAGTTTCAAAAAGTTGAGAAACAAAAGCTCTAGTCTCACTTTCATTTAGTCCTGAGATAGAGCTATTTATATCTCTACTAATAAAGCCTATATCAGTTCCTTTGAAATTTTGTAAAGACTCTTTTGCCATAGTTGTTAAGTTTTCTTTTTTCTTTTTATCTTTGTAAATTTCAAGTACCATTGCTCTTGCTTGTTCAAAACTCATAGGTTGTGGAGGAGTTATGCTTTTTACCCTAACTATCAAATATCCATCTTTATATGTAAATGGTTTTATAACCTCACCAACTTTTGCCCCTTTTATTTCATCAAGCGAGAATGTCGCATTATCTTCATTTACACTAACAAATTCATTTGTTGCAAGCTCGGCTTTTTTGATAGAGGTATATTTTTTTAAAGCATCAGTCTTACTTTTCTCGATATTGTAGTCTTTAATAACTTCAGTCTTTACTTCGTCAAATGATTTGATTTTATCATCAGAGCCTTTATATCTCTCCTTATTTTCGTTATAGTAGTCACTCAAAGTAGTTTGATTTACATCATTTTTATTTGACTCTATAAAGTATGTTTCTAGACCGTATATGGTCTTTGTCATATAGTTGTTTTTATTTGTTTCCCAAAGATCCTTTAGCTCTTTTTCATCTATTTTTATATCACTTTGATTAGCATTTATTATCTGTATTGCTAATTTGTCTTGCATAAAAAAGCTTGCTTCCATCATTGCAATGTCTTCTTTGTTGGCTGGTAAATTTAAAATAGTTCTAAGTTTATCAAGTAGTATTGTTAGTTTTAAATTTTCTTCAAAATCGGTTGGATTTATTCTGGCCCTTCTTAAAATATCGTAGTATAAATTTTTATCAAAAGCACCATCTTTTTGAAATGTTGGATCAACGATTATATATTTTAAAATGTCATCTTTGCTAACACTAAGACCTATATCGTCTGCAAAATTTAATAGTAAATTCTCTTGAATTGTAGCCTGAAGTGCAGCATTTTGTAATCCTAACTCATTAGCCTTTTCTTGCGTTAATTTGCCATCAAAAAGGTTATTGTAGTATTGATATAAGCTATCGTATTTTTGTTGCAGTTCTTGAATGCTTATATTTCTGTGTCCTACTTTTGCTACCGAAGTGGCTCGATTGCTGTTTAAATCATATGCTCCCCAGCCTACAAAGCCTGCTCCAACAAAGGCTATTGTACTTACCCAAATGGTAACAACTAGGTATTTTTTATGTTTCTGCATCCAAGACAACATTAAATTTTCCTTTAAAAGACTAACGAAATTTGTATGATATATTATATAAAATTGCCTTAAATAAGCTTAAAATAGGGGCTTTAAAAATACCTTTGTGAAGAATTTTGCTAACAATTTTTTAGCATTGTTAGCAAGATTTTTAAATACTATAATCGCTATAACCACTAGTTAAATGAAGCAATTTGCAGCTATTTTCTAGCAAAGCTATCTCTTTTGCAAGAAGTTGTGGGCTTCTGCTGTATGCATAAATACCATATCCTTTAATAATAATAATGTTTGTATTTTTTTCTAGCATGTATCTATAAATTTCAGTTTCTGCACGCTCATACCAGTCATCATATTGTTTTGGATCATAGACTGAAATTTCATTAAATCTCATATACCCAAAATAATCTTTCGGTACTATTTTTTCATGTTTCATTGCGTAGGCAGTTGCGTATGGTGGCATCGCGTAGCAAACAAATCTTGCCTCATTTATATTTTTATAAATATTTAAGTGTATATCAGCATCAAGACTAGCTTCATTCCAACGATAGTCTTTTTTTGATGAAAGAAGTGTCAAATCATCATCTTTTAAATTATCAAAAATGGCATTTTGTTTATTGATTATAAATTGATTTTTTTCGACTCTTGCCGAAATCGAGCCGTGAAAGACGCCAAAAAAATTCTTTCTAAACATAGAAAGTGATATCGTTTTTATCTCATTTATTGAGTGTTCTAGCTCCATTTTTCCTCCTACATTTAAGCGATTATATTTAAGCTATCTTAAAATTTATGTAAAATTTTGTGTAATGATAGCTTTTTAAGTAAAATTTCGATAAATTTTTCACACTATTTACTATAAAGAGGCAGTGTTGCAAAGTCCACATATCAGTGTTTTACTTGATGAAGTTCTATCCTTTTTTAAAAATTTAAATGGAAATTTTATAGATTGCACGCTTGGATATGCCGGACATTCTAGTGCCATTTTATCTCAAAACGAAAATTTAAATTTAATTGCCTGTGATAGAGATAACGAAGCTATAAATTTTTCACTAAAAAAACTTGAGCCATTTGGTAGTAGGGTTAAAATTTATAAAAGTAACTTCTCTGAATTGACTAGCAAGCTAAGTCAAGAAGAAATTTTAAATGTTAGAGGAATTTTGGCTGACATTGGTGTTAGCTCGCTTCAGATAGATAAAGATGATAGGGGCTTTAGTCTTGGCTCAAGCACGCTTGATATGCGCATGGACAAAGAGCGAAATTTTAGCGCATTTGACGTTGTAAATGGTTACTCTTTTGACGAGTTGGTTAGAATTTTTAGAGATTATGGCGAGATAAAAAATGCTGCCGGGATTGCGAACAAGATTATAAATGCTAGAAATTTTGGCAAGATAACAAGTGCAAAAGAGCTTGCAAATTTAATAGGTACAGCCCAGATAAAAGGGCGCGGAGTTAGTCCTGCGATACTCGCCTTTCAAGCGATTAGGATAGAGGTAAATGGTGAGCTAGATGAGCTAACAAATTTACTTGATAGTATAGAAAAATGTGGGTTTAAAGATTGTCTTGTGGCGATTATTACATTTCACTCGCTTGAAGATAGGATCGTAAAAGAGCGCTTTAAAAGATGGGCGAATAGCTGTATCTGCCTACCTGGTGTTTATAGATGTGAATGCGGAAACAATCACGAACTAGGCGAAATTTTGACCAAAAAGCCACTAACAGCAAGTAGCAGTGAGCTAAAGATAAACTCGCGAAGTAAGAGCGCAAAACTTCGAGTTTTTAAGATAAAAGGATAAAGATGCAAGAAAAAGAAGAGCTGCTAACACTTCACGACGAGGAGCAAAAACGTGAGGTAAATTTAAGCTTTAAGACATTAGTGATGGTCTATTTAGCTGTTTTTATAGCTCTAGCTATATTTTTGCCAAAAATTTACATAGCAAATCAAATTTATTATATAAGTAGAGATATAGCGGATATTAGCGGTAAGCGAGATATGCTTTTAGAGGAAAATAGAGCTCTTAATATAAAGCTCGAAAATTTACGTTATAAAAATCAAATTTTAAACAATATGCAAGAGCGTCAATGGAAATAACGAAACATTTAAAGTTTTTTAAATTTTGGCGATTCAATTATATTGACAAATAATATAGCCATTTTGTATATAACTGCATAAAAATAAAATTAGCTCAATAAAACAAAGCCAAGTTTAACTTGCTAATTACTTTCTTTTTGAGAGATTAGCTTTTCATATATATATTGTTCTAAATCTTTTTTTGATATGTCATTTTTTATAGCAGTATTATAAATTTCTTCGACCTTACTTGAGTATTTTTCATAGCTAAAATATGGAAAATGCACGCTCCAAGCTTTCTTGATAAGATCGTGACTTATCTCTCTTCTTGCCCAAACTTTAAACATATCAAAGCCAATGAAAACGGCCGAAGTAACGACAGCAGTCGCTATTATCGATATGTGTGCATCAGTTTTTGCTAAAAAATGATGCGTGATGATTAACAATGGAAATAAAATGACAAAACAGATAAGTGTGTAAATCTGGTAGAGCTTGATGTGATTAAATCTAAAATTTAACTTTGCTCCATCTATTAGCATACCTTCGTTAAAAAGGGCATTTGCTTCAAGTAGATCCCTGAATAAAACTGGCTGTTTTGAAACAAAAAAAACGTTTTTTATGATTCTATCTTTTAAAGTTTCTTGCATTTTTTATAGACTTTTTACCTTTGAAATTTTGGCTCATTATATCTAAGAATCTATAAATTCAAACAAAATTAGATACAATTTGCCCAAAATTTAAGGAGCTAAAAATGGTAGATCAAGCTTTACAAACCGTCTTTTTAAATGGAGAATTTTTGCAAAAAGACGAGGCAAAAGTTAGTGCTTTTGATAGAGGATTTATATTTGGTGATGGAATTTATGAGGTTGTACCTGTGATAAATTCAAAAATGGTTGATAAAGATGGATTTTGGGCGAGATTTGAAAGAAGCTTAAACGAGATAGATATAAGCTTGCCCTATGAAAAGGAAAAATTTGAAGCGATCTTAAATGAGATAATCTCCAAAAACGCCTTAAAAGAGGGCGGAATTTACATGCAAATAACAAGAGGCGTGGCGTTTAGAAATTTCTATTTTATAGAAAATTTAACACCAAGTGTCTTTATTTTTTGTTACGAGAGTGAAATTTTAAACAATCCTGCTGCAAAAACTGGCATAAAAGTCGTGAGTGTCGAGGATATCAGGTGGAAAAGGCGTGACATCAAGTCTATCTCACTTCTGGCTCAGTGCTACGCTAAAAATGAAGCTCATAAAAAAGGTGCAGATGAGGGCTTTATGGTGGAAAATGGCTTTGTGACAGAGGGCTGTAGCTCAAGTGCTTTTATTATCAAGGATAAAACACTCATAACCAAACCACTTTCAAATGAAATTTTGCCAGGAATTCGCCGTATGAGGCTTTTAAAGATCGCTAAAGATATTGGCCTTAAGATAGAGGAGCGAAAATTTAGCATGGATGAAGTTTATAGTGCTGATGAAGTCTTTATCTCGGCTGCGACGCTCATACTCTTACCAGTTGTTTATGCTGATGGCAAGGCGATAAATGGTGCAAAAGTAGGAGAAATTTCAAGCAAACTTCGTGAAATTTATGCTGGTGAACTTTTAAAAGAAGCCGGGCTTTGAGAGAAAAAATCTTAATAAGCGCTTGCCTAGCTGGCATAAACTGCAAATTTAACGGCGAAAATAATCTTTTAAATAAAGATGTTTTAGATGAAATTTCAAAGAGATATCATCTGCTTTTTGTTTGTCCAGAGGTTTACGGTGGACTTAGCACGCCTAGGGAGCCGGCTGAGATGAAAAATGGTGTGGTTGTTTGTAAATTTTCAGGCAAAGATGTGAGTGAAAATTTCAAAAATGGAGCAGAAATTTGCCTAAGGATAGCCAAATTAAATGGCTGCAAAAAGGCCATTTTAAAATCAAAAAGTCCAAGTTGTGGAAGTGGGCAAATTTATGACGGAAGCTTTAGTAAGAGGCTTATTTTAGGCGATGGCATCACAGCAAAACTACTAAAAGAAAATGAAATTTTAGTTTACAGCGAAGATGAGATAGTAGGGCTTGATGTTTGATAGGCTAAAAGACAACATTATGCTTGAGGTGATTTTTAAGTACATCATCTTGTTGCTGCTTTTTATCTGTGTGATCGGTCTTTTTATGAGTGGCATTCTTTTCTTGAATGGGAAAATGAGTGAAAATTCACTGAATTTGCACATTTTCTTTGGCTTTAGTTTGGTTGTCTTAACCATCATCCACAGCTACGTTAAGAAGAAAAAGTTAAAGAAGCTAAGCCTTGAGTTTAAAAATATTTTAAATCATAAGCCGGTGCAGATGGATTGTAACACTACTAGATTTTTAAACGCTCTAAATGATGTAAAAGTGGGCGATCTTTCAAAGAAATTTGGCTCTGATATTGTAGAAATTTTAAGGTCAAATGACATAAAAGTAAAAAGCGAGAATGAGACGATGAAGCAAATTTGTAAAAATAACGATGAAAAGATGTTTTACATTTTTGTTTTAATTGTAGAAGATATTTTTAAGGATAAGGAAAAAATTTGAAAAAAGGTATATTTTTAGCGTTTAGTGTTGCTTTGTTTTTGGGATGTTCACAGACCCAGCCAAAGTCAAATGTGCAAAATTCTTTACCGGATGAAAATGTATATAAGCCAAATGAACGCATTAGTTTGCTTGATTTTGAAATGAAGCAAGATGCCTCGTCACTACCGCAAAATATGCAAAGTGCAAGCTTTGACCAAGAAGAAATTTTAAAAAGAAGGTTTAAGGTTTTTACATTAAGGGGCGTAAAATTTAATCCAAACGATGTTTTTTGGGCATTTAATATATATAAGCCAAGCGAAAAGAGAAAGTATTTTGGCTCAAATTTTAGACAGATACCTCAAAGCTGGTTTGACGCACAAAAGGACAATGCAAATTTTTCAGCTCTTTCAAGCATCTCTGCTTATGCTCTAACTTCGGCAAACACAGCTTTAAGAAATTTTCCAACCGATGAGCCGATATTTTTAAATCCGCAAACTCCAGGTGAGGGCTATCCGTTTGATTATCTGCAAGAATCAACCCTAAGCATCGCTCATCCGCTTTTTGTGTCACATCTTTCTAAAGACAGGGCTTGGGCGTTTGTTAGTGATGATGCGGTTTGGGGCTGGGTAAAGGTCGAGGATATAAAATTTATAAGCGATGATGAGGCAAATGCCTATCAAAAGTCAAGTTTTGTGACTATAAAAACGGATAAAATGCCAGTTTATGACAAGGCTGGAAATTTCTTGTTTTATTCAAGAGTTGGAGCGATACTGCCTGTTCTGGCACAGGATGATAAAAACTACTACGGCAAAATTTATGTAAGAAATCTCTTGAGAGAATTTGTGTTGCCAAAGTCTGTTGGCGCCCTTTTTCCTCTTAAATTTAACGACTCAAATCTAAAAACACTTATTAGCTCTCTTCTTACTCAGCCTTATGGTTGGGGTGGGGTCGATAAGCTAAGGGATTGCTCGCTTTTTACGAAAGATTTACTAGCAAGTTTTGGCGTGTGGTTGCCTAGAAACTCAAGGGCTCAAGCAAATATGGGACAAAAATTTGATCTAAAAGGACTTAGTAACGCTGCTAAGACAAAAGAGATAAAAGAAAAAGGTGTGCCATATCTTACACTCGTGCATTTGCCGGGACACATAATGCTTTATGCTGGGTACAAGGGCGATGATATCTACGTGGTACATGATGCTTGGGGACTAAAAACCGAAAATAACGGCAGAGCGTTAATCGGTGCTACGGCAGTAACTACATTAAACATCGGACAAAACAGAAGCGATATACAAAACTCAAATTTGCTTATTTCAAAGGTCGATTCTATAAATGTGATAAAGCCCGAAAATGTAATAAGTGATAAAGCTAGAAAAATTTCAGCTTTACAAAGGGCTTATGATGTTAAGGTTGAGGATAATTTGGTCAAATTTGGTGATGGAACAATATTTGTCTATGATGACTTTAAACAAAAAGATGATGAGTGTAGTATCGGTGCTGATATAGAGGATATGAATGCGCTTGATTACGCTGCATTTTCGCCGCTTAGCACCGCACTAAGCGATGCTGGCAGATGTAGAAATTATGAATTTTTAGGCAAAATTTATGGCTCAAGCGAGAGCGCAGTAAAAGCAAATTTAGTAAATGTCATCTGGCTAAAGGATTTTTTAAATTTACCTTTAAAATTTAACTCTAAAAATGGAGCCGCAGCTGCTTTGCAAGACGTAAGCAATGAGCTAAACGATATGGTAAAAAGTGATGCTAGTTTGCTTGAGTATTTAAAAAATCCAGGTGGAACATTTAAGTGGCGAGTAATCGCTGGCACAAACCGCTTGAGCCCGCACAGCCATGGTATTGCGATCGATATAAATGTGAAAAAGAGCCACTATTGGCAGTGGAGCAATGGCTACCAAAATCTCATCCCTGAAAAGATAGTGCGTGTTTTTGAAAAACATAAATTTATCTGGGGCGGACGCTGGAAGCACTTTGATACGATGCACTTTGAGTATCGCCCAGAGATGTTTGAGTAGATGAAAGATCAAATTTTAGAAATTTTATCTCGCTCAAACGTCTTTTTAACTGGTGGCGGAGGTGTTGGCAAGAGTTATCTAACGGCCTCTGTCATTAGACACTACAAAGAAAATTTTAAAAACGTCATCATTCTTGGCTCAACTGGTATAAGTGCCGTTAGTCTTGGCGGTGTTAGCTTGCATAGCTTTTTTAAATTTGGCTACTGCAAAGACTATGAGGAGCTAAGGCGCTTTGACTATCATCAAAAAGACAAACTAAGCAAGCTAAGAAATATGCTTGATGCTTGTGATCTGCTTGTAATTGATGAAATTTCAATGGTGAGCTCAGATTTAATGGAGATGATAAGATATCGCCTGCTCACCTCTAAATTTAAAGGTAGGGTGCTTATAGTGGGTGATTTTTATCAGCTTCCGCCAGTGCAAAAGGAGCAAAACGAAAATAGGCTTTTTAACTTTTTGTACGCTTTTAACTCCAGTGCGTGGGAGGATATGAAATTTACAAATGTCGAGCTTCTCGTCTCAAAACGCACAAATGATCTTAGATTTTATGAAATTCTCTCTCGTCTTAGAGTTGGTGAGCTAGATGATGAGATGATAGCTTACATCGAGGGTCTGCGAGTGGATGTCATAGAGCCAGATAGCGAGACAAGCGTGCTTTTTGGTAGAAACGCAGAGGCTGAGATGCTAAATCAAAAGAGGCTTCTTGCGCTTAATGCACCTCTTGAAATTTCAAACTCGGACGTGCTTGTTGTGGATGAAAATTTAGATAAAAAAGAGTTTGAAAAGTGGGCAAACACGCTAAATATCTCGCGAAATTTAGAGATGAAGATAGGGGCTAAGATCATCTTTACCTCAAATAAATGGGGTGAATACTACAACGGCGAGCAGGGCAAGATCATGCAAATTTTAAAAGAAAATGGCGCCATTTCAAGTGTGATCGTGCAAAAAGATAGCGGTGAAATTTGTGAGATAGAAAAAGCAGCTTATATATTTAGTTCGTTAAATTTAAACGAAGATGAGATCAAAGAAAATGTGCAGGTATCGCTCTATCAGTTTCCATTTAAGCTTGCTTACGCTCTAACTATCCACAAATCTCAAGGAATGAGCATAAACTCGCTCATTTGTAATATCAACCACATTTTTGCCAAAGGACAACTCTACGTCGCACTTTCTCGTGCAGTAAGTCCTAAAAATTTAAAACTTTTTTATGATAAAAAAAGTGATTTTAGGCAGCATTTAAGAAAAGTGGTTAAAATTGACGACGAAGTTAAGAAATTTTACCAAGAAAACGTATTTTTGCATATTAAGGAGAATTTATGAAAAAGCTATTTTTAAGCCTTGCTTTTTGTATTTTTGCATTTGCAGACGTGCTAAAAGTAAGAGATTTTCAAACAGATATTTATTCAAAAGCTGGACAAAATTTAACAAAAAAGATAAATATGAACCTTGAAGTCGTCGGACGTGATGTTGAAGAAAATGAAGCGTATGTGCTTGATGCTTTAAACATAATAGTTGGTAGCTTTTACGTGGAAGATATTTTAACCTCAATGGGAAAAGAGAAATTTAAAGAGCTTTTCATAAAATACGCAGCCAAAAAGCACTCTCTTGATATCGATGATGTGCTTATCTTAAATATAAAAGTGATAAATAATCTTGAACTAAGCGAGATCATAAAAGCAATAAAAAGCCAAAATTTATGCTCCGATCCAAGTGTTAATGAAGAGATTGTAACAAAACCAGAAAAGAAGAAAAAGGGCAATGAGATCATCATCTCGCCAGATCCAAATGATGTAGTTCAAAAGCCTATCGATCTAAATAACGTTCAAGAATTTGGAAAAGATTTTGGAGAGAAGTGAATAAATTTGGCTAAAGCTAGCCAAATTTATTGATTTACAATGTCATAACCTTGTGGGATAACTGGAGTTAGCGTCTCTTGCGGAATTAGCGCGTCTTTTACAGGGTTGCTTAGAGTGATTTTTATTTTATTTGAGAGCTTGTCTTTATAGTCAATCGTCGTTGGAAGCGTGTTTTTAATAGTTATAAAGTACTCAACTCCGTCATATATCGCCTTGTAAAGTGTCGGCTGAATTTGCTCCGCATGAGCCAAGATTTGTGTCAAATTTGGCGTATCATCAAGCTTTGAAATGATAGCTTGCTCAAGCTCGTCCTCAATCACGATCACACGCTCTTTGTTAAAATAAATTCTCTTTGGCGTTGGACTTTCATATATCCAAAGTGCAGTATTGTCGTTTTTTGCGTAAAATCTACCCTTATAATTTATGCTTTTGCCTTCGCTAAAAACAGTTTGTGTAAAGTCACTTTGCAGGCTTTTGAAATTTAAGCCAGCACCAAATGAGCAAACTGCAACGAGAGATGCAACTAGAAATTTTCTCATTTTTTATCCTTTTTTGGCGTATTCTAGCCCAGTTTAATTAAATAAATAGTTAAACTATGCTAAGATCCAAAGTTTAAAAATTTAGGAAGGTAAAGTAATGATTTCATCGGTATTTAGAAAGATTTTTGGCACGAAAAACGATAGAGAAGTCAAAAAATACATAAAACGTGTGGCGCAGATAAATGCGCTTGAGCCAACTTATGAAAAGATGAGCGACGATGAGCTTAAGATCAAATTTAATGAGCTAAAAGCCCAAGTAGTAGAAGAAAAAGTCACTTTAGATCAAATTTTAAATGATGTTTTTGCGATCGTTAGAGAGGCCAGCAAAAGGGTGCTTAAGATGCGCCATTTTGACGTGCAACTAATCGGCGGCATGGTGCTAAACGAGGGCAGGATCGCTGAGATGAAAACGGGCGAGGGTAAGACCTTGGTAGCAACTTTGCCAGTTATCTTAAATGCGATGAGTGGCAAGGGCGTGCACGTAGTAACCGTAAATGACTACCTTGCAAAGCGTGACGCTACGCAAATGGGCGAGCTTTATAACTTTTTAGGCTTAAGCGTCGATGTGATACTAAGCGGTGGATACGACGATGAAGTAAGACAAGCTGCCTATAACGCCGACATAACATACGGCACAAACTCAGAATTTGGCTTTGACTACCTTCGTGACAATATGAAATTTGAAGCTGGTCAGAAGGTGCAAAGAGGCCATAACTTCGTTATCGTGGACGAGGTCGATAGTATCTTGATAGATGAGGCTAGAACACCACTTATCATCTCTGGTCCAACAAACCGCACGCTTGATGGCTATATAAGAGCCGATCAAGTCGCAAAACAGCTTACCAGAGGCACTCCAGCTGATCCAAACGTGCCAGGCTCAAAGCCAACTGGCGACTTTATAGTAGATGAAAAAAATAGAACGATAATGATCACGGAAGCTGGCATAAGCAAGGCTGAAAAGCTCTTTGGGGTTGAAAATTTATACAACCTTGAAAATGCCGTGCTAAGCCACCACCTAGATCAAGCTCTAAAGGCGCACAATCTCTTTGAAAAAGATGTTCATTATGTTGTAAAAGATGGTGAGGTTGTCATCGTTGATGAATTTACAGGACGTCTAAGCGAGGGCAGGCGCTTTAGCGAGGGGCTTCACCAAGCGCTTGAGGCAAAAGAGGGCGTTAAAATCCAAGAAGAGAGCCAAACGCTAGCTGATACTACTTACCAAAACTACTTTAGGATGTATAAAAAGCTTGCAGGTATGACTGGTACGGCTCAAACTGAGGCTACCGAGTTTTCTCAAATTTACAACCTTGATGTCATCTCGATCCCAACAAACGTGCCAGTTAAGAGGATCGATCAAAACGACCTTATATATAAAACTCAAAATGAGAAATTTAAAGCTGTCATCGACGAGATCAAAAAAGCTCACGAAAAAGGTCAGCCAGTGCTAGTAGGAACTGCAAGTATCGAGCGCAGTGAGGTGCTTCACGAGATGCTTAAAAAGGTTGGCATCCCACACTCTGTGCTAAATGCTAAAAACCACGAAAAAGAGGCCGAGATCATCGCACAAGCTGGCGTAAAAGGCGCTGTAACTATCGCTACAAATATGGCTGGACGTGGTGTTGATATCAGGATAAACGACGAGGTCAGAGACCTTGGCGGCCTATATATCATAGGCACCGAAAGGCACGAGAGTAGAAGGATAGATAATCAGCTCCGTGGCCGTGCTGGACGTCAGGGCGACCCTGGTATGAGTAGATTTTACCTAAGCTTGGAGGACAATCTTTTAAGAATTTTTGGTAGCGACCGCATAAAAGCGATCATGGATAGGCTTGGTATCGACGAGGGCGAGAGTATCGAGAGCCGCATGGTGACAAGAGCTGTTGAAAATGCTCAAAAGAAAGTCGAGAGTTTGCACTTTGAGGCTAGAAAACACTTGCTTGAGTATGACGACGTGGCGAACGAGCAAAGAAAGACTATCTACAAATACCGCGACGAGCTACTTGATAAGAGCTATGATATGAGCGAAAAGATAGCTCAAAATAGGGTTGAATACGCTACAAATTTACTTGATACGGCTGAAATTTTCCATGGCGGCTTGAAAGATGACTTTGACATTAAAAATTTATGCTCTATCATCCTTGCAGATTGTGGCGAAGAGATCGACGAGAGCGAGCTAAAAGGGCTAGAGTATAATGAGCTAGTAGAAAAAATAGCGCAAATTTTAGAGGTTAGATATAACGAAAAGATGAGCGTGCTAAACGAAGAGCAAAGAAAAGATATAGAGAAAATTTTATATCTTCAAGTGCTTGATAATGCGTGGAGAGAGCACCTTTATCAGATGGATATCCTAAAAACTGGTATCGGTCTAAGAGGCTATAACCAAAAAGATCCATTAGTGGAGTATAAAAAAGAGAGCTACAACCTCTTTATGGAGCTAGTTGGTAGGCTAAAAACTGAGAGCGTTAAGACGCTTCAAGTTGTTAGATTTAAGAGCCGCGAGGAGCAAGAAGAGCAAGCTAGGATGATGCTTGAAGCTAGCCAAAATGCTGAAAATGAGCCTCTAAGCTACAACAACCAAGGCGAAGAAGAAAATTTCATGCCTGAAAAAAAGATACCAAGAAATGCTCCATGCCCTTGTGGAAGCGGTAAAAAATATAAAGATTGCCACGGCAAAAGTGGCCCTAAAAAAGGCATATTTGCTTAAAATTTCTACTTTTAAGGCGCCAAAGCGCCTTAATCTTTTAAAGGCTATTTGATGACAAGCTTACCAAAGTACCTACTTTTTAAATATTTAAGATTTGATAAAACTCAGCCATTTATCGCTCTAAGCGCCTTGCTTGCCTTTCTTGGTGTTAGCATAGGACTTATGGTTTTAATAGTTGCGATGGCTATTATGAATGGGTTTGATAAAGAATTTGAGCGCAAGCTTTTTACGATGAACTATCCAATAACTGTTCAAAGCGCTTTTAAAGGATCGATCGATGATGGCTTTGTAGATGAGCTAAAGGCTAAATTTAGCGACCTTAAATTTAGTCCATATATCAGCACGCAGGTCATTTACCGCTCGGCAAATGCGCTTGAAGGTGGGCTAATTTATGGCGTAAATTTTAAAGATGAAAAGCAGATAAATTCAGTTGTAAATGAAGCTTTGAAAGAAAAAGAGCTAGAGGGCTTTGAGATACTTGTGGGAAGTGGCATAACGAGTGAGTTTAGGCTAAGAAACGATGAAAAACTAACGCTTATCTTTACAAAGGCTGATCCTGCTGGCTTTTCGCTAACGCCAAAGATGAAACGCTTTGATATCGGTGGCTCATTTACATCTGGGCTAATCGCCTACGATAAGGCATTTTCATATACTTCAGTTGATGCATTAAGGAAAATTTTAGACTACCCAAAAGGCGTTTATGATGGAATTCACATCTTTTCAAGTAAGCCATTTGATGATATAAAAAGGGTGCGCGAGGGGCTTCCAGCTGGCACGGTTGCTATTGGCTGGTGGGAGCAAAATGGCAACTTTTTCTCAGCGCTCGCACTTGAAAAAAGAGCACTTTTTATAGTTTTGATGCTTATCATACTTGTTGCCTCGCTAAATATCATAAGCTCGCTACTAATGACTGTGATGAACCGCAGGCAGGAGATCGCCTTGCTTTTAGCGCTTGGTGCTAGCAAAGGCGAGATAAAAAGGAGCTTTTTTTATCAAGGGCTAGTTATCGGCGGAGGCGGCATTATATTTGGCTTGATACTTGGCTTTTTGGGGCTATTTTTACTTGGAAATTTTAATATTATAGACTTGCCGGCTGATGTTTACGGCTCAAGCAAACTGCCTCTTGAACTATCCATAATCGATCTTGTGCTTATCATCGTTGGAGCTATTTTTATCGTTGCTATATCTTCTTATTACCCAGCTAAAAAAGCCACAGAAGTAAATGTGCTTCAAACTTTAAGAAATGAGTAGAGCCTAGAGATCTAGGCTTTCTCATTGCTTGTAAAAGTTATTTTTAAAAGATTATTTTAAAACTAGCATAAACTCGTAAAATTCTAGGATAAATTTATACTTTTACGCTCTTATATCATGATCGATTTTGCATTGAAGAGCCTCGTGTACGAGTGTTTTTGCCATGACACGCTCTTCGTTTATTAGGTGAAAATTTTTACCCAGCTCACCAAAAATATCTTTATTGCCCTCACCATTTATTTTTATTATAGTTTGGGTATTTACGCCGTAGTCTTTTATCTTTTGCGCGATGAGCTCCACTCTTTGCTCATTGTTAACGGTTATAACAACAGCGGCTGCGTCTTTTAGGCAAGCATTTTCAAGGGTGTTGTTTTGTAGAACATTTCCTAAAAATACATTTTCCCCGCGGCTCCTACCAAGCTCAACTAGACTAATATCATTATCAAGCACAAGATATAAAAGCTTTGTCTCTTTTAGTCTTAAAACGACTTCTTGTCCAAGCCTTTCATAACCAAAGACTACGATGTGATTTTTTATTTTTTGCGGCTTTAGAGCTTCATTTGGTTCAACAACGATCTCACGTTCTATGAGGTCAGCTATCGCGTCTAGTTTTTTAAGTATAAAAGGCGTGGCAAACATCGACACAACTGATGCTGCGATAAAAATTTGAGCAGTTTGTATATCAAGTAAATTTCTAGTAGTCATTAGTCCAAAAACAGCTAGTGCAAATTCGCCTATTTGACAAACACTAAGTGCAGTTTTTGCAGCAACTCTTCGCTTTAAGTAGATGTTTAAGATAGCAAAAACGACAACTGCTTTTATCACCATGACACTAAATACTAGGCCAAGAACAAGCCAGATGTTTGAGATGACGACAGCAAAATTTATCTGCATACCAACGGTTATAAAAAATAGCCCTAAGAGCAAATCTCTAAAAGGAATAAGATCAACTTCGATTTGGTGTTTATACTGTGTCTCAGCCATCATCATACCGGCCAAAAATGCACCCAAAGAGTATGAGAAGCCAAAAAAGTGAGCCAAAGTGCTAGAGCCAACGACCATAAATAAAATCGTAGCTATAAAAACCTCTTGCGAATTTGTTTGAATAACTTTATAAAATATCCAGTTGATGACATATTTACCAAGTAAAAATAGCACAACGATAAGAATAATCGCACTTGTAAATGTCTTTAGTAAAAGCTCATTTATAGAGGCATCTTGCGAGCTAAACATATCTATCATAAGCAAAATAGGAATGACGGCAATATCTTGGAATAGTAAAATTCCAAGTGCTTTTCTGCCGTAAATTTTACTCACATCGCCACTATCGTTTAGTGTCTTTAGTACGATCGCAGTTGATGAGAGTGCAAGCGCAAGACCTGCAATAAGTGCCGTTTCGTCTTTTAAGTGAAGGGCATAATAAAGCATCACACCCATTATAAAGCCACTTAAACAAACCTGTAAGCCGCCATTTAAAAAGACCTCTTTTTTCATGCCCATTAAGTGTTTAAAGCTAAACTCAAGCCCAATGGTAAACATCAAAAATGCGATACCAAATTCCGCGATATGAGAAATTTCATCATTGCTTTTTAGGTTGAAAAATTCTGATATAAGCGTACCAGTTACGATGTAGCCGATGATGGTTGGGATCTGAAATTTTTTAAAAATGACATTTAATGCGACTGAGATCGCTGCAACAAGCAAGAAACCTTCTAAAATTTGTTCCATAAATTATTTTTTACCTTCGTAAAATACAAGATCAAAGCTATTTTTTCTCTTTACGAGCGATCTTTTTGTGCTAGTTTGGCTGGTAACTTCGTGCAATTTTTTATTTAGCTCATCAATAGTTGATTCTAAATCGTCAATCTTCTCTCTTAGCTGAAGTATCACATCAACGCCGGCTAAATTTACACCTAGTTCGCGTGTTAAATTTAGTATAGTTTTTACGCGGTCAACGTCTTTTTGAGAGTAGAGCCTCATCTTGCCATCTGTTCTTGATGGCTCGATAAGTCCCTCTCTTTCATACTGTCTTAAAGTTTGTGGATGTATGCTTAAAACCTTTGCAACAACGCTTATTAAAAAAAGTGGTTCTTCATAATTTTGCATTTTTTACTCCGGTAATTTTTCTTTTAATTCTTTTACTAAGCTCTCATCAAGCTCACTAATATTTGGAAGTTTTACTCTAGCTTTTAAGTAAAGATCTCCATAAATTCCGCTCTTTCTATTTTGCACACCATATCCTTTTAAACGGATCTTTGTGCCTGTTTTTGAGTTCTCAGCGATTTTAATCGTGACATCTTTTTTGTATGTATGAACGTCGATTTTGCCACCAAAAAGCATAGTTTTTAGTGGAATTTCTACATCTTTATATAGATCATCGCCAACTCTTTCGTACTCGTCGCTTGGTTCAACACTAATAGCAAGGATAAGATCGCCTTTTTGTCCGCCAGCGCTTTTACCTTTGCCTTTTACACGAAGCTTCTCGCCGCCTTCTATGCCACTTGGAATTTTTATCTTAATGCTTTCGCCATTAAAATTTATCTTATGTTCACCGCCAGTTACAGCTACGTCAAATGGTATAGAAATTTTTGCATTTACGTCTAGATCAGCTCCGCCAAAGCCAAATCCACCACTACTAAATCCGTCAAATCCTCCAAAATTACTACCAAATCCGCTGCTAAATTTAGCTCCACCGCTACCAAAGCCACCTGAGAAGATATTCTTTAAAATTTCATTTAGGTCGCCCATATCGGCTGAACTACTAGCAAAGTCGTGGAAATTTTGACCGCCAAACATAGTATCGCCGTACTGGTCGTATTGAGCTCGTTTTTTATCGTCGCTTAAAATTTCATAAGCAGCATTTATCTCTTTAAATTTATCTTCTGCTCCAGGGTCTTTATTGATATCTGGGTGGTATTTTCTAGCAAGTTTTCTATAAGCTTTTTTTATCTCGTCGCTTGAGGCACCCTTTGAAACCCCTAAAGTCTCATACAAGCTTTCACTCATATATTCTCCTTATATTTTTTTGATACGGATTATATCACAAAGCTTTAGTCTATGCAAGTCAAGTTTATTTTTGTTTAATAACAAGAAAAAGTGTTAAGATTTTATTTTTTCACTATATTTATAATTTGCAAAAATTTTTAGTTTAAAGGAAAAAAATGAAAAAGATTATGCTAATTTCATTAGTAACAGCTTCTTTTTTAGTGGGGGCTGATATTAAATTTAATGAAGCTAACTCTAATATCACGAGAGTCTCACCACTTAGCGATAAAAATAGCGTACTTTCTTATTATGACTCGATCGCTCAGGCAAAGCTTTCAGTTGTAAATATCTCAACTACAAAAACGGTAAATAATGCTGGCATTGAGCAGATGTTTAATGACCCTTTCTTTAATGAATTTTTTGGATTTAATTTTGCAAAACCAAAAGAAAAAGAAAAAACTACTTCGCTTGGCTCTGGTGTTATTATCTCAAATGATGGATATATCGTTACAAATAACCACGTTATAGAAGATAGCGATCAAATAGTCGTAACTCTTGCAAATGGCGGCAAAGAGTATAAAGCAAAGCTAATAGGAAGTGATCCAAAAACCGATTTAGCCGTTGTAAAGATAGAAGCAAACGGACTAAATGCAATTACTTTTGCAGACTCGTCAAAACTACTTGATGCAGACGTTGTATTTGCTATAGGAAATCCATTTGGCGTTGGTGAGAGTATCACTCAAGGCATCGTCTCAGGTCTAAATAAAGATAATATAGGCCTTAATCAATATGAAAATTTTATCCAAACAGACGCCTCTATAAATCCTGGCAACTCAGGCGGTGCTTTGGTTGATAGTAGGGGCTATTTAGTTGGTATAAACTCGGCCATTCTTTCAAAAAGTGGCGGCAATAACGGCATTGGCTTTGCAATCCCATCAAACATGGTAAAAGACATAGCTAAAAAACTAATCGTCGATGGCAAAATAGAGCGTGGCTTTATCGGCGTTACGATCGCAAATTTAACAGATGAGCAAAAAGAGCTTTATACAAACAAAGAAGGTGCGCTAATAAGCGGTGTAGAGCAGGGTATGCCAGCAGATGAGGCTGGACTAAAAAGAGGCGATTTGGTTATATCGGCTAATGATAAAGTTATCAAAAATGCAAATGATCTTAAAAATTTCATCGGCTCACTAACTCCAAATAGCAGCGTTGATATAACTTACGAGCGATCAAATAAAATAATGAATGCAAAAATCAAGCTTGCAAACGCTGATCACAATTCAAAAGACATAGCAAAAAGCATTATCATCGAAGGACTTAGTGTTAGCAATCTAAGTGATGAGATAAGATTTAAGTATAAAATCAGTCCAGATACCCAAGGTGTGCTTGTAACTGACGTAAAAAGCGGCTCTAGGGCTGAAGATTTTGGCTTTGAAAGAGGCGATGTGATCGTGCAAGTTGGCGAAGAGAGCATAAAAGACCTTCAGACATTTTCAAATACGGTCAAAAACACAAAAGGCAAAAAGACGCTGGTGTGGGTAAATCGCGGTGGCATTATGCAAGGCCTTGTTATAAAATAACCACTTAAGAGCTGAAATTTCAGCTCTTTACTCTTTTAAATTTTTAAAATCTTAATCTGCTATAATCCTTAAAAATTAAATTTACAACAGGAAAGATCATGACTAGAATTTTAATGATAGAAGATGATATGGAACTTGCTGAAATTTTAACCGAGTATCTGGAAAATTACGATATCGAAGTGATAACTGCCGAAGAGCCATATATCGGACTATCTACGCTAAATACAAGTAAATTTGACCTGGTTATACTAGATCTTACGCTGCCTGGTATGGACGGACTAGAAGTTTGTAAAGAGATCAGGAAAAATCACAACATCCCAATTATCATATCAAGTGCAAGGCATGATATAACAGATAAGGTAAATGCGTTGGATAACGGTGCTGATGACTATTTGCCAAAGCCATATGACCCACAAGAGCTTTTGGCTCGTATCAAAAGCCATTTAAGAAGACAAAATGCAACCCCTTTAAATGAGTCAAAAAATTTAAATAAAGACTTGGTTTTAAAAGAGTTTGAGCGTGAAATTTTATTCAAAGGAAATGTGCTAAATTTAACTGCTGCAGAATACGACATCTTAAAATACCTACTTTTAAAAGAGGGTGGAGCGGTCACTAGAGAGGAACTTATCTATAACTGCGAAAGCATAAATGAAGACAGCTCAAACAAAAGTATAGATGTTATCATTGGTAGGATTCGCCAAAAACTAAATGAAAATCCAAAAGAGCCAAAATATATCCATGCGATCCGTGGTATCGGCTACAAATTGGTTCTTTGATGCCAAGATCATCTATTTTTATAACTATAACTTTTATCTTCGGGCTCGCGCTCGTTTCGATATTTCTAGCTTTTTTGTGGCTTATGGGCTTTGATAAGCAAAACTATACAAGAGAGCTAAACAACAAATACTCAAATGTTGCTAGGACAAATTTGTTTTATATGGGTGGCATCATAAATAAAACTCAGTACGACCGCCAGCTTTCAAATATCGATATGCCAGAGATCAAAGACGAGAAGAAAAAAGATGAAATTTTAAAACAAGCGACCGTTTTAGAAGAAATTTCAAGCGATCTAGGCTCAAGTGCGATCTTGCTTTATGACAAGCATCATTACTTAAGGATTGAGCATTTAGATGAGCTAAAGCTTTTAATGGATAAAGAATTTCAACCTTACAGATACGAGGTGATAAAGGCTGTCTTTCTGGTGGTTGCGGTTATTTTGCTAGGTGCTTATATTTTTGTCATCTATAAAATAAAACCGCTTAGAAAACTAAAGCGTCAGATTGTTAAATTTGCAAATGGTGAGCTTGAGGGTGTGCAAAATGTCGGCAATGGCAAGGATGAAATTTCTGAAGTTTCAGAGGCATTTTATGAGGCAGTTTGTCAGATCAAGGCACTTAATGACTCAAGGCATCTTTTTTTAAGAAATATAATGCACGAGCTAAAAACCCCTATTACAAAAGGCCTAATAGCTGCTCAAATGATAGAAAAAAGTAAAAATCAAGAGAGGCTGATCTCTGTTTTTCACAAGCTTGAAAATTTAATAAACGAACTTGCAGCGATAGAGCAGATAACATCAAAAATAGGACTTAGTAATAAAACGCCTTGTCTTATGAGAGATCTTATCGATGAAGCCATAGATATAGCAATGGTAGAAAAAGAGCATGTTGGCATTAGCGAGCTTGATGAGGTTAGGGTTCTTGTTGATTTCAAGCTATTTTCAGTTGCTATAAAAAATATGATAGATAATGGTATAAAGTACTCAACTGATAAGCATGTAAATATCGTTGTTAGCAAGGATCATATGAAATTTATAACCCAAGGTGAGAAGCTAAAAAATGATCTTGACTTTTATATCCAGCCATTTATCAAAGGAGAGGATACGCAAAAGAGTTTTGGACTAGGTTTATATATAGTTAGCAATATACTTGATGCTCATGGACTCAAATTTAGATACGAATATAAAAACGGAATGAATGTCTTTGTTTTTGAAAATTTACAAGATATAATAGTGACTTAAATAAAACATAATAAACAAAAGAGGGCTAAAAATGGCAGCAAAAATTTTCTCACCAGTTGATATTTTATCAATAATAGATCTTGAAATAGCTTTTATAAATCGTTATAAAAATGTAAAAGATTATGCAAAAAATTTATCTTTGATATATTTTTCTTTGCCAAGCACTAAAGAGTATAGTGAACTATTTGAAAAATTTTTAAGACAAACTGACGTCGTTGTAAGAGAGAATGAACATTATGTGGTCGTGCTTCATGGAACAAATGAAAGAGGAGCTAGCGAACTGTTATCGGGTATTCAAGAGTTTTTAAACGCTGAGCCAATTGATTTGATAGTAAGTTATCCAAAAGATGGAAGAAATGCTAAAGAGCTTACTACTAAGCTTCAAGATGAGATAAAAGATAATTATGGTGTATTGCTTGAAATGCTTTCAAATCAAGAAAAATTTGAAGCTTTTGAAAGTATGATTTAATATAATTTTGTGGAGTTTGTTTGGAGAATTTACTACTATTTTTTGCAGTTTTGCTTATAACTAGTATTCTTTTAAGTAAGATCTCTGATAAATTTGGAATTCCATCTTTAATAATATTTTTAGGTGTTGGTATGCTAGCTGGCTCAGATGGGCTGCTTGGCGTAAATTTTGATGATCAAGTGATCGCTCAAAATGTCGGCATGCTAGCACTTATCTTTATACTTTATGCTGGTGGACTAGATACTGATTTTGCAGCGAAAGCCGATTTTTGGTAGAGGTTTGGCTCTTGCTACACTTGGTGTTTTTTTAACCGCACTAGCTATCGCTCCAGTAGCAAAATATCTTCTTGATTTTACTTGGGCGGAGGCCTTTTTGCTAGGCTCCATTATCTCTTCGACAGATGCAGCAGCGGTATTTGCCATACTAAGAGCTAAGAAAATTTCACTTAAAAATAGAATTGCACCATTGCTTGAATTAGAATCTGGCTCAAACGATCCAATGGCGATATTTTTAACTATGACCATCATTCAAATGATCTCGCTAAATAGCACACCGACAGCATCTGAGTGGGCTATTACGCTAGTTAAGCAGTTTGGTATAGGTATCGCTATGGGCTATTTGTTTGGTGTAACTTTGCCAGCTATCTTTAATAGACTTCGCTTAAAAAGCTGGGGCCTTTATCCAGTTTTTTCTATCGCTTGGATATTGCTTTTATACACACTTTGCTTTAAAGTTGGTGGCAATGGCTACTTGGCTGTTTATATTGCTGGAATTTTCATAAACAAAAAAGAGTTTTCTCATAAGAAAAATTTAGTCGGTTTTCACGATGGTATCGCTTGGACGATGCAGATAGTTGTCTTTTTGACGCTTGGTCTTTTAGTAAATCCTTCCGAGCTTCCAGCAACGGCACTAATGGCGCTTGTTTTGGCATTATGGCTTATGTTTTTTGCAAGACCACTTGGTGTTTTTGCATCACTTGCATTTTCAAAATTTAAGATAAATGAGCAAATTTTTATCTCTTGGGTTGGACTAAGAGGCGTTGTGCCAGTGGTACTAGCTACCTATGTTTATGTCGATGGCATACGTGATGCGGATATGATTTTTAACATTATATTTTTTATGGTTTTGATTTCGATTTTGATACAGGGCATGTCGCTTGGCTTTGCAGCTGATAAATTTAAGGTCAAAGAGAGCGAGCAAGAGGATATTAAGGTAGTAGAAAACTCGCCGATCTTAAGCTACACGCTTCGCCAGCATACCATCCACTATGGCTCAAAACTAATTGGCAAAGATTTGGCTCAGCTTGAGCTTCCAACTGAGTTTTTAATAATCCTAATAAAGCGTAAAAACGAATATCAAAAGCCGACCGGCTCAACAATCTTTGAAGAAAATGACCTGCTACTGATACAATGCGAAAATCAAGTGCTTTATCAAGATACGGTTAAGTATTTGACTTATTAAATTTATACTATTTCACTAATAAAATTTTTATAAAACACATGCAGCAAAAAGCGCAACCGTATATACCTCTATAATGGGCGGTAGATTTTTAATTTGAATTTGTCTTGTAACCAAGTTTTACATTAAGGTTAAAAATGAGAAATTTTTTTACAAAAAAAGTGAGATGGGTTAATTGCAAATTTGCAGAAGCAAAGATTGATTTTATAGACTACAAAGACACTTCACTTTTAAAGTATTGCTTGTCAGAGAGATTTAAAATCATGCCAAGACGCCTAACTGGCACATCAAAAAGATACCAAGAGATGGTAGAAAAAGCGATCAAGAGAGCACGTCACGCAGCTCTCATACCTTATATAGTTGATCGCAAGGACGTAGCTTCAAATCCTTTTGAAGGTCTATAATACATAAATTTTAGACCTTACAAATGAGCTTTTAAATTCTTAAGAAAAATATATGCTCTTGCGAAATTCAGCGATAATAAAATAATAAAATTTCATCCTTTTTGGTATAATCTAAAAAACCAAAAAAGGATGAACTTCTTAAAATACACGCTTTGAAGCAAAGTGAAAATTGCAATTAAGAAAATTTGATAAGGACAAACTTGAAAATAGCGATAAATGGCACGAGTGGTTTTGTTGGCTCAAATTTGTGTGAGTTTTTAGCTTCAAAAGGGCATGAAATTTTAAAAATAAAGCGTGAGATTTATGCGGATATTTCAGCTTTGACTGAGATTTTACAAGAGTGTGATGCTCTAATAAATTTAGCTGGTGCAAACATCTCGCAAAGATGGAGTCAAAGCTATAAAAATGAGCTTTTTAATAGCCGAATTGCAAGTACGAAAAACCTTATTTTGGCACTTTCAAAGACTTCAAAAAAGCCCAAAATTTTCATCTCAACTTCGGCGGTTGGCATTTATGAGAGCGGTTTAATACACGATGAAAGTTCGCAGAATTTTAATAAAGGATTTTTGGGAAAATTGGCGGTGGCTTGGGAAAATGAAGCGTTAAAGACCAGTGAGCTTGGCGTGAAAACGGCGATTTTTAGGCTTGGCGTAGTGCTTGGCAGAGGGGTTGATGGCAAAACGGGCGGTGCTTTGGCTAAGATGTTGCCGATTTTTAAGCTAGGTCTTGGCAGCGTTTTGGCAGGCGGAAAGCAGAGCTTTTCGTGGGTGCATCTGGACGATTTGCTAAAAGCTTATGAGCTTGTGCTAAATCGTGAAATTTCAGGCATTTTTAACCTTGTTTCGCCAGAATTTGCTACCAATGAAAGCTTCACAAAGGCCCTTGCAAACACACTTAAACGCCCAGCCATTTTTAATGTCCCAAGCTTTGTTTTGCAGCTAAAATTTGGCGAAGGCTCGGCGATATTGCTTGAAGGTGCAGATGTGCGACCTGTAAATTTACTAAAACAGGGGTTTGAGTTTAAATTTGGTGATTTAAACGCTGCTTTGAGTGAAATTTTAAGCTGAGATTTTTTAAATGCTCAACAAAACTTAAGCAGATTTTCTCTTATCAATTTTAGTAGTTTCTGATATAAGTTTTCCTGTGTAGTTTTAGTATCATATTTAAATTCACATTCCTTTAAATGTAATAAGAAATTCTCTTTCCTTATCCCTTTAAATTTAGATAATCTATGTTTAGCATAACCTTTAGAATTCTGTAAAAAGCTATTTAAAAATATATTTTTACATTTAAAATGATAGTGAAGCAAATTTTATCCTTATCCCGCTCTCATTTTAAATGTAAAATACTCTCATTTCAAATGAGAGCGGATACAAGTTCAGACAAGGTATTTAAAGTTATAGTAAAATTTAAATTTCTAGCCCAGAATGAGCTAGAAATTTCTTTATTCTAAAGCTTGAGCTAGATCAGCGATCAGATCCTCTGCGTTTTCAAGGCCTATGCTAACTCTTATTAGCTCTTTTGTAATGCCAGCTTTGATGAGCTCTTCACTGCTTAGCTGTTGGTGAGTAGTTGAGGCTGGATGCGTGATGAGCGACTTTGTATCGCCGATATTTACCACTATCTTAAATAGTTTTACGCGCTCTAACATCTTTTTTGCGCGTTCAAAGCTATCAGTTTCAAAGCAAAATAACCCGCTAGCCATGCCGTCTTTAAAGTATCTTTGTGCCTTTGCGTGATCTACGTTGTCGGCAAGTCCTGGGTATGCCACGCTTTTTACATGCTTGTGAGAGTTTAGAAATTTAGCCACTTTTAGCGCATTTTGTGAATGCCTCTCAACCCTAACCGCAAGCGTTTCAAGCCCTTGTATAAGCTGCCAAGAGTTAAACGGAGATATTACAGCACCGATGTCACGCACGATAGCTAGTCTCATTCTTAGTGTGTAGATGTCAAAACGATCCGTCATATCAGCATAGACGATGTCGTGATAGCTCGCGTCTGGCACGTTAAAATGTTCATATCTCTTGTTGCCTTTTAGCTTTTCGTTTAGGTGATTTGCGCTTACGACCACACCTGCTAGGCTAAGGCCCTGACCGCTCATATATTTGCTAGCACTATGCACGCAAACATCGACGCCGTGGCGAAGTGGCTGAAAGATGATAGGCGTTGGCACGGTGTTATCGGTGATGCTAATGATGCCATATTTGTTTGAAATTTCTACGATTTTTTCTATATTTGGGATAGAAATTTGCGGATTTGAGAGCGTTTCAAAAAATATAGCCCTCGTTTTATCATCTATCAAGTCCTCCAGATCATCAGCCGTGTCGCTGTCAAAGACTCTGGCCTCTATGCCAAATCTTTTTAGTGTGTGCGTAAAAAGTACTGTCGTGCCGCCATAAATTTTTTTGGCGATGATGATGTTATCACCTGCCTGGGCTAAATTTATGATGCTGTAAAACAAAGCTGACTGACCGCTTGCAGTCGCTATCGCAGCGGCTCCGCCCTCAAGCGCAGCGACCCTCTTTTCAAAGATATCTGTCGTTGGATTGCCAAGCCTTGTGTAGATGTGGCCGCCATCTTTTAGATCGAACCTAGCAGCCGCAGTCTCGGCACTTCCAAAGTCGTAAGCCGTGCTTTGAAAAATAGGCACAGCCATCGTGCCAAAGCCCTCATGTGTGTCGTAGCCTACGTGGATCGCAGCGGTTTCTTGCCTCATTTTTGCTCCTTTTAAGGTGATTTTGGCGTAAATTATACATTAGCAAAGCCAAAATTTAGGGGATAAAATCAAATTTTGATATAATTTGCCAAAAAAAAGGAAAAATTTGAACCAAGTTACGGACAAATTTAAACGTGTAAAATATCTTCGTGCGCTAGAAAAATTTGCAAAATCAGCGATAAATGGGCTAAAAAGAGATGACTTTGACGAGGCTGAATTTCGCCAAAGAGTGGAGAAAAACGCGAAAGTCATCGAAAAAGTCGAGGCTGTCTATCTTGATCAGCCATACTCAAAGGCGCTAGAAAATTTTATAAATTTGCTTATCAAAAACGCCCCAAAAGAGGAGCTTTTAAAGGCGGCAAACCTGCTTGATAAGCTCAAAAATCAAAAGACATATAAAAAAGAAAAACATAAAAATAAATTTAAGGATGAGGATTGAAAGCAGTTATTTTTGATATGGACGGCACGGTGATCGATAGCGGCGAGGCGATATATAAAACGGTAAATGAAGTAAGAGATGAGCTAAATTTATCGCCACTTGATAGGGAATTTATCATAAAAGCGATCAACGAGCCAGGTAGAAATTTGGCCCTTGAGTTTTACGGCATCGACACTCCAAGCAAGAGTTTAAAAGAGGGCTTTGAAGAGAAATTTAAGAAATTTTACGATGAGTGTGCGACTACCTATGATGGTGTAAAAGAGCTTTTGCGAAAGTGCAGGGAGGCTCACTACAAGGTTGTTTTGGCAAGCAATGCACCACACGATACACTAGAGAAAATTTTAAAGAAAAATGAAATTTATGAGCTATTTGACGAGGTTATCGGCGCTAGCAAAGAGATACCGCAAAAGCCAGATCCTGCGATGCTTCACTTAGCTGTTAGTAAAACTAAAGCTAACAAAGCGATCTTTGTAGGAGACAGCTTAAAAGACGAGCTAGCGGCTAAAAATGCAAATATGTCTTATGTACAAGTTTGCTGGGGATTTGGCGAGGAGAGCAAAACAGCCACGTATAACGCCAAAAATGTTAGCGAGGCGTGGGAGATAATATTAAATTTCTAACTTAGTTTTAATTGGCTATAATCTTAAGAAATTTTCAAAGAAACAGCGATGATAGATATATTTGAGGGCAGTGCGAGGGATAAATTTTATGACATTTTGTTTAACGCAAATGCCGTTTTGGTTAAAAACGAGATAGATAAAATTTTTGAAAAATTTGTGGCTATGAGCGAGCTTTGCGAAAAGCATGGCATTAGCGAGGGCGAGATCAGAAATTTTATAGTCTCAGAGCAAGATAAAATTTATAACGGAGTAAATGACCTATATATCGAGCTTAGCGGAGAAATTTTAAGCCAAAATGAGTAAGATTTTCGCGCTCATTGCTTTGCTTGCCTCCATTGCTTTTGCAAAAGAGCCAAATTTTGACCCAAGTTCGGTGCATACATTTGAGCTTAAAAAAGATGAGTGGGCTAGGGTCTTTATAACTGAAAAGCGAACCCAAAGGGTTGAAACGTTTGACTTTCGTTGGACGCTATTTGATAGTACAAATATCACTGTGCAAAGCTTTTTTAGGCGCTATCCAAGGCAGATGGTCTTTTCGCTAAGACAAGGACAAAACACCTATATGCAGCGAGTTTTGCCTGATTTTACGATGCCGCCAAATGAGAGCGTAAGCCTTTATATATCATTTATTGATTTTAAGGATAAAAAGGCGCATTTTAGGGTGGCTCTGCTAGATGAGAGCAAGCGTGTGGATGTGGGTTTTAGAGATCCAGATGAGGCTAAATAGAAGGATAAAAATGGATAAAATCGATGAAATAATGGGTAAATTTATAAGCGAGCTTGGCTACAAAGGGGCGTTTGAGATGTTTTTAAAGATAAGCTCAGGCAAGAAGCTGCGCTCAAAACTTCTTTTAAAAATAGCGGGCGAGAGTGAAATTTCTCTTAAGCTTTGCGCTATCATCGAGCTCATCCACCTTGCAAGCTTACTACACGACGACGTCATAGACGAGGCAAATATAAGACGCGGCAAGCCAAGCATAAACGCGCTTTTTGGTAGTAAAAACTCGGTTATGTTGGGCGACATCCTCTACTCAAAGGCTTATTTTGAGCTTACAAAATTTGATCCAAGCATCGCAGCTATCATCTCAGATGCAGTCAGCAAGCTAAGTATCGGCGAGATGATGGATGTGAAAATGGCTGAAAATTTTAATGAAAACGAGCAAGAATATTTAAAAATGATCTACTATAAAACAGCTGTTTTGATAGAAGCCACGGCTATTTGCGGAGCAAAGCTAGCTGGCAAAGATAGCGAGAAATTTGGAATTTATGGCAAAAATTTAGGCCTTGCGTTTCAGATCGTTGATGACATATTAGACATAATTCAAGATGAGAAAACGCTTGGCAAGCCAGCACTCAATGACTTTGTCGAAGGCAAAACGACACTTCCTTACATTTATCTTTATAAGAGCTTAGACGAAGCTGGTAAGACAAAGCTTAAATCGCTTTGGTCAAAGAAGCTAAACGCGGGCGAAATTTCATGGCTAAAAGAGGAATTTGTTAAGACAAATTCGCTTCAAAAAGCAGTAAATGAAGCAAAAAGGCTTGGAAATGAAGCGATAGAATCGATAAAAGAGTATAAAAACGCCGAGCTTGAAGGGATCATAAAAAGCATGATAGATAGGGAATTTTAATGCACTATTTAGATATAAGTTTTACATATAAAAATACTGATATTTCAGTTAGAGAAAAGCTTGCATTTGATAGCGATGAGAAAAAAGAGCAAATTTTAAAACTACTAAGATCAAACAAAAGTATAAACGAATGTATGGTTTTAAACACATGCAACCGAGTCGAGATAATTGCAAGCGTTAGTGATCTAGAAAGTGCAACGACGCATGCGTTTAGATGCATGTCTGTATTTTCAGGTGTTTTTGAAGATGAGCTTTATGAGAGGGCTGATATTTATGAAGATAGCGGAGCTGTGCACCACCTCTTTGCCGTGGCAAGCTCGCTTGATAGCCTAGTCGTCGGCGAGACGCAGATCGTTGGGCAGTTAAAAAATGCTTTTAAATTTGCTTACGATAGCTCAGCTTGCGGCGAACAAATCAGTAAAATCATCCACTATGCATGTAAATGTGCTGCTAAAGTTAGAAATGAAACTCAAATTTCTAAAAACCCTATCTCTGTTTCAAGCGTTGCTGTGGCAAAAGCAAAAGAAATTTTTGGCACGCTTGAAGGCAAAACCGCTATCGTCGTAGGAGCTGGCGAAATGGGCGAGCTAGCAGCAAAACACCTAATCTCAAGTGGCGCAGAGGTGATCATCATAAACAGAAGCTCGGATCGTGTTGAGCAGCTAGTTGATAGCCTGGGTGATAACGCTAGCTGGGATAGCATTTTAAAATTAAAAGAGTATGTAAATAATTACGATCTGATATTTTCAAGCACCGCGGCCCCGCACGCTATCATCACAAACGCCATAATCGAACCAAGAGAATTTCACAGATACTTTTTTGATATTGCCGTACCAAGGGATATTGATCTTATAAATACAGAATTTATTACTGTCTATACGGTTGATAGTTTAGAGGAGATAGTAAGGAAAAATTTAGCCCTAAGAGAGGAGCAAGCACAAAAGGCTTATTCGATCGTAGGTCAAGGCACAAGCGAATTTTTAAAAATTTTAAAAGAAGATATGAGCGTTCCACTCATAAAATCGATCCGCAAGCAAGCTGAAATTTGTGCTAAAAATGAGCTAGAAAAGGCGATAAAAAAGGGTTATTTAAAACATAGCGACTTTGAGGAGGCGCAAAAGCTCATCCATCAAGTCTTTAAGGCATTTTTGCACCAGCCAACTATGAAGCTAAAAGGACTTGCAGACGAGGAGAGAGCGAGTGAGCTTTCAAATGGAGTTAAATTTTTATTTGACATACAAGATGAACAAAATTTTCAAGCAGGAGATATAGATGAAATTTAGTAAATTTTACGCCCCAACGACTAAAGAAGCACCAAAAGACGCATCTTTGCCAAGTCATCAGTTTTTGATCAGGGGTGGATTTGTCGAGCAATTTGGCTCCGGACTTTACAACTATCTGCCGCTTGGAAAGATCATGCACGATAAAATTTCACGTGTAGTAAAAGAGGAGATGGACGAGGCTGGAGCGCTAGAAGTGAGCTTTAGCGTGGTTACTTCAAGCGAGCTTTGGAAACAAAGTGGCCGCTACAACGTCTTTGGCAAGGAGCTTTTACGCTTTAAGGATAGAAAAGAAAATGACTTTGTGCTAAGTCCGACAAACGAAGAGGCAGCCGTTGCTTTGGTGCGTGGTAAGGTTACTAGCTATAAGCAGCTGCCATTAAATTTATATCAGATAAATACTAAATTTCGTGACGAGGCAAGACCACGCTTTGGCTTACTAAGAGGGCGTGAATTTACTATGAAAGATGGCTATAGCTTTCACTCGAGCAAAGAGGATCTAAAGCGTGAGTTTGACCTTATGGAGGCAACTTACAGCAAAATTTTTACCCGCTTGGGGCTAAATTTTAGAGCTGTTGAGGCTGATAGCGGAGCGATAGGAGGAAGTGGCAGTAAAGAGTTTATGGTGCTTGCAAACAATGGCGAGGACGATATACTTTGCTGCGAGGCTTGCAGATATGCTGCAAACGTCGAGGCGGCAAGACGCAAGCCAAGAGTTAGCGAGGTTGAGGCTCCAGAGGCGGATGCGGCTAAATTTAAAACGCCAGATACAAAGACTATAAAAGGTGTGGCAGAATTTTTCAAAGTTAGCGAGTTTTACTGCATAAAAGCTGTTATGAAAAAGGCGATTTTTGAGGACAAGGAAGAGGTCGTGGTCTTTTTTGTAAGGGGTGATGACGAGCTTCAAGAGATAAAGGCACAAAATGCTTGCAAGGCGCTCGAACTTGTCGATGCTAGCGAAGAAGAGATTATAAAAGCTGGGCTTGTGGCTGGATTTTGCGGGCCGGTTGGGCTAAAAGATGTGAAATTTTACATAGACAACGAGCTAAAAGGCGCAAATAATATGATATGTGGTGCCAACGAAAAGGATTACCACTTTGTTGGCGTTAGTGTTAGCGGATTTAATGAAGAGAGATTTAAAGACCTTGTAAAGGTAAAAGAGGGCGATAAATGCCCAGAGTGTGGCGGAAATTTAAAACTTAGTAAGGGCATAGAAGTCGGTCATATCTTCCAACTAGGCGATAAATATTCAGCTGCGATGAACGCGACATATCTTGATGAAAACGGCAAGGCAAAGCCATTTTTGATGGGCTGCTATGGCATTGGTATAAGCAGGCTTATCGCTGTGATGATAGAGGCTAGCCATGACGAGAAGGGCTGCATCTGGAAAAAAGAGTGTGCGCCGTTTGACGTGGAGATCATCATCTCAAATTTAAAAGATGAGGCGGGCGTGGAATTTGCATTTGAGCTTTATGAGAGCCTTAAAAAAGCTGGCATTAGCGTTATTATTGATGATAGAAACGAGAGATTTGGCGTTAAGATGAATGACTTTGAACTCATCGGCTTCCCTTATGCGCTACTTGTGGGTAAAGAATTTGCAAATGGCAAGGTTGAGTTTATCACAAGAGATGGTTTAAGTAAAGAAACGATCGACACAAATGAAGCCTTTAAAAAGATAAAAGAAAGCTTATGAGATTTTTCGCATTTTTATTTTTTTTGATAGAAGCGATATTTATCTATCTTTTTGTTGATAAATTTGGCTTTTTAAACTACTTTCTTGAGGTGCTGGTCTCTGGATTTGTTGGCATCGCACTTCTTTTTAATGCTGGATTTTCTAGTTTAAATTCGCCTCAAGTGGCGTTTAAAAGCTTTCTTGGCGGAAATTTATTTAGCCAGTTAGGGCTTAGCTTTGGCGGAATGCTTTTGTTTTTACCGGGAATTTTAACAGATATTTTTGGTATAGCCGTAGTCGTTTTTTCTTTGATATTTAAGAAAAATGCAGCGAAAAACGAGAGCTATCAGGAGTTTAAATTTCAAAATTTTAGCGAGCAGAATGCTAAAAAAGACGATGGCGAGATTATCGATGTTGAGGTCATAGAAGAGCCAAAAATAGTAAATTAGGAGAGACGATGAAAGAGATAAAAATAGCAACTAGAAAGAGTATCTTAGCGCTTTGGCAAAGCGAGTATATCAAGGCTAGGATCGAGGCGCAGCACAAGGGTGTGAAGGTCGTACTTGAGGGTATGAAGACAAAGGGCGATGTGATACTTGACACGCCACTTGCGAAGATCGGCGGTAAGGGGCTTTTTACAAAAGAGCTTGAAGATAGCATGCTAAAAGGCGAGACTGACATCGCGGTGCATAGCCTAAAGGATGTGCCAGTAGTCTTTCCAGAAGGGCTTAAACTTGTAGCGATTTGCTCACGCGAGGATACAAGAGATGCGATGATAAGTGAGAAATTTGCTAAATTTAGTGACTTACCACATGGCGCAAAGGTTGGTACAACGAGTCTGCGCCGTAAGATGCAGCTACTTATCATGAGGCCTGATCTTGAGATTATCTCGCTTCGTGGAAATGTGCAAACTAGACTTAGAAAGCTAAAAGAGGGTGAATTTGACGCAATCATTTTGGCGATGGCTGGCATAAATCGCTTAAATATCAAGGCTGAAGTGGCACATATCTACACATTTGGTTTTGACGAGATGATACCTGCAATGGGGCAGGGTGCTCTTGGGGTAGAGGCTAGAGATGAGAAGCAAATTTTAGATGAGATTTCTTTTCTAAACGACGAAAATGTAGTTATAGAAACGACTATCGAGCGTGACTTTGTAAGCGTTTTGGAGGGTGGCTGCCAGGTGCCAATAGGCATAAGTGCAAGGCTAAAAGGTGATAAAATTTCTATCGATGCGATCGTTGGTCTGCCTGATGGAAGCGAGTTTATAAAAGATAGCTTAAAGGTTAGCAAAGATAAATTTCAAAGCGTTGGCAAGGAGCTAGCTCATAAATTTATAGAAAAAGGGGCGAAAGAACTTCTAAAACGCGCTGAAGAGATGGCTTAGAGTGTGTTTGAGCTAAAATTTAAAGCAAAAGCCCTAACCGCTACTAAAAATAGCAAAGACAACTACTATATGATCGGTCTTGCAGACGACAAATACGACTACAAAAACTACATAATCTTTCAAAGACCGATCAAGCTCAAAAAAGATGACGACGAAAACGCCGACATAAACGGCATATACGCAGAGTGCAACGGCGACGTTTGCTATAACGCTTGCAAAAGGGTGAAGATCACTGATAAGAGCATCATTTTTGAGGTGCAAGATAGCGTTATTAGCGTTGATATAGAGGATGTAAAGCTTAATGAGCGTTTTATGAAATATAGCAAAGAGATATTTGGCAAACTGCTAAAATGTAGCATATCGAAGTAATTAAAAAAAATTACTGCCGTTTTCAAAACTGTGATGCCATCTAGTGTTTAACCTAACAAAAAATTTGTGATGAATTACTTTGGAAAAGACGTAAGTATGCTGGCCATGTGTGGCTGTGCGTTGAACACTAGTTTGCGCACATTCGACAATGGAGTATAAATTTAGAGTACTTGCGTCTATTTAAACGGCGAGGAAATATCGCAAAGGTGGCTCCGAGATAGCGATCAAATACTCTGATAACTATTGATAAGTGTGATAAATAATAGGCATCCGCTTTGCTTAGCCTTTTTCAGCTATTTTTGGCTAAAATCGCCCAAAAATCAAAAAGGCGAAATATGGACTACATCAAGCTTTTAAAAGAAAATAATCTACTTTGTGTTATCGATGAGCCAACAGATATTGATCTTGAGATCGCGCATGCAAGCTATATCGAGGTCAAGCGTGAGGGCTCGCAAGCGTTACTTTTTAAAAACCCAGTTTGCAAAAAAACTGGGCGTAAATTTGCCCCAGTGCTTACAAATATCTATGGCTCAAAACGCGCGCTTGAGCTTATCTTTGGGCTAAAGCCTGATGAGATAGCAGAAGAGATAGAAAAGCTTTTAAAACCCAAAAAACCTCGTAATTTCAAAGAAAAGCTTGATTTTTTAGCCTATCTTTTTAGCATGAGAAAAATTTTTACTAAGAGATTAAAAGGTGAGGGTGAGTGCCAGCAGGTGAAATTTATAGGTGAGGATGCTGATTTGCTATCACTCCCAGCACTAAAAACATGGCCGCATGATGGTGGCGCTTTTATTACGATGGGGCAGGTTTATACGCAAAGCTTGGATGGAAATTTGCAAAATTTAGGCATGTACCGCCTACAAATTTATGACAAAAACCACCTTGGCATGCACTGGCAGATCCACAAAGACGGTGCAAATTTCTTTCACGAGTACAAGCGTGCAGGCAAAAAAATGCCAGTTTCAGTAGCCATTGGCGGTGATCCGCTTTATATTTGGTGTGGGCAAGCACCGCTTCCAAAGGGAGTTTTTGAACTTTTGCTTTATGGTTTTATCCGCAAAGAGCCAGCCAAACTTGTAAAATCCTTAACGAATGAAATTTGCGTCCCGCACGATGCAGACTACGTGATAGAGGGTTTCGTGGATACTACTAAGAGCGAACTCGAGGGGCCATTTGGCGATCACACTGGCTTTTATACACCTATCGAGCCTTTTCCGGTGATGGATGTAACGGCGATAACTAGTAAGCGTGAGCCGATATTTCACGCGACTGTGGTTGGAAAGCCACCACTTGAGGATAAATATATGGGCTGGGCGACTGAGCGGGTTTTTTTGCCGCTTTTGCGAACGACCGTGCCTGAACTACTGGACTACAATATGCCTGAAAATGGCGTTTTTCACAACCTAATCTTAGCCAAGATAAATACGCTCTATCCAGCTCATGCAAAGCAGGCTATGCACGCATTTTGGGGCGTTGGACAGATGAGTTTTGTAAAACATGCCATTTTTGTTGGAGCTGATGCGCCTGAGCTTAAAGACTATGATGAATTTACTAGCTTTGTTTTAAATTATTTTGGTAGCCAAAGTGTGCTAATAAGCCAAGGTGTGTGCGATCAGCTTGATCATGCTAGTCCAAATTCGTGTTTTGGTGGCAAACTCGGCGTAGATGCGACGCAAAACTTTTGTAAATTTAGCCCTGTGGTTTTAAGCGACAGCGAGCTTTTGGCTAAATTTCAAAGCGTTACTCCAAATGTAAAAGAGCTTAGGCAGTTTAAAACGGATACCAAAACGCCTATTTGTGTAGTGAAATTTGAAAAAGACTGTGCGGTAAAAGAGCTTTTTGACAAGCTTTTGACATTTAGAGAATTTTTCAAACTCCTTATCGTTGTAGATATGCAAAATCACCTTGAAAACCCATATATGCTACTTTGGCGTGTGACAAATAATATCGATGCCTTGCGTGATATCTACATCGAGGGCGAAAATTTCTGCGTAGATGCCACTAGTAAAGATGAGCGTGAGGGATATACGAGAGATTGGCCGTTACAAACGGATTGTGACCGCGAAGTAGTTGTTGATCTAATTAAGCGCGGTATCGTAAAAGATGAGCCAGAGTTATTTAAAAAATTTGAAATATTTGGTTAGCTTTGAGGTACTCAAGTAAATTTATAAATTTTGCTTTTTGCTGCGGATTTGAAATTTTTAATAAGACTTACTTAATCAAACGCTAGTGTTTTTATGCTAATTTAAAAATAGCTTTTAGACTGGGTCTAAAAGCTTAATTTGTTTTTAGCTCTCTTTTAAGAGCTTGCTTGCGAGCATATCGGCTTTTGCTTTATCTGTATCTTTTTTTACGGATTTATAAATTTTAGATATATAATTTTCCAAAACTTCATGGCAAGATATTACTTTTTCATTTTTACTTCTTGCTACTTTTACGTATTCACCGCTATTTTGTAGCTCAAAAGCTAGGTCATTATCGCTTAGCTGAAGCTCTAAAATTTCAAGCAACCTCTCTTGAAGCCTTGGCTCAAAAATAGGCGTCATAAGCTCCAAGCGACGCTCTAGATTTCTTGGCATCCAGTCAGCACTTGAGATGTAAATTTTTGGATTGGCGTGCTTGAAATATAAAATTCTAGCATGCTCTAAGTATTTGCCGATTATTGAGCGAACTTTTATATTTTCGCTTTTGCCTTTTATGCCAGGCCTTAGTCCGCACACACCACGAACTATAAGATCGATCTTCACGCCTGCGTTTGATGCGCGGCTAAGCTCATTTATCACATCTTCGTCGATTAGCGCATTCATTTTGGCGATGATCCTACCCTCGCTGCCTTTGCTAGCTTCCACTCTTATCTTTTCGATAATGCGCTCTTTTATCTGAAAAGGCGACATGCTAAGAGCGTTTAGACGGCGATTTTTATTATATCCTGAGAGGATATGAAAAAACGAAGTCGTATCTTGGCTAAATTCTTCTTTACTCGTAAATAGACTAACATCAGTATAAATTTTAGCCGAACTGCCGTTGTAGTTGCCTGTACCAAAGTGCATATAAAATTTAAGCTTATCGCCGATTTGGCGGATGACCTGGCTAACTTTTGCATGCACCTTAAAGCCTGTGATGCCATATATCACGTGCGCACCTGCGTCTTCAAGTGCCTTTGCCCAGTGCAAGTTATTTTCCTCGTCAAACCTTGCCTTTAGCTCAACCATCACGGTTACTTGCTTGCCGTCACTTGCGGCGTCTATTAGACTTTGAATTATTGGTGAGCTTTTATCGACTCTATAAAGTGTCATTCGAATAGATATGACTTTTGGATCTTTACTAGCTTCTTTTATAAAGCTTACAACTGGATCAAAACTCTCAAATGGATGCACTAAGAGCACATCTTCTTTATCTATGGCGTCAAATACAGATATGCCATTACCAAATGGTGGTAGTGTCTTTGGAACGTAAGGTGTATTTGCTAGGTGGGTAAAATTTTTACTTCCAGCTATCTCCCAAAGCGAGCTAAGAGTGAGTGGAATGCTTGAAAAATAGACATCTTTATGAAAAATTTTCATATGAAAATTTAAGAATTCCAAGATATCAGCATCTACGTTTTTATCGATTTGCATACGAACAAAAGCTCCTTTTCTGCGAAGCTTTAGCCCTTGCTCAAGTATCATCATAAAATCATCTGCTTCTTCTTCTTCGATGACGATATCAGCATTTCTTGTCACTCTAAAAGCAGCCGAGCTAAGTAGCTTATACCCTGGAAAAATTTCTTCTGCGTGGCGGTGTACGATCATTTCAATCGGCACAAAAACATTACTACTTGGCTGTGTAAAACGTGGCAAGACTCTTGAAATTCTTATCATGCCGTATTTTAAAATTTCTGGATGCTCAATATCAGCAAGCTTAACGGCAAGAGAGAAGCTAAGGTTGTTTAGATGCGGAAATGGATGAGTCGCATCAACAGCGATAGGAACGATGACTGGCAAGATATTTGAGAAAAAGTATTCGTCGCACTTTTGTTTCAAACTATCATCAAGCTCGTCATAATTTTTTATAAAAAGTCCCTCTTTACTAAGAGCATTTACTGTCTTTTTATAGTGATCTTCTACTAAATTTTGCTCATTTTGTAAATATTTTCTAATCTCTCTTAGCTGATCAAGTGGGCTCATACCATCGCCACTGCTTGTAGTAGCTCCAGCTGCAAAAAGCTGCTTTAAGCCAGCAACTCTGATCATATAAAACTCGTCTAGATTTGTCATATAAATGGCTATAAATTTTAGCTTTTCAAGTAAAGGAATTTCCTTTTCACACTGAGCGAGCACCCTTGAATTAAAGCGTAGCCAGCTTAGTTCTCGGTTTATAAAAAGAGTTTCATTTTCGCTCATCATCTTCTCCTTGTGCGTTTTTGAGTTATTTTATGATATGTGCGGTTATAAAGTTCTTACTTTATTTAAAATTTTGGTTACAATAGGCCAAAACTTAAATTTAAAGGCTTGTTATGTCTGATTATGTGATATTAGTTGGTATCTTTTTAGTGGCAGTCGTTGTTTTTGCGCTTATTAAAAAGATATCATTTTAGCTTTTAAATTTCTCCCACCACAAATAAGCAAAGATAAGCCCAAAGCCCTTGACTTTGCTCTCGTCAAAGGCAAATTTCATCATATCTTCTCGTTTTATGAAAACAAGCTCGATATCTTCGCCGTCGACGCCACCACCAGAATTTACCTTCATGCTCTCATCGATCTTTGCGTAAAACATAGTTTGTGTGTTGCCTCCAAAGCCAAAAGCACCGTACGTCATCGTGATACGCTCTATCTTTTTTAGCTCATAGCCTACTTCTTCGATCGCTTCTTCTCTGGCTGTTTGCTCTTCGCTAAGTCCTTTATCCATAAGTCCTGCGCAAAGCTCGTAAGTAAAGCCTTGCTCATTTGTTTTGATGCCTTCTTTTTCTTGTGAGTACCAAACAGCCGGGCGAAACTGCTTTACAAACAAAAAGGCATCTTTTTGCTCGTGATATAAAAAAATACTAACACTATTCATCACTTTTACGCAGTCCCAATCTCTTTGGACACCATTTTGCATAAATTTCATCTTAAATGGCTTTAGATATTTTGACTCACCAAGAGGCAGAATTTCTAAATTAGTTATAGTAGTATCCATTTTGCAAGTCCTAAAAAGCTAAAAAATCCTATCGCATCAGTAAAAGTAGTAAGAATGACGGCTGAGCCGACTGCAGGATCTATGTTAAAGCGCCTTAGCGTTAAAGGTATGATCGTGCCAAAAAAGCCAGCAAAGAATAAATTCGTAACCATGCTAAGCCCGATAACAACGCCAAGCATACCTTTGTCAAACCAAACAGAGGCGATTATGCCCATTACCACACCAAAGATTAGTCCATTTATGAGTGAAATACTAACCTCACGTTTTAGAACATTTTTGGCATCTTTAAACTCGATCTCACCAAGTGCTAGACGACGAACCGTAACGGCAAGCGCTTGTGTGCCGGTATTTCCGCCCATTGATGCAACTATTGGCATTAAAACAGCAAGAGCGACGTAGGCTGCGATTGTCTCATCAAAAAGTCCGATTATGGATGAGCTAAAAAGAGCTGTTAGTAAATTTACACCAAGCCAAACCGCACGACCACGACCTGCTTTAAATAGCGTATCATCCTCTTCTGACTCGTCATCAACGCCGGCTAGGTTATAAATTTGCTCAGTTGCACTCTCTTGAATGTAGTCGTGAATATCATCAGACGTGATACGACCTAGTAAAATTCCAGTGCTACTAGTAACTGCAATAACGTTTAGATCGTACTCTTGAAACATATCAGCGACATTTTGCATAAGGTCCATATCATTTGCAACATGTGGCTTGTAGTGATCGATCTGTGCTGACTCGATATTTTGCTTTAGTGTCTTTGTAAAATCAAAAAGTATAAGATCTTCAAGTGGGATAGCGTATTGTAAAACGCCATTTTTATCGATGATAAAAAGCTGAGAGATATTTTCTAGCTTGCCTTCTTGCTTTTCTCGTCTAAGTCTTGCTACTGCATTGCCAAGCTTTTCTTCAAGATGAGCCGAAAAAAGCTCTGTTTGCATGTGAGCACCAGCTCTATCTTCTTCGTAGCTTCTAAGTCTTAAAATTTCATTTTGGTTTTCTCTATCAAGCTCGTTAAAAAGCTCTCTAGCTTTATCCTCGTCAATGTCCTCGATGTATTGAAGCAAGTCAGTCGCATCATCACTCTCTAGTTCTTCAAGTGCCTCTACTATCTTTTCAGCTGGAAGTTGTTCGATCACATCTTTTAGCATGTGATCAGGTAATTCGATAGCAACGTCGCCTAAAATTTCAGGGTCTAGCTTCTCAAGATAGTTAGCAAAAAGCTCTTCGTCATGTTTTTTAAGTGTTTTTAGGTGTTGGGCTAGCTCATAAGGTGAGAGTTCATTGTCTTCTAAATTTTCATCCAAATGCTGATCTATCAGCTCTTTTGCTTCATCTAGTTCTTGATTCAAAATTTGCCTTTAAAATTCTATTACATTAGGGAAAAATTCCACTTTGTGGTACTCTTTTTCATTATTTAAAGCATTTTTTATTAGCTCATCATTTTTGCTAACAACTGCTTTAAATTTAGCTGATTCTTTCTTGTCTTCTAGGCTTTTGACGACCTTTATTGCACTTTCTGGATTGATAGGCTTATTGTCTCTATAAAGACCAAAATGCAGGTGTGGCCCTGTGCTCATACCGCTTGTGCCAACGTAGGCTATAAGCGTACCTTGCTTGACTTTTAGACCACCTTTTATGCCTTTAGCAAAGCCATTTAAGTGGGCATAAAGCGTCTCATAGCCACCAGCGTGAGAGATGATGACGGTTCTGCCATATCCGCTTTTTTGTCCAACAAATTTAACCGTACCATCGCCTGCAGCTTTGATTGGTGTTCCTTTTGGAGCACCGTAGTCAACGCCAAGGTGTGCTCTATATCTTTGAAGAATAGGGTGCCATCTTTTTAGGGTAAAAGCTGATGTGATTCTAGCGTTTGCAAGAGGGCGGACTAGTAAAAATTTATCATTTTTCTTGCCGTTTTTATCATAAAATTTATCTTCAAATTTATACATAACGTATCGTTTATTTTTTGTTTCTATCATCGCAGCATAAATTTCTGGAGTGCCAAAAGAGCGGCCCATACGTATTTTTTGATTATAAACGATAGCGATCGTATCGCCTTTGTTTATCTTTTTAAAATCAATGCCACTTCCTTTAAAAATTTCTTTAAAGCCAAGAGCTAGCGTGCCAGAGCCAGTGTAGTCAAAAATGTCTTCAGAGACTGATTTGTCCACCTTTAAGGCTAAAAATTTATCCTCACTTTGATAAGAGATGGGAAGAAATTCGAGCTTAAATTTATCATTGTCATCTCTAAAAATATGCATTTGAAGCTCGTCACTAACAGGGATTAGTACTTGTTTAGTGTTACCGTTGTCGTCTTTATAAATTTGATACTTTGTGCCAGCGATGATCTCTTCTGTTAGCTCTTGATCTTCGGTTGCTAAGTTATAGTAAAGTGAAAGTGGGATTTTGTTTGTCTCTAAGAAATTTAAGAAGTTACTTCCATTTGGCCAGCTAAGCTCTTCGACACTTGGCTTTATAGCGTATAAATTTATAGATAATATTGCAAAAATTATAAAAATACGAGGCATTAATGTCCTTTTAAAAAGCTGGCGGGATTTTAACTAAAACTTGCTTTAATTTTGCAAAAGATAAAGCATTTTAGGCTATAATCGCTCTAAAAATTTAAACCTAGGAGATATTTTTGAAACGTATATTTGTGATTTTATCGCTAGTTTTTGGCTTTGCTTTTGGGGCCGATTTTTCTTTAAATGAGTATAGAACTCCTATAATTAGCGTCGATAGTGATGGCACAGCGACGATAGTTGATAGTCCAGAAATTTTAATCGGCTCAAGTGGCGTTGTGCTTCATAAATTTGATACTGATAGCTCTATCATCGCAAGAGTTAGCGTTATCTCAAAAAATTCTGGCTTTGCTAAGATTAGATTTGAGGTGTTTGACCTATTAGAGCAAAAGGCACTTCCACTTCCAGGCATTGCACCTGCAAGTGGCGATATGGTCGTGTTAAACTATCTTTACAATCGCTCACTAATCATCGTGCCAAATAAAGAAATTTATGAAGAGATCACATCTGCGTTTCCAAATATGATATTTATCCATCCAGATCTTATTGGAGCATATCTAAGCTATGAGTACAAGCCAAATCCAAGTAGAGATGACTTTAGAAAAATGTGTGCTCAAAGTGCAGCTGGTCTAATTTTCGTAGCGATGGATGGCAGAAGCGTTTTTGCCGATTGCCAAAGCTTTAAAGTGCTAAAAGAATTTAAAAGTGGCGAGGTTGAGTACTATCAGCTACCATTTTATACAAGAGTTAGCGACATAGACACTGTGTTTTGGAAGCTAAATAGCGAGCACATTAACAACTACGACGCTCACTACGAAAAACTTTTCGAAGAAGATAACTGATAAATGAGCCGTTTGTCCTTAAGTAAGCAAAATTTAAAGGAGTTTTTAAATTTACTCCCAACGCTTAAGGACAAAGAGCTCTTTCACTACGCCTCAAGCCTTAGTTTTCATACGATTTTATCGATCATTCCGATACTTCTTATATCGTTTTCTATCTTTACAAAACTGCCTAGTTTTGAGGATTATTACGCCAAGATTCAGGACTTTATCTTCTCGGCTCTTTTGCCAAGTAATCAAGAGATCATCTCAAACTATTTGCAAAATTTCTTACAAAATAGCGGAAATTTAGGCTTAGTTGGCTTTGTAGCGATGATATTTACATCAGCCATGTTTTTTAGCGACTATGAATATGTAGTTTTAAAAGTGACACGTGCAAGTAAGGCTAGAGGATTTTGGTCAGCACTTAGCTCGTATTGGACGCTTATTACGCTCGCACCACTTGGTCTTGCTGGTAGTTTTTATCTTTCAAGCCTCATTCAAGAGATGTTAAACTCAAACGTGATCACAAACTCGATAAATTTTTTGAGCATATTTCCATATCTCATCATCTGGGCGATATTTTGCATCACATATCTCATCTCAGTAAATGACGAGATAAAGTTTAAAAGCGCATTTTTTAGCTCATTTGCCGCCTCGCTTGTTTGGTATATTGGCAAGTCGGCCTTTGTCTACTACGTCCTTTATAACAAAACCTATTTAAGCGTTTATGGCTCGTTTTCAGCCGTACTTTTCTTCTTTGTCTGGATATACATCTCGTGGATCATCTTTTTATATGGACTAAAGCTTTGTGCTTATCTTTCAAATAGCTCCAAATTTAAAAGATAAATTTAATAGTTAGTACTAGCTGGCAATATATTTTTATAAATTTACCAGCTAGTATGATTTGTATTATTTTATGTAGAATATTATGTAAAATCAGCGTTTAAACTCGCAAATTTCTATCTTTATGCCAAGCTCTTTACTAAATTCTTTAGCCTTTTTCTCTAGCTCATCTTTGTCAAAGCAGATAAGATCTATGTAAGATCGCATCTCGCCATTTGCTTCACCTATGATCTCACAAATTTCACTCTCTTTTAGCGCGTCTGAAATTTTGTTTTTGCTATCAACGCCAAACTGTATGTCGCCACCGTGAGATATGGCTAAAAAGCAAAAATTTATACCAAGCTCAAAAGCTTCGTTATAAGTATCGCTTGCGCCGTCGTAGTATTCGTTTAGTAGCTCGCTAAGAGATGTATATCCTGTGAAAACGTCGTCACGTAGCTTGTTTGAGCGAGGCTCTAGCTCATAGACCATAAAATTCTTAAGCGGCTCGTTTGAGGCTTCTTTACCAAATTTCTCATCTATAAGATCGGCAAAGTCGATTAGCGGCACGCCTTTTTCTCTTGGCTCGTCTATTATCTCAAACTCTCCAAGCATATTTATCATGATCATCTCGCCAACTACGTTGTCACAAAGTATGAGCGATAATGTATAAGCCTTATTTTCATCTTCGCTTTTAAGCTTGCTTAGAGTTTCGTTATATAGGCACATATCTACGCTTTTGTCGTTGAAATTTGCATAGACCATGACCTTATTTGCATCAACGCTTACGCCATACATTTGTATAGTAGCGACGTTTCGTGGTGCACGTGGCTTGCCAAGTGTGCAAGTAAGCTTTGACTCATACTCTTTTGGCATGCGTGACTTTATAAATTTAAGCCACAAAAGCCTATGTTTAAGTCCTTCTGGAGTGAGTACTAGATCGATCTTTCCATCAATAAGGCCTATCATAAAAGTTGGATCGACTAAACATAAATTTAGCGCTTCTTCGGTCATTTTACTTGCAGCTTCAAAATTTTTATCTTCTAAATTTTGTTTGATGGCGTCTAAATTTTTGCCAAACTCGCTCCAAAATTTATCAACCCTGCTTGCAAAGCTAGAGCTCTTTTTAGAAAACCACATTTTTATCCTTGTTTATTAAAATTTTCAACATTTTTTTGCGTATAAATTTTCATCGATGGAAATTCTAAGGCACTTAGCTTGTCATATCCTTCTTCATTAAAAACACATCCCGTATCGATATTTGCGCTATTTGTATAGAGCTTAGCCTCGCGCACTGGCGTGTGGCCATAGACATTAAATATGCCTTCAACTTGCATCATATCGCCTCTGCCTGATAGTACATGCCTTCTAAACTCATCTCTTGAGCTATCATCATCTCTTAAAGTCCAAAATTTACCAACAGCCGAGTGCGAAACGACCAAATGCTCGCCATTTTGGTTTTTACACTCTTTAAACTCCAGATAAACTGGCCTTGTTTCTAAAAAATCCACATGCCTTTGCTTAAACTCCACACTTTGTCCAAGGTATGATCTATATGTCTCTTCTCCGCCGTTTCCAAAGAACCAGCTCCTGTCAAATGGCACTTTGTTGTTTAGAAATTCAAGTTTATTACTTAGCAGCCTGCGCTCATGATTTCCCATTACCATTTTATAGTTATTTTGTATGATAAGCTCGACTACATCGCAACTAAAAAGCCCCCGATCTATCACATCTCCGACAAAGCAAATTTGTGATTTTTCTTTGTCTGGAAACTGCTTGATAAGCTCTAAAAGTGTGTTAAAACAGCCGTGCACATCGCCTATGATATAAATTTGCTCGCTCAATTTTTCTCCTTTGTGCCAAATTTTAGTCTATTAAGCTTAAAAATGTAGTGTAAAGAAAACACTTTTGTATAGCTGTACTATATTGGCGTAATGCTAGCGATATATAAAATTAAAACCTAGTAAAAGATATTTAAAATTTAAGGAATTTAAAGCAGAAGGGAGCCTAAGCTCCCTAAAATCATTGTGCGTAAAAGCCGCTAACCTTGCCGGTGAGATCTATCATGATATTTTTCATTTGAGTGTAGTGCTCAAGTATGATCTTGTGTGTTTCGCGGCCTATACCTGAGTTTTTATATCCGCCAAATGGGCTGCCTGCTGGGATTTGGTTGTAAGTATTGATCCAAACCCTGCCAGTCTCCATAGACCTTGCAACTCTTAGCGCTTTTGTGATGTCTTGCGTGAAAATACCGCCACCTAGGCCATATTCGCTATCATTTACCATTTTGATAAGCTCGGCTTCATCTTTAAATTTGATCACAACGCCAACTGGTCCAAAAATTTCCTCCTGAGCCACTCTCATATCGTTTGTCACATCAACTAACAGTGTTGGCTCGACAAATGCGCCCTTGTCGCAACCATTTGCGGTGTAGGCTTTGCCACCGACTGCTACTTGTGCGCCTTCTTTTTTACCGATCTCGACGTACTCTAATATCTGCTCAGCTTGTTTTTTGTTGATCTGAGAGCCCATTTGGGTATTTGGATCTAGCGGATCGCCAACTTTTATGGTACTAAATTTCTTAACCGCAGCCTCTATAAATTTGTCATAAAAGCTCTCTTCTACGAAAATTCTCGATCCTGCGCAGCAAACTTGACCTTGGTTAAATAATATTCCAAGCTGAAGGCCATCAAGCGCTTTGTCTAAATTTGCGTCGCTAAAGAAGATATTTGCGCTCTTGCCACCAAGCTCAAGTGTGGCTGGGATGATACGGCGAGCAGCAGCTATAGCGATATCTCGGCCGATCTCTGTTGAGCCAGTAAATGCTAGCTTGTCAAGGCCTGGATGGTTTTTGATCCACTCGCCGCTCTTGCTGCCTTTACCAGTTATGATATTTATAAGACCTTTTGGCAAAATTTTATCTATCAGCCTAAATAGCTCAAGCACGCTAAGACTTGTCTCGCTTGAAGGTTTAAATACGCTCGCATCGCCTGCTGCGATCACTGGAGCTAGCTTCCAAGCTGCCATCAAAAATGGAAAATTCCAAGGAACGATCTGACCCACAACTCCTAGTGGCTCGCGTAAAACGATAGAAAGCTGCTTCTCGTCAAGCACATTCGCGCTGCCTTCTTCGCCCATGATAACGCCAGCAAAGTACCTAAAATGCTCTGCTGCAAAAGGAATATCAACATTTAGCGTTTCGCGGATCGGCTTGCCGTTATCCATACTCTCGACTTTTGCCAAATGCTCTTTGTTTTCATCGATGATGTCAGCGATCTTATTTAGCAGTTTTGCTCGCTCGCTAACTGTGGTATGTTTAAATTTATTAAAAGCCTCACGTGCAGCACGAACTGCATCATTTACATCTTCTTCAGTCGCATCTGCGATCTTTGCAAGGTGCTCGCCGTTTGCTGGATTTTTGGCATCAAGGGTAGCGCCGTCTTTTGCGTCACGCCACTCACCATTTATGAAAAGCCCGTATTTTTCAAGTAGTTTCATACTTTTCTCCTTGATTAAGATTTTGTAAAAGGATTATAATATTAATAAAATTTATCAAAAATAAATTTTTACTATAAATTATTTTTTTTAATAAAATTTATTATCTAATATTAGAAATTTTAGGTTTAGTCTTTCCAAGAAAGTGAAAAAGTAGTTTCTTTGCCAAGTTCGCTTTGGCACTTTACTTCTATACCATTTTTTATGCAGCAACTCTTAACCAAGCTTAGTCCTATGCCAAAGCCGCCCTGATCGTCGTTAAATCTCGTGTAGCGATCAAAAATTTGCATTTGTTGTTCCTTGCTGATGCCGTGACCTAGATTAGTTATGCTAAAGAAATTTTGCTCTAAAATGATACCGACCTCGGTATTCGGCTCTGCGTATTTTGCGACATTGCTTAGGAGATTATCTAAAATTTTACCCATATCTTCAAGGTCTGCGTTTATGAAGCTTGGCTTTAGACTGGCATCTATCTTAAGTCCACGTTTTGCAAAAAATGGCGAGAAATAGTTAATCTTTTGTGATACTAGTAGCTTTAGATCAATTATCTCTTTTTTAATTGGCTTATTTAGATTAAAGCATAGATGTACAAGCGTGTCATAAATTCCGCTTAGATTTTTTGCGGCAAGGCTGATGTTGTTAAAACGCTTTAAATTTCTATCGTTTAAATTTTCAAGATCAGCTGTTTCAATGCTCATAGAGATGACGCTAAGTGGCGTATTTATCTCGTGCGTGGAGTCTTTTATGAAGCGGTTTAGTGTATCTATCTTTTCATAAAGCGGTCTTAGGCTTAGTTTTGCTAGATAAAGGGCGACAAAGAGCAGGGCAAATAGGAAAAATGCAGCCTTTAGTGTGGTCGAAATTTGCAAGGATAAAATTTCGCCGTTGATATTTTTGCCAACTAGAAAGATGTTTGCGCGTGCGAGCTCGTCCGTGGCGTTATCCTCCATATACTGGATCTTTTCAAAGATCGCTACCTTGCCGTCTATTAAATTTACATTTTTGCCTTTGTTAATATTTTTGCACTCAAAATCTTTATAAATTTTCTCGCCATTTTCCAGTACGATACAAGCATGTACGCCCTTTTCGTTTGTGAGGCTTGAGACCGAGCCTAGGCCACTCATTCTGGCTTTCATATATATGCCCATCTTGATCTCTTTTAGGCTTTTTACCTCATTTAAGATGAGTGCTTCTTTTTTATTTTGGTAGTCGTGTATAAAAAAATAGCTCAAAAATAGCACAGAGCTAACAAGGTAAAGGGATAAAATTTTAAATAAAATTTGTGTCTTTTCAGACATAGATGTAGCCGTCTCCACGCTTGTTTAAAATGGCCTCTTTGCCTAAGATTTGGCGTAAATTTTTAATATATACACGAAGGCTAAGCTCGCTTGGCTCCTCGTTATATTTCCAAATTTTATTAAAAATTTCATCTTTGGTTAAAATTTTGCCCTTGTTTTGCAAAAATAGGGCGAGCAGGTCGCTCTCTTTGCTCGAGATATTTACATTTTCGCCGTTTTTACTTAGGGTTTTGCTCTGTGGATGAAAGCTAAAATCGCTTGAAATTTTGATCGCATCTCCACTGTGATGTGAGAAATTTCTCTTTAGAAGTGCTTGTATACGTATGAGTAGTTCTTTTAGCTCAAATGGCTTTTTTAGATAGTCGTCGCAGCCACTTTTGTAGCCTTTTTCAAGATCATCAATGGTATTTAGCGAGGTGGTAAAGATGCTAGGTGCGCTAACACCTAGCTCTCTTAAGGAAGAAAGAAGTGAAAAGCCATCTCCTTGTGGGATTTTGACGTCAAGTATAAGCAGGTCGAAATTTTGCTCGTAGGCGAGATCAAGTGCATCTTTGGCATTATCTGAAGTAGTGACCTTATAGCCATTTTCGCTTAGATACTCACTGATGAGATCAAGTAAAATTTCATCATCTTCAACGAGCAAAATTCTAACCATTAAGCACCTTTACATGCCTTTTTTCATTTCGTCTTTTTTCATACCCATGTCATCTTTTTTCATTTCGTCTTTCATGCCCATGTCATCTTTTTTCATTTCATCTTTTTTTATCATGGGTTTTTTGCCCATGTCATCTTTCATCATCTGCTCTTTCTTCATCATCTCGTCTTTGCCCATGTCATCTTTTTTCATCATTTCAGTAGCATTTGCAAGACCACCAAGCATAAACATAGCACCAAGTGCAACTAGTAGTAATTTCTTCATAACGTCTCCTTTAAATGAAATATGATGAAATACTATCTCTTTAGTGTGAAGTGAGCGTGAATTTACGCAAATACAAAATATATAACTGGAAGCGTGATAAATGAAAAAAGCACGCCTATGGCCACTGATGAGATGGCTAGCGAGCTATCAAGGCCAGCTTTTATGACCATCGCACTTGCAAGGGCTGATGTTGGCATTGCACATTGAAAGAGGCCAACGACCCAAGTTTTGTTCATCTGGATACCTGAAAATTTTAATATGATGAAAAATACGATAGCTGGTAAGATCATCTTACACAAAAGCACAACGCTAACGCCTTTATATGAGCTTGTGATACTACTAAAGTTAAGTCCAACACCAATCGCAAAAAGTGCCACCGGAGTAACGCTACCCTCAAACATCCTAAGTGGAGCAAAGATGAATTCTGGCAAAGGGACTTCTTTTAAGATAAGAGCCATAATAAGCGCGATAAATGGCGGAAATTTTAAAATTTTCATCGTATTTTGAAATAGGGAAACCTTCTCTGGTGCAGCAAAAGAGAGAATAAGTGGCCCAAGGATCGAAAGCGGGATACCAGTGGCTATTTGATCGTAAAAGATGACTTCATTTACCATCGCATCGCCAAAGAAGCCTTGAATGACAGGCATACCGACAAATAGGGTATTACCAAAAAGGCTTAGCATGACCATGCTGACAGTTGTTACTTTAGTAAATTTAAAGATCTTACCAAGCACCAATGCCATGACAGCACTAATAGCTGTTGAGCCAAAGCCGATTAAAATGGTGTTTATGAGTGAAACATCAACATTGACGTGGTAAATTTTGTCAAAGATTAGCGCAGGCATTGCAAAACAAAGGACAAAATCCACAAATGGGATTGAGTGCTTTTGCTCAACAATGCCGACTTTTTTAGCAAAAAAACCAGTTGCGATTATGAAAAAAATTGCAAAAAGTGGAGTGAAGTTCATAGCATTCTCTTTATAAATCTAAATTTTTACGGAAAATTGATTATAGGACCCATAAGATTAAATTACAATAAACCTTTTTTAAAATTTGCTCTCAAAATTTATGCCTTAATATCAACTTTTTTATAAAATTTATCTCTCTCATCTATCTTTTCTTTACTCTTTAAATCATTCTCAAGATAGCTGATATTATAAATTTCTCTTGTAGATATGCTTTTGCCATTATTTAGACTGATTAAAAATTTACTCTCAAATTTATTCGATAGATTGGCAATAGCGATCGCTCCAGCATCTTTTAGGCTTACGATTTTATCACCTTGCATGAAGCCAATATCCTTAAAATCCAAGCTATTTAACTGCACATTATTCATATCTTTTGCCTCTAAATTTATGCTAGTTTTTAGCTCGCTTGATGTATTTAGCTTGCCAGTATCGTTATAAAGCTCTTTTACGTCTATCTCTCTACCACTATCAAATTTTAGCCTTATGGTACCATCTTTGTTTAGCTTCATAGCTATGACGCTATCGCTATCTTGTAAAGATGCGGCAGCTGTGGCTTCATTTGTTATAAAAGCCTTTTTTACCTTTTTTAAATTCGAGATACTAAACTCAAACCCAGTTACTTGCTTAAATTCATTTTCCATCGCGATCATTTTGGCTGATTTTGTCTTCTCAAGCTTTGATATATAAGAGTCTGAATTTTCTTCGAATTTCTTTAAATTATTGCCAAGATTTTCTATCATTTTGTTGTATGCGTCAAACTCAGCGTTATAATCTTTGTAAAATTTCATAAAACTATCTTTTTGAAATTTTATATATGAGAAATTTTCATCTTTTTTGTAATCTTTGCTCGGCTCAATGATCGGATTAAACTCGCTTAGTCTTGCAGTGTCATCAAAACCCACTTTAAGATAGGCAAAATTTTTAAAAGAGCTATCTTTGCCAAAGATGTTATTGTGTCTTAGATCGACCCAGCCATCTTTTTGGGCATATTTTTTAAAGAAATTATTTATATCATTTTTCTCTATCTTTTCATATCTGTTTTCTGCAGCGAACAAAGTATTTGGATCTGAGGCGTAGTAAGAGTACCTATAATCAATATCTTTTGTATCCACGTAAAGATCGGGATTATTTGTGATCGTTGCTTTACGATTTAGCTCTTCTCTTTCTATTTGGTTGTGATTTATGACATTTGTGCTGATAAACTGCCTGAGATCAACCCTTGGCATCACGTCGCTTAAATTTGCTATTTTTTCATTTCCGTCTTTGTCATAACCTCTTACTTTTAGCTTATCAAAGAGTATATCTTTTTGGTCTAGCACGCCGTCATTGTTGCTATCAAAGCTAAAAAGATAGCTATTATTTTCTAATTTTGTAGTGCCAAGTTTATCGTTATCGCCGTAAATATCTAAAAATACTTCTACTTCGCCATATTTTGTTTTTAGAGTGTTTGAATAAGCGTAATCATTTAAATTTTTAAATTTTGTATTTTCTAGGTATCCACTTTTTAGTGTATTTAGCATGCTGCTGCTATCTAAAGCCTTTATATTTTTAAAGTAGGCATTTTCATTAAAATTATAGCCTCTAGAAAGCCCATCGGAGTGAATTTTATTGTTGCTGTAGATGAAATTTTTTGAGTAGTTATTTAAAATTTCTTCTACTTTTTGTAGGATTTTGTGTCTGTTTTGCTCTTTTATCTCAGCATCAGTGATATTTATAACTTTGCTTGCCTTTATACTTTCTTTTAGACTTGAAATTTGTTCATTGTTTATCTCTAAATCTTGTTTATCCTTAAAGGCATGGAGCATATCTGTATGATTTTCTAAATCTTTTAAATTTATAAAGTTATATTTCAATGATGCAATATTCATCTAAAATCCTTTTTAAAGATGTTGCAGATAATATCGGATAAATTTAGAAAGTATTTAGGTATATAATGGTGCCCGAGGTCGGACTTGAACCGACACAAGGTTGCCCTTACCAGATTTTGAGTCTGGCGCGTCTACCAGTTTCACCACTCGGGCTAAGTTAAGATTGAAATTTTAGATTTGTGAGAAGAAAGAAAAAAGGGGAGAGTTGCTCCCCTAAAAAGAAATTATTTCTTTTTACCTTTTTTAGCAGCACCAGCAGCAACTGCTTCTTTAAGTTTTTTGCCAACTTTGAATTTAACTGCTTTGCTAGCAGGAACGTCGATAACTTTTTTAGTTCCAGGAACTCTAGCTTTTCTTGCAGCTCTGTCAGCAGTACCGAAAGTACCAAAGCCTATAAAGCTAATTGTATCGCCTTTTTCAAGAACTGCTTGGATTATCTCCAAAGTAGCATCAACAACTTTTAGAGTATCCTTTTTTGAAAGACCAGCCTTGTCGGCAACAGCTTGAATAAATTCAGCTTTTTTCATGAACCATCCTTTTAAGAAGTTATGTGGCTATATTACACTCTTTTAAAAAAAAATACAATACTTTTTCCCCAAATTTAGCTCTTTTTTTATATTTTTTTAACAAAAAAGCTAATTTTTAAACCTTTACTCGCAAATTTCAAATGTGATTTCATTTTTTAACCCCATCTTCTTCATATCAATAAGCCTTAAATTTTTAAAATTTAAACTCAATAGTTCATCTTTATTTTTTATAAGTTTATTTGCTATCTGGCGCAAGACTTCGCCTCTATACGCTTTTGCGTGATGACTCACTATTTTTTTATTTTTTACAAAACAAAAAGTTATGTATTCTTTTTTTATAGTGTAAAATTTTTCATAAAACTTAGCTCTAAGGTCTAAAATCTCATCATTTTGCAAAAAATCATTAACCGCTTTACTAAAATTTTTTTCATAAAATTTTGAAATTTCAAAGCCATCTAGCTTTTCACCTTGTTTTAGTTTGTACTCTGGTATCTCATCCTTTGCCAAGATAGGTCCAAATAAATTTGAAAATATTAAAACATTATTATCTATATATTTTTGTGCCTCATTGTCTAAACCACGATAGTTTAGATGTTTATAAGCCACTCCATCATATCTTAAGATGGCCTTTATGCTGCCTTTTTGAGATAGGCTTTCTCGCAGCTGCTTGCTCTCTTCAAGCTCTTTTAGCCCAAAAAGCTTTTTTATCTCGTCTAAATTTGCGTTTTTTAAAAACTCATCGTATCTGTTTAAAATTTCAACTCTTTTGTCAAAAAGCTCTGGAAATATCAAATCCCTACCATTAAATTTATTATTCGTATTTAGAGAAATTTTGCTTTCGCTTGGAGAAAAGAGAATTTTTAGTGCCATTTTTCTTACCTATTTTATATATAAATTTTTGTTGGATTATACAATAAACTTTTTGTGCTAAAAAAAATCAAATTTTTACCGATATAAAAACAAGCGGAATCATTTTTGCTTAGAGTGAATAAAAATTTAGGAAAAAATTATGAGAATAACAAACCAACTACGTTTTAGTCAGACTTTACATGACTACCAAAAAAATATGACTGGTGTAAATAAAAGCTATAAGCAGCTCTCAAATGGTTTGAAAATTCAAGATCCATACGATGGTGCTGCGACTTATAATGATGCAATGAGGCTTGATTATGAAGCGACTACTCTCACTCAAGTAGTTGATGCCACTGGTAAATCTGTAAATTTCTCAAAAAATACAGATAATGCATTGCAAGAGTTTGAAAAACAGCTTGAAAATTTTAAGACAAAAGTAGTCCAAGCAGCTAGCAGCGTGCATAGTAAGACATCGCTAGAGGCTTTGGCAAATGACCTTCAAGGTATAAAAAATCACCTTGTGAATATTGCAAACACTTCGGTTAATGGGCAGTTTTTGTTTTCTGGAAGCGCCGTTGATACAAAGCCAATAGATGGTGCAGGAAAGTATCAAGGTAACCGTGACTATATGAAAACATCAGCTGGCGCTCAGGTTGAGCTTCCTTACAATATCCCAGGATATGATCTATTTTTAGGAAAAGATGGTGATTACAGTAAAATTTTGACCACAAATGTTCGTTTAGCTGATCAAACTAGAACCGACATCTCTTATGCACCAAAATTTTTAAACGATAATAGCAAGATAAAAAATATGATTGGGCTAAATTACGCTAGTGATTCAGTGGTTAGAAGTGATGGCTCTTACAATGGAACAATAAATCCGGATTATGATTTTTTAGATAATTCAAATGTAAATTTTCCGGATACATATTTTTTCATGCAAGGCAAAAAGCCAGACGGCACGACATTTACTAGCAAATTTAAGATGAGTGCAAATACAACAATGGCTGGACTTATGGAAAAAATCGGTATGGAATTTGGTAATACGAAAACAACAAAGGTTGTTGATGTAAGCATAAATAACGATGGACAATTTAATATAAAAGATCTTACTAAAGGTAATCAAACTATTGACTTTCATATGGTTGCAGCCACATCAGTAGCACCAAATCGCGGTGCAATCGCTCAAAACAACGCACTTGATGCGGTAAATTCTCTTGAAGATCTTGAAACTATGGCAAATAACGTTCCAAAAACGGTTCATATCACTGAGTTTGTAAAGAGCAAATATACCGATAAAGATGGAAACGCGACAAATGCATTTGACTATGATAAGGTTAGATTTGAAAGAAAGGATAATGAGCTAATCGCAAATTTACCTCAAGTAGCTAGAAGAACGGGCGAATATGCAACAGATCAGACAAAGCTAAGCGAAGTTTCTGGTACAAAAGAGAGCTACGATAGAAATTTATATCCAAAAGATGTTGACGCTAGAAAGAGAGAGCTTTTTAATATCGACAACCAAGAGATAAATTTACAAGTAAAGTCAATCACTGGTACAAAATATGACATAAAGGTAAAAATGGGCACAGCAGGGGGTACAAATACTCCAGTGCAATTTGAAATAACATCTACATCACCAGGCGGCACACCTTCTGCAACTAGAACTTTAACAGTTTATAACTCAGATGAGTTTGGAAGTTATAGAACTTACGCTAGCGATTTTACTTATAGGCAGCTTATGGATATCGTTGCTATGGCAGCAAGCGATAATATTCCAAACCCTCCACATGCAGAAAACGCAAATTTTGATACAGATATAGAAAAAGTAAAAAGAGATCAAAACTATAATGCCTATAAAGAGGCTTTATCAAAAACAAAGGGCGCGGTAGAGACAACTTTAGATGATAAAGGCAGAATGGTTTTAACTGATAAGACAAAATCAGTAACAAACATAGAAGTAACTATGCATGATGCAAAAAATAGCGATAAATTTGATGGCGATAGTACTGGTAGAGATACAGCTGGTAATGCTGGCCATCCTCAAGGAAAGGGTTCTGTCTTTAGCTTTAATGAAAATAATGCCTTAACTATTGATGAGCCAAGTACGAGCGTTTTTCAAGACCTTGATAATATGATCGAAGCTGTTAGAAAGGGATATTATAGAGCTGATGCAAATAGTAATGATCCACGAAATACCGGCATGCAAGGTGCATTACAAAGGCTTGATCATTTAATAGATCATGCAAATAAAGAGCTTACAAAGATCGGCTCTCAATCAAGACTTTTAACAGCTACAAAAGAGCGAGCCGAAGTAATGAAAGTGAATGTGCAAACTGTTAAAAATGATGTAATTGATGCAGACTATGCGGAGTCATATTTGAAATTTACGCAGCTTTCACTATCTTATCAAGCAACCCTACAAGCAAGTGCAAAGATAAATCAACTAAGCTTGCTAAATTATTTAAATTAAAATTTAAATCAGCAGGCCGCTGAGCTTGCTGATTTTTTAAAATTAAACTCAAGCGTGCTATAATAAGCCTTTTTTATAAAGGATCTAAAATTTTACGACATATTTTATTTACAATTTTTGTTTGCATTTTTATATATTTTGGTATCGCTACAGCTGCTCCAACTGCTGACTTTGTTGGCTCGCTTGGACAAAGCCTTGGTATTTTAAATATCAAATATTTTGGACTTATCGCGTATGTTTATCCATTTTTATTGATCATTTTAGGCTATTTTGTCTATAAAAATTTTAAGAAATTTGACTTTGATTTTGCTCAGTTTTTAGTAGGAATTTTCCTCTTTTTTGTAGCTTTTTTGATGTTTCAAGCCTTGAGTGCTTCAAGTGTAAATGGCGGTATAATTGGAAATTTTATAGTTAGTGCCTTAAAAGAGGTGATCGGCTCTATCGGCACTGCGGTTGCTATACTTATGATGTTTATTATTTCACTTGGGCTTGCCTTTAGAGAAAATTTTATTATCGTTTTGAGAAAGGCTTTTGTCGATAGAGAGCCAAAAAGCTACGAGGAGAGCAAAAATTTAAAGGATATAAAACCAAGACAAATTCCAAAGTTAGAACGCAAGAGATCAAAATCTGAAGAGATAAAAGAAGAAGAGCTAATAGATGCTCAAGTGGTAAATGAAGATGAGCAAAATTTAGATGAAGAGCTGGAGCTTGAACCAGTAAAAGAGAGCAAGACATCGACAATCAATGGCATAGAGATATTAAATGAAGTGGCTGAAAACAAAAAGCTACTTGATCAAATAGAGCGAGGCAAGGTCGAAAAGCCAAAAGACTTTGTTCTGCCACCACTTAAATTTTTAAACGATCCACCAAAACGCTCGCACAATGTCAATGAAGCCGAGATTGATCAGCAAATTTCAAATTTACTAGATAAGCTGCGAAAATTTAAGATAGATGGCGATGTGGTGCGAACTTACACTGGCCCTATTGTCACGACATTTGAGTTTCGTCCAGCTCCACATATCAAGGTAAGTAAAATTTTAACACTTCAAGATGATCTAGCGATGGCACTAAAAGCTCAAACGATCCGTATCCAAGCGCCGATTCCTGGTAAAGACGTCGTAGGCATCGAGGTGCCAAATCAAAATTTAGAGACTATCTATCTCAAAGAAATTTTAGAGAGCGAGATATTTAAAAACGCTAGCAGTCCACTAACCATGGCTCTTGGTAAAGATATCGTTGGTGCACCTTTTGTGACCGATCTTAAAAAGCTTCCGCATTTACTTATCGCTGGAACTACTGGATCAGGTAAGAGCGTGGGCATAAATGCAATGCTTCTAAGCTTGCTTTACCGAAATAGCCCACGAACTTTGCGTTTAATGATGATCGATCCAAAAATGCTTGAATTTAGTATTTATAACGATATTCCACATCTTTTAACACCGGTTATTACAGAGGCTAAAAAAGCAATCACTGCACTTGCCAATATGGTCGCTGAAATGGAGCGAAGATATAAGATAATGAGCCAAACTCGTACGAAAAATATAGAGAGTTACAACGAAAAGATGAAAGAGGAATGCGGTGAGCAGTTCCCATACATCGTTGTGATCATCGACGAGCTTGCTGATCTGATGATGACTAGTGGCAAAGACGTGGAGCTTTATATCGGCCGTCTAGCACAGATGGCAAGGGCTAGCGGCATACACTTGATAGTGGCAACCCAGCGTCCAAGCGTTGATGTCGTGACTGGCCTCATAAAGGCAAATTTACCAAGTAGGATAAGCTATAGGGTAGGGCAGAGGATCGATAGTAAGGTTATCCTTGATCAAATGGGAGCTGAGAGCTTGCTCGGACGCGGAGATATGTTATTTACACCTCCAGGAAGCCCTGGTGTGATAAGACTTCACGCACCATTTGCTAGCGAAAAAGAGATAGAAACGGTTGTAAATTTCTTAAAAGAGCAACAAGATGTAGTTTATGATGAGAAATTTTTAATAGAAGAAGGCACAAGCGGAAGTGTGGCCGCTGGTACTCTAGGAGAAGATGAACTTGATGAGCTTTACGAAGAGGCTAAAGAGATCATTTTAAGTGAGCAAAAAACGTCGATCAGTTATCTGCAAAGACGTCTAAAAATAGGTTACAACAAAGCTGCAAATATAATCGAACAAATGGAAAAAATGGGTATTTTAAGCCCAGTGAATGCAAAAGGACAAAGGGAAATTTTATAGTTAAAGATGTAAGTTGCTCTAAATTTAGAATTTTAATTTTTTTAAAATTCTAAAAAGTCTTGACAAAGCACATTAAAATCTATATAATTACAATTCTTAAAAACATTGGGGTATCGCCAAGCGGTAAGGCAACTGGTTTTGGTCCAGTCATTCAGAGGTTCGAATCCTCTTACCCCATCCACTTTTTAAATCCTAAATAATACTTATCGCGGAGTAGAGCAGTGGTAGCTCGTCGGGCTCATAACCCGAAGGTCGGCGGTTCAAATCCGTCCTCCGCAACCAAATGCCCATTTTATCGATGTTTAAAACACTTTTTAAAATGCTTAAATTATTCTGAAATTGATTTTAGTAAATTTTCGATAGTTTCTTTTGATTTTTTGACGTTTGCAGTAATATATTTTTGTGTTGTAGTTATATTTGTATGCCCCAATGTAAAAGACACTTGCTCGATCGGAATTTTTAAATAATTAATTGAATATGTGCCAATTAGATGCCTTATATCATGAAGCCTGATTTTAGGTAAATTATTTTTTTTAAGAAGTGAAGCCCAGCTTTTACGTAAATCTTTAAATTTATCGTTAGTCATAGGATTAATAAAGACGTAATCATTTAGCTTATTTTCTTTTTTGGCTATCAAAAATCTTTTATAAAGACGATTAAACAGCTCATCGCTCATTTTATAAATCATATTTCTTTTAGCCTTATTGATTTTAAAGGGGATAATATAAGTCCTGGTCTTAAAATTTATATCGCTAAATTTTAAGCTTAATACTTCATTCTTTCGTCTGCCATGAAGTAGAAAAAAGAATATATCACAGCTTGGATCGGTATTTTCACAAATAGCCTTGATAAAGCGTTTTTGAATAGTGATCGAGTAATCAAAATACCTTTTATTATCAAACTTTGGAAGCTCAATAAAATCGCAAGGATTTTTATTTATTAGCTCCAGTTTGATACCAAGCTTGAAAATAACCTTAAGCTTTGCAACGATATTCTTAATAGTCTTTATCTTGTAGTCTTGCTTGATAAGATCATTGCAAAACTTTTGAATATCGATAAAATTTATATCTTCTATTTCTCTTAAGCCAAGTGAGTTTTTAAAATGCTTGTTATAAGTAGCTATATCACTTCTTAAAGTAGTCGGACTTAAAATAAGCTCGTAAAAGCTAATGTAATTATTAAAAAGCTCATTTAGTGTCATTAAATATACTCAAAACAATCATAATCAAATTTTTTAGCAAAGGCATCAAGAAGATCACCAAAACTAGAAAAATCATGTAAACCATATTTAGAAAAAGAATAATAAGTTTCAAAAAAAGTAGTATCAAATTCTTCATAATTATATAAATCAAATTCTTCTACGGAAATGCCTAAATCTAATTGTGGAAAATAATAACAAGGATAGTGAGAACAATCAACTAATAATTTTTTCATAATATACTCCTTAAAACTCATTACATATTAAAAGTCTATCTACAAAACTATCAATATCAGGGGCATTTAGATCGTGCTTTTTGTGATAGTGTGTGAAGTTATCTAATTCCCTATCGAGCATTATATTTTCAACATAGGCTAAATGCTGGGCATTTACATCACCGCCCAAGCTTTGATAATAATTAACTAACTCGTAATCTTTCATTCTGCTTACTGGTTTAGACTTTTCATCGCTTTTAAAAAGCTCATCACAAAGCTTTAAAATTTGTCTTTGTTTTAAATTAGTGCCAAAGCTTTTTATTTCATCTTTTGCGTTTTCATCTTTTTGGCCATCAATTTTCAATCTATCGTAAAAATTCATAAGCCTACCACTTATATAATGCTCCAATCTGCCATTTAAATAAATAATCTCTTCTTTGTTAAAAGGCAAATTTATATATATGTAATCATCTTTTTTATTCCACTCGAGTATTGCTCTATGATCGTTTTTTAAGTCGTTTAAGTGATAAAAGTCTTGCATTGTGCTAATAAAATTAATCTTTCTATATACCCATAACGGCACTTTAGTGCGTGAGCTTATAAATCTTCTTACTTTATGCTTTACATACCAGGCTGAAAGCTCATCAAAATCTTGCGTTTCTTTTAGGTTGATGAAAGTCTTTTGGATATACTTCATAACATAACCGCTGGGATTATTGATACTGGTTTGAAAGCCGTTTAATTCGCCGTTTTTTTCTTGCTCGCTTGTGATAGCGTTTGTTTTTAGGTTTTGTGGAGCATAAAAAATATCAGTATAAATTCTTTTCATAAAATCTATTGTGTGAGCTGGGACGTAAAATAAAGCGTGAATGTGTGGCACGCCGTCTTTTTTGTGTGGCTCAAAGCACCTTATATAGCTTCTATCGATATTTTTAAATTTATAGGAATATCGCATAATAAATAAATTCCATTGATGATTAAGAACGGCTACTAAATCAGAAATACTTAAAGGCGCTGAATTTTTAGCCTTATACTTAACTTCATCAGGCAAATATCTATAATCAATCGGCATAAATTTAGAATAATCGCCATTTAATGCGCCCCTAAAGCAGCCGTTAAGAGTGATGGTTAAAAATACTGGGACTTGAAAATAATCTATCGCAAAAGAGCTAAACACATTCACGCGGTTGGACACCTCGGCGTAATATTTATCGCTAAAGTTGGCCGACATTGAAATATCTAGCAAATTTCTAATCTGGCCATTAACATTAACAAAAGAGAAAGAGCGCATATATTCCCTTTGGCTATCAAGCTTTGCTTGGCAAAGCTCAACGTCAAGGGGAGAAACACCATATAAATTTCTCGCTCGCATAATCGCTTCCTTAAACCTAAGAGTTTTTTATTAATTTGACAAGGGCTGCTTTGTGGCGGACTTCGTCCGCCCAAAGGCAGCCTTTTTTGGCTACGCCAAAACACATATAGGCGAAAGGGGGTGTTTTAAACCCAAAAAACATATTAGTTGCACGGCTCGATTAAGCAAAACGTGCCAATAAGCTTTATTTCTCGCCTTTTGTAGGGGAAATCCCCTACACCCCTAAAACAATTAAATAATTTGAATTGTGAGCGTTAGAACAGAATTTATCTCGCTGTCTTGCTCGACTGAAAAAAGATACTTTAAAAGCCATATATCTTTAAGTATGGGAACGCCATTACGTTGCTTAGAAGTAGTCGTTTTATTAATACCGCTAAGAACTAGAACGTCGCCACGCTTTAAAGAATACGAGCTTTTAAGCTCCTTTTTTGAAACAATGGGCGTTAATGATGTACTTTGAGAGAGAATATCTTCAAGTATTAAGTGTAAATCAAAATCAATATGATCAGATAAAATGATAGGCTTTAAATTTATCTTTAAACCAATGTCTTTATATTCGTAGCTATCAGTCTTTTGATAATTTAAGTTTGATATATCAGTTTTTGAAACTAGGTAAGGGATATTTTGAACGGAACTAAAATAAACTTCAGTGTAATTTTTTGCCGTCAATACTGGCGATGAGATAATTTTTGTAATGCCGTTTGTATCAAGAAAATTTAATATGCCAAAAAAGGCTCTATCATCGTTTTTAATAATATTTGAATTAGAAATATAAGGAGAAGTAAGCAGATTAATATAATAAGCTAAATCGCCGTGATTAAGTGGCTTAAGCAAGCCTTTTAAATTTGTGCCTAAATCTTTAATGTCTTTTAAATTTGTTTCAGTGATAGTCAGCTTAAAAGTTACTTGCTCCAGGCTCTTATCAATCTTTGAAATGGCTTCTTTAATTTGGTCAAATATATAGTCATCAGCTCTAAAGAAAACCGAATTAGAAGACGTCGAGTAAGTAGCATTTAAATCAAACTGGCCAAGAATTTTATTTACATCATCGTAAACATAATTCTTTAGCTCGATACGCCTAAGATCATAATCAGGCAATTTTTGAGAGCTTACGTAGTAGAAATTATCCTTTTTATAAAGGTATAAATTCTTAGCTTCAAGCATTTTTCTAAACATTGCAATAGTGATCTTAACTTCGTCTTCATAAATGAAATAATATTCGCCCTGGTGTATGCTTTCATCGGTTACAATGGCTATATTGTTAGCCTTACTTGTAAGACGTGCGAAATCTAAAAGATCAGTATAAATTTCAGCAGCAAACAAGCTATTTAAAAACAGAAGTGGAAGAACTAGGAACTTGATTAAACTTTTCATCGGAAACACCTTTGTTATTTTTTGAAATTAAATTTTGAAAAACTGGCTTGTCAAATACATAGTAATATTTGACAAGCTCGTGAGATTTTGGCTCATAATAGAAATATAATGGCGTATACATTGAAGATATGTAGCTAAGTAATGATAATGGATATAGATGATAATCTTCGTCAAAATGGCAAGATGAATTAACGCAAGTAATGTTATATATATAAATTTCTGGTATATCGGAACTATTTTTAGTGTTATGTTTTGAATTGTCTTTGAATATGTCTGGAAAATCTGAAATACTATTTTTTTGAGAATTTGGAAAAGAAGTTTTATCTTGAATTGATAAATTGTTTTCGGCTGGAGTGTCAGGCTTAAAAATAGACATAACAACAAAATAAAAATAAAGCAAAAGAAAAATAAATACAACAATAGCCAGTAAAAAATAAAATCTTACAAATGATTTCTTATTTGAACTTTGTCCAGAGTGATATAAATTAAATACTTCTTCAAGATATGGAATATTAATAATCTCTAATCTATCTTTTTTATAAAGCCTATATGAAGCAAAAACTTCATAACGAAATTTCTTTGAAAATAATCTTTTTGCGCTATCAACAGCCCTATAAAATTTCTCTGCTATACGTTTATATTCATTATTTACTAAGGTTAAATCTTGAGTAATTAAATAAATATCTTGGTATAAATGGCGATGATAGGTAAGCCACCAAACTAAAATTTCGTCTTTTTTATCTTTAAAAAAGTTATGGCACTCATCAAGAACAAATACGCAACCATATAAATTTAGCTCTTTGGCTTTTTCATTAACTTCATTATCAGTTGCACCATTTTTATAAAGAGCGTATAAATTTCTTAAGCCTAGATAAAACTCATCAAAATCGAACTTTTTAAATTTATCTGATAATTCAAATTTAAACTCATTTATATTTGTGTAGCAAAATGAATAATTAGGCTTTTCTTTAGGCTTAAAAAATTTAGATAAAAATGTTTTCTTTGGCTCAAATAAAAAGATCTGATAAATCATATATACTGCGTAATATGTTTTACCGCTTCCAGGGTTGCCAACTAAATAAGTAATCATTTTTTATAACTTTGCCAAAATAAATGTAACAAGAGTTTCACGAACAAATCTAAAAACAGTAATGCCTATTTTTGTAGCGTAAATTATAAAGAAAGACAAAAGAATAGGCGAAAATATAGAAAATACATCACAAAAGGCATTCCAAGCACCAAGAGATTTTAAAACAGAAATAGCAGTCGTAACGATCCTATCACTACCAATAGAGAGATTATTAACATAATCAATAATGTAGTTAATCTTAGAATAGATGAAATTAATAATATAAATAACAGCAGCAGCGTAAGATAAAACAAGAGCACCTAAAATTACGTTAATAACAACCATTTTAGAAAATGTAATTGCTTTAAAAACAAAATTAATAGCATTTTCCCATTTAAAAAAGCGAAAGAATAAAACAATAGTAGCTATAATTGCTTGCATATCTTACCACCCCATAAAAGTAAAAATAAATAGCTTGGCTATTAAAAATAAAAACAACAAAAAGAAAGCTACAAAGAAAAAGACATAAAGAGAAGAAGCAATCGGCGAAAGAATACTACAAAAATCAAAGACAACTTTTTTACTGAAAAAAACCATATCTACATCAAAATTTAAAGGGCAAGTATTAGGAATACCGCCTTTTTTTAAGCTCATTAGATTGCCATCTTTGATTTTTGAGATAGTATCATTTAAGCTTTTTTTAATACCATCAATAGGCTCAAAAAGATTATTAATATTTTCCTTATACGTATTTGCGAGATCAGCGGTTCTTTCTTCAAGCTCGCCATAATCTATATTGCCAGGTGTAGCGTTTTCAGAATTACCGTTTCCTTGTCCGCCACCTGAGCCGCTACCAGTGCCGCCAGTACCACCAGATGAACCGCCACCAGTGCCGCCATTATTGCCACCAGAGCCGTTATTATTGCCACCGCTAGAACCACCACCATTGCCAGGCGTAGAATTGTTATTGTCTTTGTCTTTATCCTTGCTTGGATCTTCTTTGTCTTTATCTTTATTTGGATTTTCCTTGTCTTTATCCTTATTTGGATCTTCTTTGTCTTTGTCTTTGTCTTTGTCTTTATTTGGGTCTTCATCTGAACGACGTTTAAAAATAATCGGAGTCCCATCAGCACAAGAAGATCGAACAATGCTTGGATTTTCAGTATCAGAGACAAAAACAACAGAACCACCAAAAGAAGAGCCAAGACCAACACAAAGGCAAGTAGCTATATCTCTATCACTATAAACGTTTGAGCAATCAACACATTTTCCTTGTGTTGTGCCATTAAAATAACCAAATTTATTTAAATTTTTATCAGTGCAATCATTAGCGCAAGCGTTAATATCAACGTCCCATTTTTGACCAGCTGGGCAAGTATCAACGCATTGCATAGTATCGGTGTTAAATTCTTGATTTAGCTTACATCTTGCAACATCATGAGAAACAAAGACAATAAAATCATAATAATTAAAAACTGGATCTTTAGGATTATCAGAAGCAACAAAATAATCAAAAACACCACCACCACCACGCTGACCAAAACGGCCAGTTCTACGCTCGCCACCTATATAAACATGATTAGAGTTAAACCCAACATAAAAACCAGGAGTTTTTGAGCCTAAAAAATAATAAGCTTCTTGAGTAATTGTAAAAGAATAGATAAAGTAATAACCAGTTTCAGGCGATCTAAGACCGTAATAATTATTACCTTTTAAAAATTTGCCATCGATAGGCTTAAAACTGCTATCAAAGTCTTTATCACGAATAACCGAACATAAGCCACTAGCGCAATTTTTAGAAAAAGCAAGAGAGCATAAAAGAGATAAGAAAATGAAAGATCTAACCAGAAATTTCATCACAAAGCCTTAAAAAAATCTTTTTGTTAAAAGAGTTAAAGCAGCACAAATAGGTAAAGATAAGACCATAAACCATATAAAGATAGAAAAGAAGTAATCAAAAGCCGGAATACCAATAACATTAAACATTTTAAACACCTTTTTTAAATTCTCGAGAGAATTATGAAAATAAACAAGCAAAGCAAGAAACCGCATAAAGTCCCAGTGGTAGACATCAAGAAGTTATATTGCTCTATTGTTAAGTTAAGAAAGACTTTATCCATAAATTTAAACCCCAAAAATTACTGACGCACTCCGTTTGTAGGCTTAAAGCTTTGCTTTGCACTCTGCTTTAAGCTTTAAAATTTACGTGCTAATTTTTAAAAAGACTAAAAGCGGAAGTAATGGCAGTAACACAAGCAAAAAAGACAATTACAACAGCAAAGAAAGAATTTAGAAAAAATCCTAATTTCGTAATGTCTATAAAATCAAAATACACTTTTAACCTTTTTAAAAATTAGCCCCCCAATAAAGGGGAACAAGCTATTTTAAAAGAGAAAGACCTTTTTTAACAGCAAAAATTGCAGCCAAAACAACAATAACTGCACCAGCTACGCCCATAAATGGAGTAATATTAAGATCGCCAGTTACTGTGCCATCTGTACCCATTGTTATACCAGCTGCAAGAGCATTACTTGACATTGCGCCAACAGCAGCAACACCACCTAGAACCTTAGCTTTAGTAGAAGAAAGAAATTTTTTCATCTCTAACCCTTTTTGTTTAAATTTAGTAGCCTTTAACTACTTATCTAAGGAAACACGGACTTAAATAAGTAGTTAAAGGGGATAGGCCCCTTTATTTATTTTCAGATTTTTTTGCAGGCTTTGTATCAAATAGGAAGTATTCAACTGGATCTGCGATCGTAATTATTCTTTGATCGTTAGGGAAGCCACCTTGAACCGGTATTTCTTCGCCTTTTTTAAATTTTTCTTTTATTGCAGCCGCTACAAGTCCAGCGGTATTATTATCTGGGCAGATTATTTTAAAAACTACTTTTTGCTCTACTTCATCAGTAAAGCCAGTCTTTTCATTAACAACGTCATAGATATTTGATGAAGAAATACGAACAGAAGAAGAGTAATCATTACCTTCAAACTTACCAGAAGCCGAACTTCTAACAAGACCACCCCTAAGAACATACTTTAAATCATATTCAGATTTAACGATTTGCATTTTTAACACCTTTTTTAATTTATTTTTTGAAACACCATTTAACATAGCCCCGAAAAGGTGTTTCGTCCAAACGGGGCTAAAATAGTTTAATGCCATATTCAGGGCAAAATTTACATTATTTCGATAAAATCGAAACATATGTAAGATTTACATATTTTCAACAGGTAAATATTACATAATATAAAATTAAATAATGCTTAAATATGTAAATTTTACAGGTAAAAAAATGACAAATGCAGAAATCGCGAAGAAACTAAAAATAGCCGAAAAAACAATATACAACTGGCGAAAAAATAGAAAAGAATTATTTGAAGTTATAGAAAATGGATTAAATTTAAAGGAAGATAAAGAAAACTTATACGTAAATGTTACATATAAAGAGCTAATCGAACTATTAGAAAAACTATCACAGCAAGAAATTCAATACTACATTTCAGACATAAAAACAAGAATTTTAAAAAAAGAGATAGATAAATGAAAAAATTACTACTAATACTTATATTTTTAACAAATGCACTAAGTTATGATTTTGGCGAAGATGTAAATATAATGGGCAAATGGGAGATTACAACAGAAGACAATCAATTTATTAATTTTCTTACAAGTGCCGGCAATAAATGGGAAATTGAAATTAAAGATGATGGTTTTATATATGATCTAAAAAATGGAAATTTTATACACGAAAAATGGAGTTATACAAGAGAAAAAGGAATAATAAGCATAGAATTTTATAACCAAGACAATCAGGGAGAAAAATTATTTAAAGGATATTTTAAAAAAGCTACAAACAGCAATATAAAGATAATAAAGAAAATAGATTTTAACTATTACCTAGTTGAAATAATAGAAACAAGCGATAAAATAAAAATGAAAAGACTGGGAGATAGCAGACAAACAAAGAACACAAAAATTAAAAAAGATATAAAAATAGAAATGAATTAAATTTGACTAAAATGATATTAAGCATAAACAAGCTTAATATCAAGAGCATTTACAACCTTAAATATGCTTTCAAATCTAGGTTTTGACTTTGCTATATAAAACAAAGCCCTTTTAAATTCTTCGATATCGCCATAAACCAAACTTGATTTAAATATTCTTTTCTAAGTTCATCGGTTGTTAAATAGTCTTCTAAATTAAATTTTGTAAATTCTTCTTTCAAGATCAAACCTTAGATATTTTTACGCCAGCCCAAGTTACTAAAACAGCAAAAACAACTATTAAAAATAAACCAAATATTGACATTATAATAATCCTTTCATTTCTTTTAATACGTCTAAACACGCTTTCAAAAGATAACAAAATAAAATACTTACCAAAAAGATTGCAATGGTAGAGCAAAAATTTAAGATAAACCCATTTTTATCAAAATTAAGAAAGATAAAACCTATTAAACCAGCATCTAAAAGTAAAAGTGTGGTAAGAAAAGGCTTTAAGAAATCGAGTTTAATTTTTAAAAACTCCCATAAATTCTTATTTTCCATAATTATCCTTTAGAAACATTATAGCATAAAATAAGACCATAACGCTCATAACCCGAAGGTCGGCGGTTCAAATCCGTCCTCCGCAACCAAATGTCTCATATCTTTATCATCTAAAAGCTAAACGCCAAGCCCTGTGCCATCACGTATATCCTCTACACCTAGATGGACATAGTGCAAACTACTCTTAATATCCTTGTGACCCATAAATTTCATTAGTTTATGTGCATTAAATCCCTTCAAACTCACTAACCTAGAAGCCACTGTATGGCGTAATACATATAGTCCGTGAGTGCTATCATTTCCCTTATATCCTAAATAGGTCTTTACTGCACTCCACATTCTACTGCTGCTATCAATGTTTAGATGAGTTATAGGACACTTATCTAATGGTAAATCCCTACAATCATCATAAGCTCCTTGATACGCCCAGTAGTAAGCCATACGAAGCACTCCATTAGTTTTTGTTTCAGTAAAGAGTTTGCGAGCCTCTATTTTACTTACGCTCTTAGCTATTTCTAAGCGTTGTTTTATGGCTTTGAAGACTAGAATAGTTTTGTTTTAATATGTAAAAAGAAAGATTAGTAAAAATAGGTTTCATAATTTTTAAATATAAAAATAGAAATTCCCACCTAGTATTGTTTTATGGATTATTAGTATAAATTTAAAAATGCAGGAGGGGCTAATGCCCCTAATTATTATTTTAAAGTTTGGATGTATTCAGCTACTGCTTTTGCATCTTCGTCGCTCATTGGCGTAGCGATTGGTTTCATCATAGCGCCAAGACCAAATTTATTTGCTCCTGTTTTATAGCCCTTTAGTGCCTCTTCGATAGCTGCTGCATCAAGAGATGTTAAAGCTGGAACTTTATTATTGAACATTTTTTCAGCTTTTGCACCATGACAGGCGATGCATTTTTTGTAGATAGCAGCACCATCTGCAGCAAAGGCAGCAGTTGAAAGTAGAGCCGCAACGCTAGAAACAATTAGTAATTTTTTCATTTTTCATCCTTTGTAAAAAAGTTTATGCATTATAGTACAAAAAGGTAAATTCGCAAGAAGCTAGTTAAAATATTTTGGCTATAATCACCAAATGAATAAAAATGAGCCTATTAAAGCACTTTTTCTGGATCGAGACGGCGTAATAAACGAAGATGCTGGATATGTTTACGAGATAAAAGATTTTAAATTTATCGATGGCATTTTTGACGCATTGAGAGAATTTAGCGATGCTGGCTATAAGCTCTTTGTTGTGACAAACCAATCAGGTATCGGCAGGGGCTACTACACGCAAGAGCAGTTTGACGCTCTAAATAAATTTATGCTTGAAATTTTTAAAAAAGAGCAAATTTTTATCACCAAAGTCTACTTTTGTCCGCACGCTCCAGAGGCGGATTGCGCTTGCAGAAAACCAAATCCAAAAATGATACTTGATGCTTGCGATGAGTTTAATATAGACCTTGAAAACTCGCTCATGATAGGTGATAAGCCAAGCGACGTCAAGGCTGGCAAAAGGGCAGGGGTTGGTAGAAATTTCTTACTTGATGGGATAAATTTTAAAGATGTAAGAGATGTTTTAAATAAGCTAAAAAAGGAAAAATCACTATGAATTTAAATGGAAAAAAGATAGTTATAACTGGCGGTGCTGGCTTTATAGGCTCGGCGCTAGCACATTATTTTGACGAAAATTTTAAAGATGCTCACGTGCTTGTCGTGGATAAATTTAGAAACGACGAGACGTTTAGCAATGGCAACCTAAAAAGCTTTGGCCATTTTAAAAATTTACTTGGATTTAAGGGTGAAATTTACGCTGGCGACATAAACGGTGAGAGCACACTTGAAAAGATAAAGAGCTTTCGCCCAGATGTCATCTACCACGAAGCAGCGATCTCTGACACGACCGTAAAAGAGCAAGACGAGCTAATAAAAACAAATATAAACGCATTTGTAAATTTGCTCGATATCTGCGAGAGTTTGGGCGCAAAGATGATTTACGCTAGCTCTGGGGCAACTTATGGCAACGCAAAGAGCCCACAAACCGTTGGCGAGTGCGAAGCGCCAAATAACGTTTACGGCTTTAGCAAACTTAGCATGGATAATATCAATAAAATTTATGCAAAGCGCGGCGTGAGCGTGGTTGGGTTAAGATACTTTAACGTCTTTGGCAAGGGCGAGTTTTTCAAAAACAAAACCGCCTCAATGGTGCTTCAGTTTGGCCTGCAAATTTTAGCCGGCAAGACACCAAGGCTCTTTGAAGGTAGCGACCAGATCAAAAGAGACTTTGTTTATATAAAAGACATTATTGACGCAAACATAAAAGCGCTTGACGCACCAAGTGGCGTCTATAACGCAGCTACTGGCAAGGCTAGAAGCTTTCAAGATATCGCTGACATCTTGCAGCGTGAGATCGGCGTAAATTTAGGCAACGAATACATCAAAAACCCATTTATCGGCTCATATCAGTTTCACACAGAGGCCGATGTCGCCCCAGCTCGAGAAGCATTTGGCTTTAGCGCGACTTGGAGCTTGGAAGAGGCGATAAAAGACTACTTGCCAGAGATAAAGAGAATTTATAAGGAAGAGATAAATGGCTAAGAGAGTTAAAATTTTAGTCGTCGGCGATCTCATGCTAGATCACTACATCTGGGGCAGCTGCGAGCGCATCTCGCCTGAAGCACCAGTGCAGGTTGTAAAGATAAATAACGAAACCTACACACTTGGTGGCGCTGGCAACGTAGTGAGAAATCTCCTTTCTCTTGGTGCAAACGTGAGCGTAGCTAGCGTCTTAGGAGATGACGAGGCTGGCAAAAAGATAAGAGAGAGGCTTGCTGAGCTAAACGTAAAAGATGAGCTAATCCTTATCGAAAAAGGACGCGAAAGCTCGATAAAAAGCCGTATCATGGCATCGCACCAGCAAGTTGTCAGGATCGATAAAGAGAGCGTTGTCAAGATAAAATTAGAAGATGAGCTTGTCTTAAAAATCAAAGAAAATCTTGCAAATTTCAAAGCCGTCTTGCTAAGTGACTACGGCAAGGGCGTGCTTAGTGAGAAGGTCTGTCAAGAGATCATAAATGAGTGCGTGAAGCTAAAGATCCCAGTGCTCATCGATCCAAAGGGTAGCGACTACTCAAAATACAAAAACGCAACCCTTCTAACGCCAAATAAAAAAGAGGCGAGCGAGGCTACAAATTTAAAGATAAAAGACAAAGCTGAGCTTGAAAAGGCGATAAAACAGCTAAAAGACGAGCTAAATTTGACCTATTCGATCATCACGATCTCAGAAGAGGGCATCGCGCTATATGATGATAGGCTACATATCTTTACTGCCAAAGCAAAAGAGGTCTTTGACGTCACTGGCGCTGGAGATACGGTGCTTGCCACACTTGGCTACATGCTAGCAAACGGGGCTGATATAAAAGAGGCGATAAAGATAGCAAATCTTGCTGCAGCCGTTGTCGTGGCTAAGATAGGTAGTGCAACAGCTAGCTTTAGCGAGATCGAACAGCTGTTAAATAGCTCATTTGGGGCAAATTTCGAGCACAAGCTTAAAACCGTTGAAGAGTTAGAAGAAATTTTGAGCCAAAAGGACAAAAAAAAGGTCGTTTTCACAAATGGCTGCTTTGATATCTTGCACGCTGGGCACGTAAAATACCTAGCGCGCGCAAGGGAGCTTGGCGATCTTTTGGTTGTCGGGCTAAACTCAGACGCTTCAGTTAAGAGGCTAAAAGGCGAGGCTAGACCTATAAACTCGCAAGATGATAGAGCCTGCGTACTAAGTGGGCTTGGGTTTGTCGATTATGTCGTGATATTTGATGAGGGTACGCCATTAAATTTAATAACAAAGATAAAGCCTGACGTGCTTGTAAAAGGGGCTGACTACAAGGGCAAAGAGGTCGTTGGCAGCGAGATCGTAAAAGAGGTCAGGCTGATTGACTTTGTCGAGGGCAAAAGCACAACAGGGATAATAAAAAGGATAAAAGATGCTAAAAACGATGATAAAAAATGAGCTTGAGGCTCACCAAAAGACCTTTAGCGAGCATGTAAATTTGCTAGGTAGCCTAGAGCGCGCTTGTCAGATGGTGGCTGATACGCTAAAAAATGGTAAAAAGGTGCTAATATGCGGTAACGGCGGCTCTGCGGCGGACGCTCAGCACTTTGCAGCTGAACTAACTGGCAGATATAAAAGCGAGCGCCAGCCACTACCTGGCATCGCGCTAACTACCGATACTTCGGCACTTACGGCCATTGGCAACGACTACGGCTTTGACTACGTTTTCTCACGCCAGTTTGAGGCTTTGGCTCAGCCAGGCGACTTGCTCGTGGCGATCTCAACGAGTGGCAACAGCAAAAATATCCTTGAAGCTATAAAAAGTGCCAAGAAAATGGGCGCATCAGTGCTCGGACTTAGCGGCAAAAGCGGTGGTGCGATGAATGAAGGATGTGATCTAAATTTAGTCGTTAGCTCAAGCGATACAGCAAGAATTCAAGAGTCGCACATATTTTTCATTCACACAATCTGCCAGGCCGTGGACGAGGCTTTTAGGGGCTAAGATGCAAGAAGCGATGGATAAATTTTTAAAAGAGCCTAACCAACAAAATGAGATAAATTTGATAGCAGATTTGAAAAAGGCTAGTTTTTTTGCTCCGGTGCTTTTAAACCAAGCGCTAGCAAAGCCTGATGGTGGTGTGGTTTATGAAGAAGAGGGCTCAAATATCAAATTTATCCTGCTTGAAGATGAGGGCGAGAAGCTTAGCTATTTTCCAGCATTTACTAGCAAAGAGGCGATGAAGCTTTGGCGAAACGATAGCGAGCAAGAGAGCATAGAGATAGGGCTAAAAGAGTATCTTGCGATGCTACAAGAGAGCAGTTACGCTGGAGTCGTTGTTGATGCTTTTAGCTATGATTTTATTCTTAAAAAAGAGCAGATAGTAAAAATTTTAGACTAAAATTTTTATCGCTCTATTGCCAAAGTCGCTGATTTGCTATTTAGCAAGTTTTTATTAATTTTAAGCTAAAATCAGCCAAGCTAAATTTAAGGAAAAAAATGAAAGACAATCTACTTGAATTAACCCAAGATATCGCATCAGTTGATATCGAAGAGTCTATAAAAACTAGCTATCTTGACTACTCCATGAGCGTTATCGTCGGACGTGCTTTGCCTGACGCTAGAGACGGATTAAAGCCAGTACATAGAAGAATTTTATACGCTATGGATAATCTTGGCGTTGGCAGCAGAAGTGCCTATATGAAGTCAGCTCGTATCGTCGGTGAAGTCATCGGTAAGTACCACCCACACGGCGACACAGCGGTTTATGACGCACTTGTTCGTATGGCTCAGAAATTTTCTATGCGTTATCCAGTTGTTGACGGACAAGGAAACTTTGGCTCGATAGACGGCGACAGCGCAGCTGCGATGCGTTATACCGAAGCTAGAATGACTATGCTTACTGAAGAGCTTTTAAAAGATATCGACAAAGACACGGTTGATTTCGTGCCAAACTACGACGATAGAGAGGTTGAGCCAGATGTTTTGCCTAGTCGTGTGCCAAATTTATTATTAAACGGCTCAAGCGGTATCGCGGTTGGTATGGCGACAAATATCCCACCACACAGCCTTGATGAGCTAATAGATGGTCTTTTGCTCCTTCTTGAAAACAAAGAGGCGACACTTGAAGAGGTGATGGAATTTATAAAAGGTCCAGACTTCCCAACTGGCGGTATCATCTTTGGTAAAAAAGGCATCATAGAGGCCTACCGCACAGGTCGTGGTAGGGTCAAACTAAGAGCCAAAACTCACATAGAAAAAAAGCCAAACAAAGACGTCATAGTAATCGACGAGCTACCTTATCAAACAAACAAAGCTAGGCTTATTGAGCAGATCGCTGAGCTCGTAAAAGATAAGCAGATAGATGGCATCAGCGAGGTTAGAGATGAGTCTGATAAAGACGGCATCCGCGTAGTCATCGAGTTAAAACGCGATGCGATGAGCGACATCGTGCTAAACAATCTTTTTAAATCAACCACGATGGAGAGCACTTTTGGCGTTATTATGCTTGCTATTAATAACAAAGAGCCAAAGGTATTTAACCTTATTGAGCTACTTAAGCTATTTTTAAATCACAGAAAAACGGTCATCATTAGAAGAACGATATTTGAGCTTGAAAAAGCGCGCGCAAGAGCCCACATTTTAGAGGGTTTAAAGATCGCACTTGATAATATCGACGAGGTGATCGAGCTTATTAGAAATAGTGCCGATACAGCGGTTGCCAGAGAAGGCTTGATGAGTAAATTTAACCTCTCAGAGCTTCAAGCAAATGCTATCCTTGATATGCGTCTAAGCAAGCTTACAGGCCTAGAGAGAGAAAAACTAGAGGCCGAGCTAGCTGAGCTTATGGCTGAGATCGCAAGACTTGATGAAATTTTAAAGAGCGAGACATTGCTTGAAAATTTGATCAAAGAAGAGCTTCTTGAGATCAAAAATAAATTTAAAGTACCAAGAGTGACTGAGATTGTTGATGACTACGATGATATCGACATCGAAGATCTCATACCAAATGAAAATATGGTTGTAACCATAACACACCGCGGCTATATCAAGCGTGTGCCAAGCAAGCAATACGAGAAGCAAAAACGTGGTGGCAAGGGCAAAGTAGCGGTCACGACATACGATGATGACTTTATAGAGAGCTTCTTTACTTCAAATACACACGACACGCTTATGTTTGTGACTGACCGCGGACAGCTATACTGGCTAAAAGTCTATAAGATCCCAGAGGGAAGCCGCACAGCAAAGGGCAAAGCGGTTGTAAATTTGATCCAGTTGCAGCCTGATGAGAAGATCAAAGCGATCATCCCAACGACTGACTTTGACGAGAGTAAATCTCTAGCATTCTTTACTAAAAACGGCATCGTAAAACGCACAAATTTAAGCGAATTTAAAAACATTCGCTCAGTTGGCGTAAGAGCGATAAGCCTCGATGAGAACGACGAGTTAGTAACTGCGCTCATCGCTCAGACATACGATGATATGCCGGTCACCGACCCAGAAAATGAACTAAGCGTAGAGACAGAGGTGCTTGAAGTTGAAGAGCTTCAAAATGAGATCGATGAAGATAATGCAAATGCTGAGGAGGACGCAAACTCAAGCGATGAGACAATGCTATTTGTCGTTACCAAAAAGGGTATGTGCCTTAAATTTAAGATCAGCAAAGTTCGCCAAATGGGAAGAACTGCACGCGGCGTAACTGGTATCAAATTTAAAGAGCCAGGCGATGAGGTTGTGGGCGCAGCTGTCATCGAAAGCAATGATCAAGAAATTTTAAGCATATCTCAAAAAGGTATCGGTAAGCGCACAACCGCTGATGAGTACCGCTTGACAAATCGCGGAGGCAAAGGCGTCATCTGTATGAAACTAACAAGCAGGACAGGCGATTTAGTGGGCGTTGTGATGGTTGATGAAGAGCAAGATCTAATGGCACTAACATCAAGCGGTAAGATGATAAGAGTCGATATGCAAAGCATCCGCAAAGCAGGACGTAATACAAGTGGCGTGATCGTTGTAAATGTAGATGGCGATGATGTTGTAAGTATCGCAAGATGCCCTAAGGCAGATGATGGCGAGGACGAGGAAGAAGTACCAAGCGAAGATATGGGGCTTTTGGAATAAATTTTGCTGCTAAATTTTAAATAAAAGCATAAAAAGGTTGTTTATGAAGATTAAAATTTTATTTTTTGCTGTAATGGTGGCGCTTTTTAGTGGTTGTACATTTAATGGCTTTATGGGCGAGCCGACAAGCACATCAAACCGCAATGTAGTCATCCAAAAGGTCGATAAAGACGATCTCAGAGAGGTGATGAAAAAAGAGAAGATGATATATGATAGTGCTCCAAGAGAGACTACTTTTAGAGCTACAGGTGAGGGTATAGCTCCGTTAAATTCGCTCTCTTATGCTCAGTCTGTAACTTTAGCAAAAAGAGCAGCGATGGCTGATGCTTATTCGCAGCTTGCTGGCAAGCTCTACGGCGTAAAGATTAACGCTGAAGATACTGTAAGAGACGCTATGCTAAACGACTCATCTATCACTTCAAAGGTCCAAGGCCTTGTCAAAAACGCAAGGATCGTAAGTGAAAATTTCAAAGACGGGCTTTATAAGGTAAATATGGAGCTTAAGATAGACGAAGATAAGTGGCGAGAAGTTTTTTCTTACTAACGATACTTTTAAATTTTGCCTTTTGTCTGGAGGAGTTTATCTTCTGGGCAAAGGTAGATACGAAAAATCAAATAGTTGCCTTTGAGGAAATTTCATTTTCAAAGGCGATGACTTTAACACCAAATCCAAAACCAAAATTTCTTTGTCAGATAGACGCTTTTAAAGATGAAAACACCACAACTCTTGGCTTTTTAAATTTACATAAAGATGAAATTTTTGACTGCTTTGTCTTAAAAAAAGTGATGATAAAAAATGAGCTTAATGTCAAAAATGCACAGATTTCAAACGCTTCAAATTTGAAAATTTTGCCAGTTAGATTTATGGTGGAATTTAAGCCAAAATCCGCTATCATCGGCACACTTCAATAAAAAAGAGATCAAATGAATATCGTCATAGTAGAAGATGACATCAATATGCGAAAGTCGCTTGAGATCGCACTTGGCGAGTATGAAGAGCTAAATGTCAAAAGTTATAAAACAGCTGTTGAAGCTCTAAAAAAAATAGATAACGAAACTGATCTAATAATAACTGATATAAATATGCCAAAAATGGATGGACTTGAGTTCATTAAAGAGCTAAATGACAAATTTGACGTCATCATCATGACTGGAAATGCTACGCTAAATAAGGCAATCGAAAGTGTAAGGCTTGGTGTAAAGGACTTTTTAACTAAGCCATTTGACGTCTCAACGCTTTACGAGGCGATAAAAAGGGTGCAGACACTAAAGCAAAAGACTCCAAAAACTATAAAAAAAGTAGAAATAAAAAGCGAAAATAACGGCTTTTTAGCCACCTCAAAGGTACTTGAAACTACGCTCAATATCGCGCTAAAAGCGGCAAGAACGGATGCTTCAGTCATGCTTAGTGGCGAAAGTGGCGTTGGCAAGGAGGTTTTTGCTAAATTTATCCACGCAAACTCACCTAGAAAAGATGCGGCATTTATCGCTCTAAATATGGCAGCGATCCCTGAAAATTTGATAGAAAGTGAGCTTTTTGGCTTTGAAAAGGGCGCATTTACTGATGCAGTCACAACCAAACAAGGGCAGTTTGAGCTGGCAAATGGCGGAACGCTATTTTTAGATGAGATCGGCGAGATGCCCATAAATTTACAACCAAAGCTGCTTCGTGCCTTGCAGGAGCGCGAGATAACAAGACTTGGAGCTACAAAGAGCGAAAAGATAGATGTTCGCATCATCTGTGCTACAAACGCAAATTTAGAGCTTGCAATGAAGGAAGGTAGGTTTAGAGAGGATCTTTTCTACCGCCTAAACACGATCCCGCTTTTCATCCCGCCACTTCGCGAGCGAAAAGATGAAATTTTACCTATCGCGCAGGATGCTTTGGACAAATGCTGTAAAGAGTATGGCTTTGAGGCTAAAAATTTCTCAAAAGCAGCAAAAGAGGAGCTTTTGAGCTACGACTATCCAGGCAACATAAGAGAGCTCATTTCAGTAGTGCAGCGTGCAGCGATACTAAGCGAGGGCGATGAAATTTTTCCAAAAGATCTATTTTTACAAGCCAGAAGCAAAAAATAGCCATAAATTTAAGTAAAATTACGAAAATTAAAAAAGATAAGGAGAGCAGATGAGAAAATTTAACGTAGCTGTCGTTGGTGCTACTGGAGCGGTCGGCGAAGAGCTTTTTAGAGTTATGGAAGAGGTTGATTTCCCAGTTGGAGAGCTTTTGCCGCTTGCTAGTGCAAAAAGTGCTGGTAGCGAGATCGAATTTAATGGCAAATATTACAAAGTAAAAGAGCTAACCGAAAAAGTTTTTAGCGAGCATGAGATAGATATTGCTTTTTTTAGTGCGGGCGGTTCAGTCTCAGAAAAATTTGCCAAATTTGCAGCTGATAGTGGCGCAGTAGTCATCGATAACACCAGCCATTTTAGGATGGATAAAGACATCCCTCTTGTTGTGCCAGAGTGTAATCCAAGCGACATTGCTATGTGGAAAAATCGCGGTATCATCGCAAATCCAAACTGCTCGACTATCCAAATGGTACAAATTTTAAAACCATTAAACGACGCTTTTAGTATCAATAGAGTCGATGTTTCTACATACCAAGCAGCAAGCGGTGCTGGCAAAGAGGGCATGGAAGAGCTTGTCGTTCAGATGCAAAAATTCTTTGAGTTTAAGCTTGATGAGTGCGAGCCAAAGGTATTTGCGCACCGCCTAGCACTAAATGTGATCCCTCACATCGATGTCTTTTTGGACAATGACTACACAAAAGAAGAGATGAAAATGGTCAATGAGACGCAAAAAATTCTTCACAAAGATATCGAAGTTAGCGCTACCTGTGTGCGTGTGCCAGTGCTTAGAAGCCACTCTGAGGCGATCACCATCCACTTTGACAAAGATGTGAGCGCAGATACAGCAAGAGAAATTTTAAGCAAAGCTCCAAGCGTCGTTGTAGTCGATAATCCAGCAAATAAAGAGTATCCGATGCCTATCATTTCAAGCGATACAAATGAGACTTATGTTGGTAGGATCAGAGTTGATAATTACAGACCTAATGTGCTTCATCTTTGGTGTAGTGCCGATCAGATCCGCGTAGGAGCTGCGACAAATGCCGTCAGGATCGCACAAAAGTGGATTGCAATGCAAGAGTAAATAAAAAGGATTTTTATTGCGTAAGATATTTGAAAAAATTTTGCTTGCTAGCAACAGCTTTACACTTTTTCCAGTAGTTTTTGGACTTTTAGGTGCGATCGTACTTTTTATCATTGCAAGCTATGACGTCGGCAAGGTACTTTTAGAGGTTTATAAATATTTTTTTGCTGCAGATTTTCATGTTGAAAATTTCCACTCAGAAGTTGTCGGTGAGATAGTTGGAGCGATCGATCTATACTTGATGGCACTTGTTCTTTATATATTTAGCTTTGGAATTTACGAGCTTTTCATCTCAGAGATCACACAGCTAAAACAGTCAAAGCAGAGCAAGGTACTTGAAGTGCATTCACTTGATGAGCTAAAAGATAAGCTTGGCAAAGTGATCGTCATGGTCTTAATCGTAAATTTCTTCCAAAGGGTGCTTCACGCAAACTTCACAACTCCGCTTGAGATGGCCTATCTTGCGGTTTCTATCCTTGCACTTTGCCTTGGACTTTACTTCCTTCACAAGGGAGATCACTAAAATTTTAAGCGTTTTTACGCTTAAAATTTCTCCTACATCTTTTCTTTAGCTATTTTTAGGTAATATCCATTTAAAAATTTAAAGGAAATTTAATGATTTTTATAGACGCTTGTCTTAAAAAACCTACCCCTTATACGCCTGTTTGGATGATGCGCCAAGCTGGTAGATATTTGCCAGAGTATATGCGAGTACGCGCGCAAGCAGGGGATTTTTTATCACTTTGTAAAGACTACAAAAAGGCTAGTGAAGTCACACTTCAGCCAGTTGAAATTCTTGGCGTTGATGCAGCGATTTTATTTAGCGATATCTTGGTCGTGCCTCTTGAAATGGGCATGGATCTACGTTTTGAAAAGGGAGAAGGGCCAGTTTTTACAGAGCCTTTGCGTGATAAAGCTGCACTTGACGTACTTAGTATCGAAAAATCGACTAAAAATTTAGCATACGTCTACGATACGATCAAGCTCACAAGAGAAAATTTAGCCAAAGATAAGGCGCTAATTGGCTTTTGTGGCGCACCTTGGACGATAGCTACATATATGATAGAGGGTGGCGGCAGCAAAAACTATGCGATCTGCAAAAAGATGCTCTATCAAAATCCAGAATTTTTACATCAAATTTTAGAAAAAGTGACGCAAGCGCTCATCCTTTACGTCAAAGAGCAGATAAAAGCTGGCGTAAATGCGGTGCAAATTTTTGATAGCTGGGCGGCTGCACTTGAAGAGCAGGCATATTTTGAGTTTGGATTTAACTACATAAACAAGATAGTTGATAGCGTCAAGGCTGAATTCCCAGAGATCCCAGTCATCGTTTTCCCAAAAGGTATAAGTGGATATTTAGATAAAATTTCAGGTAAATTTGACGTTTTTGGCGTTGATTGGAGCACGCCGATCGATCTAGCAAAAGAAAAACTTAGCCCAAGATACGTCCTTCAGGGCAATATGGAGCCAACAAGGCTTTATAGCAAAAAAGCGATCGATGAAGGTGTGGATAAAATTTTAAGCACGATGAAAGGCGCGCCTCACATTTTTAACCTTGGTCATGGGATCTTGCCTGATGTGCCAGTTGAAAACGCAAAATATTTCATAAAAGAGGTTCAAAGAAAAAGTGCAAGATAGCACTCCAGTCTTTGGGCCGATAAATTCGCGCCGTTTTGGCATGAGCCTTGGCATCGATCTAAGCCCAAAGCAAAAATCATGTAATTTTGACTGTGTTTATTGTGAACTAAAGGGCGCAAAGCCAGTTGAAGAGATAGAAAATCCACCAAGTGTTGATGGGATCATAAGCGCTTTAAAAGAAGCTTTAAAAGTTCATCAAAATATCGACGTCATCACGCTTACAGCAAATGGCGAGCCAACTCTTTATCCGCACTTAAAAGAGCTGGTGGCAAAAGCAAATGAGATAAAAGGCAGGGCAAAAACTCTAATCCTAAGCAACGGCTCAGGCGCGAGAGATCAAAAAATTTGTGACGCGCTACATGGGCTTGATATAGTGAAATTTAGCCTTGATAGCGCCGTGCAAAGCACATTTAAAAAGATAGACCGCAACAAAAGTGGCATAGAAGTTAGTGAGCTTATAGAGGCAATGGCTAAATTTCGCAAGGACTTTAAGGGTGAGCTTGTACTTGAAATTTTGGTCGTAGCTGGATTTAACGACAAAGAAGAGGAATTTATAGCGCTTAATGAGGCTATAAATGAGATAGCTCCGCACCGAGTGGATGTGGGCACGATAGATCGTCCGCCAGCTTACAACGTAAAAGGCGTTGATGCTAGTAGGCTTGAAGAGCTTGCAAACAAGATAAAAGGCGTGCCAGTCACCATAGCTAGGGCTCATAAGATAGAGCAAAAGTATAACTTTAGTGAGGATGAAATTTTAGAAATGCTAAGGCGTCGTCCGCAAACTATCGCAAATGTTGAAGAGAATTTTTCTGACTCTTCAAAGCAAACTCTAGCAAAATTCTTGCAACAAGATGTGGTTTATCTAGCAGATGTTGCTGGAGTAAAATTTTACAAACTAAGAGCATAAATGAAAAGAATCCTTACAATACAAGACATCTCATGCGTTGGCAAATGCTCCCTTACCGTCGCGCTTCCGATAATTAGCGCTCAAGGCGTTGAGGCGTGTATATTGCCTACTGCGCTACTTTCGACTCATACTGGCTTTAAAAATTTCACATTTCGTGATCTGACTGATGAATTTGACGCGGTAACACAAGTATGGCACAAAGAAAATATCACATTTGATGGAATTTATACTGGATTTTTAGGTAGCTTTAGTCAGCTTGAGCTGATAGAGAAAATTTTTAATGAGTTTAATGACTCTGCTCCACTAATACTTGTAGATCCTTGCATGGGCGACAATGGCAAGCTCTATCACGGATTTGATGAAAAATTTGTTATGAAAATGCGCGAACTTTGCTCAAAAGCTCATGTTATTACGCCAAATATAACCGAAGCAAGCTTTATGTGCGGGATGCCGTTTTTAGGCAGTGACTATACGCAAGATTATATTTTAGAGTTGCTTGAAGGCTTAGCTAGCTTTGGAGCTAGAAAGATCGTATTAAAGGGTATTAGATACAAGCAAAATGAATGTGGCATCATAGCTTACGACGCAAAGACAAAAGAGAAAGTAGAGTATTTTCACGAGTTTTTGCCATTTCACACGAGTGGAACCGGAGATATATTTGCTTCTGTGCTTTTTGGCTCACTCATAAATGGCGAAAGCATGCAAAATGCCATCAAAAAGGCAGCAAACTTTGTGCTTAGTAGCATTAAAGTCACGCTAAAAGATAAGAGTCGTGCATGGTATGGTGTGCAGTTTGAAAAGGTGCTTGGCACTCTTTCAAAATAGGCTAGCAAACTACTTATTTAAAATTTTTAATAACACAACGATATGGCAAAGATTTATATCTTTGCTAGCTGTTAGAAGTGCTATATCGCCATGCTCTTTTTCTAGTTTTTTTAGCATTTTAAAGCAAGATTGCGCTTTTTCATTATCAAGCTCGAGCTCAAATTTCTCACAAAACTCATCAAATCTAGCTTCTCTATCTTTATGAAACCACTCTCTTAAAGTAGTGCTTGGTGTAATATCTTTTAACCAAAGGAAATTTGAAAATATCTCTTTTCTTATACCTCTTGGATAGAGTCTATCAACAAAAGCCGCCTTCATATCCAAACTATCATCTTTGATAAAATCATAAATTCTATAAGCTTTAAACATGTTGTGATTGTAGTCCTATAATGTTTATAAATAAAAAAATATTCTTAGTTATCTTATATTTTTTATACTTGTTTAAATTTTAAGGTTTGTAAAATCAAAGCTTAAAATTTTGATTGTGGCGATAAGAATTAAATTAGGGCTAGAAAAAGTCCTAAAAAGAATAAATTTAAATTAAAGCTCGTTTTGATAAAATCCCAACATAAAAATCACTAAAAAGGTTATCATTATGAGAGGCTATAAAATTTTCTCAGGAACGGCTAATATTGAGCTTTCAAAGAAAATTTCGCAATATCTTTCACTTCCTCTTAGCGAGGCAAGTATAAAAAGATTTAGCGATGGAGAGATCAGCGTGCAAATCGGCGAGAGCGTGCGCGGAAAAGATGTTTTTGTCATTCAGCCAACATGTGCACCGACAAATACAAATTTAATGGAGCTGCTTATTTTAACTGATGCTTTAAGACGTAGTAGTGCAAGCTCAATAACAGCGATCGTGCCTTACTTTGGCTATGCTAGACAAGATAGAAAAGCAGCCCCTAGAGTGCCGATCACTGCAAAGCTAGTGGCGAACATGATGCAAACAGCAGGTATCGATAGAGTCGTCACTATGGATCTTCACGCAGGACAAATTCAAGGATTTTTTGATATTCCGGTTGATAACCTTTATGGAAGTATCATTTTTAATGACTATGTAAGAGCTAAAAATTTACCAAATCCAATCGTTGCAAGTCCTGATGTAGGCGGCGTGGCTCGTGCTAGGGCTTTGGCTAAAAATCTAAATCTTGACATGGTTATCGTAGATAAACGTCGCGAAAAAGCAAACGAGAGCGAAGTGATGAATATAATCGGTGACGTAAATGGCAAAGATGTGATTTTAGTCGATGATATGATCGATACAGCTGGTACGATCGTAAAAGCAGCTGAAATTTTTAAAGAGCGTGGCGCAACTAGTGTTATGGCATTTTGCACGCATCCAGTTCTTAGCGGACCAGCTTACGATAGGCTAAGACTAGGCTTTTTAGATGAACTAGTGGTAACAGATACGATACCTTTAGCAGAGGAGCTTCCTTGTATAAAAGTGTTAAGCGCAGCTTCTTTATTTGGCGAAGTGATACGTCGTGTATATCACAATGAAAGCGTAAATAGCTTATTTTAATTAAAATTTTGGCTTTTGTTTTGAGCATTTCAGGCAAAAGCCAAATCTTTCAATGATTATTAGAATTTAATTTTTGATAGATCAAAATTTGTAGTAAAAAGATAGCCTCTATTTATAGCTGGAATTTTTAAAATTCTAGCCTTCTCTTTAAAAATTTTTGGCATTATGGCTTTGCAAAATGGAGTTACTAAAAGGTAAGTGTCTGCGTATCCGATAGCGATCTTGCCGCTTAGCACCACGCTTGTTTGCTTTGCTAAATTTGTGCTTAGCTCATCTTTTTGAGCTTTGCTTAGAAGCACGTTTAGCTCTTTTGCCGCCATATCAACGCCTCGTATCACATTACTATCATTTTTTATAATAAAAATTTCATCACTTATTTTTGTGATATTTGGTATTAAAATTTGTCTATCGGTTTCTAAAAACTCAAAGCTCTTTCGCACGCCACTAAAATATCTATCCAAAAATGGCTCACTAAAATTTAGCCGAACAAAGCTTCTTTTTAACTCGCCTTTTAAATTTGTCTCATCAATAAAATAGCGTAAATTTCTCTCGTCAAGATAGTTTTGAAGCTCTTTTTTGCGCAAATTTAAAAGTGGCCTAACTAACCAAAAGTGCTTTCTTTTTTCAAGATCGCTCATGCTAAAGAGCTCTTTTAGCCCAGCACCCTTACTAATCTGCATCAAAAACCACTCAAATTTATCGTCAAACTGATGCGCTAGGATCAAATTTTCGTAGCCAAATTTTTGGCAAATTTCTCCAAAAAACTCATATCTTGCCTCGCGCGCGTTTTTTTCAAAATTTGACTTATCTAAAAAAACGCTTTTGGTATAAATTTTTTTACCAAATTTATCTGCGAGCTCTTTTGCACTTTTTATTTCGTTTTTGCTTTGCTCTCGAACATTGTAATCAACTATCGCTAGATCAAATTTGATCCCAGCATCTTCTAAAATGTAAAAAAGTGCAGTGCTGTCTATACCGTGCGAGAATGCAAGCAGGTTTGCACCTGAGTTTAGCTTTTCTCGCACATTTTGGCTTATCATTTTGCTTTTTTGATGATTTTAGCGATTAGTTTTTGATCGACTACGTCGCTTGCTTCGCAAAGATAAAGCGAGCCTATCTCAAGCTCTTTTACGTCGCTTTCATTGATCAAAATTTCGCCGTCTATGTCTTTATCCCAGATATCTTTTTTGGCTGCGTAAAACATCTCACCCTCGCTACTTTCGCCCTCAAGAGAAGCATAAATTTGCTTACCTATCTCTTTTTGCAAGCTCTCATTTATCGATTTTTTGGTGATCTTTTCTATCTTGTTTAGTCTTTTTGAAATGATTTTGGCCGGGATTTGCTCCATTTCAAAAGATGCTGTGTCTTCTTCTTTCGAGTAGGCAAAGGCTGAAATTCTATCGAAATTAAACTCTTCTAAAAATTCGCAAAGCTCCTCAAAATCCTCCTCACTCTCTCCTGGATGACCCACGATGACACCAGTTCGTAAGAATGAATTCTCGGCATTCCTCATCAAATTTAAAATCTCTTTTATCTTTTTAGCGCCACTTCCACGCTTCATTATCTTTAGCATGTCTTCGCTGATGTGCTGGATAGGCATGTCAAAGTAGTTGTGAAAGATAGGCGAGGCGATGATACGCTCAATTAGCTCCTTACTAGTCGTGCTTGGATAGAGATAAAGTATCCTGGCACTCCTTACGCCCTTTATCTTTTCTATCTCGTCTATTAAATTTATAAGCCCGTCGCTAACGCCTTGATCGCGCATATATGAGCTTGAGTCTTGAGATAAAAAGCTAAAGTCGTAGTAGCCTTTTTTGACTAAATTCTTAACCTCATTTACGATGTTTTCAAGCGAGCGCGATTTTAGCTTGCCTTTAAAAGTTGGAATGGCACAAAAACTGCATTTTTGGTTACAGCCCTCTGAAATTTTGATGTAGGCGTGGTAGTTTGAGCCAGTTATCACACGCTCTTCATTTGCTTGCAGATAAGTTTGCGGACTAAATAAATTTTGCTTTTTCAAGATGATCTCATCGATCTTGTCGTAGTCAGCCACACCGGTAAAGAGATCGACCTCTGGTAGCTCTTTTATTAGCTCATCTTTATATCGCTGCATAAGACAGCCAGTCACTACTAGCAAGGAGCCATTCTTACGGGCTTCGTGCATCTCAAGTATGGTTTGGATACTCTCTTCTTTGGCGGATTTGATAAAGCCACAGGTATTTACGATGATAACGTCAGCGTCACTGATATCGTCTGTGATATCGTAGTTTTGTAATCTGCCAAGCATGATCTCAGAATCAACTAAATTTTTGTTACAGCCAAGTGAAATTAAGTGAAGTTTTGGCATTTTTATATCCAGATATTATCTATTAGTCTAGTTTTGCCAACATAAGCTGCTACTAAAATGATGGTGTTGCCTTTTTCTACTTTTGAAATTTCATTTAAATTTCTATCCGTAATAGCGACATAATCAACCTTTAGTGGCTCTAGCACTTCAAGCATCTTTGTTTTGATCTCGCTTGTGTCTTCCTCGCCATTTTGGATCAAATTTTGTGCTTTATTTAGTGATCTTGAAAGCCTTAGAGCATTACATTTATCTTCGTCACAGATATAGACGTTTCTACTTGAAAGCGCTAAGCCATCTGGCTCTCTAACGATATCGCAAGCCACTAGGCTGGTATTAAGAAAAAATGTCTTTATCATATTTTGCACGATGATTAATTGTTGTGTATCTTTTTTGCCCATATAGACGCTATTTGCACGAGTTAGGCGAAATAGCTTGTTTAGCACTCTTAGCACGCCATCAAAGTGGCCTGGCCTAGTTTTGCCCTCTAAGATGGCTGAAAATTTCTTTGGAGCGACGATTAGAGGTTCATCTTCAAAGTAAAGCTCATTAGCATCTGGGATAAAAATAGCACTAACGCCATTTTGCTCGCAAATTTTAATGTCGTTTTGCTCGTTTCTTGGATATTTGTCTAGATCTTCGCCTGGTAAAAATTGAGTTGGATTAACGAATGTTGAGACGATACTTATCTCATTTTCGTTCACGCATTTTTTAATAAGGCTAACATGTCCGTCATGAAGTGCGCCCATGGTCGGCACAAAACCGATCTTTGCGCTTGTGCTAGAGACGAAATTTTCAAGTTCTTTTATAGTTCTTATGATTTGCATTTTTGACTCTTTTTGTTTTAAAATTTAATTTGGCATTGTAACAAAAAAGGATTAAAAGGGCGTAAATTTAAAAATGTAAGCAACTTTTGGCTAAAATCGGCAAAAATTTTTTGGAGAAAAACTTGGATAGTTACGAATACAACGAGCTTTTAAAGAAGCTACAAACAAAAGTTGAAAACATAGGCTCTATCGTAAAGCCTGAAGAGATCAAGGCTAGACTAAAAGAGATCGAGGCCACCGAGCAAGACCCTGATTTTTGGCAAGATATCGCTAAAGCAGGGGCGCTAAATAAAGAAAAGACAAAAATTTCAAATATGCTTGCAAAATTTAACGATGCTCATCAAGCAGTTAGCGACGCAAAGGAGCTCTTTGAGCTAGCAAATTCTGAAAATGACGAGGAGACTATAAATTCTTTATTTGAAGATGCTAAAAATTTAGATGAAAAGATAGTAAATCTTGAAATTTCTATGCTTTTAAGTGGCGAAGATGATGGCAAAAATGCGATCGTATCAATCCATCCTGGAGCTGGTGGCACTGAGAGTAATGACTGGGCGAGCATGCTTTATAGGATGTATCTTAGATTTTGCGAGCGTGAGGGCTTTAAGGTCGAAACTCTAGACTTTCAAGAGGGCGAAGAGGCAGGGCTAAAGGATGTGAGCTTTATCGTAAAAGGTGAAAATGCTTATGGATACTTCAAAGCAGAAAATGGCATCCACAGGCTCGTTCGCACAAGCCCATTTGATAGTGCAGGACGCCGCCACACAAGCTTTTCTAGTGTCATGGTAAGCCCTGAAGTAGATGATGATATCGAGATCGAGATCGAAGAGAAAGATCTAAAGATAGATACTTATAGAGCTAGCGGCGCGGGCGGTCAGCACGTAAATAAAACAGAGTCAGCCATCCGTATCACGCATATGCCAACTGGCATCGTCGTGCAGTGCCAAAATGACCGCAGCCAGCATAAAAACAGAGCCACAGCGATGAAGATGCTAAAGTCTCGCCTTTACGAGCTTGAGCTGATGAAACAGCAAGAGGCGAGCAACAGCGTCGAAAAGAGCGAGATCGGCTGGGGACACCAGATAAGATCATACGTGCTTTTCCCATACCAGCAGGTAAAAGACAATCGCAGCGGCGAGGCATACTCACAAACTGATGCGATACTTGATGGAGATATCAAAAAGATGATAGAGGGCGTCTTGATCGCTCAAAAGGCTGAGGCATAGTAAATTTATAAAAAGAGATGAGAGCTAAAATTTCATCTCTTTTAGCTTCATGCACGCTTCTTCTTTGCCTTTAAAGCAAGCCTCATCAAGATAAATTCTTGCTTTTTTATAGTCATTTTTGCCTAGATAGATAAGCCCTAGATCGTAGCTGGCCTCGCTTGAGCCAAGGCTTGTGGCTTTTTCGTAAAAATATATCGCTTTTTCTAAATTTTTGTTTACACCAAGGCCATACTCGTAGATATATCCGGCACTTCTTAGGCCATCTATGTTGCCGTATCTGCCAGCTGTTTCAAACCAAAAAAGTGCTCTTAAGATATCTTTACTAAAGCCTTTGCCGTCACGAAAACAAACGCCAGTTTGTTGCATGGCAAGCACATTTCCATCTTTTGCATAATCATAAAATCTCTTGCAAGCTTTTGGATAGTTGCCTTCATTGTATAGATAGATGGCGTCTGCTATTTGCTCGACCTCTGGATCAAGTGGTAGCTCGCTAAGGCCAAAATTTTGTGAAATTTGATCTAACGAACATCCCCAAAATAGCAAAATACTAAATACAAAAATGATAAATTTTTTCATATTTGTCCTTGAAAATTTAGGCGATTTTATCCAATTTTATCTTATAATGCCCGCAAATTTTAAGCAAAAGGAACGATATGGATCATAATGCACTTTTAATCCAGCTTGGCTATAACGTCAATGAAACGACCACTGCTCAAATGTGTAGAATTTTAAACAATACTGATGGTCTTTTGCCAAAGAGCATAATCGAACTAAATGATCATTTAAAGCCACACCTTTGTTTTGTGGCGATGAGTGGAAGTGAAGATAGACTAAAGATAAAAAATGTAGCTACCGTTAATGAAATAAAAGAGCAAGTTGATGAAATCATAAAAAACTGGGCTAATAAATATAAAATGGAGCTAAAAAAGATAAATGAAACAACTTACTATATAATGGGAAAGATAAGGGACTAAAAATGAAATATGATATTGTAATTATTGGTTTTGGAAAGGCTGGCAAAACGCTAGCGGTTAAAGCTGCCACAATTGGCAAAAAAGTGGCTCTTGTAGAGAGATCACCAAAGATGTATGGAGGCACTTGCATAAATGTTGGCTGCATACCAACCAAACGTCTAATAACAGCCGCTAAAGAGGCAAAATTTGTAAATAATAGCGTTGAAAGCGAATATTACACACTTAGTGTGGAAAATAAAAATAAACTAATCTCAGCTTTGAATGCTAAAAACTATGCAATGCTAAATGATAAAGAAAATATTGATGTGATCGATGGTGTTGGCTCATTTGCTAGTGAAAATAGCGTACTTGTAACAACGCCAAGTGGTGAGAAAAAGATAATAGAGGGCGACTTTATCATCATAAATAGCGGCTCAAAAGAGGCAGATACTCCTTTTGAGGTTGTAAACTCAAATGTATTTTCAAGCCAAACTTTGCTTGATCTAAAAAATTTACCAAAGCATTTTGTCATTATCGGTAGTGGTTTTATCGGTATAGAGTTTGCATCAATGTTTGCAAATTTTGGCTCAAAAGTGACTATCGTAGGACGTTCAAAACTACTTAAAAACGAAGATGATGATATAGCTAATAGCGTAAAAGAAGCTCTTAGAGTCCAAGGCGTTGAAATTTTAGAGGGTTGCGAGATAGAGTGCATTAAAGAAAATATATTAAATTTCAAGCAAAATGGCGAGCAAAGATGCCTTAGAGCTGATGCATTTTTGATCGCGCTTGGCAGAGTGGCAAATGTAGATGATTTAAATTTAAAAGCTGCTGGAGCTGAGCTAAATGAAAAAGGTTTTATAAAGACAAATGAAAATCTTCAAACAAATGTGCCAAACATCTATGCGGTAGGCGACGTGCGCGGCGGAGAGCTTTTTACTTATACGAGCTTAGATGATTTTAGGATAGTTTATTCACAAATTTTTGGTGATAAAAAGAGAAATACTAAAAATAGAAGCATTCACGCAAATGTGCTATTTACCGACACTCCACTAGCAAGAGTTGGAGTAAATGCAAAAGAGGCTAGTAAATTTGGGCTAAATTTTAAAGAGCTAAAGCTTAGCATGGCAACAGTACCAGGCGCAAAAGTCCTAAATCACGATGTAGGTATGCTAAAAGCTATCGTTGATGCACAAAGTGGCGAAATTTTAGGTGCTAGCTTTCACTGCATCTATGCAAATGAGCTGATAAATGAAATCGCAATTGCAATGAATTTAAAAGCAAATGCAAATTTCTTTAAAAATCAAATTTTCACTCATCCAAGTATCAGTGAAGCACTAAATGACTTATTTGGACAATTTTAAAAGGAAAAGAATGAAAAAATATTTATTGCTTTTATCAGCTTTATTTTTCACTGGCTGCTTAAACGTGATTGGTGTAGGACAAAAACAAGATGATTCGTGGCAGCAACCAAAGGATGAAAAAATAGTGCAAAATAAAGAGCAAATTTCAAGAAATGCGATCGAAATTTTAATACCTAAATGCGAAGAAGGCGATGCGGAAGCTTGCAACGATTTGGGTGTAAATTACGAGCTTTTAAAAGAATATGAAAATGCTTTAACAAATTATAAGAAGGCTTGCGATGCTAAGGTGCAAGTCGGTTGTGCAAATTTGGGTATTCTTTATGAGCTTGGACTTGGAGTTAAAAAAAATCCAAAAAAGGCAATTTCGATTTATAAAGAAAGTTGCAATGGCGGAGGTATGCAAGCTTGCTATCACTTAGGCAATGCTTATAGAAAAGGCGAGATCGTTAAGCGAGATTATTACTTAGCAATGCAAGCTTATACGAATGCATGCAATGCTGGCGATTTGCCAAGTTGCGCCAATATCGGAGCGATGTATGAGCTTGGTCTTGGTGTCAATAAAGATGAAAAAAGGGCTTATGGAATTTATAAAGTTGCTTGCTTTCGTGGGCTAAGCAAGGCATGCCCGCAGATGAAAAGACTAGGCACAAAGCTGGGAATGTAAGTGAAAAAGGTCTTAAATTTTGGTCTTATTTTGACTATGGGCTTTATGCTTAGTGGTTGCTGGTCGTGGCAAAAGATGGTAAGCTTTGGCTTTTGGCAAAGTGATGAAGAGGCGAGGGCAGAGCGTCTTGAGCTTGAAAAAGAGAAGATGGTGCAAAACTGTGAAAGTGGAAATAGCATCGACTGCAACAACCTAGCTGTAAATTTTAGTAACGAAAAAGACTTTGTAAAGGCAAAAGGCTACTACGAAAAAGCTTGCAATGCTGGGCTTGCGACGGCTTGTTCAAATTTAGGCCAAATTTATGAGCAAGGGCTTGTTGATGAGCAAAAAGATATGGAAAAAGCTCTAAAGCTTTATAAACTAGCTTGTGATAGCGGTGATGGCGTTGGCTGCTACAACGAGGCAATGGGGCTAAAGTCTTACATCGAAAGCGAAAATTTAAAAACTCATAAGATAGATAGAAACAAGGCTGAGGCTAGAGTGCTAAGGCTTTTGGCTAAGAGCTGCGAGCTTGAGTATGCTCAGTCATGCTTTTTGCTTGCAAAGCTAAGCGGCGATGAAGCAAAAGCAGACGCACTTTACAAAAGAGCTTGTCAGCTTGGCAAATGTGCGGATAAAAGCAAGGAATAAACTTGCTTTTTAACTCATATGCCTTTATATTTGTATTTTTACCACTTGTATTTTTTGTATATTTTTTTCTAAATAAAAAGAGGTTAAGCAGTCTTGCAAAAGCTTTTTTGGTGAGTGCTAGTCTATTTTTCTATGCTTATTGGAATGTTTATTATCTGCCGATTTTGCTAGGAAGTATTGTTTTTAACTTCTTTGTTTCAAAATTTTTAGCAAAATATAAAAACAAAGCTATTTTGATTCTTGGCATAGTTTGTAATCTTGCTTTGCTTGGATATTTTAAATATGCTGATTTTTTAATATCAAATTTAAATGCTGTTGCAAGTACAAATTTAAGTTTACTTCATATCGCTTTGCCGCTTGCGCTTAGTTTTGTTACATTTCAGCAAATAGCATATCTAGTGGATAGTTATAACGAGCAGACAAAAGAGAATAGTTTTTTTAAATTACTGTCTTTTTATAACATTTTTCCCACAGCTTATTGCTAGTCCGATAGTTCATCACAAGGAGATGATGCCGCAGTTTGCAAATAAATTTAATCTTATAAAAAACTATAAATTTATAGCTCTTGAGCTTTTTGTTTTTAGCATAGGGCTATTTAAGAAGAGTGTGGTTGCTGATACTTTTCGATTTTTGCAAATACTGGATTTGATGTGGAAGGAAATTTGACTTCTGCAAGCATGGGTGACATCGCTTTCATATACCTTTCAGCTTTATTTTGATTTTAGCGGTTATTGTGATATGGTGATAGGTCTTGCGTTGCTTTTTAACATAAGACTTCCTATAAATTTTTAACTCTCCGTATAAGGCTTTAAATATTCAGGATTTTTGGCACAGGTGGCACATTACATTGTCGCGTTTTTTAAGGGACTATATCTATATCCCACTTGGAGGAAATAGAAAAGGTCAATACCGCACCTATTTAAATTTGTTTTTAGTATTTTTAATAGGTAGTCTTTGGCATGGAGCTGCTTGGACATTTGTTGCTTGGGGAGCTTTTGCATGGTATTGCTATTGTTTTTCACAGATGTTGGCAAAAGTTAAATTTTAAACTAAATAAAATCATTGCTTGGATCATTACCTTTAACTTTATAAATTTTACATGGATATTTTTTAGAGCAAAAAGCTTTGAGGATGCTATGAAAGTGATCCGAGGGATGTTTTTTGGAGAACTTAAGATAGATGTTAATTATCTTGAAATGTTTTTTATCGTTTTGGTTTTTTTGGTTGTTTTGCTTTTTAAAAACTCTATACAAATAGCATTTGATAAGAAGTTTAAATTTACTATTTTGCAAATTTTTGCAGCATCTTTCTTTTTGTTTATATCAATCTTAGCAATTAGGCTTAATAATGCGAGTGAATTTTTATACTTTAGATTTTAAGAAAAAAATATTTCTATGTCTATTTTTAGTAGCATTTGCTATGGTTGGGCTTGATGTTGTACTTTATGTTTTTGTAGAAAGTAGAACAAGTAAGAAAAATTTCGTTGATAATAAAATTTCAAAAGCGGAGCACTTTAAGCTAAATAGCGAAAAGCAAAAGGATATCGTTTTTGTTGGAAGCAGTAGGACGTTTAATCATATTTCAACAAACATTTTTAAAGAAAATAATATTGGTATTTATAATTTTGGCGTTTCTGGAAATTTTATAGGTGACTATCCTTTTATTGTAAATGCTATTAAAAAAGTTGGTACAAAAGAGATTGTTATTAGTATAAGAGTTAGCGATCTTTTTAAAGATTATATTGAGAGAGATGTCAAAATTTATACCACTGATGAACTAATGGCAAATTTTGGCACAAATAAGATAACGTTTTTAAAAACACTGCCAGATTATTTAGCAGGCTTGCATTTGTTTTAAGATACTCTGAAGCTATCTATAATAGAGTAGTTATGGCTTATGGTAAATTTACACCAAAGACTGCAACCAATGTAAATAATTTTAGTGTAGAAAATTTCTTTAATACTGAAGCAAATAGTGATTGCGAGCTAATTAACACAAGTGAAGTAAATTCAAATTTTACAAAAAACAAAAAGATTATTGTTGCAAAATGTAGCAATGGTGATAATATACTTTTTGCAAATACAATACCGAGAGAGAATTATGGCAAGGTTCTTGAATTAAAAGGGCTGAATTTAAACACATTAAAATACATGCAAAATTATATAATAGATCCATTGACTAAAAATGGTGTGAAAGTAGTTATTATATTTGAGCCAATATTTGATGGAACAGGACCTCAATATGACATAAATGAAATAACATCAGCCATCAAAAATACCAAAATTGTTGATCTTACAAATTTAAAATTTAACGATGAAGAATTATCTGATTGGGAACATTTAAACTATCTTGGTAGAAAAAGATATAGTGAGTTTTTGGTTGAACTTTATCTTAACGGTGGACTTTAATTTCTTACTTCAACCCAAAAACTTTTATATTAAAAGTAGTATGGATTTTATCCTTTTCGCCTTTCATGACGATAGGAAATTCGGCCTTTACGATACTGTCATAGCTACTAAGTGCATCTAAAAAGTCATAAAATTTTTGTGGTGTCCTTAGAGAGCTAGTTACATTTAGGCGAAATCTAAAAAATTTCTCACTAGCGTTATTATCACTTTCTTCTATTTTACTAAGGCTTACTTCACTGAAAAATTTAGAGGCAAATTCTATAAATTTATCTTTATCAAATTTAGCCTCAAAAGCTGAAATGATAGCTCCATCTTTTTGTTTAGTTGCTTCAAGGGATTTAAATTTAGCTTCAAATTCATTTTTTACTTTTGTATAAGATGAGGTCTGTGAATAATTTTGTCTAGTTAGACTTTTAAATTCTTTTATATTAGGCACGATAAAACCAAATATCATAATGAAGCAAACTACAATAAAAGCAAATATAAAAAGTAAAAGCTTGACGGGATCTATTTTTTCTAAGCTCGTATCTTTTTTACTCATTATATCCCTCAGAATTATCAATTTTATTTGTACTTATAAAGCCATACCAGCCGTTTTTACTTTGATAAAAGCTAGTATTTGAAGTTGTAAAAATAGATCTTAAAGGCGAAGCTAGAAGCTGATTAAATACATCTTTTGTCGGCGTTATACCGCGAATGATGAGCGAGTTTTTATCCATAAAAACCTCTTCAAGCGTTATACTATCAGGCACTAGATCAAAAAGATTGTGTAAGCTTTGCTTGAGAATAGAATTTGAAGTGAAAATATCATTTGCAGATTCTATTTGTACGGCTAGTTTAACCAAAATTTCATCTGTTGTGACTATTTTTTGACTAAGTTCTTTTTGCTCATTTGATAAAAAATTTATATTTTTTTCAATTGAATAATTTTTATAGAGTATAAAGAAATTTGTTGCCAAAAGAGCTACAAAAACAAAACCTATAAGACTTAGCCAAATTTTGCTAAAGATAGATATAAGCGGTCTTGGTTCTGGAGCAATAAAGCTAAATCTCATAATATTATCTCTTCTTGCATGATTTCATTCATAATATGATTTGTATTCACTGGATACACAGAAGTCTCCACTAAAAGCTCAGATTGCAGATATTGTAAAAAAGTTGCACTTGTTTTTGTGTTTTCAAAAACAATTATTTGTTCAATAAAATCGCCGCCGTAGAGAGGATTTTCGTAAAATTCTTTTACAGCCTTTACGATGTAATCAAACATCTTCATGTCATACCCAAAAATAGCAACCGATTTTTCTACATTTGTAGAAGCCGGCATGTTTAGTTCATAATTTAGGTCTTCAAATTCTTTTGGTTTATCATCACTTAAAAAATCGTCTAAACTTTTAAAATCATCAAGTGATGTTGCGTCATTTTCTTCTTTAATGATTAAGTTGTCAATATCTGTTATATCTTCTTCTTTTAGGCTTTCAGCTTCCTGGTTGGTTTCTTCAACGCCAGACATATTTAAAAAAGTAGATAATTTCATTTGCTTATCTTTAAAGATCGCAAGTGTAAACGAATGTGCATGGATATAAAGATAAAGTGTAGTTTTTGGAGAAATTCCGCGTTTTAAAAGCTCGTGAAAGAGTAGGGCAATAGGTGAGTAGATGAGATCCACGCTATCTTGTCCAAATAAATTTTTATATTTTTTTATAGCATTTAAATTTGCATAAATACTCCAGCTATCCTGCATGATAAGGCTTGTAAGATTTTTAGCATTTATATTAAATTTTTTGTATTCGTCAAAGCTAACACTAGGAAGCGCGCCTTGTGAGTCGTCGTTAAAAAAAACTGAAACATATACGCCAAAATATGTTTTTTCTTGCTCTTCTATGTATTTTATGATTTTTTCATCAATATTATCGATATTTATATCTGTAAATTTAGCGTTTATAGTTTTTAAAAGTTTGCCATTTCTAAAGACCTGACCGAAAAATATGCACTCATTGCCCTCCAACACGACGCTTAAAAAAAGGTTAGAAAAAAGCTTTTTGACGCTAAAAGACATAAATCTCCTAAATTTGCATAATTTTCGTTATGGTAGCTAAAAAGGGATTAAATAAGTTTAAAACAGCTCGTTTTTAAGTTTAACGAAAATCTCTTTTGTATTTAAAGCTTCATTTTTTAGCTCATTATCAAGTAGGGCCGAGTTTTTAAGGTCGTCAAAATCCTCTATCATCACATCACACATCATCTTAATGCGCTCACTATCAGCCTTGCTGACGCTACTTTGGCTCATTTTTTTGATACGCTCAAGATACTCTTTGCCATTTTTTATGTATGAGCTAAATTTGATAGCAGCCTTGCTTTGGTTTAGTACAGTATTTGCCATTTTGTTATAAATATCTATATCAAGTGCTTTTTGGCTTAAATTTAAAGCCTTTTCATATTCTTTGTTTTCGTATAAAAATTTTGCTTCAAGGGCGAGCTTATAGGAGTTGTCACTGTAAAAAAATAGCCCAAATAAAATAATTAGAAAGATGGCTATAAAAATAGATAGTTTATTTTTCATAAATTTCGTCCAAAATTTCTTTTATCTCGTTGCTTATTTGTGGATTTTTATGTGCATATTTTTTCCACCAAATTTTTAAATTTGATCTAAAATCTTCTTGGTTTTGCTCCACTCTTTTGCCACCATCATTTTGTGAGGCTTGCCAAAGCTCATTTTGTATCTTCTCTTTTGCCTCTTTTTGCTCTAAATTTGCCACACTAAAAGGGGCTGAGAGGCTAAAATTTATAGTTGAAAATGGCTTTGGAAGTATCATCTTATCCCAGCTTTTAAACTCCCAAAACGAGCTTGCTTCAAAATTTAGAGTATAAATTTCGCAAGATGACTTTTGTGCGATCACAGCGGCTCCGTCTGCCACGCTATGTCTTGGTCCGCGTGGGCCATCTGGCGTGATGATGACGTCGTGGCCTTGTTTTATCTCTCTTAGAGCTTCTATAAGCGCCCTTGCACCACCTTTTGAGCTGCTGCCTCTAATGGTGCCGATGCCAAAAAATTTGATTATTCTGGTGATTAGCTCGCCATCTTTGTGGTCGCTGATTATCACCTTGCCTTGTTTTCTATTTTGACTGCTCCACCAGCGTCTGTAAGCAAAGCTCATAAAGCTAAGCCTGCCGTGCCAAAAGACGACGACGCAGCCATTTTGCGGTAAGAAATTTGGAGTGTAGCTCTTTTTGCAGGTTAGAAAAATGAGCCACATCAAAATGTAGATGAAAAAGACGCCAATGCTTAGGGTCATCTTTTCATAGACGTTTTTAAATTTGCAGCTCGCCATACAAAACCATTCGTTTTGGGTTTGTGATCTTGATTTTTTGTGTAGTGCCAAGAAGCTCTTCGCTGCCATCAACTTGAACTAAAAAGTTATTAAAACTTCGCCCAGCAACGCCGCCGTTTGCTCTTAACTCTTCAAAATATACATCAAAAATTTTATCTTTTTGTGCCGCTACGATCTCGTCTAAAATTTCATTGTGGCGATTTTGTAGGCGAGTAAGCCTTGCTGAAGCGGTCTTGTCATCTATTTGATTTGTAAAAGTAGCTGCCTTTGTAAGCGGACGAGGCGAATACTTAAAGCTAAAAATTTGCTCAAATCTAACTTGTTCAAGCACATCCATCGTGTCTTCAAACTCGCTATCACTCTCACCCGGAAATGCGACGATGATATCAGTTGAGATGCTCACGTCCGGGCACATCTTTCTAAGTCTTAGCGCGCGGTCTAAAAACCACTCTTTTGTGTATCCGCGCTTCATTTCGCGTAAAACTTTTGTGTTTCCGCTTTGAAGCGGCATGTGCATAGACTTGCAAATTTTAGGATTATTAGTGAAAATTTCAAGAAATTTATCATCCATGTGAAGTGGATGAGGGCTTGTAAATCTTATTCTCTCAACGCCATCTATCTCACTTATCTTTACTAAAAGGTCGCTAAAATCGATATTTTCTTGCATGCCTGAAAATCTTTTGCCATAGTTATTGACATTTTGTCCTAGTAAAAATATCTCTTTTGCGCCGCTTTTTGCGGCCTTTTCTACCTCTTTTAAGATGAGGTTTGAAGGAATAGAAATTTCATCTCCTCTGGTGTGTGGGACGATGCAGTAGGTGCATTTTTTATCACATCCGATCGAGATGTTGATATGACTTTTATATGGTGAGCCTCTAAACTCGCCAAATGCGTATTCGCTCTCGTCGTGATTGATGTCGGTTGAGATAAATTTAGGCGTATTTACCGCCTTTGTGATCTTGCTGACATTTCTTGCGCCAAGAACAAAATCGACGTAAGGCGCGCGCTTAAAAATTTCACTACCCAAATGGCTTGCAGTGCAGCCACAAACGCCTATTTTAGCTCCTCTTTTTTTAGCTTTTTCAAACGCGCCGACTTCGCTAAAGAGCTTATGAACTGGCTTTTCACGAACCGAGCAAGTATTTATAAGGATTAAATCAGCTTCTTCTATGTTTTGTGTTAAGGAGTAGTCTTCTTTTTGTGAGAGCTCAGCTATGATATGCTCGCTGTCACGAACATTCATAGCACAGCCTAAAGTTTGGATAAAGAGTTTTTTACTCATTAAAGTATATGCACTTCATACATGTAGTCGCTATCATCAAGTCCGTATTTTACGGTTCTGTGATAGACGCTTAGCCCTTTTTCTTCAAAATGCTCGACTAAGGCGATTAGTTGTTTGTGTGTGTTTTCTTTATCAAAATAGAAAATTTTCTGACCCTCTTTTTCGACAGCTGCCTCTATTTTTTCTAGTGAAATCGTTTTTGGTTTTGCGTCTAATTCAGCTCTTGCAAGTTTTAGCTCCATTTTTAATCCTTTCAAAATCTTAAATTTTAATCGGTCAATATATCCAAAACATCATAAAAAAAGGATTAAATAAAAGTTAATAATAAGCTTAAAGTTATTAAAAGTATGGCTTATGTATAATTTCAAAACTTCACGAAAAATCCCCGAAATTTATCGTTACAATGGAGAAAAAATGGAAAGAATTTCAGATATCATCGAGTCAATTGCAAATGAGAAAAATTTAGATATCGAAGATGTAAAAGAGCGCGTTATAAGGGCTTTGATAAACACTGCAAAAAGGGTTTATGGCGAGAATTATGAGTATGATGTGAGTATCGATGCGAATAAAAATTTAAAGCTTTATCAAAAAATTTCAATCGTAGCAAACGATGACGAGAGGCTAGAAGAGGACAACGAGCACTTTTTGAGCTTAAAAGAGGCTAAAAAGATAGATAGTGGCGTAGAGATCGGAGATGAGCTCACTTACGAGCTAAGTCTTGATAATCTTGGAAGAACCGCAGCCCAAACACTTCACAAAGAGCTTGAATACCACATCCAGCGTCTTGTCGAAGAGAAAATTTTACAAAAATATAATGAGATGAGCGGTCACATGGTCTTTGGCCCAGTTGTTAGAGTTGACAATGATGAAAATACATTTATTGAAATAGATGAGCTTCGCGCCGTTCTACCACGCAAAAACCGTATAAAAGGCGAGAAATTTAAGGTGGGAGATGTCGTAAAAGCTGTTATTAGAAAAGTCTTTACAGATAAAAATTTAGGCATAAAAGTAGAACTCTCAAGAACTTCACCAAAATTTCTTGAAGCACTACTGACTTCAGAAGTGCCTGAGATAAAAGATGGCAGTATTATCATCCAAGGAAGTGCTAGGATCCCTGGCGAAAGGGCTAAAGTAGCGCTCATTTCAACTACTCCAAACATCGATCCAGTCGGCGCAACAGTCGGCACAAAAGGAGTTAGGATAAATGCCGTAAGCAAAGAGCTTCATAATGAAAGCATTGATGCGATCGAATACGCCACCGAACCAGCGATCTTGGTAGCTCGCGCTATGGCACCTGCGATCATCACATCTGTAAAGATTGAGGAAAACAAGGCGATCGTAACGCTTGCAAGCGAGCAAAAGAGCAAGGCTATCGGCAAAAATGGCATAAATATCCGCCTTGCAAGCATGCTAACTGGCTATGAGATCGAGCTAAATGAGTTTGGCTCAAAAACTAGCAGCAGCAGCGAAAATGGCGAAGTGGTTAAAGATCTAAAAGCACTCTTTGGTGATAACTAATGAAATTTAAAATAAGAAAAGCGACTGAAGGCGATATGGATGTGATCTGCGAGCTTGTAAGAGAGCTTGCGGCTTATGAAAAGATGAGCGAACAAGTTACTTTTACAAATGAAATTTTTGCGGACTCTATCTTTAATAAAAATCACGCAAAAGCCCTTATCTGCGAGAGTGAGGGCAGGGCGATAGGATATGCTATCTATTTTTATACGTTTTCTACATTTTTAGGGCTTGGCGGGATCTATCTTGAGGACATCTACGTCAAAAAAGAGTTTAGAAATCAAGGCATCGGCAAGGCTTTTTTTAAATTTCTAGCTCAAATTTGCAAGGATGAAAATTTAAAAAGGCTTGAGTGGTGCTGCCTAAACTGGAATGAGTCAAGTATCAAATTTTATGAAAGCATGGGCGCTAAAAACCAATCTCTTGAGTGGAGAACCTACCGCTTGGACGGCGAAAATTTAGAAAAGCTAGTAAATTTATAGTTTCTAATAAAAGCTCAAATTTGCTTTGAAATTTGAGCTTGCTGGTGATTAAAATTTATATGTATATCCCATATAAAGACCGAGATTTGTCTCTTTGGCATCAATCATTTTAAATTTGCTAATCTTGCCGTAGTCGGTTCTATCAGCCTTTAAACCAAACTCAACTGCATTATTTTCATTGATAGAGTATTCAGCACCGACTTTTGCTCCAAGTATCCAGCCATTTATACTAGCGCTTTCCATTGGAGTTTCAGCATCGCCACCTTTTATTTTGAGTTTTGAAAAACCAGTATAGCCACCAAGAACTAGTTTAAGATCTTTTGCTACGCTTGGAGTGTAGTCGGCTCCAACTATAAATTTATGAGTTTTCCACTCAGCTACGCTCTTATCTTCATCATTTGCTGTTTTTCTAGCCTTAAAATCATATATGTAAGCTCCATAAACTCTAGCAATGTCAAAGTCATAACCAGCTTTTAAACCAAGACCTGGTTGTGCTTTTTTAAATTTGATCTTTGAGCCGTCATCACCTTTTAAAGTAAGCTTTGATCCAAAAGAGTAATCTCCTTCAACTCCAACAAAGGCTCCTTGCGCTAAAGCAGCGGCACTAGCTAGGCTTAAACCTAAAGCAACTTTTAAAACTACATTTTTCATTTTTACTCCTTATTTAAAAAATGTTACGTGGCTATTTTAAATTTTCTTATATTAAATAAAGTTTAAATATTCAATGAAATTATTAAAAAACATAAAATAATTCAATTGTTTTCTTATCAGAATAAAATTTATAAAATCACTCAAAAAAGGAGTGTAGAGTGGCTAAGATGACAAAACGTGATATGGCTTATCTTTTAGACGTTGATGTCGCAACGCTTTACAACTGGCGAAAACACAAGCCAAACCTTTATCGTATTGTGATGCTTGGATTTAAATTTGATGAGCTTATCGAGCAGAGCAAAAAGACTTGCAACGAGCTTTGCGAGTATGAAAATTTGATCAATCAAGACATAGAAAAATTTAGTAAATAGTCTTTAAAAAACCATAATCTTTTTATATATTAAGTTATTTAAAAAAGTGCTAGAGATTTAAAAAATTATCAAATATTTTTGGCTAGAAAGCTGGAGTTATATATTTTAAATGAAGTGATTTGAGCTCAAAGCAATCGCTTCAAGCTCAGTTAAATTTACTCGTTTAAGATAGAAAGAAGCTCTTTGTTGTCTTTTGTTTTTAGCATTTTTGCGTATAAGAATTTAAGTGCTTCGACGTCGTCCATTGTCGCGATCGCAGAGCGGATAGCCCAAATTTTTTGAAGCTCGTCAGGTTTTTGAAGTAGCTCTTCTTTTCTGGTGCCTGATTTTAGCACATTGATAGCTGGGTAAATTCTGCGATCTGAGATGTTGCGATCAAGCACGATCTCGCTGTTTCCAGTGCCTTTAAACTCTTCAAATATAACTTCGTCCATGCGTGAGCCAGTGTCTATTAATGCGGTTGCGATGATGGTTAGTGAGCCGCCATGTTCGATGTTTCTAGCAGCGCCAAAGAAACGTTTTGGCTTGTGAAGTGCGTTTGCATCCACGCCACCAGTTAGTACCTTGCCGCTTGGTGGGGTTACTGTGTTGTAGGCGCGTGCTAGACGGGTTATACTGTCAAGCAAGATGATGACATCTTTGCCCATCTCAACTAGACGTTTTGCTTTTTCGATGACTAGCTCTGCTACGCGGACGTGATTAAGCGCTGGTAGATCAAATGTCGAGCTAAATACCTCGCCTTTTACGCAGCGCTGCATATCGGTAACTTCTTCTGGTCTCTCATCAACCAAAAGCACCATGAGCTGGGCTTCTGGGTGATTTTTAGCGATGCCGTGAGCTAGCTCTTTCATAAGCTCAGTTTTACCGCTTCTTGGAGGTGCAACGATTAGACCACGCTGACCCTTGCCAATAGGCGTGAAAAGATCAAGCACGCGGCCCGTTAGCTTCATCGGATCATATTCTAAATTTAGCTTTTCAGTTGGGAAAAGTGGGGTTAGGTTGTCAAAGAGTGGCCTCTCTTTTGCATCTGCTAGAGGCATGTAGTTTACCGCTTCTATCTTTAAAAGAGCGTAGTATTTTTCTTGATCTTTTGGCTCTCTTACTTGGCCGGTGATGATGTCGCCCACGCGAAGTGCAAATTTGCGGATCTGTGAGTTTGAAACGTATGCGTCGTTTGAACTGTCGCTTAAATTCGCATCAACAGCCCTTAAAAAGCCATAACCTTCATTTGTGATCTCTAAAATTCCAGTAAATAGTATAAATCCGCCTTGTTTTGTCTGGGTTTTTAGTATCTCAAATATCAAATCCTGCCTACGAAATTCTCGTGGATTTTCGACACCAACGCTATTTGCGATCTGCACTAGCTCATCTAAGCTAAGCGTTCTTAGCTCTTCGATCTTGTGTCCGTCTACTGGTATGTGTGTTCTTGATGCTTGATGTTTTTTTGTGGTTTTTGTGTTTTGAGCAGCACTTTGCTCGGTTTGGTTATTTTCCATATTTCCTCTTTAAATGCGGGGATAATTTTGCAGAATTTCTAGGTTTCAAAAAGAAGTTTTTGAAAGTTTTGGCATTTTATAAAAATAAAACTTTGTTGTCAAGAAATGGCATAAAATAAAATTTTTGCTCAAAAATGGTTGATTTGCTATAATCTCGCCATTTTATAACGATAATAAAAGAAGAAATTTGTGCCTATTTTTGCAGTTTGTCTGCTTCAAATTTATGTATTTAAATTATGGTGCGTAATAGGCATGCGATGCAACAATATTGGTAAAAATTTTAGATAAAAGAAAGTAAAAATGCCACAAAGTAGATGTGCTCATTGTAGATTAAAATTTGATGAAAGCGTGATGATCTCAAATGAAAGCGGACTTAAATTTTGCTGTGTTGGTTGCAAAGGCGTTTATGAAATTTTAAATGAAAATGGGCTTAGTGAGTTTTATGAACGTCTTGATAAAAATACACTTACACCGGCAAGCAACGGTGCAAATATCAAAAATTTAGCGGCAAATTTTAGTGAGCTTGTGACAAAAGAGGGCGACTTTAGTCAAATTTCATTTTTAATCGATGGCATCACTTGCTCAGCTTGCATCTGGCTACTTGAAAAGGCACTTTTTAGCTTGCCTGGCGTCTTGGAGGTAAATATCAACTCGCTTAATCAAAAAGCGGTCATTGTTTTTGATGAGCAAGAGCTTTTGGTAGAGCAAATAATTGAAAAAATTTATGCCGTTGGCTACGTTCCAAAGCCTTATGCTACGAGTCAAAAAGAGGACGAGCTAGCCAAGAAAAGAAGAAATTTTTACACAAAAGCGCTAGTTGGTATCTTTGCTACGATGAACATTATGTGGCTAGCTATTGCTCAGTATAGTGGGTATTTTAGTGGCATAAGAGGCGACATAAAAGATATATTAAGCTTTGCACAGTTTGTATTAGCAACGCCTGTACTTTTTTATACCGGTAGCGAGTTTTTCAAAGGAGCAAAGATAGCCATAAAAAACACTTCGCCAAATATGGATCTGCTTGTTATCACCGGAGCTAGCATTACTTATATTTACTCGATTTATGCGATGTTTACGAGGAGTGGCGAGAGCTATTTTGATTCAGTTGCGATGATCATCACCTTTGTTTTTATCGGTAAATTTTTAGAAATTTTGGGTAAGAAAAAGGCACTTGAGACTTCAAATTTCTTAAATGATATGCTGCTTGCAAAGGTATGTATTTTAGAAGATGGTAAGGATGTTTTAAAAGAGCCAAGAGATGTAAATTTGGGCGAAAAGATCGTGCTAAGATCTGGCGAGAGGGCGCTACTTGATGGAGTAGTGCTTAGTGGCGAGGCAAGCGTGGATAGCTCAAGTCTAACGGGAGAGAGCCTGCCTGTGACCTTGGGAGTGGGGCAAGAGGTGAAAAGTGGTGTCATTTGCCAAAATGGACAAATCATCTACGAAGCAAAGAAAATTTTTAAAAATTCTTATCTAAATCAGCTTATAAATTTGCTCCAAAATGCAGAGCTAAAAAAGCCAAATATCGAGCTAGTAGTCAATAAAATCGCTTCTAAATTTTCTCTTAGCGTGCTGACGTTAGCATTTTTTACATTTTGGTTTTGGTACTTTAAATTTGGCTTTTCAGAAGCTATTGTCACGGCTGTTAGCGTCATCGTGATCGCTTGCCCTTGTGCGCTTGCGCTTGCCACGCCAGTTAGTAGTGTCTGTGCCCTTGGTGTGGCCTTTAAAAATAGAGTGCTTTTTAAGGAGGCTAAATTTTTTGAAAGCCTTGCAAAGTGCGATGTAGCAGTATTTGACAAGACTGGTACACTCACAAAGGCAGAATTTGAAGTTAGTGATTTTTTCATAAAAGAGAGCATAAACTTAGATGAAATTTATTCGCTAGCTCTTATATCAAATCATCAAATAAGCGTGGCAGTGGCTAAATTTCTAAAGCAAAAAGGCGCAAGGAAAATAGAGCTTAAAAATACAAATTTAAGTGTGGCAAAGGGTGTTGAGGCTGAAATTTCGGGTAAAAAATTTTATGCAGGAAGCAAGCGATTTTTAGTTGAAAATGGTATTAGTTTTGATGAAGCTGAAGAAAATGTGAGCTTTTTTGTGGGGCTTAATGGTGAGCTAGTGGCGAAATTTTACCTAAAAGATAGTGTAAAGCCCGAGGCAAGGGCCTTGATAGACGAGCTAAAGAGCGCTGGCATGAAAGTGTGTATCTTAAGTGGCGACGTACAAAAAGTAGTAAAAAACGTAGCAGATGAGCTTGGCGTGAGTGAGTTTAGAGCAGAGATGTTGCCTGAAACGAAAGCTAAATTTATAAGCGAACTAAAAGATCAGGGCAAAAAGGTGCTAATGGTAGGGGATGGCATAAACGACGCAGCAGCGCTTAGCCTTGCTCATGTTGCCATTTGTATGGGAAGTGGGGCAGCGATAAGCCTAGAAAGAAGCGATGTAGTGCTACTTGATGATAGTTTAAAAAGTCTAGCAAAGGCCATAAAAATCTCAAAATTTACTTACAAAACGATAAAGCAAAATTTGCTCTTTTGTCTTCTTTATAATGTTCTTGCTCTGCCATTTGCCGTATGTGGCTACGTCATTCCGCTATTTGCTGCGCTTTTTATGTCGCTTAGCTCGCTAAGTGTTATCTTAAACTCGCTTTATATTGTTAGAAAATTTAAGGAAAAATAATGGATAGTGCGACACTTGCGATGCTAGTTTTTATCTCAGTTTTGATGGGAGCATTTTTGCTTTTTGGCGTGCTTTGGGGGATAAAAAATAAACAATTTGAGGACTACCGAAAATTTTTAGACGGAGCAAATTTAGACGATGAAGAAGCGCTAAATGAAGCTTATGAGCTAGAGCTTCGCAAAAAAGAAGCTCTCAAAAAAAGAGCAGGGTCTAATAAAGATAAAATTTAGCTCTCAATCGTTGGCTCGCCAAAAAGTCTATTGGCTTCTTTTAGCACACCTTGTTCTCTTTGCCTTTGAAGCTCTTCTGGCGTTTTTGGCTCTTTATTTAGCATCAAAGCAAAGTTATTTTTCTCGTTTTGCAGCTCGCTTTTTATCTCTGTTTTTGGCTCATTTTTAGTTTCAACGTTATTTGCATTTAGTCTTGAAATTTCCTCATCAAGCTCGTCTAGTTCGCTTTTTTCATTGTTTTCTAAAGAGGCTTTAGGCGTATTAGTTTGTGCTTTTTGTTCATCGCTCTTTGCATTTACTATCTTTGCATTTTGTCCAAAAAGCGTACGCAATATCTCATTTAAAATTTTCCAATTTTTCTTAAAATATTCAAGATTTTCATCTTTTGCATTTACTATCAGACCAAGCTCATTGTTATTAAAAAAGCTAAATTCTACAAATTCTTTAAAAAACTCGCCAAGATCGTAATTTCTATCATAAATTTTTGTTAAAAAGAGTTCGTATGGACCTTGCATTTTAGCAGGAGCTACTTGGCTTTTTTGAGTGATGACTTCTGCGATTTGAGTGGAATTTTCGCTATTTTTTGAGATCACTTCATTTATAGCATCATCGATATCTTGTAAATTTAGAGCTTCTATCATCATAAAAAGCATTAGCATTAGTACAAAGCCATTGTCGCTACTTACGTTTAACATACCTTTAGCTTGTGCCAAAATCCTAAAAAATCTCTCATAAACAAGTAGTGAAATTTTTGAGTCGTTTTCTATAAATTTTTGCTTTAAATTTGCCAAAATTTCATCTATTATCATCTCAGGATCATAGCTTTCAAGTTCGCTTACAAGCACTCTGATAGCATTTTTATCATGATTTAAAACATGAGTTATTATCTCTTCGATCTTTTCTGGATCAAGAAGTCCTAACATCGATGCTACGCCATTTGCCGTGACATTATTTGCGCCGTAAATGATAGCTTGATCAAGAAGTGTCAAAGTATCTCTTAGCGATCCACCGCCACTTCTTGCTAAAATTTCAAGCGCCTCTTTTTCGTAGCTAATGCCTTCTTTGCTTAAAATAAACTCAAGATGTTTAATGATGCTGTATCTGCTTATTTGCTTAAACCTAAAATGCTGCGTTCTTGAAAGCACCGTTGTTGGGAGTTTTAATGGATCAGTCGTCGCTAGGATAAATTTTACATAGCTTGGTGGCTCTTCAAGCGTTTTCAAAAGAGCATTAAATGCCTCTTTGGTTAGCATATGCACTTCATCGATTATAAAAATTTTATATCTTGCCATTGCTGGAGCATATTTTGTTTGCTCTATTAGCTCTCTTATGTCATCTATCTTTCTGTGGCTAGCTGCGTCCATTTCGATGATGTCCATATGTCTTGACTCATTTGCCATTATGCATTGTGGGCATACTTCACATGGTTTTGAAGTAGGTCCTTTTTCGCACACTAAAGCTTTTGAAAATATCCTGGCACTTGAAGTTTTACCGCTTCCTCTAAGCCCTGAAAATAGATATGCGTGGCTTATGCGACCCTCGTCAAGTGCGTGTATAAGACTTTTACTAACTGCTTCTTGACCGATAAGTTCATCAAAATTTTTAGGGCGATATTTCAAAGCTAGTGCTTGCAATGCGGTATCCTTTTTATAAAGTTCAAGGATTTTATAAAAAAAGGCATAAATTTATGATTATTTATATATTTAATTGGCTTTAAATTTTTTATTTTAGTTTAATGAAGGCGGATAAATTTTTATATGTTTGCATAAAATTCCTAGTGTATTTGCAAAAAAATAAAAAATATCCCTTTTTATAACGATCCATAGCCGACTAGATTTAAAATTTATAATAAAAATACATAAAATTTTATATTAAATATTTTGTATTTTTGTATGAATTTTTAAAAAATACCTTGGCGTGTATGCCAAGGCAAAATTTGCTAGATTAGCAAGAGAAGCAAGTTTTGAACTCATAAGCGGTTGGGCGTGCTTCGTAAGGCCAAACTTGAGTTTCAAATTTGAAGTGCTGATAGGTGTCTATGAAAAGATCGGTCATTATTGGTTTTAAGTATTCATTATCGCGAATTAGTGCTTCTAAACTGCCACGAAGTGTGTGTGGAAGCTGCTCTATACCACGCTCTCTGATCTCATCAAGATGAAGTTTAAATAAATTTTCATCCATCGGACCAACTGGCTCGTATTTGTTTTTGACGCCGTCAAGTCCTGCCATTAGCATTGCTGAGAAGGCTAGATAAGGGTTTGCTGTGCTATCTGGAAATCTCATCTCAGCCCTAACTGACTTTTCACCTGAGCCATAAGGTATGCGGATACTTGCTGAGCGGTTTTGGCTAGAGTAGGTGAGGATAGATGGCGCTTCAAAGCCTGGGATTAGGCGTTTGTAGCTGTTTGTGCTCGGGTTTGTAAAGGCTGCAACGCTTCTTGCGTGTTTTAAAACGCCGCCGATGTAGTGTCTTGCAAAGTCACTTAAATTTGCGTAGTTGCCCTCTTTGTAAAATAAATTTTTACCATTTTTCCAGACTGATTGATGCACATGCATGCCACTGCCATTGTCGCCATAGAGTGGTTTTGGCATAAATGTAACTGTCTTGCCGTTTAGGTGAGCGACCATGCGAACGACGTATTTGTAAATTTGAACGTTATCAGCAGCCTCGACTAAGTTACCAAATTTCACGCCGATCTCGCCTTGACCTTGTGCGACTTCGTGGTGTCCTAAAAATACTTCAAGACCAACTTGCTCTAAAACCTGCATCATCTCAGCTCTTAGATCGACCATGCTGTCGATTGGCTGAGTCATCAAGTAGCCACCTTTTCTGCGTGGGCGGTGACCTGTGTTGTAGCTATCTTTGAAGTCTGCAGCGTCGTTCCACTCGCCTTCTTCGCTATCTACTTGATACATCGCGCAGTTTGGGCTGTCGATGATCTTGACATTATCAAATACAAAAAATTCATTCTCAGGACCAAAATATGCCTCATCACCAAGCCCACTGTCTTTTACATATTGCATTGCTCTTTTGGCAATTGAGCGAGGGCATTTTTCATAAATTTGACCCTTGTAAATGTCGTAAATATCGCAAAAAACAACAACTGTAATATCAGAAGTAAATGGGTCTAAAAATGCAGTTGTAGCTTCTGGCTTCATTATCATGTCGCTCTTATCGATTGGTTGCCAGCCATGCATAGAGCTAGCGTCCATTGGGATGCCATTTATAAAATTTTCTTTCGTAACAGCTTTTATGTTGTAGCTAATGCTATGCCAAGCACCACCTAAATCAGTAAATCTAAAATCTACAAATTTGACTTCATTTTCTTTACAAAAATCAAAAAAATGATCTATATTTTGGACAAATTTTCCCACTTTTTTCTCCTTTTAATTTTTAAATTTTTCGTATTCTATCATAAAACCTAATATTTAAGATTAAATTTATATTATATTTGAACCCAATCTAAAATTTTACTAATTCTCTATCTCTATTTTTAAATATCGCACATTTTGAATAACCTAAATCTCTAGCTATTTGCTCGCAAATTTCACCATTTTTACCGATATCTTCTTTTGTGTGAGCGTCTGAGCCAAAGGTGATGGTTATATCTTTTTCGGCTATTAGTTCAAGTAAATTCAGGCTTGGATATTGCTCGCCGATAGGTTTTCTAAAGCCAGCGGCATTTATCTCAACAACTAAATCTGCTTCTTTTATCGCATTTACTGCATTTTTAGCTAAAATCCTAACATCCTTCTTTGGCAAAAATTTAAAAAGTTTTAAAAGATCAATATGCCCCATAATGTCAAATTTGCCAAGCTTGGCCGATCTTTCTACATGATCAAAATACTCTTGCCAAATTTGATCTAAGTCTTTGCCCTCGTAACCACCGATAAATTCTGGATTGTCAAATGCCCAGCCATTAAAAAAATGCACAGAGCCTATTAGATAATCAACCTTTCTAGCAAAAACTCGCTCATCCATAAATCCATCTAAAAAATCCATCTCATAGCCAAGCAAAATTTCTATCTCACCGCTAAATTCATCTCTTAAATGTAAAATTTCATCTTCATAACCTTGCATTTCATCAAAGCTCATTCTGTAAGCTTCATCGTAATTCATCGGTGCGTGATCACTAAAGCCAAAGTATTTTGTGCCAGCTTTTATTGCGTTTTGTACATACTCTCTTGGCTCTCCAACTGCGTGCTTGCAAAGTGGCGTGTGGTTGTGAAGATCGATGGTCATTTTTAGCCTTTTAAGGTCGTTTATTTTTAAAAATGCTATCTAAAAATTTATAAATTTAAAGATAAAAGCATTGCCTTTAAACTTACTTTTTATTTAAATCCTATATAATCAAGCCAAATTTTATTAGGAGCTTTTATGACCCAAGAGGAACTTGACGCACTTATGGCAGGTGGGCTAGATGATGAGTTAGATAATGCTAAAGAAGATGCTGGCCAAGAGGTTGCGGACGTCAAAGAGGATACGGACGAGGTAACAGAAGTTGCAGAAGCAATTGATACTAAAGATGAGCCACAGTCAAAATCAGAAAGTAATTCAAAGAATGTAGAAAACTATAGAGTAAGTGCAGATGGTGTTTGGCCACCACCACCACCAACGGAAGATCACAAAATGGTTCATCAGCTTGATGACGTAACAAGAGATAGCGAAGAAAAAGCTACTCAGATGTTTGACAAGCTTGAGACGATAAATAACTTTTTTATGGACGCTGAGAGCGACTCAAATAGCCTAAAAGACACAATAAACTCAAATATTGAGCTATTTACGACACTAAGCGAGAAATTTCCAAATATCGCTGCATTTAGTGAGGCTTTGGAGAAAAACAACTCGCTTCTTGGCACGATCGATAATATCATCGGAAATTTACAAATGGGACAAGATGAGATCATGATGGCTATGGATATGATGCAGTATCAAGACATCCACAGACAAAAGATAGAGCGTGTTATCAACGTTATGAGAGCGCTAAGTAAATATATGAATACCTTATTTGAAGGTAAAATCGACGATGATAAGCGTGTTAGCTCTGCTGTTCACATCGCTGGTGATACAACGACTGAAAATCTTGTCAGCAACGATGATATCGAAGCCTTGATAGAAAGTTTGGGTAAAAAATAGTGCTAAAAAGGCCTGAGCTTTTATCTCCAGCTGGAAATTTAACAAAACTTAAAATCGCCATTGAGTATGGAGCTGACGCTGTTTATGGCTCGGTGGCTAGCTTTTCACTAAGGACTAGATCAGCAAGGGAGTTTAACCTTGAAACATTCAAAGAGGCGATAGACTACACGCATGCAAAGGGAAAGAAATTTTATGCGACCATAAATGCTTTTCCTTTTAACTCTCAGATCGAGCCACTAAAAAGGCACTTGCAGACTATCTCGGCTATGAAGCCAGATGCTTTTATTATCGCAACTCCAGGAGTTATGAGCCTAGCAAAAGCCATCGCTCCTGATATCGAGATACATCTCTCAACTCAGGCAAACGTTATGAATGTGCTTGATGCAAAAATTTATCATGACATGGGTGCAAAACGTATCGTCGTAGCACGCGAGATGAACTTAAAAGATGTCATAAAGATAAAAGAAGAAATTCCAACTCTTGATATTGAAATTTTTGTACATGGCTCGATGTGCTTTGCTTACTCTGGTAGGTGTTTGGTGAGCTCAGTGCAAAGCGGACGTATGTCAAATCGCGGCAGCTGTGCCAACGACTGCAGGTTTAAGTATGAACTTTACGCTAAAAACGAAGAGAGCGGTGTGCTTTTCCGCTTAGAAGAGGACGAAAACGGTACTCATATTATGAACTCAAAAGATCTTTGCCTCATCTCTCACATTAAAGAGATCGTTGATAGTGGCGTAATAGATAGCCTAAAAATAGAAGGTCGCACAAAGAGCGAGTACTACGCAGCTTGCACAGCAAGAGCCTATAAAATGGCGATAGATGATGCCATGGACGATAAATTTGACGCACAAATTTATGAAAATGAGATAAATACACTAAAAAATCGTGGCTTTACGGATGGATACTTAGTTCATAGACCTTATGAGCGAACCGATACGCAAAATCACGTTAGCAGCCTAGAAGAGGGTACACATCAGGTAAATGCAATAAGCGAAGATGGCGAGTTTTTTAAGTGTAAATATAAAATTTTTCCAGGCAATAGCTACGAGATCGTGGCTCCTACTGGATCGATTACAGAAGATAGTGAAAATGAAATTTCTGAGATTTATTCACAAGATGGTAAGAAATTTATCAAATTTAAACAGCTTATAACTAAAAAAGGTAAAGTTATGAGCGAAATTCATAGTGGCAATGAAAACGAGATAAGTCTTGGTGTCAAGCTACCAAAATTTAGCTTTTTGAGGGAGAAAATATGAAATTTGTTTCTATTATAATGGGAAGTAAGAGTGATTACGAGATCGTTAGTGAAGCGGCAAAAACTCTAGAAAAATTTGGCGTAAAATATGAACTAATAATCAGCTCAGCTCACAGAAGTCCAAAAAGAACGAGCGAGTACGTCGCAAATGCTGAGAAAAAGGGTGCAAAAGTCTTTATTGCGGCTGCTGGTATGGCGGCTCACCTAGCTGGTGCAATCGCAGCAAATACAACCAAGCCAGTTATCGGTATACCTATGGCAGGCTCAGCTCTGAGCGGCGTTGACGCACTTTACTCAACGGTACAAATGCCAAGTGGTATGCCAGTGGCAACTCTAGCTATCGGCAAGGCTGGTGCTATAAATGCAGCTTATTTGGCGGTGCAAATTTTAGCTCTTGAAGATGAGGGGCTAGCAAATGCGCTCAAAGCCGATAGAGAGGCAAAGATAAAGGCCTTAGAGGAAGACTCTTCAAAGGTTGAAGTGATACTGTAAAAAGGAGAAGCGGTGCAGACCTATCTTGGAGTTGATGAATTTTGCAAACTTGTGCACTTGGAGCGCGAAGTTATCGAGGATATGATAAATCGTGGCGTTTTGAAAACCAAAGAGGAAAATGGAGAAATTTTGATAGAAGCGAGCGAGGGAACGATGAGTGTTGTGCCTAGTGTTTCGCAAAATTTATCTATGCAACCGCAAGGCCAAGATGGTATCAGCTTCGTTGAAAAGACGATCGGAACGATACTAAATTTACACGAAAAGGTGCTTGACGCAAAGGATGAGACGCTTGAGACTTTAAGAAATGAGAATAAATTTTTAAAAGAGGCGCTCATTTCGATGCAAGAACTCTATGATGAGGATAGAAAAACGGTCGAGACGCTTACAAAACAGCTTAAAATTTCACAGGATGAAGTTGAATTTCTAAAACGAAAATACAAGCTCATGTGGAACCAAGCGGTTGAAAATTTTAACGGACAAAAGTAGTTTATGAAGATTATAAATTTAGAGGAAAGCTTTGAAATTTACGGAGTAAAAACTCGCACTAAAAATAAAGATGAGATAGACGGCAAGGGTAAAATTCCGGCTTTATGGTCTAAATTTATGAGTGAACACTATGATGGCAAGAGTGAAATTTATAGCGTTTACTGCAACTATGAAAGCGATCTTGATGGATATTACGATAACTTCATCGGCACAAGATCAAGCCACAAAAGTGATGAAATTTTAGAGATAAAAAGTGGCAAATATGCCGTTTTTAGCTTTCCGAGTGAGCCACAAAATGTTGCAAAATTTTGGGGTGAAATTTGGAAGCATTTTGAAAGTAGTGAGCTAAAAAGAGCCTATGAAACAGACTTTGAGCTTTACGGCAGCGACGAGATAAAAATTTTTATATCTATTTTGGGTTAGGAAAAATGAATAAAAAAAACAATAGTTCAATCTTAAGTTTTATCGAAAATTTTGGTAACAAATTACCAAATCCAACTATGCTTTTTATCTATCTTTCGATTATTACGATAATAATATCGTTTGTATTAGAAAAGATGGGCGTTGGTGTAAGCTATCAGGCTATCAAAGACGGACAAATATCACAGCTTAATGCAAATGTTATAAATTTGCTTTCTGCTGATAGTCTTAGATCTTTTGTTTCGTCTGTGCTTAAAAATTTTACTAATTTTTATCCTTTGGGAGTAGTCTTTGCGATTATTCTAGGTATTGGTATCGCAGACAAGTCCGGACTTTTGTCAGCACTTATGACAAAGATTGCCTTAAAATCTTCCAAAATATGGGTAACTCCAATCGTTATTTTCCTTGGCGTAATGTCAAATGTTGCTTCCTCGGTTGGCTATGTCGTGCTAATTCCGCTTGGAGCTATTTTATTTGCTGGATTTGGTCGCCATCCAATTGCTGGACTAGCTGCTGCTTTTGCTGGTGTTAGCGGTGGCTGGTCGGCAAATTTATTAATCGGTACAAATGACCCGATGTTTGCGGCATTTTCTATGCAAGCAGCTAGCGTGCTAAATCCGGATTATGTGGTACTAGCAACTGCAAATTGGTATTTTATGATCGCTTCGACATTTTTGATCGTATTTGTTGGCTGGTTTGTGACAGATAAAATCGTAGAGCCTAGGCTTGGAAAATTTGATTTTTTGGGTGATTTTAGCTTACAAGAGCATAGCGAGATAAGTGCAGAGCAAAAACGTGGCTTAAAATTTTCGCTAATAGCGTTGATTGTTTTTGTAATTTTATTGCTTGTGGCTATTTTGCCTTCAGGCTCTTTATTTGGAGCAAAAGGCAATGAAAGCTTTATGAAATCTACTTTTATGCATTCTATTGTTGTTTTTATGATGTTGCTTTTTATAGTGGTAGGCGTAACTTACGGTGTAGGTGCTAGGAGTATAAAAAGCAGTAATGACGCCATAAAATTTATGGAGCAATCTATTTCTGAGCTATCAGGATTTTTGGTTTTGATATTTTTCGCAGCTCAGTTTACATATCTTTTTAATACCTCAAATATTGGGCTAGTGCTTTCTATCAAAGGTTCCATTTTTCTAAAAGAGATTGGATTGACTGGACTTAGCCTTATCATAGTTTTTATTTTCTTGATCGCTTTTATAAATTTATTTATAGCTGTTGATTCTGCAAAGTGGGCGATGATGGCTCCGATTTTTGTACCAATGTTTATGAATCTTGGACTCTCGCCAGAGCTTACACAGGCTGCTTTTAGAATAGGCGACTCTACTACAAATATCATAACGCCTTTGATGCCATTTTTTGTTTTGATAGTAGCTTTTATGCAAAAATACAATAAAGAGTTAAAAATCGGATCAGTGGTTTCTATTATGCTTCCTTATACGGTTGCATTTTTAATTTCTTGGACAGCACTAATGTCATTTTGGTACGTTTTTGATCTACCACTAGGACCTGGTGCAGTTATACACTATGTAAAGTAAAATTTTAAAAGGAAAGCAATGACATTTTCACAAATAATATTAACCCTTCAAAACTATTGGCAAGAGCAAGGTTGCGTTATACTTCAGCCATACGACATGCCTGCTGGTGCTGGTACTTATCATCAAGCGACTTTTTTAAGAAGCCTCGGATCAAAGCCGTGGGCTACTGCATACGTTGCCCCATCTCGCCGTCCAACTGATGGTAGATACGGCGAAAACCCAAACCGCTTAGGTGCTTATTATCAGTTTCAGGTGCTTATAAAGCCAAGTCCAGAAAATATCCAAGAGCTTTATCTAAAAAGTCTTGAAAAGCTTGGGTTAAATTTAAAAGATCATGACATCCGCTTTGTCGAGGATAACTGGGAGAGCCCAACGCTGGGCGCTTGGGGGCTAGGCTGGGAGGTCTGGCTAGATGGCATGGAAGTGACTCAGTTTACGTATTTTCAACAAGTGGGCGGCATCGCATGCGAGCTGATCTCTGGCGAAATAACATACGGCCTTGAGCGTTTGGCCATGTATCTACAAGATGTAAATAGTGTCTACGACATCGTTTGGGATGACTCAAATGGAAACATCGTAACCTATGCCGACGTTCACAAACAAGGTGAGTATGAGTGGAGCAAATACAACTTCGAAGTAGCAAATGTTGATATGCTTTTTAACCAGTTTGAAAACGCATTTAACGAGTGCAAACGCTGCTTAGAGGCTAAAATTTCACTGCCGGCATATGATTATTGCATGCTTGCGGCTCATACATTTAACGTTCTTGACGCTCGTGGGGCGATAAGTGTTACACAAAGGCAAGACTATATCTTAAAAATTCGAGAGCTTGCAAAAGAGTGTGCGCTAACTTATAAAGAGAGCCTAGAACAAAAGTAAAATTTTATGAAAATAGCTGAAATTTATAAAATTTTAGATGAAATTTGCCCGTTTGCGAGCCAAGAGTCCTGGGATAATAGTGGCCTACAAGTTGGCTCATTTGATAGCGAATTTGAGCGAATTTATCTAAGTCTTGATTTAGATAGCGAACTTTTGCAAAATGTCTTGCCAAATTCGCTCATCATCACTCACCATCCGCTTATTTTTAAGGGACTAAAAAGCCTAGACTACAGCCTTTATCCAAGCTCACTCGTAAGGGAGATGATGATAAAAAATATCTCGCTCATCTCGCTTCACACAAATGCTGACCTCGTATTTTTAAATGAAAAATTTGTGACGCAGGTTTTGGGGCTTGAAATTTCAAACAAAGAGGGCTTTTTGATCTATGCTGATGTGAAGATGAAATTTAGCGAGCTTTGTGAATTTGTAAAAGAAAAACTTGGGCTAGAAAATTTAAGAGTAGTTCATGCAAAAGATGAAATTTTTAAAATTTGTATCTGCACTGGAAGCGGCGCAGATCTCATACAAGAAGTCAAAGCAGATACCTTTTTGACAGGCGATCTAAAGTATCACCAAGCTCTTTATGCAAAGGAAAACGGGCTAAATTTAATCGATATAAATCACTATGAAAGTGAACGTTATTTTGGTGATTTTTTAGCAAAATATTTGCAAAATCTGAAAATTGAAGTTATAATACGCAATTCTAAAAATCCATTTACATATTGCTAACAAAAAAAGGAAACATTATGAATAAATACTTACAACAATTAGTTGAATTATCTGATCTTGATAAACAAATAGATGGCTTTATACCACGCATTCAAGACATAGAAAAGGCTTATAAAAATATAGAAGAAGAGTGCGAAACCATAACGGTTAATATAGAAAGACTAGATGAAGAGGTAAATGACCTAAAATCTCAAAAATCAGGCACAAATGCTCATATTGCCGAGTTTAGCGCAAAGATAAAAGATGTAGCCAAAAAAAGCTCAAGTGCAAAAAGTGAAAAGGAGATAAAAGCTCTAAGTCTTGAAGAGGATATTGCAAAAGAGCAACTTGAAGCAGCAAATGAAGAGATTGCTAGACTTGAGAAGCTAATAGATAGTAAAAACAGTCAAAAAGATGAGCTTGGTGCAAAAAAAGCTGAGCTTGAAGAGAATTTAAAAAATATAAAGAGCAAAACTTCATCTGAGCTTGAAAATATAGGGAAAGAACGTGAAGAAGTTTATGCTAAAAAAGACAAGCTTATCGCCACTATGAATCAAAAAATTCTCGCATTTTATGAAAAAATTAGAAAATGGGCTCACAATACGGCTGTTGTTCCTGTAAAAAAACAAGCTTGTTATGGCTGCTTTATGCAGATAAATGACAAAACTTTCTCTGCTGTTATCAAGGGTGAAGATATCGTTACATGTCCGCATTGTGGCAGAATTTTGTATAAACAAGAGCAATAACACATTTCGTGATAATAATATATTACTTTCTAGCCTCAATACTCTATCTATTTGGGGCTATCTTTCTACTCATCTTAAGTTTTAAAAAAAAGTATCATAAGTCGATTCCAGCACGTTTTTTCCTCTTTAATAATCCTAAATTTCAAGATGCAGATGTGCATTTTCACGCTTGTTCGTTTGGTGAAGTGCAAGCACTTAAACCTTTGATGCAAAAATTTGATAGCAAAGCCATAAGTGTGGTGACAAATACTGGCTTTGAAGCGGCAAGTAAAATTTGCTCTAACGCGAGATTTTTGCCATTTGAAATTTTTTTGCCATTTTGGCTAAAAAAGAGCAAAATTTTAGTTATTTTTGAGGCTGAGCTTTGGCTTATGCTAGTTTTCATGGCAAAGCTAAAAGGCAGCCGTGTGATATTAATAAATGCGAGAATTTCAGACAGAAGCTACAAAAGCTACTTGAAATTTGGCTTTTTTTATAGGTATCTTTTTAAATTTATAGATAAGATTTACGCTCAAAGTGAGCTTGATAAAGAGCGGCTAAAGTCACTTGGTGCAGGTGAAACAGAGGTCGTTGGTAACATAAAAGCTGCATTTTTGCCAAGCGTGAGTAAAATTTATGAAAAGCTAAAAGCTAGAGTGATCGTGCTAGCAAGCACGCATGCGGGCGAAGAAGAGATGATTTTAGAAAATTTAAATTTAAAAGAAAAAGATCTTCTAATTGTTGCGCCGCGTCATCCTGAGAGATTTGCAGAGGTCGCAAAAATAGCAAGCGAGTATGCCACAAAGCATAATCTTAGCTTTGCTAAATTTAGTCAAAAGCATAAATTTGAAGCGAAGGTAAATTTGCTTGACACTTTAGGTGAGCTTGTAAATGTCTATGCTATTAGCGATGTAGTCGTGCTTGGCGGCAGTTTTGTGCCAAATATCGGTGGGCACAATCCAATCGAGTGCGCACAATTTAACCCAGTGGTAATTAGCGGCGAGTTTATATTTAACCAAAAGGCATTATTTAGCCTAGTTGAAAACATCTATATCGCAAAGGCCAGTGAGATCAGTGGCATAATAGATAGTGATGCTAAAAAGAGCAAGATCGCCGTGCAAGCAAGTGCTGATGCGATCATAGAAGATATAAGGAGCACTTTATGAGCGAAGAAAAAGCGTATAAAATTTTAGCTAAGCAAAAAAATATCTCAAACAACGAGGCAAAGGAGCTAATAGATAGCGGTCTAGTCTATGCCAAGGGGCAAAAGGTGATGATAGCTCGAGCACTAATGAGTGAAAATACCAAATTTAGCGTCGAAGAGATGCCAAAACCAAGCATTATTTTTGAAGATGAAAATTTAATAGCAATCAGTAAGCCAGCTGCCATAACTAGTGAAAAAATTAGTCAAATTTATAAATTTCCACTCCTTCATAGACTCGATAAAGACACGAGTGGCGTACTGCTTCTTGTAAAAAATGATGAATTCGCAACACTTGCGATAAGTGAGTTTAAAAAGATGAAGGTTGAGAAAATTTACGTGGCTGCAGTTAGGGGCATCATGAGCGAGGAAGTGGTCGTAAATGAGCCGATCTTAACTATAAAAAATAAAAATGGCGCCTTTTCAAAGATATCAAAAGATGGTAAAGAGGCGATCAGCGAAATTTCACCACTCATAGTTGTGGGCAAAAAAACGCTTGTAAAAGTTGCCATAAAAACAGGCAGAACACACCAGATAAGAGTACATCTAGCCAGCTTAAATTTACCTATCATTGGTGATGAGAAATACGGCAAAAATAGAGCAAATAGAATGTTTTTACATGCCTATTCTATTGCTCTTTTAAACTATAAATTTAAAGCGCCGATCCCAAGAGAATTTAACTCTCTTGGATTTGAGCTATCTAATAAATTTGAAATTTAAAGAGCAATAAAGAAATTATTTAGTAATATACGCCCTTTAATAACAACTTAGAAAGGTGATTAGTGTTCGAACAAATTAGCGAGTCTTTTAGATTAGCCGTTAGCAAGATACGTTTTGTAGATGATGAAAAAGCTCTAAAAAATGCACTTGACGTGCTCAAAAAAGCTCTTTTAAAAGCTGATGTTCACCATAAAGTCACCAAAGATCTACTCGCGTCTATCGAAAGCGAACTAAAGCAAACCGGAGTTGGTCAAAAGAATTTCCTAGATGCGATCAAGTCAAATTTAACGACTATCTTAACAGCTCCTGGCAATCAAGGCTTTGTCTATGCACCAGTTGCACCGACCATTGTTTTGATGGCTGGTTTGCAAGGTAGTGGTAAAACAACGACAACCATAAAGCTTGCAAATTATCTAAAACTAAGAAAGAAAAAAGTTTTAGTTGCGGCTTGTGACTTGCAAAGATTAGCGGCGGTTGAGCAGCTAAGACAGCTCTGTGTTGCAAACGAGATCGATCTTTTTTATATAGAAAATGAAAACAACCCTATAAAAGTAGCAAAAGAGGCATTAGAAAAGGCAAAAAGTGGCCTTTATGATGTACTTTTAGTGGATACCGCTGGTCGTCTTGCGATCGATGAAAAGTTGATGCAAGAGATAAAAGATGTAAAAAATGCGATAAATCCACATGAAATTTTCTATGTAGCTGACGCCATGAGTGGTCAAGACGCCGTAAAGACAGCTACAAGTTTTAATGAAATTTTAGGAATTTCTGGAGTTATCCTTTCTAAATTTGACTCTGATTCAAAGGGTGGCGTAGCTATTAGCATCGCAAAACAGCTAAATATTCCGCTTAGATTTGTTGGCACTGGCGAGAAAGTGGCTGATATCGAGAGCTTTATACCAGACCGTATCGTAAGCCGTATAATGGGTGAGGGCGACTTAGCTACTTTGGTCGAGAAAACTTCGACTATTATAGATGAAAAAGAGGCAAAACGTCTAAACCAAAAGATAAAAAAAGGTCAGTTTAACTTTAACGACTTTTTAGATCAAATGGAAAGCGTTAAAAAGCTTGGCAGCATGAAGTCTTTGATGGGGATGATACCTGGACTTTCAAATATTGCAAGTCAGATAAAAGATATAGATCTTGATAATTCAAAAGAAATTTTGCATATTAAGGCTATGATAAACTCTATGACACAAAAAGAGCGTGAAAATCCAGACCTTTTAAACAATAGCAGAAAAAGGCGTTTGGTAGCTGGTTCTGGGCTATCTCAAGTAGAGGTAAATCGTTTTTTAAAGCAGTTTGAAAATGCTTCGAAGCTTGCTAAAAAATTTTCAGGAAAAGGTGGAGCAAAGGGACTTGCAAATATGCTTTCTCAAGCAAATTTAAAAAGACCTGTTTGATAAAAGGGTTTAAATTTGGATATTTGTTATCTAAATTTAAGCTTTATTTAAAAACAAGAGGAGAATATAATATGGCAACAGTAGTAAGACTAACAAGAATGGGACGTAAAAAAAGACCTTTTTATCGTATAGTTGTTACAGATAGTAGAAAAAGACGCGATAGCGGTTGGATAGAGAGCATTGGCTATTACAACCCGATGGTTGAGCCAAATATTATAAATTTCAACAAAGAGAGATTGGATTACTGGAAAAGCGTTGGTGCTAAACTTAGCGACAGAGTTGCACAAATTACAAAATAATGGTTGAAAATTTTTTATACGAATACGCCAAGTTAATAGCTGACTTTCCTGAAAAGGTGACTATAGAGCGTCAGGAACTTGGTGAAAATTTTGTTGAAATTATTATAAATGCTGACAAGATTGATACTGGAAAACTTATCGGTAAAGACGGTAAAATGATAAATGCTATAAAGACCGTTATTATTGGTTGTAAAGCCAAGGATAATACAAGCTATAGGGTAACGGTAAAAGCTATTGAATAGTGATATTGTTGAAGTCGCTACTATCGGAAGATGTGTTGGTTTAAGGGGTTATTTAAAACTTCACAACAAGAGCGACTTTCCAGAACAATTTAAAAAAGGCGCAACTTTTTTTGATAAAAATAATGATCAGCTAATCATAAAAGACTATAATAGGCAAAAAGAGCTGGTTTTGTTTGAAAATTTTGATGACTTAGACCTTGCCAAAACACTTGTAAATAGAACCATCTATACTACAAAAGAGCTTACTAGAAAAAACTGTAAACTAAAAAAAGATGAATTTTTTCAGTTTGATATTATTGGATTAAAAGTAGTGGAAAATGGTGAAATTTTGGGTATTGTAGAAGATATTCAAGATAATTTTGCAAATTCACTTTTATATATAAAAACAGACGAAGAGCTTATTACAGTCGGAAAATCAAAGAGTTTTTATATTCCATATTTGGAGCATTTTATTGAAAGCGTAAATTTGGAAAGTGGGAAGATTTTGGTAAAAGGTGCTAGAGATATCTTAGAAAATTCATGAAATTTACATTTATTACACTTTTTGAAAATTTAGTCAAACCTTACTTTTGCGATTCTATTTTAAAACGTGCGATTAGTAATAAATTTATTGAAATTGATTTTATAAATCCAAGAAATTTTACCAACGATAAGCACAATAAAGTTGATGATTATATGATCGGAGGCGGAGCAGGGCTTTTGATGTTTCCACAGCCTTTGGATGAGTCGTTCAAATTTGTAAAAGAAAAAGATAAAAATGCTCACGTGATCTTTTTGACACCAGCTGGTAAAAAATTTAACCAAAATGACGCAAAAAGACTTTCTAAAAAAGATCATATTTGCTTTGTTTGCAGTAGATATGAAGGTCTTGATGAGAGAGTTGTCGAGCTTTGGGCGGACGAAGTTTTTTGCGTAGGTGATTTTATTTTAACTGGCGGAGAGCTGCCTGCACTTTGTATGAGTGATGCGATATCAAGAAACGTGCCTGGTGTTTTAGGAAACGACATGAGCCTTGAAATAGAGAGCTTTGAGGACAATCTACTTGAAGCTCCATCTTTTACAAAACCTGATAATTTTAAATCCCTCTTTGTGGTTTCAGAGTTTTTAAAGGGTAATCATGCTAAAATCCACAACTTAAAAAACAAGATGGCTCACTGCAAAACAAGGTTCTTTCGCCCTGATTTATATCAAAAGCTTAAGCCACATAAATAAGGAAAAACATGAGAAATAAATACATTGAAGCATTTGAAAATGCTCAAATTGCTAGTAAAAATATTCCTGACTTCCGTGCAGGAGATACATTGCGTGTTGCTATTCGTATTCACGAAGGTGATAAAACTAGAATTCAAAATTTTGAAGGCATTTGTATAGCTAGACGTGGTAGCGGTACTGGTGAAACATTTATCATTAGAAAAATTGGCGCTAATAGTGTTGGCGTTGAGAGAATTTTCCCAATTTTTAGTGATTCTATTGAAGAGATAAAGGTTCTTAGAAAAGGTCGTGTTAGAAGAGCTAAATTATTCTATCTACGTGACCTTCGTGGTAAAGCTGCTAAAATCCGCGAACTTAGAAAATAATCTTACTATCTGTCCTGAAGTCTATTCAGGACTTTTAATCTTCTTTTTAAATTTAATTTTTTTAATTTTTTTTGTTTTTTAATATTAAAATATCTATTTATTTTTATTGTTTTTACCGCTAGTCTATAAAAATTTAAAATATATAACAAATTTCTATATAAAGTTTCAGATACCTTATATACTAAATTTATTTATTTTCTACTTCTTCTTATTTGTATACCAAAATAAAAAAACAACACAACAAAGAATTACTCCAAACATTATTGATACAACTATCATAGTAGCATTTTTGGTTTCATTAAATGGCAAGCCTTGTGTATTCATACCAAAAAAACCAGTTATCAGATTTAGTGGTAGCATTACAGCCGATATCATTGTTAAAATGTAAATGTTTTGATTGATTTTGTCGTTTTTTATACTTTGTATAAATGTATAAATATCATCGATTCTACAGGCATATTCATTAGCCATTGTTCTAAAAACATTTGCCTCATGAGTACTATTTTTAAGCTCTTTTTTTAAATTTTGTTGCTCACTTTGGCAAATCGAAAGTGTCTCATAAAAGTGAGATATCTTGTTTTGAAATTTTCTAATCTCATATTTTAGAAAGTGGTGTCTTTTGATAAATTGATTAAAGTTTTTTCGACTAGCATAAATTTTTTCATACTCGTTTAGCTCATCTTGATGTTCTAAAATTTTGTTTGCATATTCATTACATAGTTTTTTAAGAGCCGCTTCAAACTCGTTTTTATCGCATTCGTGATCAAAATCTTCTTTATAAATTTTGCCATTTTTAAATAAAAATTTATAGCTTTGCTTTTGTGTGAAAGAAACAAGCAAAATATAGTCGTATTCATCGCCATAGAAATATCCACAAACTGAACTTTTATAGCTCATCTGTGCTCCTTTTTGCGTAGAAATTTCGCTTAAATTTAGCAAATTCGCCAGCCTCTATTGCCTCTCTCATCTCTTTCATTAAATTTAGATAGTAGTGTAGGTTATGAAGGCTTGCTAGTCTAAAAAACGTGAGCTCTCTAGCCTTAAAAAGGTGGTTTAGATAGCCTCTTGAGTATAGCTTGCAGGTGTAGCACTGGCAGGCTGGATCGATCGGCGCGTGGTCGTTTATAAATCTGGCTGATTTTATATTTATCTTGCCAAAGCTAGTAAAAAGCGTGCCGTTTCTTGCGTTTCTTGTTGGCATAACGCAGTCAAACATATCAACGCCTCGCTCGACATTTTCGACCAAATCTTCAGGTGTGCCAACGCCCATTAGGTAGCGAGGTCTAAGCTCATCCATAAATGGCATAACCGCCTCAACCGTGTCATACATAGCCTCGTTGCTCTCGCCAACGCTTAGACCGCCGATCGCAAGGCCGTCAAATGGCATCTCATTTAAAGCCTCAGCGCAAAATTTACGCGCAGCATAATCGGTTCCACCCTGAACGATGCCAAAGATATTTTGGTTTAGTCCAACGCCCTTTTTTTGCATAAATTTGTGATAATCAATAGCCTCTTTTGCCCATTTTATCGTCCGTTTTATGCTAAGACCTATCCTTTTTGGCTCAGCAGGCAAAGCCACTAGATCATCAAGTATCATCATGATGTCGCTGCCTAGGTCATACTGTGTGTCAAGGACGGATCTTGGCGTGAAGTAGTGCGTGCTGCCGTCGATGTGGCTTTTAAATTTTATCCCGCCATCGTCATTTTTGGTATTTGATCTAAGCGAAAATGCCTGAAAGCCGCCGCTATCAGTTAAAAACGAGCGCTCAAATTTAGAAAATCCATGCAGTCCGCCAAACTCACGCACGACCTTGCTGCCAGGGCGCAGATACATATGATAGGTGTTTGCTAAAATTATCTTTGCGTCTAAAATTTCACTCATATCAAAGGCGTCAAGGCTTTTAACTGCGCCAACCGTGCCAACTGGCATGAAAACTGGCGTTTGTATCACGCTGTGAGCGGTTGTTAGGACGCCTCGCCTTGCGTTGCCATCTTTTTTTATAACTTCAAATTTCATCTAAGTCCCTTAATTTTTTGATTTTTTATTTTAACAAAATTTATAATATAATCCAGAAATTTTAAGGCAAAGGAACTTTTTGCAAAAGAGAAATGATATCGTTTTTACCGAAGCAAACGGCACTGCGACCATAAAATTTGCAGGTGAGTTTAGCTATAAAGATGCGAAAAATTTACAAGGTATTTTTAAGAAAATTTCACGATTTAGAGGTAGTGTCAAATTTGATTTTAGTGAGCTCAGAAGTATCGACTATGCTGTTTTGATACTTTTAAAAAATGCACTAAATGGTAAGAAATTTGAGATTATTACAAATGATCCCAAGATAAGAGCGATGGGCGAACTTTTAAATGATGAAAAGATCGATTTTAATTACATGCCACCGCATAATAGTCTAAATTTTTTCTCACGACTTGGTGAAAAAATTTGTGAAGGTTTTGTAAATTTGCTTGAGTTTGGCTCGTTTTTGGGCGAGTTTTTGATAAAAAGTGTGAGGATTTTATTTAATCCTGCAAATTTAAGGTTTAGAGAATTTAGTAACTACATAAAAGATGGCGGTGTAAATGCCGTTTTTATCGTATCGCTCACCGCTTTTTTGATAGGCATCGTGCTTGCATATCTTGGCAGTGCGATGCTTGCAAGCTTTGGGGCAAGTATATTTATAGTTGAGATCATGGGTATGCTAACGCTTAGAGAGGTGGCTCCGCTCATCGCTGCTATCGTTGTAGCAGGCAGATCGGCCTCAAGTTTTACCGCACAAATAGGCGCTATGAAGCTAACTGAAGAGATCGACGCGATGAAGACGATGGGCTTTGAACCCTTTAACTTTTTGGTGCTACCTCGCATCATCGCCATGGTGCTTTGCGTGCCAGTCATTATCTTTATAGCTGATGCGATAAGTATTTTGGGGCAGATGATCATTTGTCAAACGATACTTGATATTAGTTTTAGTGACTATCTAAATAGATTTCGCGAGATGGTTGAGCTTAGGCATTTTACCGTTGGTATGATAAAAGCTCCATTTTTTGGCGCAGTAATAGCGATCATTGGGTGCATGAGAGGATTTGGCGTTAGCCAAAACGCCCAAAGCCTTGGAGCAATGACAACCGTTAGCGTTGTAAATGCGATATTTTGGGTCATCGCGCTTGACGCCTTTTTTGCGATAATTTTTATGTGGCTAAAGATATGAACGAGATAATAGTTGGAAAAAACATAACGACAAGTTATGGCGATAAGATCATGCACGATAATGTGAGCTGGAGCGTCAAAGAGGCTGAAATTTACGGCTTTTTGGGCGGCAGCGGCACTGGTAAAACGACGCTCATGAAGACGATGATATACCTAAAAAAACCTGATAGTGGCGATATAGCGTTTGATGGCGTCAATATGTGGAAAAGTAGCCAAGAAGAGCAGCAAGAGATAAAGCTAAAAAGCGGAACTATGTTTCAATTTGGAGCACTTTATAGCTCGATGACGATACTTGATAACGTGGGCGTTTTGCTCCATGAGTACTCTAAATTTAACAAGCGCCAGATCGATGAGATAGCAATGTTTTGGATACAAAAAGTTGGACTTAAAAAAGAGGTTTCGATGCTTTATCCAAGCGAGCTAAGTGGCGGTATGAAAAAAAGAGCCGCGCTAGCAAGGGCTTTAGTTTTAAGTCCAAGGGTGCTGTTTTTAGATGAGCCAAACAGCGGCCTTGATCCTGTTAGCTCGCGCCAAATGGACGCTCTTATAAAAGAACTGCGCGATAGTATCGGCGTGACCGTTGTCATGGTAACGCACGATGCTGATAGTATTTTTGATATTTTGGATAGATTTTTGATAATAGATAACAAAAAAATAGTCTTTGAGGGAGATATAAAAGAGCTTGAATATCTCGAAAATAACCCGCTTGAAGAGCTATTTAAAATGAGGAAAAAGTAGATGGAAAATAGAAATTCTTATACCATTGTTGGCATGTTTTTTATGGCTTGCCTTACAGCATTTGCGATATTTATCTGGTGGATGACTAGTAAAAATAATACAAAGGTTGATTTTAAAGAGTACTACATCCACACGACTGAGCTGCCAAGCGGGCTAAAGGTTGATTCTACGGTTAAATTTATCGGCGTGCCAGCAGGAAGCGTTAGTGATATAAATTTTGTCGATGACAAAAACGCTCTTATAAACATCACGATGAAGATAAGAGAGGATCTGCCTATCAAGGCTGATAGCATAGCAAGTATCGAAGTTCAGGCTATCAGCGGTGTTGCTAGTATAAATATAAGCCGTGGCACAAAAGACTTTGCATCAGGCCAAAAGCCTATCTTAAAGCTTGAAGAGAGCCTCTTTTCAAAGCTTGGAAACAACGCTGAAAACATTACTTTAAAGATAAATCAAACACTTGATAAAGTCGATAACTTTTTCTCGCCTGAAAATATCGCTCACGTAGAGTCAGTCCTTAAAAATATCGATAAATTTACACAAGTTTTAACAGACGAAGATGGATTAAGCGAGGTTGATAGTATCGTTAAAAATGTAAAAAATTTTACAGATACTTTAAACAAAACCGACACGAAAGAACTGGTTAAAAATTTAAACAGACTAATTTCAAATGCAAACCAAGTTTTTGTATCGGCAAATTCGGCTATCATCGGATATAATTCGCTGCAAGAGCTCATCGCCAAAAAGGCTAAAGATGGTGAATACGACCTTAGAAATACGGTTGGGCCGTTATTAAGAGAAGCGAGTGATTTTTTAAATGGATTTGACAAGACACTTCGTGAATTTAGAGGCGCACTTCAAAGGCTTGAAGATAATCCTTACGAGTTTTTCTTCACAAATCCAGTGCCAAATGACAAAGGAGATAAAAAATGAGAAATTTAATCTTTCTAACGGCTACGCTTTTATTTTTTGGCTGCTCGCTAAAGACAGATGTGCCAGTTGCAACGATGTATGAAATTCATTACTCAAACAAAGAGTGCTCAGCTGAAAACAAGCAAAAAGAGCTAAAAAATGTCTTCATCGAAAATGTAAGTGCTCTTGATATGGTCGATACTAGAAAAATTTTGATCGTAGCTGAAAATAATAAAATCAGATATCTAAGCGACGCTAAATTTGTATCTGAGCCAAGCGAAATGGTCTATAAATCACTTGTAAAAGGGCTTTATTCAAACTGCGCTGCAAAGCCGATATTTTCACCAAATGCAAAGGATCTTAGACTAAAAGTTAGCATCATCTCACTTCAGATAAGAGGCGACAAGGCCGAAGTTTCACTAGCTTATGAGCTGTTTAATGCAAACACCTCGCTAAAATCTGGCATGATCACAAAAGAAATTTTTTGTCCAGATCCAAGCTCAAGTACTATTTTTGATACGATAAATAAGGCTACAAATTTAGCAATCGATACGCTAATCTCTGAAATAATATCTTAAATTTTCTTGGCTGTAAATTTCTAAATTTATAGCCAAAATAGCTTATTTTAAAGACCTTTTGTTATAATGTGAGCTTTAAAATACGGAGAATTGATGAAGAAAATTTTAATAATCGCAGATGGAACTTTCGCAAGAAATTTTTTAAACAGACTGCTTGAAACAAAATCAAATTTACATCACTATATCGTTGTTTCAAGTGAAGATTACAGCCAAAAATCAAATTATGAAAATTTTACGTTTTACCAGTTTGACCCAACTAGCTTCTCAAAGCTAAAAAGCGTGAGTGATGGCTATTTTAGTCAGTTTTGTATAGTTTGCGATGATAAAAATGAGGCGATTGCTGTTTATGAAAATTTAAGACAGATTAGCACAAAGACCGAGACTGTTTTTATGAGCTCATGGGAGCTTGATGAAAAATGTAAAGAAATATTTGCAAGCGATAAACACTTAAGTGTAGTTGATATCAGAGATATTGCAGCATCAAGGCTTATGGACTATTTACCAGATCTGCCAGTTTTAGCCGATAATATCGGGCTTAGCGAGGGTGAGATCATGGAAGTTAAGGTACCAATAGGTAGCTCTTATATGTATCGTCACATTAGCTCAGTAGCTCAAAAAAAATGGCGAATAGCTCTCATATATCGAGGCAGTGAGATCATCTTGCCAAAGCCAAATGTAATGATACAGCCAAGCGATATATTACTAATCGTTGGTGATCCAAATGTGCTTCAAAATGTTTATCGCTCGATCAAGCGTGAAAGTGGACAGTTTCCAAGTCCATTTGGTAGCAACATCTATGTGCTGATCGATATGATCTCAATGGATAAAGAACGTGTTAGCAAGCTCATAAAGGATAGCTTGTATTTGCATTCAAAGCTAAATAATAAACGCCTTTTTTTTAGAGTGATAAATCCAACTTTAGGTGAAAATTTAGATACTTTAAAAGCGATAAAAGAGAAAAATATCATTGTTTTGATGGATTATTTTAATAGTGATAACAAATCTATAAAATATGATGTTTTAAAGCACGACATCGGCCTAATCTTAAGCGATAATAAATACTTTTTTAAATTTAAAAAGCTATTTTACGAGCTAAAACTTCCAGTGCTAAAAACAGGCAAAATTTTGCTCTCAAATATAAAAGAGGGCGTGATACTAGGCGATCAAAGTCAAGAAGTGGAGAATCAATCAGCCGTGATAACAGATTGTTGTGCGCAGCTTGATCTTGAGATGAAATTTTATTACTTTGACAATAAACATAGCGATGAAGAAGCGTTAAGAGAGCATTTTGAGAGCATTAGCGCGCTATTTTCTAAGCGTATAAAGATAGAAAATCACAATCTTAAAAATCCGCTTGTAAAACTAAAAAATACAAAAGATTTGCTTCATTTTGTAATGTTTACTAAAAGCGTGGCAAATGGTGGAACATTTGCCTTTTTATCGACAAATTTAAATAGGCTTTATAAAAAACTAAGCCAAAATGCACAGCTTTTTGTGCCAGTAAGTGAGTAAAAATGCAGATAAATTTAAATCTTAAAGAAAAAGCGTCAAGCTATAAAATTTATATAAACGAGCTTGAGAGACTAGAGATAAAAGGCAAGGTTGGCATCGTCACAAACGCTAAAGTAGCGGGGCTTCATCTTGAAAAGCTACTTAGTATTTTGAAGTGTGATGAGAAATTTATCATAAGTGTGCCTGACGGCGAGGAGTATAAAAATTTAACAACGATAAAGCAAATTTTAGAGCATCTTTTTGTGAGTAAATTTGATCGCTCATCTACGCTAATCGCCTTTGGTGGTGGCGTCATAAGCGATATGACTGGCTTTGCGGCGAGCATCTATGAAAGAGGAATAAATTTCATAAATATCCCAACTACGCTTCTAGCGCAAGTTGATGCGAGTGTGGGCGGAAAGACTGGTGTGAATAATAAATTTGGCAAAAATTTAATAGGCTCTTTTTATCAGCCAAAGGCAGTTTTTTGCGAGATAAATTTCTTAAAGACATTGCCAAAGAGAGAATTTGCAGCTGGCGTGGCTGAGGCTTTAAAGATGGCGATAACCTTTGATAAAGAGATGTTTGGTTGGTTAAAGAGCATAAATTTAGATGATGAAAATTTAGCCAAGCTAGTTGAGAAGTCGGTAATTTTAAAAGCAAAAGTGGTTGAGCAAGACGAGAAAGAAAAATGGCTAAGAGCCATCCTAAACTACGGACATACCTTTGCTCACGTTATAGAAAATGAGACAAATTACAAAGAATTTTTGCACGGCGAAGCGGTGGCGATAGGTATGAATATGGCAAATCGCCTAAGCGTAAAACTAGGTCTCATGAGCGAGGTAGATGCCGAAGAGATCAGGCAGGTTTTGGTAAAATTTGGCCTTCCAGTAAACTACAAAATAGAAAATGAATATGCATTTTACGAGGCATTTTTTATGGATAAAAAGACAAAAGATGATAAGATAAATTTCATCATTGCAGATAAAATCGGTAGTGCGATCATCAAAAATGACGTCAAAAAAGAAGATGTTTTAAAAATTTTAAGAGAATTTAAATGAAAAAGATCCTAGTTTTAATACTTTTTTGCTTTGCCCTTTATGCTGAAGAAAACGTTACGCTTGAGCAAAATGGCTCGCAAAATTTACAAAATAACGAGCTTATAAAAGATATTTCAAATCTAGATAACTCCCTAAAAAACAATATCTGGATTACAAGGTATGCTAACTATAACACTTATCAAAGGCTTATTGATGAGCTTGAAAAAAATGAAAATGAACTAAAGAAACTGGATAAAAGCTCAAGAAGAGGCAGCGATATCATAAAAAGAATCCAAACTCTAAAAGAGCAGATAAATTTACTAAAAGAGTATGAAAAAACGCCATTTTCAAATATGCTAGCAGCTCCTGAAATGGATACTCCACCAAGGATAACAAGTCCTGTTGCACTTATATCTGGCTTTTCGTATATCAAAAAGATAAAGAGTGATAAGATCGAGTATCAAAGGCATATAAAAGAGCTCGATACGCTTTTAGAAAAGCTTGAAACAAAAGAAAATTTATTAAATAGACTAAATTTGATCGAAGAAAATGAGCAAAATAGAGAAAGCCTAAACTTGGTAAAACAAGAAATAGGCGACTTTAAAGCGGCAAAACAGATCGCTGATACAACTTATAATGTCTATGAAAAAAGGGCTGATGAGGCTATAAATTTAACCACCTCTGATATAAAAGCTCAGTTTTTAAGCATGGGTTATACAGCTATCATCATCCTTTTGACGATCGGGCTAACATTTATCGCTAAATTTATCGTTAAAAGAACGATTACTGATAATGGGAGATTTTACACGGTCAATAAATTTTTAAACGTTTTAAATATCACCGTTATCATCATAATCTTACTTTTTTCGTATATCGAAAACGTCACATATTTAGTAACCGTGCTAGGTTTTGCTTCGGCTGGTATCGCCATTGCAATGAAAGATATGTTTATGAGTATGCTTGGTTGGATGGTGATCATGTTTGGTGGCTCTATACATGTAGGCGATAGGATCAGGGTATTTCATGATGGGAGCGAATTTGTAGGCGACGTCATTGATATTTCGCTACTTCGCTTAACTGTTTTTGAGGATGTTAGCTACTCAACATATAAGACAAACCGCCGTGCAGGTAGGATCATCTTTGTACCAAATAACTATATCTTTACAGACCTAATCGCAAACTATGCTCACTATGGCATGAAGACCGTTTGGGATGGCATAGATATCATGATAAGCTTTGATAGCAACCATAAAAAAGCCGTCTATCTAGCAAGAAATGTCGTCAAGAAATACTCAAAAGGCTATACCGATATTGCAAAACGTCAAATGAATAAGCTAAGAAGCCAATACAGCATCAAAAATCCAAATGTCGAGCCAAGAATTTATACGTTTTTTGAGCCTTATGGCATAAATATCTCATGCTGGTTTATGTCAAATTCCTATGCCACGTTAGCACTTAGAAGCACGATAAGTGCTGAGATCATCGAGGCTTTTTTGGCTCAAGATGATATAAAGATCGCTTATCCAACGCAAACCATGTTTGTAGGTAAAAAAGAAAATCCAAGCGATCATACAGCCCATGGTGAGCAAGAGAGCGAAAATTCTTAATGCAAAAGATATTTTTTAAAACATTTGGATGTCGCACAAATATCTATGATACCGAGCTTTTAAAAAGCTACATCAAGGACTACGAGATTACAAATGATGAAGATGCTGCTGATATCGTGGTCATAAACTCGTGCACTGTTACAAATTCTGCCGATAGCGGTGTCAGAAACTACATAAACGGCGTAAAAAGGCGTGGAGCAAAGGTAGTGCTGACTGGATGTGGAGCGGTTAGCAAGGGCAAAGAGCTATTTAATAGCGGTATATTTGGTGTGCTAGGAGCTAGCAAAAAGAGCGATCTAAATGAGCTTTTAAAGCAAGAAAAGCCATTTTTTGAGCTTGGGAATTTAAACTCAGTCGATAAAAATATAGTTACAAATTACGAAAATCACACAAAGGCTTTTATAAAGATTCAAGAAGGCTGCAACTTTAGTTGCAGCTACTGCATCATTCCTTCAGTTCGTGGTAAGGCTAGAAGCATGGATGAGGCTATGATATTAAAAGAGGCAAGAATTTTAGCTCAAAACGGCTATAATGAGCTCGTACTAACTGGCACAAACATAGGCAGTTACGGCAAAGATACAAATAGCTCTCTTGGTAAGCTTTTGGCAAACTTAGGTAAAATTTCTGGCATAAGGCGCATTAGACTTGGAAGTATTGAGCCAAGCCAGATAGATGAGAGCTTTAGAGAAATTTTAAAAGAAGAGTGGCTGGAGCGTCATCTGCACATCGCACTTCAGCACACGAGTCAGGCGATGTTAAAGATCATGCGAAGACGAAATAACGCATTTAGCGATTTGGAGCTTTTTAATGAGCTAAGCTCACTTGGCTTTGCGCTTGGTACGGACTACATCGTGGGTCATCCAGGCGAGAGTGAGGAAATTTGGGCAGAGGCGGTGGAAAATTTTAAAAAATTTCCTATCACACATCTGCATGCTTTTGTCTATTCGCCAAGGCGTGATACGCACTCAGCTACGCTAAAAAGCGATGTTAGCGGCGATGTGGCAAAAAGTAGGCTAAAAATTTTACAAGGCATAGCTTTGCAAAATAATGAAAATTTTAGAAAAAAGCATAACGGAGCTTTGAAAATTTTAGTCGAGCAAAAAAATGGTGAGTTTTACGAGGGTTTTGATCAGTTTTACAACAAAGCTAAAATTTTAAGCCAAAAAGATATAACAAAAGAGTGGGTGGAGGTAAGCGAATATGAAGTTAAGCCAGATGCCAATTATGCAAAAATTTAAATTTAATAAGAAAAATATCCTAATAATCGCAGCTATCGCATTAATCAGCGTATTGCTATTTGCCGTTAGTAAAGAACCAAGAAATATCACATATTCGCAATATATGCAGCTAATGGATGGAAATTTTATAGACCGCGCTGTAATCAATGACGATGAAGTCGTGCTTTATGCACAAAACAATCGCTTTTCTATCATAAAAGAGGGCATTGATTTAAAAGAGCTTATCAAAAAAGTGCCTGTTGAAAAGACGAAGCAATACATTACTCCTAGTATGGTTTGGGGATTTATCATCTTTGTTTGTTTTATTCTTTGGTACGCTTACATTTTTAGGAGTATTAATAAAAAAAGCGAGAGTCTTTTTAATAAAAAAGATGGTGCTTTAGAGATAGAAAGCGTGCTAAATCAAAATGTGATGCCAGTTATTTCAAATGTTAGATTTAGTGATGTGGCTGGCATTAGTGAGGTCAAAAGCGAGCTTAGTGAGATAGTTGACTTTTTGAAAAATCCACAAAAATACAGAAATTTTGGTATCAAAATGCCAAAAGGTGTGCTAATGGTAGGTCCTCCAGGTGTTGGCAAGACACTTGTGGCAAAGGCCGTTGCAGGCGAGGCAAATGTACCATTTTTCTATCAAAATGGTGCTAGTTTTGTGCAAATTTATGTTGGCATGGGTGCAAAAAGAGTAAGAGAGCTTTTTAGTAAAGCTAAGTCCTATGCTCCGTCTATTATCTTTATCGATGAGATAGACGCCGTTGGTAAGAGCAGGGGTGGTACTAGAAATGACGAGCGAGAAGCCACTCTAAATCAGCTACTAACCGAGATGGACGGCTTTGAAGACAACTCAGGCGTCATCGTCATAGCTGCAACAAATAGGATCGAAATGATCGATGAAGCGCTGCTTAGATCTGGCCGCTTTGATAGGCGTATATTTTTATCAATGCCTGATTATAACGACAGGGTGGCGATCTTAAACACATATTTAAAAGATAAAAAGTGTGAAGTAGGGGCTGAGGATATCGCTAAAATGAGCGTTGGCTTTTCAGGTGCAGCACTTAGTACGCTTGTAAATGAAGCTGCGATAAATGCTTTAAGAAATAATGAAAGTGTACTAAAAATAAGAGACTTTGAGGCTGTTTTAAATAAGGTCTTGCTTGGCAAGAAAAAGGTGCTAAGCTACAGCGAAAACGAGAAGAAAATTCAAGCCATCTATCAAGGAGCAAAGGCACTAAGTGCTTACTGGTTTGATGTAAAATTTGAAAAAATTTCTCTTATAGAAGATAGGTTTATGGCCACAGAGCAAGAGATCGAGTCGAAGTCACAGATGATATCTCGTATCAAGGTGCTCATAGCTGGTATGTGCAAACTTGAGATAGATGAGAACGATATATTTTCAAACTCGAGCAGCGATCTAAATTTAGCCAAAGAGATCGCTTCAAAGATGGTTTATGAATATGGCATGGGAAGCTCTTTTGTGCCAAATCCAAACGATGTAGAAGAAATTTTAAAGCAAGCAAAAGAAGAGATAACGTCCTTTTTAAAGGGTACAAACGAGCAAATTGCAAAGATTAGCTCATATCTACTGGCCTACGAGAGCGTGGATAAAGAGACGCTGGCAAAAATTTTAAATGAAAACTACTAAAGGAGAAAAAGTGAAAGCAAAAATAGGCATACTAACTCTATCTGATCGTGCAAGCGAAGGCACATACGAGGACAAATCAGGTCCAGCGATCAAAGATGTGCTTGATAGCTGGATAGTGAGCGAGCATGAGTACTTTTATGAGGTGATTCCAGATGAGTTTGAGCTTATAAAAGAGAGGCTTGTGCACATGGTGGACGTGCTTGGTTGCGACCTTGTGCTAACTACCGGTGGTACAGGACCGGCGGTGAGAGACGTTACTCCAGAGGCTACTGAGGCGGTTTGCGAGAAGATGATGCCAGGCTTTGGTGAGCTCATGAGAGCTGCAAGCCTGCAATACGTCCCAACAGCGATCCTATCGCGCCAAACAGCAGGTATCAGAGGCCACGCGCTCATCATAAATTTACCAGGTCAACCAAAGGCGATAAAAGAGTGCTTGGAGCCGGTATTTCCAGCGGTGCCGTACTGCATTGACTTGATTGAGGGAGCATTTATTGAGACTGATGAAAACGTGATGAAAGTTTTCCGCCCAAAACAAAAGAAAATTTCATAAATTTAGCTTGTTCTGGGGCTTTGTGCTAAAGGCTCTTGACTTGCTTTATTGATTATAAAAATTTTAGAAGTTATAGCTGATTTTTACTTTTGTTGATCTTTACTTAAAAATTTTTATGCTATAGATAGTTAATCTAACAAGATTTAGCTAAGGGATAAATTTGCTATTTGTACTAAATATATAAAATTATATGTATTATTCTACGAAAAATTTTATATATTTTTATTTTTTACTATATCTTTTATCTCGTTTATATCACCATTCATAGCTAAGCTCATGAAGCAGATTCCGCTAGCGCCTGCTTTTATAGCATTTTTGTAGTTTTGGTTGTCCAGTCCGCCAAGTGCGTAAATTTCTTTATTAAGATTTTTTAGCTCGCTTATAAAATTTAACCCCTTTGGCTCTAAACCCACCTTGCAAGAGGTGGCAAATATATGAGAGGCTACGAACACATCGGCGATTGTAGCTGAAATTTTAGCTTGCTCTATGTCGTGAGCTGGAGCGTAAATTTTTGCTATTTTTCTAAATTCATCTAAAAAAACACCGTGATTTTTAAAAAAGTCAAGCTGCGCTGAAGTGAGCCAAAAGTCGCTTTTTAGCTTACAAGCTACGTCAAAAAATTGATTGATGATAAATTTCTTGCGGTAGTTTTCACAAATTTGAGCTACAACTCTAGCAAGGTTGTAAAAATCAGCCTCATTTAGCCCCTTTGCACGAAGTAAAATTTCATCCACACCAGCCTTGCAAAGTAGCTGAATTCTCTTTAAAAAGTCATCACCCTTGTAGCTGTCAAAGTCAGCCACGCAAAGAATTCTAAACATAGATATACTCGCTCATTAAGGGCTCTAGGCCGTTTGCTTTTATCATTGCTTTTATCTCATCCACGCTTCTATCGTCGCTTATCTCAAACTGCTCGTCGCCCTTTTTCTCTTCGCCGTGAGCGCCGATGCTTACTTTTACGCCAGCGCTTATCTTATTTGCGGCGATCTTTACGGCGTTATCGCGAAATTTCGCCTTTTCTCTGGTTGAGATCGTTATGCTGGCTGTTGGCATAAAAATTCTATACGCGCAGATCACTTGCAAAAGCTCGCGCTCGCCAACGTCACGAGGATTTATGCGGTCGTTATTTATGATAGGGCGAAGCCTTGGACATGAAAATGCGATCTCGGCGTGTGGGTACTTTTTTTGAACTAAGCTTGCATGAAGTGCCGTCGCAAAAGCGTCAAGTCTAAAGTCATCTATGCCAAGAAGTGCCGCAAAGCCGACCCCTCTCATGCCACCAAGAAGCGCTCGCTCCTGCGCGTTTATACGGTAAGGGAAGATCCTTTTATTACCGCCAAGGTGGATTTTCTCGTATTTTGTGGGGCTATAGGTCTCTTGAAAGACGGTCACGTAGTCCACGCCACTTTTATGAAGCAGGGCGTAGCCGTCTGAGTTTAATGGATAAATTTCAACCCCAACTACTTTAAAAAACTTCTTTGCCAAAGCGCAGGCATTTGCGATATAGGCTACACTTGAGCTAGTTTCGCTCTCGCCTGTTAGGATCAAAATTTCTTCTAAACCGCTCTTTGAAATTTCTCTTAGCTCTCTCGTGATCTCCTCGTCGCTTAATTTTGCCCTTTTTATTTTATTTTTAGCGTTAAAACCGCAATAAACACAGAGATTGTCACAGTAGTTTGCAATGTAAAGCGGAGTAAAAAGTGTGATATTTGAGCCAAAATTTGCCCTTGTCTTTGCTTGAGCTAGCTGGGTGATTGGCTCTAAAAATGGTGCTGCAGCAGGCGAGAGTAGGGCTTTTAGGTTTTCAAGCGAGCAATGCTTTGCATTAAGAGCTGCCTTGATGTCAGCTTCGGTGTAAATTTCAGGCTTGTAATTCGCGCGCTCTTTTAAAATTTCATCCATGATATCACTGCCAACATCCTGCATGTGAGGTAACAGCTTCATGTGGTCGGTTCTTGTAAATTTCATCAGTCTAAAAATCCAGTGAGCGGTGATGAGGCATTTGCGCTTTTGCTCTTTGCGCCAAGCCCTGCTAGATAGGCGTTGCGACCAGCGATGATCGCCTCTTTGAAAGCTCTTGCCATGAGTGGGATGTTTTTAGATGAGGCGATGGCTGTGTTTGCCATGATCGCAGCTGCTCCCATCTCCATCGCTTCGCACGCTTGTGAGGGCCTACCGATGCCAGCATCAACTATGATCTGCGTATCAAGCTCGTTTATCAAAATCTCGATGATGTCTTTAAAAACTAACCCTTGGTTTGAGCCAATAGGCGCAGCTAGAGGCATTATACAACTTGCTCCCGCACTTAGCATCGCTCTTGCGGCATTTAGATCCGGAAACATATAAGGCATCGGCACAAAGCCATCATTTGCCAAAGCTTCGCAGGCTTTTATCGTTTCAGCGTTGTCTGGAAAGAGAAATTTAGAGTCGGTGATGATCTCTATCTTAACAAGCTCGCCGCACCCAAGCTCACGTGCGAGCTGGGCGATGCGAACGGCCTCTTTAGCGTTTCTAGCGCCACTTGTGTTTGGCAAAAGCGCCACGCCTTTTGGGATAAAGTCAAGTATATTTCGCTCTTTGCTCTCGTTTATGCGCCTAAGAGCAAGGGTTAGAATTTGCGCGCCAGCCTCATTTATGGCTGAGTCGATTAGCTCGTGTGAGTACTTGCCAGAGCCAAGGATAAAGCGGCTTTGAAACTCCTTGCCGCCAAGGATCAAGCTATCATTTTGCACTTACGCCTCCAAGCCCATAAGCAGTCTAATGGCCAAATTTGCCTCATGGTTTGCGCAGATGGCAACGCGTGGTGCCATGAGCCCTTGACCGATCTTTGCCTCGTTTGTGAGGTCGCCACAAAGATAGACATTTTTGGCAAATTTTATGGTTTTTATGAGATTTGAGCTAAAGTATCCTGCCATGCCAGAGGCGCCAATGATCTTTTTATCTTTTAAGCTTGCCCCAGCTTCATTTAGTATCATCGCCTTTCCAGCGACATTGTCAAAGGCTTCGCATAAAATTTCGCACTCGCCAAAGACGCTAGCCACGTTTTTTTCATCTAAAAATATATCGTGTGTTTCGACCTCGACAAAGGGATTTACGTCATTTATCAGCTCTTTAAGCGCTTGAGTCTTTTTTAAGCCGATGTGGCGGACGAAATACTGCTGGCGGTTTAGATTGCTTGGCTCAACGACGTCAAAGTCGGCAAGCACTAGCTTTTTTACGCCAACTCTTGCAAGGCTTAGCGCGATATTTGAGCCAAGACCACCAAGTCCAGCCACGCCGATTACTGCCTTACTTAGGGCTAAATTTAGCTCAGGGCTGTTTCGTGAGGCGATCATCGCGCGTAAAACTTCACGCTCAGGCATCACGCCACGCCTTATAAATACGACGTTTGAGCCATCTTTTAGCTCGCTATCTTCTTTTATTGCAAAGCCATCAACGATAAAAATGTCTGGCTTTGTCGCATTAAATTTCTCTAAAAATTTATAAATTTCACTCTCTTTATCGCCAAGAACAAGCTCTTTTAGCTCGCTAAGGCTTTTTGCTGGCACATTAAATTTTGTGCCATTTAGTATTATCTCTATCATTTTCTCCTCATCCACCGCCAACTAAAGTGACGATCTCATAAGCTTTGCCTTCGCTCATGAAGCGCTCACGCCAAAGCTTTTTTGGCAAAATTTCTCCGTCTCGCTCAAGGGCTATAAATTTAAGCTCATAGCCATTTTTGGCTAAAAATTCATAAACATTTATATCGTTTTCAAGCTCGAAAATTTTGCCATTTACACTAAATTTGATCATTAAATTTTGTAGCTTTTTACAAAATTTGCGATCCTATCGATCGCTTTTTTTATGCTCTCGATGTCTGTTGCAAAAGAAATTCTAAAGTATCCCTCCATGCCAAAGCCCACACCTGGCACCGTCGCTACGTTCGCCTCTTCAAGCATTTTTTTGCAAAATCTAAGCGAGTCACTATCTACATCTTTACATTTTACAAATAGATAAAATGCGCCATCAGGCTTAACTACGCTTAGCCCAGGGATGGCATTTATCATCTCAACTGCCACATCGCGTCTTTTTTCATACTCTTTTCTCATGCTTTCGATATCTTCGTCAGTTTCGCCAAGAAGTGACGGGATAGCGCCTATTTGCACGATCGAGCTGATGTTGCTTGTGCTTTGACTTTGAAGCTTTTTGATGCCAGCGATTAGCCAGTCCATCGAGCTTGCTATATAGCCAAATCTCCAGCCAGGCATCGCTCCACACTTGCTTAGGCCATTTATCGTGACCGTTCTTTTGAAAAGATCTTCGCTTACTGAGGCTACTGCGTGAAATTCTTTGCCGTAGATCACTTTTTCATAAATTTCATCACTTGTAACGATGATGTCAGTACCCTTTAAAACCTCGCCAAATGCCGCAATCTCCTCTTTTGTATATACAGCTCCAGTTGGGTTTGTCGGGTGATTTAGCGAAAAGACTTTTGTTTTTGGTGTGATCGCTTTTTTTAGCTGCTCGGCTGTGATTTTAAAATTTGTACTCTCATTTGCCTCGATAAAGACAGGCACGCCGCCACAAAATTTAACGATCTCAGGGTAGCTCACCCAGTATGGAGAGGGGATGATGACCTCGTCGCCTGGGTTGATTAGCGCTTGAAATACGTTAAAAAGTGAGTGTTTTGCACCGATGTTTGTGACGATCTGGCTTGCTTTGTAGTCAAGTCCGTTATCTCTTTTTAGCTTTACTCTAATGGCCTCTATAACCTCTGGCAGGCCCGGTACTGGCGTGTATTTGCCACTTTTGCTATCGTTATCAAGTGCGTTTTTTACAGTTTCTCTTATCTTTTTTGGAGTCATAAAGTCAGGCTCACCAGCTGAAAGCGAGATCACGTCGATACCAGCAGCCTTCATCTCTTTGGCCTTTGTGCTGATGGCGATCGTTATTGACTCGCTTAATGTTTGCATTCTATTTGCTAGTTGCATTGTTTTCCTTTTTAATTGATTGTTTTTAGGTAGCTATTATCATTTAAAAATAGATAAAGTTCGCCCAAAATTTGCTTCTTTTGCGTTTCGTTTATCAGAGTTGATTTCTCTAAGCGCTCGTTTAGAGTGTCTTGGATCTCGTAGATATCGTAGTCCATATCCTCCATGATATCAAGGATCGACTGGCTCTCTAGTAAATTTGTGATCTTATAGCCATCATTTGAAAGCTCTATTGTGGCCTCTGTTGGGTGAGTAAAGAGGTTGTGTTTCATACCGATCACCTCTTGATATGCGCCAACTAGGAAAAATCCCAAGAAATAATCCTCCTTCTCCACGTCCACGTCGTGCAAAAGTAGTGGGTTTTTCTCATCATCATAGCTGATCTCGCCGTCACTATCGCAGGTGATATCCCAGATCGAAGCCGGCAAAGTAGGGCGCTCATCAAGTCTATCAAGCGGCATGATAGGAAAATTTTGCTTTAGTCCCCAAAAGTCTGGTAAGCTTTGAAAAATAGAGAAATTTAGCAAGTACCTCTCTTGGACCTCTTTTTGAATTTTGGCCAGATCGCTTGAGTTACTTTTGTTGCCAAGCATCACGACAGCCTTTTTACTGATGAGCTTTAAAAGCACCTCGGCGTTTGACCTATCTTGCAGATCGACATACCCAAGGTCAAAAAGTGTTAGCACGCTCTCTGTGTGGTGGATGGCGTCGTGCAGGTATTCTAGGGCGTTTGAAGGTTTGATTGATTTATAAAGATCGACTAGCTCGGTTATTAAATTTGGATTGTTTTTCTTTAAATTTAGCTTCTCTTCGGTGTATTCTTGAGAAAATAGCTCAAGCACGGGAGCAACCAAAAGTGCATGAGAAGCGGCGATATAACGGCCTGACTCTATGAAGATATCTGGCTCGATCTCCTTCTTTTGCTCGCTTATGGTTTTAAGCATATAAACAACGTCGTTTGCATATTCGTTTAGCGTATAGTTTCTGCTGCTCTCTTCTTTAAACTGCGAGTATTCGATCGCAAGACCGCCACCTAAATTTATCGCTTTTAAATTTGAGGCACCCATTTTTCTAAGCTCAGCATAGATGTTGCCAGCTTCGATGAGAGCCTTTTTGAGCGGATGGATCTCGCTTATTTGAGAGCCGATGTGAAAGTGTATCATTGTGAAGTTTTCAAGTAAATTTGCCTTTTTTAGCATTTTTACAGCTTCTATTAGTTCAGTTGATGTTAGTCCAAATTTAGAGTGTATGCCACCACTTTTTGCCCAGAGTCCCGATCCTGTCGAGTGTAGTCTTACTCTAAGCCCTATCTTTGGTTTTGGTTTAAAGCGCTCTTTTGCGATGGCGATTATCGCTTCAAGCTCGTTTAAGCCCTCAATCGTTAGTGTGATGTTGTGCCCCATTTCAGCGGCGATAAAGCCTATATTTATCATCTCTTTATCTTTAAAGCCATTTACGGTTATTGGAGCTTTTTCGTTATTGTAAGCCATGGTTAAAAGTAGCTCAGCCTTACTACCAGCTTCAAGGCCGTAGTTATAAGGTTTGCCAAGGCGAACTAAATTTTTTACAAAGCCAGGATATTGATTGACCTTAAGTGGAAATACAGCATTAAAGCTGCCTTTGTAGGCAAATTCTTTCTTTGCTTTTGCAAAACTTGCGTGGATCTGCTCGATCTGTTTTTGGATAAGGTGAGGAAAACGAAGCAGTAGCGGCCCTCTATATCCGTCGTCTCTTATCTCTTTTACGATGTCGATGATCGCTGGTTTGCTGGCTGCATTTATACAGACTTTGCCATCTTCTATAACAAAATTTGAATTGCCCCAAATGCTAAGTCCAAAATCATTCATCCCAGCTCCTTTTCAAGCTCATCTAAATTTATCGTTTTTTCGTCTTTGGTTTCTAAATTTTTATACCAAATTTTATTCTCTTTCATCTCGTTTTCACCTACGCAAAGGAAAATTTTCGCATTTTTGTTGTCGGCATTTTGTAGATGTTTTTGAAGTTTTTTGGCTTCATAAGAAATTTCAACCTGATATTTTTTGCGAAGCTTTGAGCCAAGCGCATAGACAAAGTCTAAATTCGTCGCATCAAGCGCGCAAAGATAAACTCCATCTCGCTCATCCTGGACCTCACCTAAAATTTCCATTATCCTCTCAACGCCCATCGCAAAACCAACGCCGTAGCTGGCTCTACCGCCAAGGTACTCTACAAGCCTATCATATCTGCCGCCACCGGCGACCGCACTTTGAGAGCCGATCTCGTTGCTTATAAACTCAAACGCCGTCTTGCAGTAGTAGTCTAACCCACGAACTAGCTTAGTGTCTATCTCAAATTTAACGCCATTTACCGTTAAAATTTCTTGCAGTTTTGCAAAGTCAGCCTGCGCCTCATCGCTTAAGCTATCAGTGATCACTGGGGCGTTTTTGTAAATTTCTTGGCAACTCTCAACCTTACAGTCAAGCACGCGGATAGGATTTAAAAGCTTGCGTCTTTTACAGTCCTCGCAAATTCTGTCGTCATTTTCATCTAAAAATTTAACGAGCTTTTCTTTGTAAGACTTCATCGAGCTCTCGTCACCAAGGGAGTTGATCTTTAGGGTTGTTTTTATGTTTAGTCTGTTAAAAATTTCGCTCACCATCAAAATAATGCTCGCATCCTCGTAAACACTGCCTTCGCCAAAGCACTCGCAGCCAAACTGGTGAAACTCTCTTAAGCGGCCTTTTTGTGGGCGTTCGTAGCGAAACATCGAGCCATGATAAAAGCAGCGTTTCGTCACATTTGCCCTGTCAAGTTTTGCCTCGATAAACGCTCTAACCACGCCAGCCGTGCCCTCAGGTCGCAAGCAAACGTCGTTACCGCCTTTGTCTTCAAACTGATACATCTCTTTGCCCACGATGTCACTGCTCTCGCCGACACTTCTTTTAAAAAGTGCTGTCTCCTCGAGGTGTGGGGTCAAAATTTGCTCATATCCGTAGTTTTTTGCGACTTCCTCGCAGGTTTTGATTATCTGTGCATAAAGTTTCGCACGAGCTGGAAGCATATCTTTCATGCCACGAAGTGCCGTTATCATCGCATTATCCTTTTTTTTATTTTTGTGATTTTACTTAAAATTTATAAAATTTTCTATCTCTTTTGAAATTAGCTCTATGCTTTTAGATGCATCTATAAAAAGTGTATCAAAGCCATTTTTGATAAGAATTTGCTTCATCAGACTTTGCACTTTTAAAAGATATTCTAGACCGCGAGCCTCGATCTTATCGCTTGTGCCCCTACTTTTTAAGCGTGAGCTTATTAGCTTGGGGCTTGCTTCAAAAAAAACAATCTTATCTGCAAATTTATCATTTAGCGCAAATTTATTAAGCTCTAAAAGCACGTTTTCATCTAAATTTTCATCATTTGCCAAAGCGTAGGCGATGCCAGAGATAAAGCCTCTGTCGCTTAAAATGAGCCTACTTAAATTTGGAGCGACCAGCTTTTCAAAATGCTCAGCCCTGTCAGCTAAAAAGAGTAAAATTTCAGCCCTTTTGCCTATTTTTATGCTTGAGCTTAGTAAAATTTCTCGTAAATTTACACCAAGCTGCGTGCCGCCTGGCTCTTTTGTGACGATGGCACCACTAAATTTAGAAGCTAAAATTTCTATCTGCGTACTCTTGCCAACTCCGTCAATGCCTTCAAACAAAACATACATTTTACGCCTTTAAATTTTTAAGAATTTTTGCTGGCACTAAGTTGCTCACGTCGCCGTCGTGGCGCAAGACTGAGCGGACGATAGAGCTTGAGATGAAGGCGTTATTTAAGCTTGGCATAAGATAAACCGTCTCAAATTCGTCCCAAAGTGCGGCGTTTGCATAGCCTATTTGTAACTCATACTCGAAGTCACTAACCGCGCGAAGCCCCCTGATGACGGTGTTTATGCCGTGCGACTTAGCAAAATCAACAAGCAAGTTATCAAAGCCAAGCACGCTTACATTTTTTAGCTCGCAAACTGCCTCTTTTGCCATCTCTATGCGCTTTTCATGTGCGAACATCGGCTGTTTGCTGTCACTTTTCGCAACTGCGACTATTACCTTGTCAAAAATTTTTGTAGCTCTTATGATAACGTCTAAATGGCCGTTTGTAATGGGGTCAAAGGTCCCTGGATAGATGCAAGATTTTTTCAAATTTGCCACCTTTTGTAAAGATTATTTTCGATTTTTAAGGCATCAAGCCACTTGCCGATGATGAAATTTTCCATATCATGAAGGCTCTTTATGCCTGCGTAGTAGCCTAAAACTGGCGGAGCGATGGTAGCTCCAAGAGATGAGAGCAGCTGCATCTGAGAAAGCGCGATCGCAGAAAAAGGCATCTCTCTAACGCCCAAAACTAGGGTTTGCCTCTCTTTTAGCGCAACACTTGCGGCTCTTGTGATGAGCGTGTCGCTTATGCCATTTGCAACTTTTGCTAGCGTGTTGGTAGAGCAGGGCGCTATTATCATAGCATCCGTGCCAAACGAGCCAGAAGCTGGACCTGCGCTAAGGTCTTGATCATCATAAATTTTTACACCAAGATCATTTAAATTTAGCTTCAAATTTTCTTCAGCTTCTAAAACCTTCATAGCATTTTTACTAACTATAACATGCGCCTCGCAACTATCTTTTGCGGCACTTATTAGCTTTAGAAAAAGCCCAGCTCCGCTTGCTCCAGTGGCTGCAAATACTATCTTTTTCATCTTATCACTGCCTCATCTTTACCTGAAACTGTGGCCTGTAAAATTTTATTATCTTTTGTTCTTATCTTTATCATATCACCTAGATTTCCATCCTCAAGAGCCTTTACCTCAGCAACTATTTTAACTCCATCCTCGCTTAAAACTGCATTTAGCATTTGACCTTTTTTTACTAAATTTATGGCGTTAAACTGACGCTTGGTTAAAATTTCACCGCTTTTTATCTGCACTTTTGTTATAAGAGCTAAACTATTTGAGCTAGAAAGTGCATCTTTTGGCCATTTGCTAAACTCTATCATTGTTGGCTGATAGTCAAGCAGGCTTAAAATGTGGTTTGTATTCATTGAATTTATTGCTATGAAGGCTGGCATCTTAGCGTTAAAGCTAAATTTAAAATAGATGCTTTTTAGACTCAGATCAATATCCTCAAATGAAGCTCTAAATGTACCTTTTTGACTATTTTGATCACCTAAAAATATATTTTTTAGGACGAGCTCTTTAAAATTTGCTGGAAGTTTATTTTGTGGACTAATACTAAGATCACTTATGCTGACACCAGGATATTCATCACTAATTGATCTTAAAAATTGCATTTGAATCTCATCCATAATAGAGCAGTTTTTTACAAAAGCAACGCTTCCACCGCTTTTGTCATTATATGTTTTAAAATTTGCTGTTAGAATTTCATAGAGCTTTTTGCTATCTATCTTGGCAGCTCTTTTGCCCTCTAAGTTTAAAATTTCATTGTCTTCGCCATCAAAGCCAAAAGTACTAAGTGAAATTTGATCATTTAGAACGCAATACATTGGATAGATGCTGACTTCATTTGCAAAAAGTTTTGTGAAAAATAAAAAAATGAGTATAAAAAAGATGGAGCGGGAAACGAGATTCGAACTCGCGACCCCAACCTTGGCAAGGTTGTGCTCTACCCCTGAGCTATTCCCGCAATCAAAATGAAGTCCGCATTTTATCAGATTGTTTTTCATTTGTCAAGGATTATGGAAGTTTTATGAGTGAAATTTCACTATTTTGTGAAATTTCACTTTGATCTGGGCTAGTTATCAAAACAAAATCACTCTTTAAGATATGATTTATCATACCTGAACCATATTTTCCGCCATTAGTTGCTATAAATTTGCCATCAACCACGTTGCCAAAAACCACATTTGCTCTGCCAGATTTTACCTTTAAATTTTCACCATTTATCGCTTTTTGCGTCACAAAGCACTCATTTTTCAGAAGTGGCAAAACAAGCATCATTAGGCAAAGATATGCAGCCATTGGATTTCCAGGGAGCACAAAGACAAGCTTGCCACCTTTTTCATAAGCCTTACAAGGTCTGCCAGGTCTTATATCAAGGTGTGAGAAAATTTCGCTATATCCAAGCTCGCTCATGGCTATCTTCATAAAATCAGCCTCTCCAGCGCTTGCTCCACCAGAGCAGATAATAATGTCGTAATTTGTAGCATTTAAAAATGCCTGTTTTACGGCGCTTAGCTCATCTTTTATGATGCCAAGATATGAGCTTTTTTGACCTATGGAGCTTAAAAGTGCTGTGATACCAAAGGCATTTGCGTTGTAAATTTCATCCTCACTCGCTCTTTGCCAAGGTTCGATGATCTCGTTTCCGCTTGAGTAAACTGCAATACTTGGTTGCTTTTTTACATCTATAAAGCTTATGCCTTGAGCTGCAAGCATCATCACACTTCTAGTGTTTAAAATTTCGCCACTTTTTAGGAGAATTTCACCTATTTTTGCCTCCTCACCTTTAAAGCGGTAAGCGTCACCTTTTTTAAGCTTTTCTGGTGCTTTTACAAACTCACTCTCAACTATGCAGTCCTCAAACCTCATGACTGTGTCAGCACCCTTTGGCATCTTTGCGCCTGTCATTATCTTTATGCACTCGTTTTTGCCGATTATTAGCTGCTCTTTATCGCCTGCAAAAGCACTTGCGATGATCTTATAAGGTTTATTTTTTTCATCAAATTTGACCGCAAATCCATCAAGTGCTGAGTTGTCAAAGCAAGGCAGATCTTTGACGGCCATCACGTCATTTGCTAATGTTTTACCAAGAGTATCACTAAGAGGTAAAATTTCACTCTCATTTTTTGGTTTAAATTTAGCTTTTAAAGCCCCAAGTGCCTCATTTACTAGCATTTTTACTCCTCAAGCCTAACAATATTTGCTCCAAGGCTTTTAAATTTCTCCTCAAGTCTCTCATAGCCTCTATCAAGGTGGTAAATTCTATGCACCAAGCTCTCGCCATTTGCGATGAGAGCGGCTAGTATTAGGGCTGAGCTAGCTCTAAGATCAGTCGCCATCACGTCTGCTGCATTTAAATTTGCAGGGGCGTAAATGCTTGCGATATGTCCATTTAGGCGGATGTCAGCGCCCATTCTAGCTAGTTCACTGACGTGCATAAAGCGGTTTTCAAAAAGTCTCTCATCTATTGTGCTAACGCCATTTGCTGCAAGGCAAAGCGCCATAAATTGAGCTTGCATATCTGTTGGAAAGCCCGGATACTCGGTGGTTATTATCTCAACTGGTTTTATCTCTTTGGCTGGCAATATCGTGATCTTATCGCCATCGACCTCGATACTAAAGCCCATCTCTTCAAATTTGTTTAAGATGGCTGTCATATGCGCAGCATTTGCATTAGTAACTGAAATTTTGCTATTTGTTATGGCACCAGCACAAAGATATGTGCCAGCCTCTATCCTATCTGGAATTACTTTGATATCGCAAATTTCAAGTAGTTTTTGACCGCTGCCAGTGATCTTTAGCTCGCTTGTGCCAATGCCTTCGATCTTTACGCCACTACTTGCTAAAATTTCACAAATTTGCACTACTTCAGGCTCAAGTGCGACGTTAAAAAGCTCTGTCGTGCCGTGTGCTAGAGCTGCTGCCATGATGATGTTTTCGCTGCCAGTTACAGTGATCTTGTCAAAAACGATCTTTGCACCTTTTAGTCCATTTGGCGCGGTTGCAACGACGTAGCCTTGTTTTATTTCGATATTTGCGCCCATTTTCTCAAGCGCGCTTAGATGTAGATCAATAGGTCTTTGTCCGATCGCACATCCTCCAGGTAGGCTCACTTCGCAGTGTCCAAAGCGCGCTAGAAGCGGACCAAGCGTCAAGATAGAAGCGCGCATCTTTCTAACGATATCATAATTTGCCGTTGTCGAATTTACACTGCTAGTGTCGATACTTAGCGAGTTTTCATCTTTAAATTCACACTTTGCTCCTAGATTAGTTAGCAGTTGGCAAAGCGTTTTTATATCAGCGACATTTGGGATATTTGTTAAATTTACACTTTTTTTTGCAAGTAAGGTTAGGGCGATGATCGGTAGAGCAGCATTTTTAGCACCGCTTATTTTTACTTCGCCACTTAGTTTTGCATTTCCTTTTATCTTTAAATAGTGCATCATTGCTTTTTGCCTTAAGAAAATATGTTTTTTGCCGATATTATATTGCTTTTTAACTTAGAATAAAGAAAGCAAAGCACTATTTCCGGTTCATTTACGTTTAAAAGTTAAAATTGCAAACACTAAAATTTTGGATATAAATATGTCAAATTCAATAAATAAAAAAATCTTTTTTATATTTAGCATTATATTTTTTACAGGTTGTTCTTTTACCTCTAATCAACCGACAACCCCGCAAAATGAAACAAATCAAACCGTAACTTCAAGTGTTGATTTTAGTGAGCAAATGATTGGTGAAATCATAGATGAAGATAATGATAGAGAAGATAAAAAATTTGGTTCTTTTTTTAAAAAATACCTAAATACAAGAGCTGGCGGTGATTGTTCTGGCTTTGTTTCTATCGTAAATGCAAAGTATCAAAATATGTATTTTGATGAAAAGACAATAAATCGCTACTACGATAATGGCGGTAGAAAGTCAAAAGCGATCTATAATTTTTATGAAAGTAAAAATTTAATTACTCATAAAAATCCAAAAATAGGCGATCTTGTATTTTTCTCAAATACTCTTGGTAAGGGCGTTCAGAAAAATAAAGATAAGAAAAATATCACTCATGTTGGCATAGTTACGGCTGTTCTTGGCGATGAGACAGTAAAATTTATACATAATTCTGGTGGAAAGATAATTCATAGCTATATGAATCTAAAACAAAAAAATGTGCATCTAAAAGGAAATCAAGAGATAAATAGCTACCTTGTAAGGTGTTCAAACTCAAGTTGCTTGGCAGCAAATAGATTTGCTGGATATGGCAAAGCAAAATAAATCAGAAATTTTTACTAAAAAGCTTTTAAAACAAATACTAGGCTCAAATTTTAAGCATTATTTATATAAATTTACACTTGTAAATGTAGATTTAGATAAAGAGAAAATATGAATTTTTTTGATGAAATTTGGGAAATTTTAAATGAAGGCGAGATTGGACTTAAATTTCTAAAATTTGAACTATTTTATGAGAAATTTAAACGAGATTTTAATATAAATTTTTGTGAAAGCTCTAAACCAAACGAGCTAATAACACCAAGCTACGCAAAATTTTGTGAAGTAGTTAGCATGAAAGAGCTAAACAAAAAATTAAAGCCAAAGGATAAAAATTTAAATTTTATCCATTCGGTAGCTCATATTGAATTTAGTGCTATTGATATCGCGCTTGATGCTTGTTATAGATTTAGAAATTTGCCAAGAGAATTTTATGAAGACTGGCTAGAAGTGGCTGAAGATGAGATCAGACACTTTTGCATGATAGAAAATTTGCTCTTAAAACAAGGCGGTAGATACGGCGAGCTAAGTGTGCATGATGGGCTTTTTATCGCACTTCAAAAGACTTCAAGTAGTCTAACTAGCCGTATGGCGCTACTGCCAAGATATATGGAGGCAAATGGGCTTGATGCAAACGCTCATATTATAAAAAGGCTTGAAAGCGAGGGTGGAAATGAAGAGCTCATTGAGTGCCTGAAAGTCATATTAAAGGAGGAAGTCTCTCATGTTTATAAAGGCGATAAGTGGTTTAAGCTTGCTTGTAAAAAAGAGGGTATTGACGAAAATAGCTACTTTGACATTATCTTAAGTTTGTATCCAAATTCATTTAAAAATGTTAGAGAGATCAATGAGCAAGATCGCTTAAAAGCTGGATTTAGTAAAGAAGAGCTTTACTTGATAAAGAATTTATCAAAGGAGAGATAGTGAGTAAAATTTATTTCATAAGACATTCAAAAGCGGTTGATGAGAATAAGGACGGAGCTAAAGATGCCTTAAGGGAGCTTAGTCAAAAAGGCAAAGAAGACGCTAAATTTATGGCAAATAGACTAAAAATGTATGATGTGATGCCAGGAGCTATCTTTTCAAGCAGTGCTAAAAGGTGCGAGCAAACGGCAAAGATTATCACTAAAACTTTAAAATTTAAAGAAGAGACCAGTCTTATAGATGAGCTTTATGATATAAGTTTTGAAGATCTTTTAAAATTTGTCAAAAATATAGATGAGAGTTTGGATGAAATTTTTATCATCACGCACAACCCAAGTATAACCGAAATTTGCGAGTATTTAAGCGATTCTTCAATAGACAATATCCCAACTTCTGGAATATTTTGCGTTGAGTTTGGATGTAAATTTAGTGAGTTAAACGAGGGTGGTGCAAAAGCGTTATTTTTTGACCACCCCAAAAAACATCAAAGATAATTTAACACTTTAGTTTTTATCTTTAAAAATTTCGTTATATGAAGTAAAAATTTGCTCGCTTAGATCTTCTATTTTTTTAGACTTATCAACAAAATAATTTAAATTTTGTTCGTTATAGCCAGAGGCTGACTTCTCAAGCAAGAGTTTGATTTCATTATTTAGTGACGATGTAAGTTCTTTTGACTTATCGAAATTTTTATTTTGCTTGTGTTCGCTTATACTCTCGTTCTCATACCAATCTAGCAGGCTTTGCGCTAAATCACGTATTTCCTCGCTGTATCCTTGTTCATTTATAAGATCAGAGTACACTTTAGTTTTGTAAGCGATTTGCGAAATTTTTTCAATTATGGCAAAGGTTTTATTTTCGACATATTTTGATGTTTGAGCAGTATTTTGTGCGTTTGCATTAAACTCGCTCAATACCTTTTTGAAATTTTCTACATTTTGTGTCGTTAGTTTAGAAATTTCATCGATTTTTTTAGAATTTTCATCGATATCATTTACCTCTTGCTGAAGTGTTTTTATATTGACTTCTATGTCACTTGCGGCTTTTTGTGTGTTTTCAGCTAGCTTTCTTACTTCATCAGCGACTACCGCAAAACCACGTCCATGCTCTCCTGCGCGAGCAGCTTCAATGGCAGCATTAAGAGCAAGCAGATTTGTCTGATCGGCAATATCTTTTATTAAATTTAAAACAGAGCTTATTTCAGAAGCCCTAGTGCTTAGCATGCCAGTAGCATTCGAGCAGCTTTGTACTAGACCATCAAGCTCTCCCATGTTTTGACTAAGCTCGACGATATTTGACATATTTTCTTTTGCTATTTGTGCAGTTTGTTTAGCATCTGTTGCTGTTTGGCTTAAATTTTTGATACTTTCATTTAGATCATCTCTTACATAATTTATACCATTTATACCGTTTCCAAGTTTGTCAAGCTCGCTTGATAGAAGACCTCTAACCTTGCTTTTTTGGCCGTCTTTTATACCTGTGACACCCTTGCTCATAGATATGGCATTTCGTTTAAATAAACCCCTAAACCCTTCTACAAATATATTTCTATATGTTTTTGAGTTTTGTGCAGCTTGGACAGAGGTTGAAATTTCACGTTGAAGCGCTTCAACTTGATCTAGCAAATCATTTATACCAAGGGCGACTTCATACATCTCGTCCTTTTCTCCAACATTTACAATGCGAGGCTCTAGCATGCCATTGCTTGCTGATTTGATAACATTTAAAATTTCGTTTATTGCATTTGATTTTTTATTAAACATCTTTAAAACCTTTGCAAGTTATTTACAAATTCATCGTAGGTTGTTGATTTTTCTTCAAGGAAATTTAACAGATACTTTTTAGATGCCTCGATACCGCCATCACGCTCTAGCTCAAGTAGTTTTGCATAAAGTGGTTTTATAACCTCTATCGCTTTTGGATTTGGTTTACGTCTAACAGAATAATATCCAACTACATTATCTTGTTGATCTAAAGAGGCGGTGATATTTCCAAATACCCAGTAGTATCCGCCATTAAGAGTTTTATTTTTAATAAAAGCAAACATTTCTTCTTTGTTTTGTATACGTTCCCAAAGTAGCTTAAAAATAACTCTTGGCATATCAGTGTGCCTTATTATATTGTGCGGCTTACCCAAAAGATCGCCTTGTTTTACACCTACGATTTCTAAAAATGGCTCGTTGCAATAAGTGATTCTTCCTTTTGGATCAGTTTTTGAAACTAAAAACGCATTTTCGTCAACACTAAATTCTTTTTCTATAGACATTTTACTCCTTTATCATCTAAATTTAATTTTTAACAGCTTTTGCCATATCCCACATCGGCATAAATATACCAAGTGCTAGCAATAGCACCATTGCGGCAATAAATACTAGTAAGATTGGCTCAATATAGTTTGAAATATTATCAATAATATCATTAAATTTCACTCTATAATAATCAGTAACTTTTTGTGTCATGTCATCTAAGCTACCACTTTGTTCGCCAGCACCTATCATCTGTATAAGCATACCCTCATAAAGTCCAGTTTGCCTAAAGGCCTCGGTTAAGCTTATGCCGCGACCAACCAGTACTTTTACAGCAGTTAGCTTATTTCTTATGTCTTGATTTGAAACAGTTACAACGGCAGTATCTAGTGCGTCAGCGATAGGAAGTCCTGCACGAACAAGCTCTGTAAATATTAGATTAAATCTACTCATATTTGCAAAAAATATTATTTTGCCTACAAGATAGACTTTTAGTAGGTATTTATCGACCTTATCCCTAAAATTTTCATCATTTGAATATTGCTTTTTTAGCAAAAAAGCAAATGCAATAAGAACAACTATTATATATATGCCGTAATTGCTCATTATGTATTCAATGTTTAGTAAAATTTTAGTAGGAAGAGGGAGGTCGGCATTAAGCTGGCTAAAAATTTCTCGAAATTGCGGAACAACTGATGTCATGAGTACAATAAAAGCCAAAATTATAGAGCATATTACGGTTATTGGATACCTTATGGCTTTTTTAAATTTTTGTTGGTTATCCCAGACTTCTTGCAAGATAGAAGCTAGCTTTGATAATGCATCAGCCATATTACCAGTACTCTCTCCAAGCCTTACCATAGCGACAGTAACATCGCCTAGCTCTTCTTGAAAATTTTCTATACTTTGAGTTAAACTTGCACCTTGATTTAGATCTTCATCTAGTGTTTGAAATATTGTTTTTAGCCTTTTATCTTCGGTAGCATTTGCTGTCTCTTTTATGCCATCATGTATTGATATACCGGCATTAGTCATAACGCTAAGTTGCCTTATGGTAGCAACTAGAGCTGGAATTTTTACTTTTTAAGAAGAGAAAATTTTGTTAAATTTTTCTTGCAAGTCCAAAAAATCATTGTTGATGCTTGAGACCTGAGTTTCTTTGATCTTTACTATCATGCCTTGAATATTTGCACGATTTTTTACATCATTTTTGCTATTAGCCTTTAGGCTCATCTTTTGGCGTTTGCCATCTTTTATATATTCTATTTCGTAAAATTTCATATCTTGGCAACTCTATATACTTCTTCGATTGTTGTTACACCATTTGCTGCGCGTATAACGCCATCATGGAACATATCTATAAAGCCTTCGTCATAGGCGGCCTTTTTAAGCTCTTCTTTTGAAGCGTTATTTGCTACGATACTTGCTATATGATCGCTGATAGATAATATTTCACTTATCATTTCACGCCCTAGATATCCAGTTTGTGAGCAGTGTTGGCAACCTACGCTTTTATAAAATTGATAATCTTCAGGAAGAAATTTCTTAATCTCATCAAGAGCTTTTTGAGATAGCGTGACTTTTTGTTTGCAATACGGACAAAGCTTTCTTACAAGCCTTTGAGCCTCAATGCAAACTAATGCACCACTTACTAGATATGGCTCAATACCCATATCAACCATACGAGGTAAAGCGCTAATAGCATCATTTGTATGAAGTGTAGAAAAAACCAAGTGACCAGTTAGTGCCGCTTGAATTGCGATTCTAAGCGTCTCTTGATCTCTGATTTCACCTATCATGATAATATCTGGATCTTGCCTTAAAATAGAGCGAAGAGCCGAGATAAAAGTAAGCCCAGCCTTCTCATTTACATGTACTTGTTGGATCATATTTAGCTGATACTCAACCGGATCTTCAACAGTGATGATCTTAGTTTTTACACTTTTTATATCGTTTAATGCACCATAAAGCGTAGTCGTTTTTCCTGATCCTGTCGGACCAGTAACCAGGATAATGCCATAAGGTGCTTTCATGCTCTTTTTAAATTTGGCAAAGTTATCTGGATGCATACCAAGGTCTTCAATGTTTATAATAACTTTTGATTTGTCCAAAATTCTTAAAACTATGCTTTCGCCGTTTAAAATAGGTAGTGTAGAGATACGAAAATCGTACTCTTTATCTAAAATTTGAGCTGAAAATCTACCATCTTGGGGACGACGGCGCTCCGCAATGTCCATATTTGAAAGTAGCTTCATTCGGCTTACCATCGGAGGATAGATATCTTTATCAAATATAAATGTTTCACTTAGCATACCATCTATCCTGCTTCTTACGATGCAGTTTGTCTCGGTTGGCTCGATATGAATATCACTCGCTCTGCTTTGAATAGATGTTTTTAAAATTATCTCAATTAGCTTTAAAATTCCAGAGCTTTCTGTGCTTTGCCCTTGGCTACTGGAGCTTGAAAGCTCTTTTCTGATCTCTGTAATAACATCTTTTATACTTTCATTAAGAGCTATTTTGTTTATATATTTTTCTATCTGGGTTGGATCGGCGCAAGCTACTTTTAATAGCTTTCTGTTAAATAAATTTTGAACTTTATCTTGAATGATCACATCAAAAGGATTTTTAAAAGCAACATAAACGCTTATCTCATCTTCTTTTACAGGGATCGCATTATATGATTTTAGCTGCGAGGTGCTTAGTTTTTCGCTGATACGGTAGTCGATATCTATATCATCAAGATCAAAAAATGTGATTTTAAATTTATCACATACATATTGAATAAAGCGCTTTTGATCTATCTGAAGACTAGTCGAAATTTCATCAATGTCAGTGTGTCCTCTTCTATAAATATCAGATAGAATTTCAAAAAAAATCTCTTCTTCTAGCATATTTTCTTCAAGCAAAATAGCCAAAAGACTTTTTTCGTTTATCTTTTTTATCTCTATAATCTTTAAAATTTGCTCATCATTTAGTTTATTAAGTTGCTCTAATGTTTTTAGCGTTAAATTTTCTAAATTATTCATCTCTTCTCTTTATCTATACTCAATCTGCGAAGTAAGATCGTCATTTTTAAAAATTTTTAAAATCATTTTTGCAAAATTTGAGCTAGCGATTGCACTAAGCTCATATCTTGTATCTGAATTTGGCTCTTCAAAAATAAATACGCCAAGCTCCTCAACGTATTCTTTTTTGACAAATTTATCAAATATAAATGAAAGAATGTAATCGCTCTTTGGAAGCCTAATATAGCTTATATCAGCCCCATCCAAGATAGCATGAAGCAATAGCTTTTTTTTAAGCAATATATCTGCAAAATATGCTGCATTTTCTCTTGAACTTTGTGTTTTTGATAGTTTACTTGCTGGAAGAGCGAGCCTATCTATATCATTTGTTTTTAAGCAAGATATACCAAAGATATTAAGAAATTCTTCATTTTGTGAATCTTTTAAAAGATCTTGTATTTTTTGATTACAAATTTTAGGATATTCAGCCTTTTCAAAATAACTTTTAATGTCAGCCGTTCCAAGCGCAAAGGCATTTAAAGATAAAAATATAATAAGTAAAAATTTCACAAGGTATCACTTTTTATCTTATTTATTAGCTCATTTATTTCTGGCTTATTTTTATTTTTATTATATTCTTCTAATGCACGCAATGCGTCATCTTTTTGTTTTAGCATATATTTTGCCTTAGCAAACATGACCCAAGACTCCTCAATGCTACTATCTAAATTATTTGCCGATAGTGCCCATTTTATAGTGTCGCTATATCTTTTATCTTGATAGTATTTTCTTGCTATTTTAAGGGCGATTTCTGGATTTTTATTTTTATTAAAATTTTCTTTTAGCATAGAAATTTCATTGTTTTCACTTGAAATTTGAATATCAATTTTTGGCTTTGCCTTTGGTTCTAATTCTATTATCTCTTCATTTGGTAGAGGTTGTTCATTTTGTATATTTTCATTTTCAGTTGGTAAATTTAGCTTTAGCCAACCGCCACCACTTCTTTGTTTTTTATCTGGTGCCTGCTCTTTATTATCTTCATTTAGCTTTATGGATTGTTCTAGCTTTTTAGCTATTTTCTCAGCGAGCTCATCTTGTTTCTTATCTGATTCAAACCTCTCCTTTGCCTGCTCACTTTTTTGTTTGCCATCTTCTAAAATATTTTTGCTGACATTAGTTTCAGTAAAGGTTATGTTTTTTTCTTTTATATCTGTTTGTATTGTCAAATTTTTCTCAACTAAAGTTGGAGTATTGGTTGTCTCTTTTTCGTTTTTAGCATTTGAGAAAAATAAAAAAGCACCAAAGATAAAAGCAATTAGCAAGATCGTAATTATTAAAAGGCCTAACTTTTTATGTGATAACAATTTTAAAAAGCTATTTTTATTCTTTTTTTCGTAATCTTCATAAAGCTTTTCTAACCTTTGAATTTCTTGTAATTCAAGCATGAATTATTCCTGTATCAAGTGCAGACATTGTCAAAATTTTAATATTTGTATCCTCGCTACTTAATTTTGACGGCTGATTTTGTTCGTAATATTCACAAATTTCATAAAATTTATACATGATTTTATTTAGTGTGCGTAGATTTCCGCAACAAAGCTCATAGGCTTTGTTATAGTCTTTTTTCTGAAAATTTAGGTATTTATCGTAGCCTTTTTGTCCTATTTTTCTTTGCAAATAAACTATGATTTCATTCGTGTTTGCACTTCCAAGCTCTATACTCTCCCAAATTCTGGTTTGAAAATAGTCCTTTGCTAACACATCTTCATTTTCAGTTTTATGAATAGTAAATAGAAATTTAAATAATCTTGTATCAGCCATCAGCCTTATTTTTTCAATCAATTCAGTAGGATAAAGTTGTGCTTCATCCAGGATGACAACTATTTGGTTTTGTAAAATTTCATCTTTATTTTTAAATTCCTTTGAGTAGTGTGCAACAAAACTTTCAAAATTATTTATATTATCAAGTTTATTTCCATATATATCTTCACAAAGAGCTTCTATAAATGTAGCCTCGCTAAAAAAAGGATGTGGGAAAAAAATTAATTTTTTATCCTTTTGAAGATCAGAGGCTATCTTGTTTAGCAAAAAAGTCTTTCCACTACCAGGCTTACCATAAAAAAGTATAAGTTTTAATGGCTTTTTTAGAGCCGAGACGATCTTATTGTAACAAGTGATTGAGTTATCTAGGTTAACAAAATCAGCTACTTCATCTTCGTTGATAAAGATATCTTTTATATCTGTATAAATATTCTTGTTATTCATAGATCGTTTTAGAAAAACCTAAGTCTTTTAATGATTGATTAAGTGGCTTTTTTTTGCCAAAATCAACTACATGAGGAGTGATGACAAAGATAAGTTCTGTTGTCTTTATATTGTCTCTTGTGCTTTTAAAGACACCACCTATAAGCGGGATATCAGAAAGAAGAGGTACAGAAGTATTATTTTTACCCTTTGTCTGGCCTATTAATCCACCAAGAATAATAGTATCACCGCTATCAACTTGAACAACAGTTGATAGCTTCTTTTGTACTGTATCTGGAGCAATCTCTCTTAACGCATTTTGTCTTGTGTCGTCTTCAGCATATTTAAAGTTACTAAGCGATGGATTGATTCGAAGCATGATTTTGTTGTTATCAGAAACTTCTGGTAGTAAATTTAATAATATGCCTATAAAAACAGAGTATTGTTTGTAAGTGGTTGTCAACCTATCGCTATTGCTGTTTCCATTGTCAGTCTTTTGTTGAACACGGTAGTTTATGTTATCACCAACTGAAATTAGAGCTTGCTGATTGTTAAGTGTTGTTACTTTTGGACTTGATATAACCTTTGTCTTTCCGTTTGTTTCAAGAAAATTTATCATTCCATCAAGGCTGAAATTTAAATTAGCTGCGATATTTAATGTACGTCCAAATCCATCACTTAGGCTATTGCCTTTATTTGTCCAAGTAGCACTTGAGCTCTGATTATTTCTTGAATTGCCAATGTATGTATTAAACCCAAGTTCAAATTTACTCCAGTCAACGCCTTGTTTGTATTCATTATTTAACTCAACTGAAATAATGGAAACATCAATAATTACTTGTTTTTTTAGTCTTTTTTGCATTTCATCTATATATTTTTCGACACGCTTAAGTTGAGAAGGAGTGGCCGTAACAGTGATAAGGCCTGCGTTTTGATTTATGATAGGATCAGGTGCTGTGATATGTTCGCTACTATTATTTAAAATAGCTTTAAGCTCAGCATCTAGTTTTTCCCAAAAGTCAAACCTTTCAGTAGTTTTTATAAGGTTGCTTGAGCCTTGAGAGCTATCATCTTGGGAATTATCGCTACTACTTGAACCACTAGAAATTTCAGATGGAGTGGCATCCACTGAAGCTTGGGTGACAGCAGTTCCTTCTCTAATAGAAGTTATATAATCTAGTTTAAAAATTTGAGTTTTTAAAGATGAAATTTTTAATACATTATTTGAAAACTCGTAGCTTAAATTTTTCTCACTTAAAAGCAGGTCAAAAACTTCGCTAAGACTCATATTTCTGATATTAACACCAAAAACTTTATCTTTTAGTTCTGTCTTGCTATAAGTATCCTTTGCAACAATACTAAAGTTACACATCTCTGAAAGCTGATTTAACACATCTACTAGCGCAACATCATCTGAAATTTTCATATTAAAATTCTTGCTTAAACAACTACTTTCATTGGCACTAGCATAATTCATATTAAAGCAAATAAGTGCACCTATTATTAATATTTTATTTAATTTTAATCTCAACATTTTTACTTCCATTTTTTAAAATTAGCTCTTGTTTTTCATCGCCTTTTACTAAAAAAACGCTGTTTCTAGTAATGTTGGCTATTTTGTAACCATCAATAATATCACCGACAGCATACCACTTGGAATCAATATTTGCTTTGTTTAATAAAATTGCTTTTAAACTAAGTCCTTTTGAAGCTTGGGTGATAATTGATGAATTTTGATCTGTTATCGTCTTGATAGGTTCTTGTTTAAAAGGATTTTTTATGCTCGAAAGCTCAATATCACTAAGACCGCTTCTTTTTTCCTTTATTTTTTCAAAAATTTTATCATAAGAGTCCATTTCCTCTTGAAGCTGATTAGCAAAAGTAATATTTAAAAATAAAAAAGCCAATAAAATTTTTATTTTCATTAGTATTTCATCCCCCAAACAGATATCGAGATCTTAGCGCCAAGCTCTTTTTGGGTAGAATTTACATCCATTTTATGAAGATCAACCACTAGCTTTGATTCTTCAAGGCCATTTATATATGAAAGCATATCTTTAAAACCTCCCAAAAATGTCAAGTCAATATTTAAAATTTGCTCAATTTTTTGGAAATTTGGCTCTTTTATATCACTTTTTAACTCTAAAATTTTTATATTATTTTGCTTCGCTAAAGATACGATATTGTCTAAGAAATTTGCCCAATTTTGATCGTTAAATAATAAAAACGATAGTTCTTTTAGCTTTGAGTCAAAATGAGCATTAAATTTTAAAACGCTAGAATATTTGCCTTTAAGCGTTTCAAGTATTTTTGACTCTTCATTTATTTTAAAATTTTTATCCCCACTAGGTGAGCTAGTAGATCTTAAATAATCTCTTGTCCTTGAAAGATCATTGCTAATTTTAGTATGCGTATTAAATCTTTCATCATAAAAATCTTGCGACGGATCAAAACAAAGCATATAAACAATATAAATAATAATTAAAGCTGAACCCAAAAAAATTATATTTGTTTCGCTTTGTTTTTTTGCGTCAAAATACTTATCTATTTTACTTAAAACGTCTTGTCTCATTGTCTAATCTCTATACTTATATTACTTTCATACTCGTTATTTTGTTTATCTTCTTTAATTTTTTTTGTATTTACTGAATATTTAGGCATCTTGCTGATATCTTTTATTAGCTGCGTAATCCTTTTTTCATTATCGCTAACAACGGTTACTGTTAAATTTTTATCGTTATTTTTAATATTTGTTATAAAAACGCTATTGCTGTTTATCGTATCGGTAATTTCAAAAAGATTTAAGCCTTTCATTACGTAATGATCTTTTTTGTTTTCAATTTCTTGAAGTAACCCTTTTCTAAAATTTAACTTCTCTTCTTCTTTGTCGGTCAATCCCTTTATATCATTTTGATCTTTTTTTAGTCTTTCAAGAGTATTTCTTATTTGTTCTGCTTGTGCATTAAGCACATCAAGCTCATCGCTTAGTCTTTGCGAATCTACCTCTAAAATACTGCCAGCTATATAATTATAAAGAGGATAGGACATGCTTAGGCAAAAAGCAGCAGCACATGTCAGTATAAATTTACCGCTTTTTCTTTTTGTGAATGGATCAGGTCTAAGCAAATTTGAGAAGTTAAAATCAGCATTAAAGGCCTCTTTTTTGTAAAAATTTGCATACAAGACCATCATGTTATACCGTTCGCTAATGGCTAAATTTTTAGAATTTATTACAGTGCTTGTATTTAATTTCGTAGCATTTGTGCCAAGCTTTGTATTGATGAATTTCTCAAAACGCTCTATTTTATAGTCGCAGTCAATATAGATATTTTTTATATTTATGCCATAGATTCTATTGACAACATTTATCGTGTCATTTACGTAAAATATATAGTCCTCAAAAACAGTATTTAGATCGTAGCTAAAGCCTTCTTCATTGCTATCTAAAAGTCCTCTTGTCTTTAGGATATCTAAAAAACTTTCTAGGCTTACTCTTTCGCCGCTTTGCTCTATAAATTTATCTTTTAGATAATTTAGTGTGTATCTTAAACCTCTTGATGTAAGGTATTCTCCATTTACATAAATACTTATAAATGCTTCATCGGCCCTAAATGTCAAAAAACAATCACTCTGAGTGCTAGGAAGCAAGCCTTTTTTATATATAGCACTATATAAAAGCGGCTCTACAACGACATAATCTATAAAAGGTACTCTTTTAGAAATATTTTTAAAAATTTTATTTATAGTTTCGTTTGTAGCAATAAAAACATTAAAAATTCTATCTTCTTTTTCAACATTGCTTTCAAAATAAACTATTTTATAGTCAATCGCAGGATCAAGAGAGAGCTCTTCGTAAATTTTGATCGAGATATTATTTTCAATATCCTCATCATCTATTGTTCTTGAGATGTTTATGGTAGCTGTTATTATATCTTTGTACTCGATATAAGATATAAAGAAGTCTCTTTTTAGAATATTCTTTGAAAGACTTAGTGTATCAACATTGCTATTAGAAAATCTAAAACCTTCGTATTCATAAGGATTTAGCGTAACAATGGGAGTATCGTTAATTTTTTTAAGTTTTAGCACAAATTTACCTCATACAGCTCTAATTGGATCGTATTTTAATGTTTTTCAAACAAAAAATCAATAGCCAATTATCTGGTTTAGGCTTTTTTCTTCTTTGCTCCAACCCTTTTTTACGACTACATCGAGCTTTAGAAAGACCTTTGTGTTTGTTAAATTTTGTATTAACTTTCTTGCAAAAATTCCAATTCTTTTAATGGTTTCACCATTTTTGCCAATGATCATACTTTTATGAATGTCACGCTCCGTAATGATGCTCGCATAAATTTCAGTTATGCCTGTTTTTTCTTTTACGCTTTTTATGATCGCATCGCTAAGATAAGGTATCTCATCGCTCAAATTTTCATAGATCGCTTCAAGTATAAATTCTCTAAAAATTTCCTTCTCATTTGTCGGAGTGAGAAATTCTGGATCGTAAAAATATTCATGCTCTGGCAAAAGTTTGCAAATTTCATCAAGTAGCGGCTTTTTATAAGTAGGCTGCTTGGTGCTAAAGGTAAGCAAAGCTGCAAATTTATCTTGAAATTTTTGGTACTGAGTGATCTTTTCTAAGACTTTCACATTTGAGCTCTCATCGACTTTTGTCAGCACTAAGATGTGTGGTTTTTTAGGATTTAGAGCTAGAAATTTCTCATAGTCACTTGTATCATCATGAATAGGCGCTAAAAATACGATGAGATCGCAGTCTCCCATCGATTTTATCGCTTGGCTGATTAGTAGCTGATTTATCGCCTTGTTGCTCTCGTGAAGTCCAGGTGTGTCGGTGAAGATGATCTGATCTTCACCGTTCATTACGATGCCATTTATCTTTCTGCGAGTTGCATTTTGTTTGTGCGAGACGATGGCGATCTTTTCGTTTAATAAAGCATTTAAAAACGAGCTTTTGCCAGCATTTGTGCGTCCTATGATACTAACAAAGCCTGATTTCAAAGTATATACCTCGCTAGGTCTTGATCCTCGACCACGTCTTTTAGGCGCTCTTTTACAAGCTCTTTTGTCACATTTATCTTCTCGCCGCTCTTTTCGCTAGCCTCAAAGCTAATATCTTCTATCACGCGCTCGATTACCGTATGAAGGCGTCTAGCACCGATGTCTTCCATCTTTTCATTTGCAGCATGAGCGATCCTAGCTATCTCTTTTATCGCTTCATCGTCAAATTCTAGCTCAACATTTTCGGTTGAGAGTAGGGCGATGTATTGTTTTAAAAGCGAATTTTTGGGCTGAGTTAAAATTTGATAAAGCGCGTCCTCATCAAGGCTATCAAGCTCCACTCTTAGTGGAAAACGCCCTTGAAGCTCAGGGATGAGATCGCTTGGCTTGCTTATATGAAAGGCACCAGCCGCGATAAATAAAATGTGATCCGTTTTTAAATTTCCAAATTTAGTATTTACATTCGAGCCCTCAACGATAGGTAGCAAGTCTCTTTGCACACCTTCTTTGCTAGGATCTTGCCTATTTGGGCTACCTGAGCCAACGGCTACCTTATCGATCTCGTCTATAAAGATGATGCCTTCGTTTTCAGCTCTTCTTAAAGCCTCTGTTTTTACGCTCTCAAGGTCTAAAATTTTATCATTTGCCTCGCTTTGAAGAGCTTTTTTAGCGTCTTTTACTTTCATCTCTTTTTTGATGTTCTTGCCACCGATGCCAATTATCTTGATAAAGCTCTCTTGCATCTGCGCCATATCAGGTGGCACGTTTGAGCCAGCTTCAAGTGGGTTTTGCTGTACCTCGATCTCGACACTTAGCTCGTCAAGCTCGCCGTTTCTTAGCCTATTTAGCATCTTTTCATAACTCTTTGAATACTCGGCCTGTTTCTCTTCGCTAGCCCCTTTTGGAAGTGGTGGAAGTAGCTTTGAGACGATCTTTTCTTCGATATAGGCGTTGATTTTATCTTGATTTTTCTCGCTTTGCTCATTTTTTACGAGATTATATGATGCCATAGCAAGGTCTCTTACCATGCTCTCAACATCACGACCAACAAAGCCAACCTCAGTATATTTACTAGCTTCAACCTTGATAAATGGCAGACCCATCATCTTTGAAAGACGCCTTGCGATCTCAGTTTTGCCAACGCCAGTTGAGCCAATCATCAAGATATTTTTTGGCATGATGTCATCTTGCAAGCTTTTTTCAAGCTTCATACGGCGATATCTGTTGCGAAGTGCGATCGCTATAATCTTTTTGGCGTCCTTTTGACCGATCACATAGTCATCTAAAAATTTAACAATTTCTCTTGGTGTTAAGTTCATTTTCTCTCTTATTCTAAAACATAAGTTTTGATGTTTGTATTTGTATAGATGCAAATTTCGCCGGCAATCTTAAGGCTCTCTTTGACTAGCTCCTCTTCGTCGATATCGGCAAATTTATCTAAAGCACGGGCCGCTGAAAGTGCGTAGTTGCCACCACTTCCGATAGCTGCTATCTTACCATCTTCTGGCTCTACAACATCCCCGGTACCACTAAGTAAGAAAATTTTATCCCTATCAAGCACAAGCATCATCGCTTCAAGCTTTCTTAGATACTTGTCTTTGCGCCACTCTTTGCTAAATTCTATCACCGCCTTTAGCAAATCACCCTTTGTATGCTCTAAATTTTTCTCAAACATATCAAAGAGGTTAAACGCGTCAGCAGTACTGCCAGCAAAGCCAGCTAGGACTTTGCCGTTATGAATTTTACGAATTTTTACAGCATTGCCTTTTAAGACGGTGTTGCCAAAGCTCACCTGTCCGTCGCCGCCAATGACTGATTTGTTTTTGCCTTTGTAGGCTAAGATGGTTGTCGCATGAAACATCTACTCTCCTTGCACATCAACCTTCAAGCTCGCATTTATCGAGTGTCCAAGCTTTACATGAACGTCATAAAGGCCGACTGCTTTTAGATGTGTATCCATGTCGATCGATTTTTTCTCGACAACTAAATGATGCGTTTTTTCAAGCTCTGCTGCGATCTCTTCTTTTGAAACTGAGCCAAAAAGTGAGCCATTTGCGCCAAGAGTTTTTTTGATGACAACTGTCACTTTTTCAAGCTCTTCTTTAAGCTTTTCTAAATTTGCGATCTCATATTTTAACTCTTCAGCCTTTCTTTTTTGAGCTGCTTCATATTGGCGAAGAACGTCTGGAGTAGCTGCTTTTGCAAAGCCTTTGCCGATTAAGAAGTTATTGCCATAGCCGTCTTTTACCTCTTTTATCTCGCCAGCTTTACCAAGCGCTTTTACATCTTTTATTAATAATACTTTCATTTTTTTCCTTTTAAATTTTATTTCTTAGTCAAATTTTCGCCCATTTTTGCGTGCGATGATGAAGCGAAGTGCATTTAGTTTGATAAATCCAGCTGCATCTTTTTGATCATAAACGCTATCTTCTTCAAATGTGCAGTATGCCTCGCTAAATAGATTATCATTTTTGCTGTTTCTGCCAAGGATAGTCACGTTGCCTTTATAAAGCTCAACTTTAACTGAGCCATTTACGTGTTCTTGACTCTTGTCGATGAGAGCTTGGAGCATATTTCGCTCAGGTGACCACCAGTAGCCGTTGTAAACTAGCTCGGCGTATTTTGGCATGATCTCATCTTTTAAGTGGGCAGCGCCGCGATCAAGCGTGATGCTCTCGATCGCGCGGTGAGCTTTTAACATTATCGTACCACCAGGAGTTTCGTAGCATCCGCGACTCTTCATACCAACTGAGCGGTTTTCTACGATGTCAAGTCTGCCTATACCGTGTTTTGCGCCAAGGCGGTTTAGCTCGGTTAAAATTTTAGCTGGGCTCATTTTTTTGCCGTTTATGCTTACTGGATCGCCTTTTTCATAGCCAATCTCAATGATCTCGCTCTTATCTGGAGCATCTTTTGGACTTACTGTCCATCTCCACATATCATCTTCTGGTGCATGGCTTGGGTCTTCAAGCACTAGACCCTCATAGCTTATGTGAAGTAAATTTGCATCCATTGAATATGGACTTTTGCCTGGTTTTTTGGTGATATCTATGCCGTTTTTCTCAGCATATGCCAAAAGTTTTTCACGGCTATTTAGATCCCACTCGCGCCATGGAGCTATGATAGTTAGATTGTTACCAAGTGCGTAGTATCCAAGTTCAAAACGAACTTGGTCGTTACCTTTGCCTGTTGCTCCGTGGCTCACGCCATCAGCGCCAACAAGTCTTGCGATCTCACTTTGGCGTTTTGCTATTAGTGGGCGCGCTATCGAAGTACCAAGTAGATACTCGCCCTCATAGATGGCGTTTGCTCTAAACATAGGAAATACATAATCACGTATAAATTCTTCTCTTAAATCTTCTATAAAAATATTTTCAGGCTTTACACCAAGTGCTAAGGCTTTTTTGCGTGCAGGCTCTAGCTCCTCGCCTTGGCCAATGTCAGCTGTAAATGTGACTACTTCGCAGTTATATTCATCTTGAAGCCATTTTAAAATGATACTTGTGTCAAGTCCGCCAGAGTATGCTAAAACCACTTTTTTTACGTCTTTTTTCATAGCTCTTCCTTTTGTTAAAATGGTCGTATTTTAGCCTAAATTGATTAATTTTTAATAAACTAATTTAATAAATAATGTAAGTTTTTTCTTAGAAAATTTTATAAAAAAGATTGAAAATTATGATAATTAATATTGTTTTAAAAGATACTTCGCTAAATTTTAAACTTTTTCAAATTAAATTTTAAAAGGATAGTCGTGAGAAAAACAAAATTTATTGCCATTTGCCTTAGCGCTTGCGTGGCAAATTCGCTCTTTGGAGCAGAACATAAAGACAATAACGAAACAAGGCTTGATGGCGTTGTAGTAAGTGCTAGTGGCTTTTCGCAGCAGATAAAAGAAGCACCTGCGAGCATAAGCGTGATAAGCGGTGATGAGCTTACAAAAGATAGCTTTACCTCACTTCACTCAATCGCGCAAAAAGTGCCAGGCGTAAATGTCGTTGGTGGCGAGGATGGTCCAGCTAGTGGTATCTCGATACGTGGCATGGAGAAGTCTCAAACGCTAATTTTAATTGATGGCAAAAGGGTAAACTCAAGTAGCGCAAATCCAAAGGGCGGAGCAGGGGATATGAACTCAAATTTCATCCCACCAGCTGAAGCGATCGAGCGTATAGAGGTTATCCGTGGTCCTATGAGCTCGCTTTATGGTAGTGATGCGGTTGGTGGCGTGATAAATATCATCACTAAAAAGGATTTTTCAAAATTTAGTGGCAACGTCGGCATCTCAACCACGATAAACACTCACAAAGGTATAGGAGATGGCAGGCAAGGCGACTTTTATCTAAATTTACCTCTTTATAAAGACCTTTTCGCACTTCAGCTTTGGGGATATAAAAAGCTAAGAGACGAAGATGGCTACATCGGTGGCTATCAAAAGAGTGATAAAAGAAATTTAAGCGCAAAGCTTTGGATCACTCCAGATGAGCACAATAAATTTTTCATCCTTGGCTCAAACGAAAGGCATGATTATTCAAAAACGGTTGGCAAATCAGCCGATCCAAACCCAGGAAGAAGACCATTAGATAATTATGACTACGAGAAAAAGAGCTATGGCGTGGGTTACCTTGGTGAATTTGATAACCTAAATACCGATATCAGCTACATTTATGACCAGACGCAAAGAACGAGCCTTTTTGACAGCCTCATACCTGCAAAAGCCAAAAATCACAACTTTAATTCCAAATTTACAACGTTTTTTGGTGTACACACTCTAACTTTTGGCTATGACTTTAGCAAGCAAAATGTCGGCACAACCTTCATCGTCTCAAACGCTTCAAGAAACGGCTTAAAAGACCCAAAGACTTACTCGATGAGCGAGCATGCGGGATTTATAGAGGATGAGTGGCAAATTTTAGATGAGAAACTGTTTTTAACGCTTGGCTCAAGGCTCACGCACAACGAATTTTTTGGCAACCACCTCTCGCCAAGAGCCTACCTAGTCTATAATGCCACAGATACGCTAAGCTTAAAAGGTGGCGTAGCAACTGGCTATAAAACGCCAAATGTCAATCAAATCTCCCCAGAAGTAGGCACTATTCAAAATGCTTGGAGAATAGTTGATTTTGGAAACAAAGATCTAAAGCCAGAAAAGAGCACGACTTATGAAGTTGGAGCATATTATGACAATCAAGCTGATTTTAGAGGCTCGGTAACGCTTTTTAGAAATGAATTT
>NZ_NDYO01000005.1:0-145873 GCF_002165785.1 Campylobacter concisus
TTTGGCGCTTGCCCAGCAAGGACAAGGGTAAAAACAGTCGGTTGCCCTGGCTGGGGAACTTATTTTAACATTGAGGGTGCGACCGTTTGGGGCGTGGAGCTAAGTGGCGATTATGACATCCTTTCAAATCTAAATTTAAGCTCAAACTACACTTATAACAAATCAAAGATAAAAACTGGCGACCCAACGATAAACACGCCAAATGGCCCTATGAAATTTAGCCAAACAGGGCTTAACAGACTTGATGGCAAAAGCCTAACAGCAACGCCAGAGCATGTATTTCACGCTACGCTTACATATAAGCCTGTAAAAAGCGTCAAGACATTTTTTGGCACAAACTACGAGAGTAAGCTAACGAGCGTAAATTTTGGTGCTGGCAACAAAGTAAGAGAGAACACAAAAGACCTTCTCACCTTCGATACAGGCGTCAGCTGGGACGCAAACAAGCACCTAACTCTTAGCCTAAATGCTTATAATATCTTTGATAAAGTAAGATACGATGAGTCGCTTGTGGGCGATACATACTACTTTTATCCGCAAGAGGGTAGGAGATTTTGGTTTAAGGTCGCTGCAAAATGGTAAGAGCGTTTAAATTTTTGCTTTTTACGCTTGGTGTGACGCAAACTTTGCACGCAGGACCTAGCCAAACGCCTGAGCCACTTAGCCAAAAAGCTGCTAGTAAATTTGAAATTTCAAGCTTTAAAATGAGCGCAAATGGTGAAATTTATAAAATTTTCACAGCCAAGCTAAAGGGGCAAAATGAGTTTAAAAATGTGCTTTTTTTACTTGATGCAAACGCTCAGTTTAACATGCTTTTAAATGAATTTGATGGCTCTTTTGCCCCACTAATAATAGGCATAGGATATGATACAGACAAAAGCTATGAGGTGGAAAAACGCACAAGAGATCTCACACCAAAAGCAAAGGGCGAGGAGTTTAGCAAAGGCGGTGGTGCAGATGCGTTTTACTATTTTTTGACAAGAAATTTAGTGCCACTTATCGATCAGAAATTTAATGTGCAAGACAGCCAAAAAAGCCTTTATGGACACTCTTTTGGCGGTCTTTTTACACTCTATGCGTTGCTTAAAAATGAGGGTATTTTTCAAAATTTCTTTATCGCTTCGCCATCTCTTTGGTGGGGCGAGTCTGAAATTTTAAAGCAAAACGTGAGTGAGGGTAAATTTAAAGAGAAATTAAAAGCCAAATTTGTCTTTCTTAGCGTTGGCGAGCTTGAAAAGAGAAAGGGCAAAACTGATAAAGCTGGCATTTTAAAGGCGAGTGATCTAGCTCAAATTTTAAAGCAAAGTGGCATAAATTCTCACTTTGAGCTTTTTAAAAATGAAACCCATGGCAGCGTCATACCTCTAAATTTAAAAGAGCTTTTAAAATATATAAAGGATTAAAAATTTAAGGCTATTTTTGTTAAAATCCGCCACATGAGAGTAGATAAATTTTTAAACGTAGTAAATATCACCAAAAGGCGTGCTGTCAGCGAAGATATGTGCAAAAGTGGCGTTGTGAGCATAAACGGCGTGCAGGCAAAAGCGGCCAAAGATGTCAAGATAGGCGACGTGATCACCATCAAATTTCTAGCTCACGAGGCGAGATATGAGGTGCTAGCGATCCCAACTACAAAAAGCATACCAAAAAGCGCTCAGAGCGAATATGTAAAAGAGCTTTGATGGTTTTTGAACTTTTAGAAAATGAGCTTGATGAGCTTGTGCGGGTGCTGCCAAAAAGTGGCGTGGTGCTACTAAGTGGCGATCTAGCAAGTGGCAAAACGACGCTTGTAAAGGCGATCATCAAAGCGCACGGCATAGATGAGAGCGTGACGTCGCCGACATTTTCTTTGATGCAAATTTATGGTAAAGATATCTACCACTACGACATTTATCAGATCGGATTTGACGGGATGGCCAAAAATGGTCTTTTTGAAAATTTATTTGAAGAGGGGCTTCATCTAGTAGAGTGGGGCGATGAAAATTTAGAAAAAGCTCTAAAGAAAAACGGCGAAAGCTATACATTAGTAAAAATTTCTCCTAGCAAAAATGGTAGAAAATACGAGGTTATAAGTGCATAAACTAGAAGTAAAAGATCTAAAAAAGACGATCAAAAAAACTGAGATCATAAAAGGCATATCTTTAGAGGTAAATAGTGGCGAGGTTGTGGGGCTTCTTGGGCCAAATGGCGCTGGAAAGACGACTACTTTTTATATGATTTGTGGACTCATCTCGCCAACTAGCGGAGATGTCTTTTTGGATGATCAAAAGATCACAAGTGTCCCTCTTCACAAAAGGGCGCACCTTGGCATTGGCTATTTACCGCAAGAATCAAGCATATTTAAAGAGCTAAGTGTAGAAGAAAATTTACTTCTTGGAGCTGAAATTTTAGATCAAAACACAGAAGAGATCTCTAAAAAAGTAAATGAGATGCTAAATATGCTAAACATTGAGCCTATTCGCCTAAGAAAGGGCGTTAGTCTAAGTGGTGGCGAGCGTAGACGCTGTGAGATCGCTAGAAGTCTCATCATAAAGCCAAAATTTTTGCTGCTTGATGAGCCATTTGCAGGCGTCGATCCTATCGCAGTTAGCGACATCCAAAGCATCGTTAGGGACCTTAAAAAGCTAGGCATCGGTGTTTTGATAACTGACCACAACGTCCGTGAGACACTAGCTATTTGCGACAGAGCCTACGTCATCAAAGATGGCTCACTTTTAGCAAGCGGCAGTGCGAGCGAAGTAGCAAACAACAAGCTTGTTAGAACGCACTATCTTGGCGAAGAATTTAAGCTACTTGAGTAGATGATGCTAAGGCAAAAGCAAACTTTAGCGCCAAAGATCAAACTAAACCAAACGCTAAGAAGCTGGCTTCCTATCCTTCAAAGCGGGCTTGATGAGCTAAAAGAGACGCTTGAGCCTTTTATAAAAGACAATCCATTTGCCACAATTGAGCATAAAAATTTAGAAAAAAGCGAAAAAAAACGAAATTTTTTCGAGCAAGTCAGTAAAAATTCAGTAAGTGAGAGCATCGAGGCTTTAAGCATTTATAAAGAAAGCCTCTATGAAAAGCTAATTAGTCAGATAAATCCACCACTTTTTCCCACGCAAAAGTCACAAGATATCGCATATAAGATCATCGAGTGCTTAGACGATGAGGGCTATTTTTCTTATGATGATGAAATTTTTGCGGGCTTTAATGAGGGCGAAGTAGAGCGGGTTAGAGCGAGATTTGCTTACCTTGAGCCTTGTGGCGTTGGTGCAAAAGATGTCAAAGAGAGCTTTTTGTTTCAGCTTGGCGAGGCAGAGGCAAGTGATGAGATCATAGAGTGTGCGAAAAAGATTATCTTAAATTTTGAAAACATAGAAAAACTTAGAAAGCTAAAATTTTACGACGACGCGCTAAAGATCATAAAAAAATTTAAAAATCCCCCGGCCATTGAGTATCTCGAAGATGAAAAAGAGGCGGTGCCTGATATCTTCGTGCTAAGCACAAGCAGTGGCATAAGTGTGCAGATAAATGATGAGTACTATCCAGAAATTTTGGTTGATACCGAGGGGCTAGACGAGAAAGAGGTCTTTGTAAGCTCGCGCATAAAAGAGGCGAGCGAGCTCATAGACGCCCTTGAGATGAGAAAGGCAACGCTTTATAAGATAGGGCTCATGATAGTTGAGTATCAGTATGACTACTTTTTGGGCGGCGACATAAAGCCCATGAAACTAAAAGACCTAGCAGACGAGCTTGGACGCAATCCGTCAACCATCTCAAGGGCAATCGCAAATAAGTATCTAAGCTGCTCAAGAGGCACGGTCGCACTTAAAAATTTCTTTTCAACTGGCTTTGACGAGGAGACTTCAAATGCTGCGATAAAGGAATTTTTGCTAGAGCTTATAAAAAACGAAGATCACAAAAAGCCACTTTCTGATCTAAAAATTCAAGAGCTAATCCAAGCTAAATTTAACATCCAAATCGTTCGCCGCACTATCACAAAATACCGCAAAATTCTAAACATCGGCAGCTCAAGCCAGCGAAAAAAAGTCTATCAGATAAACGGCTAACTATCACTCATTTACAGCAAAAAGTATGGCCTTGCGTATCTGCGTAAAAAGCTCGTTGCTAAGCTCTTCATACTCTTTACCACGTTTTTTATATTGTGCCATGCCTGCTGCATCGTCGTTCCAAGAGCCCATACCACCAAAAACATCAGCCAAGCTTGCCGCAGCAAAAAGAGCTAAATTTTTCTTTGGAATAAGCGGTGCATTAAATATCTTTTGATCATCATTGCTTGAAGATCTAAGTGATTTTAATGCCCTGCGAAAACACTCACCAAAATTCTCACACTCTATCTCATCTGCAAAGGCCGCTATCTTGATAAGTATGGCCACAAAAGCCTCTGTGTTGTCGCTAAAATTTTCTAAATTAACATCTTTTTCAAGACCAAATTCTTTATATATTATATCCCAGCCTCTTTGATCTTTGTTGTATTTCCAGTAGGGTACGAAGCAGCTTATATGCTCTTTAAAAATGCAGATGATCAATTTTGCGGTAGAGTTTGAAAAGCTAAGCAATAAACGTTCATCTGATGAGCCAGTTAAATTTGCAGTAAGTCTTACATCGCTTAATCCAAGTTTTAATGCGTGCTCAAACCACTCATTTACGCTATTTGCCCTATGGCCTGATAGAAAGTGAAAATTTATACTATTTTCGTAGCTAGTGCCATTATACAGGATAGGAGAATTTGACTTTATGGCCTGCTTTGCGGCAACAATAATGGCGCATATATTAAACATTTCACCATTCATTTTTGCTCTCTTTAATAGCTCTATGGTAAGCCGTGCTCTAGCCAACCATTACAAAATTTTCTTGATTTTTAAAGTATGGTTTTAGACTCTCATAAGCAGATTGAATATTTTTAAATTTCTTTGCGTATTCTTCTTGTATGAGAGGATTTTTGTTGGTGTGCCTGTCTGGGTGGTAGATATTTACGAGCGAAAGGTAGCTTTGTCTAATGGTTTCAAAGTCATCATCTTTTTTGCAACCCAAAATCCCAAAATTTTCCTCAAGTAAATTTGCAAGCACAGAAAATCTACTTACAAATTTAGATGAGCTTTTTATTTTTATGCCTTGTTTAAAGGCTTTGTAGTCTTTTTCATCATAGATAAAATTTACGCTAAATTTTGGGTAGCTTCTTTTGTAGAGCAGTTTGTTTAATGTGTTTATGTCGTTGTCATTTGAGATGGTGATGTTTAAAAAATCATCATTTTTGCTAAAAGTAACATTACTTTTTACCAGACTCTCGCTGATATAGCCAGCAAAATCTCTGCAAAGTGCATCTTTTAGTTCAAATTTGACTTCATTTTTTACAAAATTTACGTTTAGGCTAATGACTGGAGTTAGGGTATTTTTTTGAACAAAGCCAAGTTTTATGGTTTTATAGTTTGCAAAACGAATATCAAGCTTATCATCACTTTGCTTTTCATAAAGTTTTTTTATAAATTTTAAAAAGCACTTGCGTTGTGGGATCTCGCTCTCTTCGTAAAACGAAATAACCTTATTTTTATTAGATAAAATTTTTGTAAAATTTCTGCTTATCATATCTCTAAGCTCACGAAACAAAGTGTCATTATCAGTTAAAATGCTTAGAGATTCTAATGTTTGCGTAACTTTCATTGCCTACTCCACATAAAATATTACATGTTTTAGCAATAAGCATTCCAAATTTATATTTTTCTTATATCTTGACCTTTAATGTACTCTGCAAATTCGTTTTTTAGTTTATTTTCTTTATACGAGATCGCCTCTTCTTTTGTATGAGAAACGGCTTCTTTTTGAGTTTTTTTGATCTCACCTTGCTCTTTAGTAAGTTCTTTTTTTATCTCTTTTAAACTATCGAAAAAATCATTCATTTTTGCTCCTTTTATTTTTATTGGATTTTACTAAAACAGTTATAAAATTAAAATGAATACAATTTTTCTTTAAGGAAAGTTTGGCTAATATCTCGACTTAACTTTCTTGTGCGCTCGTAGCTCAGCTGGATAGAGCATTTGATTGCGGTTCAAAAGGTCAGAGATTCGAATTCTCTCGGGCGCACCATCTTTTTAATTCTTAATGATAAACTTCATAATTTTTATAGTAAAATAAGCAAAAAAATTAAAAGAGAAAAAATGGATTTTCAAAATATTCAAAAACAAATTTCGGTACTAAAAGAAAGTTTGACAGCATTAGAACAAAATAGTGAGCACGAGATCGGGTTAGCAGTTGGGGTTGTAGAGTTTAATAAAAACGCTGATGAACTTAAAAAAAAGCTTATAAATTTAAAAGGTGAAAGCGATTTCTTTAAAAGTGTCTTCAACACAGAGGACTATTATGAAAACATTAGTACTTATTTAGAGCAGATAAAGAGAAGCTTAAACTATAAAATTGAGAAAAATGGCGTGAGCTTTAAGGCAAATGAAAATTTACAAGAAAGCTATGTCGCCATTTTAAATATAATAGAAATTTTGGTAGCAGAGTATCAAATACAAAACAAAAATAAAGCGAAAAATCTCTTTTCTAGGACAACAGACACTACTCAAATAAAATCACTACTTGCGGAGCTAAATACTCTACAAGAGCGTATACATAATGTTTTACATATTCATTCTAGGATAGTTTCAAATGTTATTTTGCAAAATTTTAAGATAATTTATACGTTCTTTTATAATTGTATTAAGGCTGCAAAGCAACGCAAAGATGAGCTTTTGCTAGTGGAGATCGCGGGCATAACTGACAAGATAATAATTATGATAAAACCAGTCTTTAGTGCAAAAATTTTAAATACAAATGAGCTTATTTATCACTACTTAATCTTTGAGCTAAAAGAACTAAAAGCTTGTACGATAGGCGAGGAGCTAGTTTAAAATTTTATCAATTATCTCTTTTGCTCCATTTGGCAAAAGGATCTCTTTTAGAGCTTTGCTGCTTTTGTTTAGATCAAAATTTTCTATCATTCTTATAACTTCGTCTTTGTCTAAAATTTCTCCATTTTGCAAACAAATTTCAGCAATGCCCTTATCTTTTAAAAATTTAGCGTTATAAAACTGATGATTACCAGCAGCATAAGGAAATGGCGCAAAGATAGATGGCAAAGCATTTGCACAAAGCTCCCAAAGCGAGCTAGCTCCTGCTCTTGATATGGCAAGGTCAGCCTTGCTCATCTTATTTTCTATCTCTTTACTAAATTCAAAAATTTCTAAATTCGTTTCATTAAAGCCAAGTTCATCATATCTTTTTTTAAGTTCATCAAAGCCGTTTTTACCACATTGATGAATTATATTTATGCCTTTTTCTTTAAGATATGGAGCTAAATTTATAGCTAGCTCGTTTATCGCTTTTGCACCTTGTGAGCCTCCTAAAAACAAAATAGTCTTTAGCTCATCTCTCACTCTTGCACTATCAAAAAATTTCTTTGCTACGGGATAAGGGTAGGGCGAAGCTTCATCATAAGAGCTAAAAAAGCCTTTCGCGTAGGGCTTTAAAATTTTATTTAATTTGCCCATTACAGCATTTTGTTCGTGGATAAAAAGCGGTACTTTTGAGATAATGGCTGCAATGGCTGCTGGCGCTGCCGAGTAGCCACCAACGCTAATGACTGCCTTAACGTCATTTTGCTTAAAAATTTTTCTACATTTTAAAGCAAGATTTACGATATTTGTTAGTGATTTTAGTTTAGCAAAGCCTCTCTTATTTACCACACCACTACTTGGTAAAAAAAATTTTTGTAAAAAAATCTCGTCATTTTCAAACCAAAATTTATCTTGCCCACTAGTTGAACCAATAAATATAGGCTTAATATCTCGTCTATTTAGCTCTTCGCAAAAGCTTCTTGCGATCGCTAAATGCCCACCAGTGCCTCCACCGCAAATAACAATCATAATTTTGCCCTTTTACTAACCATCAAGACCATGCCGATACCGATACAAATCGCAAGCACAGAGCTACCGCCGTAACTAAGAAATGGCACAGCAATACCCTTAATAGGCGTGATCGATGTGATACCGTAGCTATTCATTAAAAATGAAAACGATAAGATAAGTCCTACACCAAGCGTAAATAGATGATATACCTTATTTTCGCTTCTAGCTGAAATTCTAAAAATTCTATAAAGTAGCGTTATAAATATAGCTACGATACACAAAATACCAAATACACCTACCTCTTCAGCGATACCAGCTAATACAAAGTCAGTATGAACCTCGCTTAAAAAACCAAGCTTAAATATACCAGCGCCAAGCCCTTCTCCGAAAAATTCGCCATGTTTTATAGCGTTTAATGAGTGAGAAATTTGATATGGCTCTGGTGCATCAGCCACTCTTAATACGTCTGCAACACTATCAGGCAAGAAAGAAAGCACCATATTTTGTATCGTACCCCACCATGATTTTATACGTAAAATTCTATGCTCAGAGCTGATTATCGCTACTGTCATAACAAAAGCGGCTCCTAAAATACCGATACTAAAAAGTCTCGCACTTGCTCCTGCAAAAAGTGCCATCGTCACAAATGTAAGTGCCAGCACGACCACTTGACCAAGGTCATTTTGCATAACAGCGATAAGAAAGATAGCAACACCAAAAAGAATGATATAAGGCATAAGTATCTTAATCTCATCTAGTAAGGTCCTTTTGCCTTCACTAAATTTTCTAGTAAAACTCCAAGCCAAGAAGTAGACAAAACCGATTTTAAAAAACTCGACTGGAGCTAGCGAAAAGCCAGGTAGCCTGATCCAACGCCTAGCACCACCAGCGTCAGTTACCATAGAAGCTGGCAATGCATGCATTAGCCCCATGGCGATACCGCAAGATATAAGAAGGCCAAATCCTATCCAAACAAGCGTCTTTTCAGGATTGAGCCTAGAGAGCCACCACATGAGAAAAATTCCTATGCAGCCGACGATAAATTGGCGGATAAAAAAGTGAAATTCGTCGTAATTAAAAAATAAAACCGTAAAAACTGGCAAAGATAGTGAAAAAATAATGCTTATAGCGATCAAAGTCGAACAAAGATAGAAAATGATCTTATCAACTGCCAAAATTTAACTCCAAGTTTAAAAAGTGCCAAAGTATAATAAAAAACGGCTTACAAAGATATTATTTGCTATAATTGCAGGCTTTAAGGATGGGCATGAAGATAGGCATATTTGACTCGGGGCTTGGCGGACTGAGTGTCTTAAATGAAGCTTTAAGCAAGCTTAGCGAGCATGAATTTTTATATTACGCAGACGTTAAAAATGTCCCATACGGACAAAAGAGCAGGGATGAGATCTTAAAATTTAGCTTTGATGCGGTGAAATTTCTCATAGAAAATGGCGCAAACGCCGTTGTAGTGGCTTGCAACACGGCAACAAGCGTAGCGATAAAAGAGCTTAGAGCAAATTTAAATGTACCTATAATCGGCATGGAGCCAGCCGTAAAAAAGGCTCATGACTTAAGCCATGATGATGCCTTAAAAACGCTTGTCATAGCCACTCCGGTCACCGTAAATGGTGCAAAACTAAAAGAGCTGATCGCAAATTTACACGCAAAAGATAAAACTGAGCTACTTGCTCTACCGCGCCTTGTAAATTTTGCTGAAAATGGGGAATTTGATACCAAAAACGTAAAATCATATCTAAAAGAAGAGTTAGCTAAATTTGATCTAAGCAAATTTGGCTTTTTGGTGCTTGGCTGCACGCACTTTAACTATTTTAAAGATAGCCTAAGAGAAATTTTGCCATCAAATATAAGCATAATTGATGGCAACGAAGGGACAATAAACCGCCTCATAAGTGAGCTTGGACTAAAAATTTCTACTTTAAATAAAGCCCCAAAAGTTAGATTTTTCTATTCTGGCAATGAAGTATTCAGTAAATTTGAGCTAGATAAAATTTTAAGAAATTTAGCTAGATTAGAGAAGATGAGGGCGATCTGCTAGGTTAAATCTAACTAAATACCACAAATAAAAATTTTATAAAATACACTAAATTTTACATACTTTTATATGTATTTAGGCTTTTCTTTGCTTTATTATATAGACTACACTTATTACTATAACCACCGCTAAAAGAGCGATCGTGATTATTAAAAGTGTCTGTTTATCAGGGTTTGAGCCTATAAAATAGCCAACTCCAAGCAAAACAGCACACCAAATCCCAGCTCCAAGTGAGGTAAATAGGCAAAATCTAAAAATGTTCATCTTAGCAAGTCCGGCTGGTAGGCTGATGTATTGACGAATGCCAGGAATCAGACGTGAGTTAAATGTAGAAATTTCGCCGTGTTTATTGAAAAATGCCTCAAATTTATCCATTTTTTCATGAGTAATTCCCACAAATTTGCCGTATTTTAAAAAGATCTCACGTCCAAAAAAATAGCAAAGATAGTAATTAAAAACAGCTCCAAGCAGGCTTCCAAGCGTACCTGCAAGAAAGGCCAAAATTAAACTCATTTCACCTTTATGTGCCAAATAACCAGCTGGTATCATCGCGACCTCGCTTGGAAATGGAAAAAACGAGCTTTCTAAAAACATCATCACAAATATGCCAGCATAACCCCAACTACTTACGCTCGCAACTATAAAATCAATAACATCATGCAGCATTTAAATTCCTGAAAAATTTTAAAGTGAGCCATTTTAGCAAAGCATAGCTTAAGCTTTTTGACAAAAATAAAGAGAGTTTATAGCTTATTAAAACAAGATGAAAGTAGAAACAAAATAGGGCGAAAGCTCGCCCCGTTTTTAAAATGCAGGTATAACTTCGCCTTTATAGCGAGTGATGATGAAATTTTTGGTATCAGGGCTAAGCACCGCATCAACTAAAGCTTTGATTTTAGGGTTATTTTCGTTGCCAGCCTTTGTAACGATGATGTTAGCGTAAGGACTGTTGGCATCCTCAAGCAAAAGTGCGTCTTTTGCCACGCTCATGCCAAGATCAAGGACGAAATTTGTACTAATGGCAGCGATATCGACATCATCAAGCGTTCTTGGTATCTGAGCACCCTCAAGCTCTACAAATTGTAAATTTTTAGAATTTTTAGTTATGTCATTTATAGTTGCAACTTTTACGTTTTTATCGATCTCTATAAGACCAGCTTTCTCTAAAATTCTAAGTGCTCTATTACCATTTGATGGATCATAAGCGATCGCAACTTTTGCACCATCTTTTAATTCTTTTATGTTTTTTATCTTTTTAGAGTAAAAGCCAAGTGGCTCAACATGAACATTTGCAACGCTTACAAGATGCAAGCCTCTAGCCTTGTTTTGCTCCTCAAGATATGGTAAATGCTGAAAGAAATTTGCGTCCAAACTGCCATCTTCTGTTGCGACATTTGGGATAGAGTAGTCTGAAATTTCAGAGATAACAAGGTCATAGCCTTTATCTTTTAGCTTTGGCTTTACAAATTCTAAAATTTCAGCGTGTGGTACTGGCGAAACGCCGACTATGATAGTGTGGTCCTTGTCGGCTGCGTGAAGGCTTAGAGCAACTAAAGATGCGGTTAAAAGTTTGATGAATTTCATTGTTTTTCCTTTTTTGATTTGATTTGAAGCGACGCTAAAAAGGTAAAAGCTTTTACGTCGCTTTTTTATAAATTTGACTAAAACGCTGGGATGATAGCGCCGTTATATTTTGTTTCGATAAATTTCTTAACCTCTGGTGAGTGTATCGCTTTATCAAGTGCTTTAGTTTTAGGGCTATTCTCGTTGCCAGCTTTTACAACTACGTAGTTTACGTATGGGCTATCTTTGCTCTCGATCACAAGCGCGTCTTTTGTTGGATTGAGGTTTGCATTTAGAGCGTAGTTTGTGTTGATAACTGCGATAGTAACGTCATCAAGCGTTCTTGGCACTTGAGCGGTCTCTATCTCTTCAAATTTAAGTTTTTTAGGGTTATCAACTATATCAAGCGGAGTTTTTAGTGGGTTGTTGTTTAGCTTGATAAGACCAGCACTAGCTATGATGTCAAGTGCGCGGCTCTCGTTTGTTGGGTCATTTGGGATAGAAACGATCGCGCCATCTTTTAGCTCTTTGATATCTTTGATCTTTTTAGAGTAAACTCCCATTGGCTCGAGGTGTACGCCAACTGTTTTTACAAGGTGAGTGCCTTTGTTTTTGTTAAATTCTTCAAGATATGGGATGTGTTGAAAGAAGTTTGCGTCAAGGTCGCCGTCCTCTGTCGCAAGGTTTGGCGTGGTGTAGTCGTTAAATTCTTTGATCTCAAGCGTATAGCCATCTTTTGCCAAAATAGGCTTTACAACCTCTAAAATTTCAGCGTGTGGGATAGGTGTAGCACCAACGATTATTGTTTTTGATTTATCAGCTGCATTTGCACTTACACTAAGACCAAGAGCAACTAAAGAAGTAAGAAGTAGTTTTTTCATTTATTATCCTTTTAAAATTTGCTAAGCACTAAAAAAGGATAAATTTAAGCTAGAGGGTTAAATTTCTTTTTAAGCGCTTAAGCTAGTTCTAAGCACTTAAAAAGAAATTTTGTGCTTAGAGATTAGTCTTTCGACAACGCGTTTTTTAGTAGGCGGCACATGTGGCACATATCTGATTTCATCTTTTATCCTTTCAGCTAAAAATTAATTCGGGCAATTTTAAGGAAAAAAGCTTAAAATCAGATAAAAACAAAGGTCTATTTTTTAGAAATTTTATATAAATAGTTACCTAAAACTTGAAAAATTTGAACCATAATGATAAGAATAACCACGGTGTAGAGCATGATATCTGGGCGAAATCTTTGATAACCGTAGTTTATAGCGACAGATCCTAGTCCGCCACCGCCAACCGCGCCAGCCATTGCTGAAAAGCCGATATTTACGATAAGCGTTAGTGTAAAAGCCGAGATGATGCCAGGAAGCGCTTCTACAAACATCACTCTAAAGATGATCTGAAATTTCGAACTACCAAAACTTTGAGCGGCTTCAATTATACCTTTATCAACCTCTTTTAGCGCATTTTCAATGAGCCTTGCTACAAACGGAGCCGCTCCGATAGTTAGCGGAACGATCGCAGCTGTGGTGCCAATACTTGTACCTACGATCATTTTTGTGACCGGAAAGAGCACAATAATGAGGATAATAAATGGAAAGCTTCTAAGCACGTTTATAACGATATCAAGGACAAAGTAAAGCTGTTTGTTTGGCTTTAGGCCGTCTTTATCTGAAAGTATGAGCAAAACCGCTGGTATGAGGCCAATGGCAAAGGCGAGTAGGGTGGAGACGATGCTCATATATAGCGTCTCGCCGATAGCTGGCAGCAGTATCCTAGAAAATACATCTGGAAATTTAGAAAAATCAATACCAAACATCAAGCAACCTCCCACAAAACGCCACTTTGCTTGATGTAGTTAAGCACGTTTTCTTTATCTTTTTCATCTATGTTTATGACAAGCGAGCCAAGGACGTTGTCGTTTAGCTTCTCAAGCTTGCCCCAGACTATATTAAAGTCGATATTTAGGCTTCTAGCCATATGTGTGATCACGCTATTTTGAGCCACTTCTTTTGGAAAAAATAGCCTGATATTTGTGCCAGTGCTTGGCAAAATTTCAACCTCGCCCAAAAACTCTTTCATCTTCTCATCTGGCTTTAAAAATAGCTCCTCAATGCTTCCAGAGCCTATTATCTTGCCACCTTCTAGCAAGATCGCTCGTTTTGCGATCGATTTTACAACCTCCATCTCGTGCGTGACGATGACGACGCTGATATCTAGCTCTTTGTTTATCTTTTCAAGCAGCTCTAAAATTTGATTTGTCGTGTTTGGGTCAAGGGCTGAAGTCGCCTCGTCGCTTAGTAAAATTTTAGGATTTAAAGCAAGTGCTCTAGCGATAGCGACACGCTGTTTTTGCCCGCCACTTAGCTCGCTTGGATAGCTTTTTGCCTTGCTTTCAAGACCGACTAAATTTAAAAGTTCTCTCACTCTTTTTTCAGTTTCATCGCTTTTATAACCCCAAAATTTAAGCGGAGTAGCGACGTTTTCAAAGACGTTTTTTCTAGCCATCAAGGCAAAATGCTGAAATATCATCCCAACATCTCGCCTTAAATGTCTCTGCTGCATCTCATCTAAATTTTTTATCTCTTTATCAAAGATTTTTAGGCTGCCACCTTGATAGCTCTCAAGCCCGTTTATGCACCTTAAAAGCGTTGATTTACCAGCGCCGCTGTGTCCCACGATAGCAAAAATTTCACCCTTTTTAACCTCTAAATTTATATCAAAAAGGATCTGCGTATCACCATAAAATTTGCTTAATTTCTCTATTTTTATCACTATTTTTCTCCAAGAGCTTCTAATTCTTCACATACTTTTTTAAATTTAGCCTCAGCACTATCTAAAGCCTCTTTGTTTGTCTCTATAACTTCTTTTGGTGCATTTGCCACGAAATTTTGGTTATTTAACATGCCTGAAAGTTTGGCTATCTCTTTTTCAAGCTTTGTCTTTTGAGACCTTAGTCTTGTGATGATACCGCTCATATCAAGCCCTTCAAGCGGGACAAATGCCTCTAAATTTTCGCTCACATCTCTTATTGAATTGTCGATTTTCTCATCTATAAAGCCGATCTCTTCGCATTTTGCAAGCAGTTTAATATACTCTTTAACCTCGTCAAGATCTATTTTTTCGTTAAATTTAACAAAGGCTTTTGCGATCTTTGAGTTGCCAAGATCGATGGTCGCTTTTGCACGGCGAATAGCCACGATCGCTTCGATAACTAGCTCAAATTTCTTCTCAACCTCTAAATTTCGCTCTTTTACCTCTGGATAGCTCATCACCATTATTGATTTTGCGTTTTCAAGCTGTGTGCCACTAAGTTCTTGGAATAGATACTCTGAAAGAAACGGCATGAAAGGATTTAGCAGCTTCATCGCCTCTTTAAATATACTTCCAAGCTCTTTTACGCTCGCTTTATCAGCCTTGCTAAGCTCGATGCCCCAGTCGCAAAACTCATCCCAAAGGAATTTATAAAGTGTGTTTGCTGCGTCATTGAAGCGATAGGCGTCGATGTTTTCGCGCACCTCTCTCACGCACTCGTTAAAGCGGCTATTCATATAAATGCCAAGCTTTGTTTGAGGCTTGATATTCTCTAAATTTGCAAATTTGCTCTCATTTAGCATAAGATATTTGCTTGCGTTATAAAGCTTATTGGTGAAATTTCTTACCTGCTTCATCTTAGCGTCGCTTAGCTTGATATCGCGTCCTTGAACGGCCAAAAGCGTTAGCGTAAAGCGCAATATATCAGCGCTATACTCATTTATGCTATCAAGCGGATCGATGACGTTACCAAGGCTTTTACTCATCTTTCTACCAAACTCATCTTTTACAAGCGCGTGCAGATAAATGTCGTCAAATGGCAGCTTGCCAAGGGCATTTTCACCCTGAAACATCATCCTAGCAACCCAGAAAAATAATATATCAAAGCCAGTTATAAGAAGGTTGTTTGGATAAAATTCAGCCAAATCGCCCTCAAACCATTTTTCATTTTTTAGCTCATTTTCATTACCCCAGCCAAGCGTACTAAATGGCCAAAGACCAGAACTAAACCACGTATCTAGCACGTCTGGGTCTTGGTGGAAATTTTTACTTTTACACTTTTTACACTCACACGGCTCGCCTTCGTCAGCCCACATATAACCGCAGTCATCGCAGTAAAATACTGGAATTTGATGTCCCCACCAAAGCTGACGTGAGATACACCAGTCTCTTAACTCTCTCATCCACGCATTAAAGCTGTTTATCCAGTGCGGCGGATAAAATTTAGCAAGACCTTCTGAGACTTTTTGTATCGCCTCGTCTGCAATCTCTTTTTTGACAAACCACTGCTTTGAGATATATGGCTCGACGACGTTTTTGCAACGGTAGCAGTATCCTACTTGGTTTTCATAGTCTTCTATCTTTTCGACATTGCCAAGTTTTTCAAGCTCGGCCATGACGATATCTCTAGCCTCAAGCCTCTCAAGTCCTGCAAATTTATCGCACTTGTCGTTTAAAATGCCTTTCTCATCAAAGACGGTGATAAACTCAAGGTTGTGCTTTTTGCCTACCTCGTAGTCGTTTTGATCGTGTGCAGGTGTGACCTTAACAAGGCCTGTTCCAAACTCCATATCAACGTGCTCGTCTGCGATGATCTCGATCTCTCTATTTATGATAGGTAGTATCACCTTTTTACCGATTAAATTTTTATAGCGCTCGTCGTTTGGATTTACCATTACTGCGGTGTCGCCAAAGTAGGTCTCTGGACGAGTTGTCGCCACTACAACAAAATCGCTTGGCTTGTCTGCAAAATAATATCTCAAATGATAAAGCTTGCCTTTATTCTCTTTGTGCTCGACCTCGATGTCAGAGAGTGCGCCGTCATGTGTACACCAGTTTATCATGTAGTTTTTCTGAACGATCAGTCCTTTGTCGTATAAATTTACAAAGGCTTTTTTTACGGCTTTTCTTAGGCCCTCATCCATAGTAAATCTCTGGCGCGACCAAGCTGGAGTGATGCCAAGTTTGCGCATCTGATGGACGATCATGCCGCCGCTTTTCTCCTTCCACTCCCACACTTTTTCTACAAATTTCTCACGTCCGAGCTCTTCTTTTTTGATGCCTTGAGCTAAAAGCTGCTTTTCAACGACATTTTGAGTGGCGATGCCAGCGTGGTCAAGTCCTGGCTGCCAAAGCGTCTTGTAGCCGTCCATCCTCTTGTAGCGAGTCATGATATCTTGAAGCGTGAAGGTTAGGGCGTGTCCGATGTGAAGCGAGCCAGTCACATTTGGAGGTGGCATCATAATGCAAAATTTACGTCCATCTTTTTGGATATCTTTGTTCGCGTCTATTTCGAAGTATCCGCGTTCTTCCCAAATTTTATAAAATTTATCTTCTATCTCTTTTGCATTGTAAAATTCTGCCACTTTTGTGTCCTCTTTCGTTTAAAAAATACTTAATGTTATCTAAAATTTGTTTAAAAAAATCTTTGCAAAAGTGGGGAAATATGGGCTTGGGGCGGTTAAACGCCCCGGAATTTATATGGCTTATTTGACAGTAAAGCTTCGCTGAGCTAGGTCGTAGTCATTTTGTCTTTCGTTATACATATTTTCAGTTGTGACTGCGCCAAGTGAGCATTTGCCGCCAAGTCTTACACGATAAGGTGTGTAAAGCACAGCCTCTCTCTTGTCACTATCTAGTGTATAAAAACTTAAAACGCGATCATCTTTTATGCTCTGATATTCAAGCTCAATGCTATCTTTAAGACTCTTATTAAAGCCACTTAGATTTTCATTTATTGGCTCAAAGCAGCTGCTTACGATCTCGTTTATTACACCATTTTTAACCATAGCTTTAGAATTTATCACTATTTTTGAATAGATAACATCATTTACTCTTAGGCTGTCAAGACCTAGCTCTTTGCCTTTTTCATCCACAAATGTTCGGTAGATGTCAAGCTCTTTTGGCTCTATTTTATGTTTAATCTCAAGTGGCACATAAGCATAGCTTAAAATAGTGGCATATAGCTTGTTTTCACCAAGTGGAGTGATGGTAAAATTTCCATCCTTTGCTGTAAACGATACGCTTAAAAGGCCGTTAAATTCTTTGCTTTCGCCATTGTAGCTAAGCTTAAATTTATTATTTTTCTCGCCAACATCTTTGCCAAAGTAGGCATTTAGTGCTCTAAGAGTAAAAGCGCGCTCTTGCGTTGAGCTAAGCTCATTTAAATTTGTTATCAAGAAATTTGCAAGATCATCTGAGTAGTCGTTTTTCTCAAAATATTTTGCATGCAGATACAAGATAAATGCATTGTCTCTCATCTTTGAGCCAAAGCTAGAATAATCCCTGCTGTAATCAGCCGCCTGAGCTTTTTTGATATCTTTTAGCGCCACCTTTGCTTCGTCATTTAAGCCGTTTAGCTTTAGAGCCGCTGCCATTAGATATTTATTAAGTGCAGTCGTATTGTAAGCTTTGTGGTCATAAATTTTATTTAGCACTGATTTATCAGCAACATTTGCGCGGGAGCTTACATAGATAGCATATAGGGCTTCAATGTCTGTATTTGTATATTTTAAGAGCGAATTTAATGCTCTTTGCTTTACATTTTTATTTAGCTCATATCCAGCCTCTTCAAGATCAAGCAGCACGTCAGTTGCATAGATCGAAGCAAATGCATTTGTACTACCTAGATCGCTCCAGTAGCCAAAGCTACCATCTGGTTTTTGCATCTTAATTAGCTCACTCATACCGCTTGCAATAAATCTCTTTTGATCATTTTTTTCAAGCTCATCTTTTGGCTTTAAATTTAAAAGCGCAAGCAGCCTTGAGCTCCTTTGTTCCGCACATCCATAAGGGTACTCGACTAAATTTTTAGAAGCTGCTAATAGCACGCTTGAGACCGAGCTTGACGCATCTATACTAACATTGTGAAAGCCTTTTGGAAGAGAGATCATGCTCTCTTTATCAAAGACGCTACTTTTTGCATAGGTGCTAATCGTATAAGGATTAACTACATCAAGTAAATTTTGAGCAGTTTTTGAGCTACTTTTATCACTTATTGTTATATTGTATTCGCCAGCTCCAGCTTCAAGAGCTGAAATTTTAAATGTAAAGGCTTTATTTTCAAGCGGCTTTAAATTTACATTTTCTTTTGTTTTAATGCTTAAATTTTTACTGCTAGCCACTTTTATGGTTAAATTTTTATCCTCATTTGTTGTGTTTATGAGTCTTAAGTTGGCATTTAGATCATCGCCTTTTAGCAGATAAACTAACGCGCTTGGCTTAATAATCACATCATCTTTTACTAAAATTTCTTTATTTACCGCATTCATGCTATTTTCATTATTTGCCACGACATCTACTCTAACGGCAGAGTTAAAGCCATTTGGTGTTTTAAACTCGTATGAAATTTCACCATTATCGTCAGCTTGAAGGCTTACTAAATTTGCATATGTTTTTACCTTTTTACTATCGACCGGGCTAGCATGTTTTGCCATTTTTGCCTCCATGGCAAGTGCTGCCATATCGCCACCAAAGCTTAAAGTTTTGCCCTCAACCTTATAGTTTGTGAGCATATTATAAATGTCATAGTCAAAGACGCCATCTGGTAAAATTTTGTCAAAAAATTTAAGCGGATCGGCTGGCTTTTGTGACGTTATATCAAGCACGCCAACATCTGTGATAAATAAATTCACATAAGCTTTTGGCTTTGTTTTTAGAGAAATTTTTATATTTTCATCGCTTTTTGCTGTATTTGGTGCATCAAGACTTAGATCAAGTATCCTTGATGACTTATCAGCTTTAGCATAGACCTTGCCGTAAGTCCTAAACGGAGTTAATCCACCATCTGTCATGCGGTAGATATTTGCACTCACGTAAAGTCCGCTAAAATCAAAATCAAGTTTAAATTTCACATTTGCTGAGTTATTCTTTATCTTAACAACCTTGTAAGCTTTCACGCCACCATCTTCAAGCGTAACAAGTGCGATACCTTCTTTTATAGCTGAGCTTATATCAGCACTTAGCTCATCGCCTTTTTTGTAGATATTTTTATTTAGTTTGATTTGAGATTTACTAAGCTCTTTTGTAGGTGCTAGAGTCGAGTAGTTGTAGCCACTTACGTCCATATCAAGGCTTGTGCTTGCTCCGCTTACTAGATTTGTGGCGATGATCACATATGAGCCACTTTGTGTAAATTTATAGCTAAACTCGCCATTGTCTTTATAAAAATTATCCACATCTTCTAGCGTTTGAAACCACTTTATATAGCCATTTGCATCTCTTTGGTATTGCCAAGTGACACGTTTTATATCAAATTTTAAATTTGATTTTACGGCCTTTTGACTTGACATATCTACCACAACTGTTCTTATTTTTACATCTTCGTTTGGCTCAGCAAATGTCGTGCTTGCTGCGATACCGACCATATCTTTATAAGGATAGAGCGTAAAGCTTTTTGTATTGCTTACGTTTTTGCCATCATCATTTACATTGAAATTTATCACGCCTCTTATGATAGAAGAGGCATTTTTAGTGCTAAAGCTAAGATCTATCATTTGACTTGATTTACCATCTTTTGAAAGAGTGAGATCATTCTCAAAAGATGGATAAGCACTTGGTTTTAGCGTATTGTTTTTAAATTTATACTCTTTAAACTCGCTATTTTTATATTCATCATCAAAAAAGCTCACCTGCATGCTGCCATCAAGCTCGCTAGCAGCGCCACCAAAGAGATAGTTACTAGCTAGATTTGCTCTAATAAGCTCATTTGCGAAGAATTTATCTCTCTCAAGCGTTATCTCATTTTTTATCCTATTTGGCATAAAACTCTCAACAAAAAATGGCACATTTGAGATCACTTTGCTTGCGTAAATTACTTGCATATTAAATCTGCCACTAAGATCGCTTAGTATCTCTTTTTCAAAATTTACCATGCCAACGTCATTTGTATTTTTTGAAATTTCAGCGCTACTTTTGCCTTGCGGATCGAAAAATTTTATCTTTACAGGCATATTTTTTAAAGGATTAAAATCTCTATCTCTTAGATAGATTGCACCCTTTAAACTCTCATTTGGTCTTATGATATTTGAAGCAAAATGAACGTACGCATCGATACTCTCACTAGCATTTTGGCTCATAAATTTCGCTTCATTTAGCGCTTCGTCTTCTTTTAAAATAAGAAAATTTTGCTCTTTTCCAAGAGAGACAACTACTGAGGAGATATCTTTGTAAATATCTTTTTTGTTAAATTTAAAAACGCCTATATCATTTGTCGCACCAACTGCGATCTCTTCGTTCTTCTTGCCATAAATTTTTACATTTGCGTTTGGAAGCATTGTATTTTCGCCAAGACGATTTGCAAATACGAAAATTTCATCCTTGCCAAGCTTTGCATTTACGGCGATATCGCTTAGATAGACTACTTTTGAGACGCTCTTATCCTTGCCGTAGTTTAAATTTATCTTATAAACGCCGTCTCCAGCTCCGGCAAAGTCAAGTTTGATTTTATTTAGCGAAATTTCATTTAATGCGCCATCAAGTTTATAGCTTTTGCTTGCCACTTTTGTGCTGAAGTTGCTTAACTCTTCGTTATTGTCATTAAAATTTAAGAAATATCTAAAATTTTGATCGCTTAGCTTTTCAATGCTTACATTTAACTCAGGCAAATTTGCACTTCTGATACCGATCTCACCGACACTTGAGATATATGGCTCATTATTTATAAAATTTGCAAATGGAGTGAAATTGCCAGCTACTACTTCATAGCTACTTTCTTCTCTTACTACATTTCTATCATCGCCAAAACCGGGCTTAATGGTGATTTCATAACTATTTTGTGGCTTAAAATCGTCACTTGTAATATCAATGTAGTAATAATACTCGCTAAGCTCTGAGTTTTCTTCATAGTTGTCACTATATTTAACGTCACTAATGCTAAAGTTTTTTACACCTTTAATGTTTATAAATTTTTTTAAGTTAATATCGTCATCAAGCCAATTTTTTAGATAAATTCTAAAGCCCAAGATACCATTATCAAGGCTCACTGGATAAATTTCTGGTATCTCAAGACTCTTTGCATTATCATTTATATTTACGCTTTCTTCGCTTATTTCATCGGCAAAATTTACTATCGTTTCACCTGAAAGCGTTGCACCAAATTTGCTCTCAAATTTTTCACCAAAATCAAAAACTGGATTGCTTAAATTTTTATCAAGATTAAGCTCAAAGCTATTGTTAGAAAGCTCAATCACTTTAAATTTTGCATCTTTTACGGCAATATTTTTGATAGCTTCAATATTTACTTCATCATTAAATTTAAGTATATATTTACTATCGCTTATTTTTTCTGTCTTTGTTAGCTCAAATTCTTTCGTGGCAAAACTAGCAGTGCTTCCATTTTCAAGCTTGCAGCTGTAATCCAAACCAGCATGCATATCTTTTGTAAAAAGTAGCAAGCTTTGACTATTAAATCTAACCGTACCATTTAATGCTGGTTGGCACAAAAGTAGCTTTTTATCACTTAGCATACCAACAAAATTTTTATCGACTTTATCTTCTAGTCCAAACTCTACGCTTAGGGGCGATTTTATCTGCGCAGTGCCATTTAGGCTCAAAGCATATAAATTTGTCATTCCCAAAAGTGCTAGAAGCGCTACTTTTTGCCACATTTTATCTCCTTATTTTTATTGTTATTTCACTTTGATTTGAGTTTTGATCAAGGCATTTTATGCTGTGCTCGCCAAGAGTTAGATCAAACTTTTTTTCGCTTGCATTTTCTATCTTAGAAAAGTTCAAATCATCTATTTTTAGGTAAATTTCATCGCCTAAAAACGCGTAGCATTTTACCATAACTTGTGTAATATTTTCATCTGTCACTATCTCTTCATTGTCATACGGATAGGCAAAAACTGGCTTTTTATCTTTAAAAATTTCAGCACAAGGGCTTTTTTGTATCTCATCTTTATCCAAAAGCTCATTTTTAACCAAAAAATCAAGCTCTTCGCCCCTTAAACTTTCGCACTTATCCTTTAAATCTACACCATTTATCCTATCATCAAGCGCCATTTTTTTACACTTTTCATAGTTAAAGGCATCAAGGCAAGTTGGCAGCTTTTCTATGCCATCTGGCTCACTCATAAATCTTAACTTCTCTTTTTGAGCGATTATCTTAAACATATCAAAAAGGCTCTTTGATACGTCATTTAGTCCTGTTAGTTTATCAGTTTTACTGGCATTAAAATTTCCAATCCAAATAGCAATTGTGTAATTTTCATCAACGCCTATGGCGTAAAGATCACGTGAGTTTGCGCTTGTACCAGTTTTAAAGGCTATTTTGGGCGTATTTTTGGCGTACTGCCAAGCATTTTTTAGATATGATCTTGAGGCTTCGCTTAGCATTTTAGCAGTTAAATAGGCACTTTGAGGCGAGATTAGAGTTACATTTTTCTCTTCATTTTTGTAGTTTTTTCCTGCAAACTCAAGTGGCCTATAAACGCCGTCATTAGCATAAATAGTATAAAGATGAGCAAGATCAAGCAGGCTCATTTCAGCACTTCCAAGCGTTATAGAAGCTCCATAATACTCCTTATTTTCATCTACTAAATTTACCTTTTCAAGTAGTTCGTAAAGGGAATTGTCTTTTAGTTTTAAGTTTAAATTTATAACCGGAATATTTAGGCTGAAATTTAGAGCATCTTTCGCGCTTACGATACCTAAAAAATCATTACTAAAATTCTTTGGGGCATACTCTTTTATATAAATTTGCGTGTCTATTAACTGCGAATTTGGCGTTATAAGCCCACTATCAAGCGCAAGTGAGTAGATAAAAGGCTTTAGCGTGCTGCCGGTGTTTCGCTTCATATTTATGGCTGAGTTTTTGCCATCACGTGCGCGCTCATCGTGTGAGCCTATGAAGGCAACAACACTCATTTTTTTATTATCAATGACTACCGCAGCAGCGTTATTTGCATTTTTAGCCTTTAGCGAAAACATCGTATCTTTTAAAATTTTAAGCATATCTTTTTGTAAATTTAGATCCAAGCTAGCCTTTGAAATTTGGTTTTTAAAAGCGACATTTGCGTAGTCGCCTGCGTTTACAACGGCTCTTATCCTTACATTTTTAAATGGCTCGGCCTGTGCTCTTTTAAACGCACTAAGATCGATCAACTTTGCCTTGTAAAGCATCTTTATGACTCTGTTTTTTAGGGCATTTATGTTTGAAACATGATCTAGTCTATTTTTATTTGGATTTTTAGGAATCGTGCTTAAAAGTGCTGCCTGAGCGTAGCTAAGCTCATTTAGCTCTTTTCCAAAATAAAAGAAACTTGCCGCCTTTGCACCCTCGATATTGCCACCATATGGGGCTAAATTTAGATAAAAATTTAAAATTTCATCCTTGCTAAAGTGAAGTTCAAGCTGAAGTGCTCTAAAAATTTCTCTTATTTTATTTTTATAACTTCGATCACTTGGCTCCAGCATCCTAGCTACTTGCATCGTAATAGTGCTCGCACCTATACGGTTGTCGCTTCTTAGGTTGTGGAAAAATGCTCTAAAAATAGAGGCAAAATTTACGCCAAAATGGTAGTAAAAGTATCTATCCTCAAAAAGAACGACGCATTGTTTTAGCGAGCTTGGGAAGCTTTGCTCGTGAAATCTCCAAATTCCGTCACTACTAAGCTTCATATTTATGATCTCACCATTTTTATCAAGCAAAATTTTGGCTTCGTCTTTTTTAAGTGCGTCTAAATTTAGTGGATAAATTTGATCAAGTATCAAAAAAATAGCAACCAAAAGAGCCAAAAATAGGGCAAGGAATTTTAGAAATTTAAGCTTTTTCATTTGCGTGATTATAGCTGTTAAAGTTTAAGTAGCTATAATTAGACCTTTTTAAAAAAGAGGAAACAATGCCCTTATCTAGGTTAAACAAAGAACAATACACCGCCGCAACTGCGCCATTTGGACACAATCTCATCATCGCTTCAGCTGGCACTGGCAAGACTAGCACCATTGTCGCACGCATCGCTCATCTACTAAATTTAGGCGTAAAACCAGAGAAAATTTTGCTTCTAACTTTTACTAACAAAGCAGCAAGCGAAATGATAGAGCGCTTGAATAGGTATTTTGACAAATCAGTCACCTCCAAAATCACTGCAGGCACCTTCCACTCGGTCTCATTTTCGCTTTTAAAAAGCCTTGATAAAGGCGTCACGCTAAAGCAGCCAAGCGAGCTAAAGACGCTTTTAAAAAGTCTTGTTGAGAGGCGTAAATTTTACCATTTAAGCGACGTCAAACCTTACGGCGGAGCCTATCTATACGATCTTTACTCGCTATTTCAAAACAGCGAGCAAGGCACAACATTTGGCAAATGGATAAGCGATAAGAGCGAAGAGCAAGGCGTTTATGCTGAAATTTATGAAGATGTTTTAGAGGAGTTTGAGGCTGAAAAGGCTAAATTTTCTTACGCTGACTTTAACGACCTTCTCATAAAAATGCGCGACGAGCTAAAAAAGGGAGCAAATTTAGCTTATGATGAAATTTTGATCGATGAGTATCAAGACACAAATACTCTTCAAGGCAGCCTCATAGACGCATTTAAGACAAAGAGCCTCTTTTGCGTGGGCGATTTTGACCAGAGTATCTACGCATTTAACGGCGCAAATATCGAGATCATTGGTTCATTTAAAGATCGCTTCCCAAACGCAAATATCTACGCTTTAAATGTAAATTACCGCTCAAGTTCAAGCATACTTGCCCTTGCAAACAAGGTGATAAACAACAACCCAAGGCTTTATGAAAAGCACCTTACAGTTAGTCGCGAGGGAAATTTCAAGCCCCCAAGGCTGCTTGTCTATAATGAGCTTTTTGATCAGTATCAAAACATCGCTGATATCATCTCGCTCTCGCCATTTAATAGAGAAAATATCGCCATAATTTTTAGAAATAACTCATCAGCTGATGGCATCGAGGTCGCACTAAAAGAGCGAGGTATTGGCTCAAAGCGAAAGGGCGGGGTGAGCTTCTTTGAGAGCCGTGAGATCAAGGCGCTCATCGACATCATGGGAATTTATGTCAATCCAAAAGATATAATGGCATTTATCCACATCTGCGAATACGCAAAGGGCGTTGGAAGCGCAGTTAGCAAAGAAATTTTTGATGCACTTCTTAAGCTTGGGCATGGAAATTTGATAAAAGGGATAGTCGAGCCAGATGAAAGCGTAAATATCTCATCAAACAAAAGGCGAAACTACCAGCTTGGCCTTTTTGACGATCTTGACGAATTTGCCGAGATTTCAAGGTTTTCCAAGCTTGGCTTTAGCGATAAATTTCTAGGTCATCCTGTGCTAAAACTACAAAAGCTAAGCGAGAGTGGAGCGCAGTTTTTATATGAAATTTACAGCTTTTTAAGAGGCATGAGAAATATCTCAAAGCCAGCCACGATGATAAATGAGATAAAAACTAGCAAAATTTACTCGCTCATAGTTGAAAACATCAGCACAAAAAGAGCAACTCTAAAAAACGGCAATGTCGATCTTGCCCTAAAAGAAGAGGTCAAAGAGCGCATAATGGCAAAGAGTGTGGTGCTAAGCGAGCTAGCTAAAAAATATCAAGATATCAGTAAATTTTATAACTTCTTAGCCCTTGGAAGCAACGAAATGAGCGAAGGGCAGGGCGTTAGCTTGCTCAGCGTGCATGCGAGCAAGGGGCTTGAGTTTGACCAAGTTTTCATAGTCGATCTCGCGCAAAACCGCTTTCCAAATTTAAAGCTAATGTCCATGGGAGGCAGCCTAGAAGAAGAGAGGCGGCTCTTTTATGTCGCAGTTACTAGGGCAAAAGACGAGCTCTATCTTAGCTACGCAAAATACGACAAGATAAAGAAGGTGACCTACCAACCAAGTAGGTTTTTGATAGAGGCTGGCATGGCAAAAGAGGAAGCTTAAAGAGTGTTTACTCTTGTGAAGTAGAATTTACCAATTTTTTACAAAGAGAAGCGATGAAAAAATCTAAAATTTTAATAATCCTGCTTATTTTAGGCGTCGGTGGATATTTTATCTACGATAAATTTTTTAAGGTAAAAGATGAAAAGGTGGAGTTTATCACCAAAAAGGCAAAAAGAGGATCATTTAACAAAAAGGTCGATGCCACTGGAGAAATTTTCGCTACCGAGCTAGTTGATGTGGGCGCACAGGTGAGCGGTCAGATAAAAAAGCTATACGTTAAGCTTGGAGATCAGGTAAAAAAGGGCGATATGATAGCAAGTATAGATAGTTCGACCCAGCAAAATAGCATTGATAATAAAGAAGCCCAGCTAGCCATCTACAAAGCTCAGCTTAAAAGCGCAAAAGTGGCTCTAGACATTGCAAAAACGCAGTTTGATAGAGAAAATGCACTTTTTGCCAAAAACGCCACTTCAAAACAAGAATTTGAAAGCGCAAAAAACACTTTTAGCACAAATAGTGCCAAGATAAAGGAGCTCGAGGCTCAGATCAAGCAGACAAATATCGAGCTAAGTACTGCTAAGATAAATTTAGGCTACACAAAGATCACCGCCCCAAGAGATGGCATAATAGTAAGCGTGCAGGTCGAAGAGGGACAGACCGTAAATGCCAATCAAACTACGCCAACTATCGTAAAGATCGCAGATCTTAGCTATGTCAAGATGAAGATGCAAATAGCTGAGGGCGACATCACAAAGATAAAAGTCGGCACGCCAGTTGAGTACTCGATCCTCTCTGAGCCAACAAAAAAATTTCAAACGACGGTTAGCTCAATCGACCCTGGCTTAACGACATTAAGCGATGGTAGCTACGGCTCTAGCAGTAGTAGCAAATCCACAAGCTCAAGCACTTCAAGCAACTCAGCTGTTTATTATTACGCGCAAAGCATAGTTGAAAATAAAGATAAAATTTTAAGAATAGGCATGACCACGCAAAATGAGCTTTTAATAGCAAACGTAAAGGACGCTATCATCGTACCAAGCATCGGCATTAAAAGAGATGAAAACGGCACGTTTGTCTATGTTTTAAAAGATGGCAAAGCGGTAAAAACAGCGGTCAAAACCGGCATAAAAGACAACCTCGATACGCAGATCATTAGCGGTGTGAACGATGGCGACGAGATCATCACATCACAAGGCTCAGCAAGCGAAATAGCCAAGATGATCGAAAAAGAAAATAAGAAGTTTTAAGTGATAAGTCTAAAAAATATCACAAAAAGCTTTAAGCTAGGTGAGAATGAAATAGAAATTCTTCATGGCATAAATTTAGAGATAAAAAAGGGCGAATTTATAGCCATTATCGGTCAGTCTGGCTCTGGCAAATCAACCCTGATGAACATCCTTGGTTGCCTTGATAGCCCAAGTGGCGGGCAGTACCTGCTAGATGGCAAAGATATATCAAAATTTGATAGCGACGCACTTGCTAAGCTTAGGCGAGATAAATTTGGCTTTATATTTCAAAGATATAACCTTCTTAGCACAATGAACGCCCTTGAAAACGTCGCACTTCCTAGCATTTACGCAGGGGCAAACAAGAGCGACCGAGAGAAAAGAGGGATGGAGATCTTAGACTCTCTTGGCCTTAGCGAAAAGGCTAAAAATTTACCAAATAAACTCTCAGGCGGACAACAGCAAAGGGTCTCCATAGCAAGGGCGCTGATGAATGGCGGCGAGATCATCTTAGCTGACGAGCCAACAGGTGCGCTTGATAGCAAAAGTGGGCTAAGAGTGATGGAAATTTTAGTTGATCTTTACAAAAAAGGTCACACCATCATCATCGTCACACACGATCCAAAGATCGCCGAGTATGCTAGTCGTGTAATCGAGATAAAAGATGGCAACATCGTAAGCGACAATGTCAAAAGTAGCGAAATTTACGAGGCGACAAAGCAGAGCCAGCCAGAAAAAAGTAAATTTACCTACTATAAAGATCAGCTAATTGAAAGCTTTAAAATGTCGGTAAATGCGATGCTGGCTCATAAATTAAGATCGCTTCTTACTATGCTTGGTATTATCATTGGCATCACTGCAGTCATTAGCGTTGTAGCTCTTGGCAAAGGCTCACAGGAGCAAATTTTAGCTGGTATCAGAAAGATCGGCACAAATACGATCGACATAATGCCAGGAAAAGGCTTTGGCGATATGCTCTCGGGCAGGGTAAAAACGCTCTCTATAAGTGACGCAAATATGCTCTCAAAACAGTCATTTCTGGACTCAGTCACTCCAAACACAAGCACTTCAGGCGTACTAACGTATGAAAATATCTCCTTAACAGCGACACTAAAGGGCGGTGGAGTAGGGAGCTTTGATGTAAATGGACTAAAACTAGAAAAGGGAAGAATTTACGATGAGGACGAGGTTTTAAACTCAGATTCTGTCACACTAATAGACCAAAATACCAAAAATAGTATATTTAAAAACGAAGATCCGATCGGTAAGATCATTCTTTTTAATAAAAAACCACTTCGCATTATAGGTGTTTTACAAAAAGATGAATTTAAAGTCGGCGATGCTAGCTCGCTTAAAATTTATGCTCCATATACGACTGTGATAAATAAGATAACGGGCGATAAATTTATTAGCTCAATAACCGTAAAAGTAAATGAAAGCGTAAATGCTCAAATTGCAGAAAAGAGCCTAACTGATCTTTTAACGATAAAACACGGAAAAAAAGACTTCTTTACTAGAAATTCTGATAGCATCAAGCAAACTATCGAAGAGACCATCTCCACAATGCGCCTTCTAATATCAAGTATCGCTGTAGTTTCACTAGTAGTTGGTGGCATAGGCGTGATGAACATCATGCTAGTTTCAGTTACAGAGCGCACCAAAGAGATAGGCATCAAAATGGCGATCGGAGCTAGGCAGAGCAACATCTTGCAGCAGTTTTTGATAGAGGCGGTGCTACTTTGCTTAATTGGCGGAGCTATCGGTATAGCCTTTTCTTACGCGATCGGCTACATCTTTAACAACTTTTTAGATGGCTTTAGCATGATCTTTTCAAATGGCTCGATCGTGCTTGCGCTTGTCACGTCGATGGCCATTGGCATCATTTTTGGCTACATGCCTGCCAAAAATGCCTCAAAACTAAATCCAATAGATGCGCTTTCAAGGGAGTAATATGAAATTTTTAAGCTTAGCTTTAGTACTTGTTTTAAGCGGCTGCGCTGTTAAAAATATAGACGAAAACTACAAACAAATTTTACTTGAAGATAACGCCAGCCAGGAGCTAAATTTAAACACTTCTTGGTGGAAAGAGTATCATCAAAGCTACCTTGATGAGCTTGTAGAGCTTGCGCTTAAAAACAACACCGACCTTGCAAAAGCTGCGATAAATATAAATAAAGCACTCGCTCAAGCTGGAATTTTGGAGGCAAATCTCATCCCAAGCTTTAACGCTGGCATTGAGGCATCAAGCAACAAAAATATAAAAGAGGGTGGCGCCTCTAGTAGAAATTTTAGCTCAAACATAGGGCTTAGCTATGAGCTTGATCTTTGGCAAAAGCTAGCAAATAGCAAAGATGCAGCGATGTTTGAAGCAAGGGCAACTAAATTTGATCTGGAAGCTAGTAAGCTAAGCGTAATAAACTCCGTAACAGACGCTTATTTTCAAATTTTATATCTAAACGAGAGCATAAAAACTTATGAGCAAATTTTAGAAATTTATAACAAGCTAAATGAGATAGTCGGGCTTAAATTTGAGCTTGGCAAAGAGGAAGCGTTAAGCCTAAAACAGATAAACTCGCAGCTTTTAAGCGCTCAAAATAAGATAGAAAGTGCTAAAAAAGAGCTAGTGAGCGCTAAAAAAACGCTTAGGATTTTGCTAAATGAGAGGCCAGAATTTGAGCTTAAATTTGAAGGCCTCACGCTAAGCCCTGTAAAAAGTGTGGGCGTTGATCTAGATGTGCCAACAAGCGCCATAGCAAATCGCCCGGACCTAAGAGCGGCTATTTACCGCATAGAAGCGGGCATCCTAAACTATAAAGCTAGTCAAAAAGAGTTTTATCCAAGCATCACGCTAGGAGCTAGCCTCAAAAGCAGTACCGACAAAAAAGACGAAGCGTTTAATCTTAAATTTCTAAATGGCAACATCGCTTTAAATTTACCGTTTTTAAACTACTCTAAACTAAAGTCAAATTTAAAAGTAAGTGAGGCAAATTTCGAGCTTGCAAAACTAAACTACATAAGCACTCTAAATAGCGCATTAAACGAAATAGACGCATTTTACAAAGGCTATCTAAACGACGAAGCGCTGCTTATAAACTATCAAGAGCAGATAAAAAACTATGAGGAAATTTCAAAAATTTACGAGCTAAAATACTCCTACGGCAAAGTCGAGCTAAAGCAGTTTTTGGAGGCTAAAAACAGCGAGCTAGAGGCTAAAATAGGGCTATTAAAAGCAAAATACACGCTTTTACAAGACGAGCTAAATATCTACAAAGCCATGGCTGGTAAATTTAGTAGGTAAATTTCTTAGTTTGGAGCTATGAGACAAACGAGTTTAGCGCAGATAAAACTAAAACAAGCAAAAAAAGTTGTGAAATTTCTCTCATTTATGAGAAGATATGCTAGAAATTTTAGACTCACCAATCTTTATACTAAAGAATATACACTGAATGTCCGTATATTCTTTCTTTAGTTAAATTTAAAAAATAGGTTAGCTAAATTTTCTACCACAATCGCTTAAATTTTTAAACTACAACAAAAATCTATTATTTTTAAAAATTGTAAATTTTAACTGATTTTTTACAAATATTTTTACATCAAATTTAATGGATAAATTAAATCATACAAAAGATAAAATCCAAAATAAGCCTATAAATCAATATTTAAATTTATTTAAAAGAAAAAACAAGAAAATTAAAATAATAATTTGAAAATTATAGTTTTCAATACAAATATATAAAAAAGCTTGTATTTTACCTTTTAACAATATTCATAATAAGTATTATGCTTTTAAAATTATCTTTTTAAAATGAAAGTCGTATTTGATTTTTTGAAAACTTACACATTTAGAAGTAAGTTTTCAAAATTAAAAGTTTTATAAGATTGTATATTTTAAGCCAAAAGCTCTTTTGCGATCATAGTTATGCGTTTTGCTTCAGCACTTGCTCCGATCTCATCTTTTGCCATTTTCATTACAGCGCCTAAATTTTTACCAGCTCTTTCAATAATCTTTTTTATTTTCTCTTTAAGCTCTTCATCACTTAGTTGTACTGGCAAATATGCCTTAATAAGCTCAATCTCGCCCTGCTCTTTTTTAGCCAAATCCTCTCTAGCACCTTTTATATAAAGCTCAACCGAGTCAGCCCTCTTTTTGATCTCCTTTTGAAGCAGTGGGAGTACCACTTCATCAGTCATTTCGATCCTTTGATCGACTTCAACTTGTTTAAGTGTTGCATTTAGCGTTCTTAAAGTGTCTCTTTTAAACTCATCTTTTGCCTTCATAGCCTCTTTTATATCAGCTAAAATTTGCTCTCTTATACTCATTTCCTCTCCTTTAAATTTTTGAAATATTAACTAAAAATTTGTGATAATTTCTTGAAATTTTCCTTGCAGATAGGCCACCCCAACACCCTCTCTAAGCCCATCATCTATAACTAAAAATTTTGCTTCTTGCTCGCCTAGAAGCTCCTCTAAAAGTAAGGTTCCAGCGATGAGTGGATACTTTCTGTTTCTTCCAACCGCTACGTCAGCGCTTATATCATCCATCTTTAAAAGCTCATCCATAAACCAGGCAAGATCGTCATTTTTAAGCTCAAATCCACTTACTTTTTTTGGATCATAGTTCTCGTAGTTAAGTCCAAGTCGTAACGCTGCGATAGTAGTTGGTACGCCAGAAGTCAGCACGATAAATCTATTTCTTAAGCTATTTAAAAATTCTTTTGCATCTTTTGTATAAATTTTTGCATTTTCTTGCATTAAATCAAGCGTTTTAAATTTCTCAAAAAATGTAATAATGCCAAATTTAAAGCTCATGAAATTTCCATCTTCACCGATCTCTGAGCTTGCTCCACCGATGTCAATGACGCTAAAATTTTCATTTATTCTAAGCTTTTTAAAAGCATTTTGAACACCCAAAAATGTAAGTTTTGCTTCTGCTTTGCCACTGATGATATGAAAATTTATGCCAAATTTCTCTCTTATCTCGCTAAAAATTTTTCCGCTATTTGATGCCACCCTAAAAGCCTCAGTCGCGACTGCTGCGCATTTAAATTTATCAAAGTCAAATTTATTTTTAGCCTCTGTTATCGCTTCAAAGAGCCTATTTTTAGACTCATCTGCTATCTTACCACTTTCATTTAAACCCCTTGCAGCTCCTACTATCTTTTCATAAATTTGCTCATTACTAAAGCCATTTTGTTCTTTTTTGACAAGTGCTACGCGAAATGTGTTTGAGCCAAGATCGATCGCTATAACCAAAATTTATCCTTAAAAATTTTTGTAGATTCTAACATATGATAATTTAGTATCATTTAAAGTTGAAAAATTCTAAAAACTTTAATATTTTTCAAGATATAATCCCTATCAAAAACCTTATAAGGGGGCTTGATTGCTTCGAGATAACTTATTAGCATTTGTTATTTTTGCAATTTGTAGCGTTGGATTTTTCGTTTGGGGCTATCAGTACATCCCGACAAATAACTACTTTTTATTCTTGATCGCTGGCATGTTTGGTCTTTTTATGGCTTTTAATATCGGTGGAAATGACGTTGCAAATAGCTTTGGCACAAGCGTTGGCGCTAAGACTCTTACGCTTAAGCAAGCTCTCATCATCGCAGCTATTTTTGAGCTTAGCGGTGCGATATTTGCAGGATCAGAGGTTACAAATACGATTAGAAACGAGATCGTGAAATTTCCAAGCGATCTAAACCCGATGAAATTTGTCATCATCATGATCTCAGCCCTTCTTAGCTCAGGCCTTTGGCTATTTTACGCGTCCAAAAAAGGTCTACCAGTCTCGACCACTCACTCGATAGTTGGCGGTATCGTTGGCGCAGGACTTGCTATGGGATTTATGATAAAAGACCCTGAGCCATTTAATATGGTCTCTTGGGGCGAGATCGGCAGGATCGCCGTTAGCTGGGTCATCTCGCCACTGCTTGGCGGCGTGATGTCTTACATTATATTTGGCTATGTAAATAGCAAAATAATCGAGCCAACGCACGAGCTAAAGACAAATTTAAAAGCGTTAAAAGCTGAGAGAAAAGCCTATAAAGAAAGCTTCATAAAAGCGCTTAAAACAAAGCCAGCTGAGGAGCAGATAGCCACTCTTTCAAAGATCGCAGTTATCGATGAGGACGAGATTGAAACCACTGAATACAGCGAATACCGCTCAAAAATTCGCATCATGAAAGATAGCGAAAAAGAGATAGATACCTTTAAAGCGATGAAAAAACACATCCCGATCATCGCTGGATTTGCCGCAATGGTCATCTCATCAATGATGCTTTTTAAAGGGCTTGAGCATATAAATTTAGCCTTTAGCATCATCCAAACAGTCTGGATCATCTTTGTTATCGGTGCCCTAGCGTATCTTGCAAGCCTTGCTATCATAAACGTCATGAGTAAAAACGATAGCGAAAAGAGCATCAATAGAATTTTCTCATGGTTTCAAATTTTTACCGCTTCATCTTTTGCATTTTCACATGGTGCAAACGATATCGCAAATGCAGTTGGACCATTTGCAGCTGTGCTTGATGTGCTAAAGACTGGCTCTATAAATGAAAGCTCGCCCATACCTAGTATCGCAATGGTAACCTTTGGTATCTCGCTTGTCGTTGGACTTTGGTTTTTAGGCAAAGAGGTCATCACCACCATCGGCTCAAAACTAGCTGAAATTTTACCGACAACTGGCTTTAGCGCCGAGCTTGCCTCAAGTATCGTCATACTTCTAGCCACAAAGCTTGGCATACCAGTTAGCTCAACTCATATCCTAATAGGTGCGGTTTTAGGTATCGGCATCGTAAATAAAAATGCAAACTGGAAAATGGTAAGACCTATCATCCTAGCTTGGCTCATCACGCTTCCTGCAGCTGCTATCTCATCGGCTATATTTTATTTTGCCCTTGCTAAATTTTTAGGCGTTTAGGCATATTTTTGGATTGCAAAATCGCCCTATTTCTAGATATTTTTTGTATAAATTTATATGAAAGCTTGGCAAGTTGATCCAACCTGCCAAGTAAATTTGAAGTTATTTTTTCTTAATGATGATCTTCTCGCTATCGCTATCAATGGTGATCTCATCGCCACTTTCAAGCTCATCTTTTAAGATCATATCAGCGATCTTGTCTTCAACTAGCTCATAAAGCGCTCTTCTAAGAGGTCTTGCGCCATAAACTATGTCAAAGCCAGCTTTTGCAATAAATTTCTTAGCCTCTTCGCTTAAAACTGCTTTGATACCGCGGTTGTGAAGAGTTTTTTCAAGCTCTTTAAACATGATCTCGACGATAGAGATTAGACCCTCTTCATTCAAAGGATTAAAGATGATAGTGTCATCAAGTCTATTTAAAAACTCAGGTTTAAAGTAGTTTTTAAGCTCGTTTTTAACAGCTACATCGCGGTCTTCGCCCTTTAGCTCCATTATGAAATTTGAAGCGATGTTTGAAGTTAAAATGATGATCGTGTTTTTAAAATCAACCGTTACACCCTTATTATCAGTCGCTCGCCCATCATCAAGTATGCCAAGAAGTATGTTAAATACGTCCTTGTGAGCCTTTTCAACCTCGTCAAAAAGTATTACTGAGTATGGTCTTCTGCGAACTGCCTCTGTTAGCTGACCGCCTTCATCGTAGCCTACATATCCTGGAGGCGCACCAAGAAGCCTGCTCACGCTGTGTTTTTCCATATATTCGCTCATATCAAAGCGGATAAGTGCCTTCTCGTCGTCAAATAAGAATTTAGCCAAAGCCTTAGCAGACTGAGTTTTGCCAACGCCTGTTGGTCCAAGAAATAAAAACGAACCAATCGGTCTTTGACCCTCATTTAGCCCTGCTTTGTTTCTCTTAACAGCACGTGCAAGTGCGTGTAGTGCGTCATCTTGACCGACAACGCTCTCTCTTAGATGCTCTTCGATGTGCAAATATTTCTCTTTTTCACTTGTTAGCATCTTTTTAACTGAAATTCCGGTCCATTTGCTCAAAATTTCAGCCACAAGCTCTTCATCGACTTGATTTTTAAGAAGCACGCCCTCTTTTTTCATGTGCTCCCATTTTTCTACAAGCTCGTGTTTGTGCTTTTTGGCGTCTGCTATCTTGCCGTATTCTATCTCGGCAGCCTTTTGAAGATCGCCATTTCTTTTTGCTATCTCAGCTTGTGATTTTAAGCTATCGATCTCTTTTGTCGCTTTTGAAATTCCGCCAAAAACGGCCTTTTCGTTTTCAAATTTAGTATCAAGCGCTAGCTTTTTCTCGTTTAGATCAGCGATCTCTTTTTCGATCTCGCCAAGTCTTTCTTTGTTTTTGTCCGCATCCTCCATCTTTAGAGCTTCTTTTTCTACTTGAAGCGTTACGACCTCGCGTTTTATCTTTGAAAGCTCGTATGGTTCGCTCTCTATTTGCATCTTAAGCTCAGCTGCTGCCTCGTCGATAAGATCTATCGCCTTATCTGGCAAGAAGCGGTTTGCGATGTAGCGATCACTTAGCCTTGCTGCGGCAACTAGCGCACTATCAGTTATCGTGATGCCGTGATGAACTTCAAGACGCTCTTTTATACCACGCAAAATTTGAAGTGCCTCATTTACACTTGGCTCTTTGACGTCTATTGGTTGAAAACGTCTTTGAAGTGCTGCGTCTTTTTCAAAGTATTTTCTATACTCTTTCAATGTTGTCGCACCAACAGCGTGAAGCTCGCCACGCGCAAGAGCTGGTTTTAGGATATTTGCAGCGTCCATTCCACCCTCGCTCGCACCAGCTCCAACGATGGTGTGAATTTCATCTATAAAAAGTATGATGTTGCCAGCTTTTTTGACCTCGTCAATGACAGCTTTTAACCTATCTTCAAACTCGCCTCTATACTTTGCGCCAGCTACAACTGCACTCATATCAAGCGCGATAACACGCTTGTTTGCAAGACTTGTTGGCACATCGCGAGCCACTATCTTTTGAGCTAGACCCTCAACGATAGCTGTTTTACCAACACCTGGCTCACCTAATAATATAGGGTTATTTTTGCTCTTTCTTATTAAAATTTGCATCATTCTAGTGATCTCTTCATCACGGCCGATGACTGGATCAAGCTCTTTATTTAGCGCTTTTTGCGTGAGGTCGATACCAAATTTCTCTAAGCTATCAAGAGTATCATCGCCAGTTTGGCTATCTATCTTTTTACCACCTCTTATGCTCTCAAGGTTCTTTTTGATCTCCAAAATGTCGCAAAATTTGCTTAAAATTTGTTTGATCTCACTAAGCTCAAGAGCCGAGATGATCCATGTATCAACAGCTATGTAGCTATCGCCCATGCTTACCATCAACGCTTTTGCATTTTCGAGAGAATTTATAAGCTCTCTTGAAACTGAAACGTTATCTTTTGTAACATTTGAGCTACTTGGAAGTGAAGAAATTTTACTTTTTACTTCAAGCTCGACAGCGTCTTTACTTACATTCATTTTATTAAACACTTGGTTTAAAATGGAATTGCTATCTGCAAGCAAAGCCCAAAAAATATGAAGCGGAACAACTTGTGGGTTTTTAGAGAATATCGCTAAACTAATACCTTTTTCAAGAGTTTCTTGCATCTGAGCTGTTAAATTTTCTGTTATATCAGCCATTAAATCTCCTTGTATTATTTTATATGGTCGCCATTATATAACTTTAGTCTTGTATTGTCAAGTATTTTTATAATGCTTGTCACTCTTTTTATTTAATTGCTAAAATTTGCTGTCATAAATTTGTATCAAAAACTATCCAAAAGCAAAAATATAAGCTTAAATTTATACTTTTTTTAGCCAAAAGCTAATAGAATTGAGCCAAAAATTATAGGAGAAATTTTGAATAAATTTAGTAGATTTTTTGCACTAAAAATTACAGGTGCTTTGCTTATCTCAAGCGTAGCAGTGAATGCACTTTTTGCAAAGGGTGAAGACGAAGCAAGTGCGAAGCTTGAAGCACTTTCAAAGCTTACAAAAACAATTTCAACCGTTGAAAAATACTATGTTGATGACATTAAATTTAAAGAGATCATTGATAAAGCCATAGCAGGGTTAATGCAAAATTTAGATGCTCATTCAAGTTTTTTAAATGAAAAAGCTTACAAAGATATGCAGGTGCAAACAAGCGGAGAATTTGGTGGCCTTGGTATAACAGTTGGTATGAAAGATAGCGCACTAACCGTTATCTCACCGATAGAAGATACCCCGGCTGATAAAGCAGGCATAAAATCAGGCGATATCATTTTAAGGATCGATGGCAACTCAACTATCGGCACAACGATAGATGAAGCTGTAAATAAAATGCGCGGCAAGCCAAAAACTCCAATAACTATCACAATTTTGCGAAAAGGCGAGCAAAAACCATTTGACGTAAAGATCATAAGAGATCTTATAAAGGTTGAGTCTGTCTATGCAAAAATGATAGAAAATGATAACATCCTTTATATACGCGTCACAAATTTTGACAAAAACGTCGTTACAAAGGTAAAAGAAGCAATCAAAGAATATCCAAAAGCAAGTGGCATCATACTTGATCTTAGAAATAATCCTGGCGGACTTTTAAATCAAGCTGTCGATCTAGTGGATCTTTTTGTAGATAACGGCGTCATCGTCTCTCAAAAAGGTCGCGACGCATCTGAAAATGTAGAGTATAAAGCAAGTGCGAGTAAAACTCTTTCAAAACTACCACTTGTTGCACTAGTAAATGGCGGAAGTGCTAGTGCTAGCGAGATCGTAAGCGGCTCACTTCAAGATCATAAACGTGCTGTAATAATTGGCGAAAATACCTTTGGCAAAGGAAGTGTTCAAGTAATCCTTCCGATAGATGACACCGAAGCACTAAGACTAACTATCGCAAGATACTATTTGCCAAGTGGCAGAACTATCCAAGCAGTTGGCGTAACACCTGATGTAGTCGTGCATCCTGGTAAAGTGCCACAAAGTGACGACAGTGCATTTAGCATCAAAGAGAGTGAGCTAAAAGCGCACCTAAAAAGCGAGCTAAACAAGATAAATCCTACAAGCGAGGGCAATAAAACTGAAGCAAAAGATGATAAAAAGATAATCACGCAAAAAAAAGTCGATGAAGATATTCAATTAAAAACAGCGATTGATACGATCAAAATTTTAAAAATAAAACAATAAATTAGAAGGAGATCTCCATGCAAAAAAGAGAACTTATTTACGAGGGAAAAGGTAAAAAAATGTATGCCACAGACGATGCAAATCTGCTTGTGGCTGAATTTAAAGACGATCTAACAGCATTTGATGCTCAAAAAAGAGGCAACGAAGCTGGTAAAGGCGCATTAAATAATAAAATTTCAACACAGCTTTTTAAGCTTTTGGAGAGTAAAGGCATCGTGACTGACCTAGTTGAGACTATTAGCGACACTGAACAAGTAGTCAAAAAATGCGAGATCATACCTCTTGAAGTTGTTGTGAGAAATATCGCAACTGGCTCACTAAGCAAAAGACTTGGTATAAAAGAAGGCACAGTTTTACCTTTTACTCTCGTTGAGTTTTACTACAAAAACGATGATTTGCACGATCCATTAGTAACAGATGAGCACTGTATTATCATGGGATTAGTAAAGAGCGAAAAAGATCTTCAAACTCTAAGACATACAGCAAGAGAGATTAACTCTATATTATTTAAATTTTTTGCCGAAAGAGATCTAAAACTAGTTGATTTTAAAATAGAATTTGGTATCGACAAAGACGGCAATATCATTTTAGCTGATGAGATAAGCCCTGATAGTTGTAGATTCTGGGATGCTAAAACCAATGAAAAACTTGACAAAGATAGATTTAGACAAGACCTTGGTAGCGTAAAAGTCGCTTACGAAGAAGTTTTAAGAAGAATTCTCTCTTAAGGACAAAAATGAAAGCTGTTGTAAATATAGCATTAAGAAGTGGGGTCCTTGACCCTGCTGGTAAGGCAGCGGAACACGCGCTAAATTCACTTGGATTTAGCGGTGTATCGAATGTCAGAATAGGCAAACAAATCGTTTTAGATATCAACGAGAACGATAAAGCTAAAGCAAATGAGCAGCTAAAAGTGATGTGTGAAGAGCTTTTAGCAAATACCGTCATCGAAGACTATGAGATCGTACTATGAAAGTAGCGATAATACTTTTTCCTGGCACAAACTGCGAAGAAGACACAGCTCACGCATTTAAATTACTTGGATGCCAAACACAGATCATTTGGCACAAAGAAGATAAGATTGATACTGATCTAGTCGTACTTCCAGGCGGTTTTAGCTATGGAGATTATCTAAGAACAGCTGCGATAGCTAAATTTAGCCCAGCGATGCAGGCTGTAAAAGAGCATGCAAAAAAAGGCGGCTATATCTTAGGAATTTGCAATGGTTTTCAGATGCTGCTTGAGCTTGGGCTCTTAAAGGGTGCAATGAGAAGAAATGAAAATTTAAATTTCGTTTCAAAATATCACCACCTAAAGGTAATCTCAAATAACAATAAATTCTTAGCAAATTTAGCCAAAAATGAAGTGGTTAATATCCCTATCGCTCATGGCGAGGGCAACTATTATACTGATGAAAACACTCTAAAAAGCCTTTATGACAACGATCAAGTACTACTAAAATACTGTGATGCTAAAGGCAACGAAATAAATCCAAACGGCTCAGTCGACAATATAGCTGGAATTTGCGATGAGAACAAAAGGATTTTTGGTCTTATGCCTCATCCTGAGCGTGCTTGTGAGAAAATTTTAGGTACAGATGATGGTATGAAGATGCTAAAAGGTCTAGTTTGGTAAAACATTTTCTTTTTATTTCCCTACTCGTACTAAATTTATTTGCTATAAATACCGACGAAGTAAGCGTTTTTGACATGATGGACGAAGCTAGGGAGGATAAATTTGTAAATAGCCCTACTTCAAATCCAAAAACTCAAAAACCGCCAAAAGAACAAGATTTTTCAAGAAAATTTGTATCACCACAGCCAGAGCGTATCACTCCAGAGCAGATGCGAAACATCGTGCCAACAAATGAGCCAGATATTAGTGTCCCAGACAATCAAGTATATGACAAGATCAAAGTAAAAGAGCTTCTTTTAAAAGCCACAAATGTACCAAAAAATGTTGTTATAGGAGAAATTTTTAGTGTTGAGATAGTGGCTGATACACAAAATGATTTTGAGTTTGAGTTTGAGACACAGCTTGATGAAACAAATATCAAATGGCTAAATAAGAAAAATTTTCAATGGGTAAAAAGCGAAGACAACAAATATGTAGGTACTTTTTATCTTGAGGCAACAAGCATTGATGCAAAGACTTTAAAAGTTAGCTTAACCCTAAAAAGAAATGGCGAAAACTATCAAAGCTCAAGTATAAATATCTTTTTACCAAAGCTAAAAGAGCTTAGAAATGATGAGAACTACAACCACATCGTGGCTGATAATCTTGAAGTTAAGAAATTTAAGACAACAAAATTTGATGATATAAACAATATCATGGTTGTAGAAATTTATGGTAACAACGTAGATCTAAGTGCTTTTAATATAGAAAATAAAACAATCCTAAAGCAAGGCGTAGATACGATAAATGGCGACTTTAACTCACAAAGCGCATATTATTTTGCAGTATTTAAGCCAAATAAAAAATCGCTTGACTTTAACTACTACAACCTAAAAAAGGCTAAATTTGAAAGCTTTTCTTTGCCAGTGAGTGTCGAAGATGACGATGTCAGCACACAGATCGGACTAAACCCAAAACAAAGCGAGTTTAGCACCTATAAAGATGCCATGATCTACTCTTGTGCGGTAATTTTTATATTATTAGCTATTTGGCGCAGAAGGCTTAGCTACTTTTTCGTAGCAGCCATTTTTATAGCACTTGGAATTTACACCTACAACCCTTTTGGCAAAGCAGTGCTTAAGCCAGATGTGAGTGTCACTATCCTTCCAACTAAAAATTCAACTGTTTTTTACACATCTCGTAAAAATGAAAATGTTGAAATTTTAGATACAAAAGACGACTACTCAAAAATTTTATTTACTGATGGTAAGATTGGCTGGGTAAAAAAGGATAATCTTGTCAAAAATTAGAGCTTTATTTTTTGCTATTGAGTTTGTTATCAGCGTTGTTCTAGTCGTCTTTTTTATGTGGCTATTTAATGACAAAAATAGAGCCATAAGAAAATTTTGGGGAAGATCACAAAGGTTTTTTGGTGGATATAAACTTGAAGTGATAGGTAATTTTAGTGATGAGGCAAATATCTTACTCATAAACCATCAAAGTATGCTTGATATCATTGTCATCGAAGAGCTACACCCAAAAAATGTTTGCTGGATCGCAAAGGCACAGATCGGTAAAATTCCTATAATTGGTAAAATTTTAAGCTTGCCAAAAATGATAGCGGTTGAGCGTGAAAATAAACACTCACTTATAAAGCTTTTAAGCGAAGCAAAAGATAGGGTTGAAAATGGTCGCGTCTTAGCTATATTTCCCGAAGGAACTAGATCTCAAACCAATAAGCTTTTGCCTTTTAAAGGTGGCGCAAAGATGCTAGTTGAAAAGCTAAATTTAAAAGTTCAGCCTATCGTTATTGTAGGAAGCGATGCGATGAAAGTAAAAGAATTTAGCTTTAAAAAAGCAGATATCAAGCTCTTTTGTCTTGATTTAGTCGATACTTCAAAAGACAACTGGCTAGAGGCGACTAGAGAGAGTATGCAAAAAGTCCTAGACGAAAATAGAAAATAAATTTAGTTTTGCAAATTTGCAAAGCCCCTACTCTATATCATTATCTATAAAAATTTGACTTTATACACTAGAAATTTTTATCAATAAATTTAAAAAGGTCTAGCAGAGAGCTAGACCTAAAAATATTAGTTTTGTAGATAAGTTCTTAAGTTCTAAAGACACTAAGTTTTGAATTTAATGCATCTGTCATCTTGTTTAGATGTTCTGCTGCTGAAGCTATCTCTTCGACACTTCTAGCATTTTCAGATGAAATTTGGTTGATATTTGAGATGCCTTCCATGATTTCATTTACATTTTTGCCAGTTGCGATGTAGTCTTGCATAGTCTTATCAGACATTGCTATGGCGTTATTCATCGTCTCACTCATAACATTTATAGTTTTTTCAACGTCGCTTGCCACGTGAGTTAGCTCTTGGATCTGTTTAGAGTTGATACCCATTTGCTCGCTACTATCATTGATCGCTTGGACAATGACGTTAATAGTAGCATTTATCTCAGTTAAACTCTTTTGAGTTCTCTCAGCTAGCTGTCTAACTTCATCAGCAACAACGGCAAAACCGCGTCCATGCTCACCTGCTCTTGCAGCCTCGATAGCGGCATTAAGTGCAAGCAAATTTGTCTGATCAGCTATATCATTGATAACAACAAGGACCGATTTTACCTGCTCGGCATCACGGCTAAGCTGATCGATCTTATCAGCCATTTGATTTTCTACATTAGCAGAGTCAATAATCTGCGCTGATAGTGATCTTATGGCTTCAGTTGCCGTTTTTATATGTGTGCTTGCTTTTTGAAGGTCATCTTTGCCAGCTTGAGCTACTGCTAAAGATTCTTTCATATTTTCTTGCATTACTTTACATCTTTGATTTGTCTCTTCTACTATTTCAGTTGATTTTTCTACACGTTTGCCTGTCTGAAGAGATGTGGAACTAAGCTCATTCGCAACGGAGCTATTTTCACTTGAAAGGTGCTTTGTATCACTTATTAATACCCTTATTCTTTCAATAAAATCATTTATATCTCTACTTATCTTAGCTATCTCGTCTTTACCATAAATAGGAATTTTAATTGTAAAATCAGATGTTATCGCATTTAAATTTGTTCCTAGTCTATCGATAGGACTTGCAACCATCTTCTTAAGCAAGAACATCGAAACAGCTATCAAAAGTAAGGTAACTATGACGCTTGCTATGATGAAATTTTTACTAACTACTTTTAATGGTGTTAAAAAATCATCAGTCACAGCTGAACCTAAAACCATCCAGTCTAGCTTATCAAATGACTCAAAAGCAACTATGCAGTCAACCCCATCAATTATAATAGGCTCAATACCCTTTCCTTTTTTAACAATATTATCCATAGTAGTTTTTAATTCACTACTTAGCTCTTGATTTGCCTTGGTTGGATGAAAGTCAAATTTTCCAGTTTTAGTATTGTAAAGAGAAAAATATCCATGCTTACCAAGTTTCATCTCAGAAAAAGTCTTTTTCATATTGTTTAATCCCTCGGTAGGATCATAACCAACAAATAAAATTCCTATTACCTCGTTATTTTCAATAATAGGATCATAAATACTCATATAGTTGCGTCCAAATAAATTTACAACACCTACATACCTCTCTTTATTCATGATATTTTTATAGGCTTGACCGTTTTTGTCAATCATCGTACCAACAGCTCTACTACCATCAGCCTTCGTCACCGATGTACTAACTCTTAAAAAATTATCACCCGATTTTGCAAAAATGGTTGAAATTCCACCTTTTGTAGCTTTATTAAATTTATCTAGAATATCGTAGTTGTTGTTTAAAATACCATTTTGAGATATTAGTTCTATCGCTTCGTATTTGTCAGTCTTGCTCATCTGGTGATTAGTTGAAATTTTTCCAATCATCTCTTTAAAAACACTCATTATTAGCTCTGTACTACTTACATTATCTTTTTCAAATAATTTAACCGTATTCATAGCAAGCTGGACGTTTTGTTCTACTGTTGTAAGCACACCATCTTTTATCTCGCGCTCTAAAATATTTGATGTATATACAACAAAACATGTCATAGATACTGCCAAAACCATAGCAATCGTTGCTGAAACTTTTACCAAAATGCTTCGTAAATTCATTTTGTCTCCTTTTTCCAAAAATTTTCGCCTTGATTATAGCACTATTTTAAATAAACTTTATACAAGAATGCATAATTAATAACAATTAATAAATTATCATTATTATTTTATTCATAAATTATAACTTTTTTAAAACCATTTTAAAAATTTAATTTAAAAACCTTGATAGTAATACTATCAAGGTTAAGTATATTTTTATCACTTTGTGTTATAATCTGCCAAAAATTTTAAAACAAGGAAAAGAAAAATGGCAGATAAATTTGAATTTCAAACAGAGGTCAATGACCTTTTAAATTTGATGATCCACTCTCTTTACTCAAATAAAGAGATATTTTTAAGAGAGCTCATCTCAAACTCAAACGACGCACTTGATAAGCTAAACTACCTATGCTTGACCGATGAAAAGTATAAAAGTCTGAGCTACACTCCAAGGATCGACATCAAAGTAGATGAGAAAGCTAAGACTTTAACCATCAGCGACAATGGCATCGGTATGGATAAGGACGAGCTTATAGCAAATTTAGGTACGATAGCAAGAAGCGGCACAAAGGGCTTTATGAAAAATTTAAGTGGCGATGCTAAAAAAGATAGCTCACTAATCGGTCAGTTTGGTGTTGGCTTTTACTCAGCATTTATGGTGGCAAACAAGATCGAGGTCATAAGCAAACGAGCACTTAGCGACAAAGCCTATAAATGGACATCTGATGCAAAAAGCTACGAGATAGAAGATGCTAAAAAAGATAGCTTTGGAACGGACATCATCTTGCACTTAAACGATGATGAGTTTGCAAATTCTTGGCGTATTGAAGAAATAGTCAAGAAGTATTCAAATCACATTCCTTATCCTATATTTATGGATAAACAAAGCTATGTCGCTCCAAAAGAAGGCGAAAAAGAGGGCACTTATGAGACTAAAAATGAGCAGATAAATAAGGCAAATGCGCTTTGGAGGCTAAATAAAGCCAGCTTAAAAGAGCAAGACTACAACGACTTTTATAAGCAAATTTCACACGACAGCAGTGATCCGCTCCTTTACATCCACACAAAGGCCGAGGGTAAGATCGAGTATTCGACACTATTTTATGTGCCAAGCACCGAGCCGTTTGATCTATTTAGAGTTGATTACCAAAGTGGCGTGAAGCTCTATGTGAAAAGAGTTTTCATCACAGATGACGCAAAAGAACTCTTGCCACCATATTTAAGATTCATCAAGGGTATCATTGATGTCGAGGATCTGCCATTAAATGTAAGCCGTGAAATTTTACAAGAAAATGCGATCATGAGAAGTGTCAAAGAGCAAAGCGTGAAGAAAATTTTAAGCGAGCTTGCAAAAGTAAAAGATAACGACCGCGATAAATACATAAAATTTTACAAACTATTTGGCAAGGTTTTAAAAGAGGGACTTTATGGCTTTAACGCTGAAAAAGAGCAAATTTTAGATCTTTGCCTATTTAAAAGCTCAAAAAGAGACGGGCTTATCAGCTTAAAAGAGTACAAAGAGGCGATGAAAGAGGATCAAAAGTCGATCTACTACATCAGCGGCAACAACGAAAATATGCTAAGAAATTCGCCGCTTCTTGAGAGCTTTAAGAAAAACGATATAGAAGTTCTTATCATGGATGAAGAGATAGATACGATCGTTATGCCAATGGTGAATGAATTTGACAAAACTCCTATAAAATCTATCTCGCACGCTGATATCAATGACGAAATAAAAAGCGATGAAAAGGTAGATGAGAGTAAAGTTGCAAATACACTTGTTAAAATGAAAGAAATTTTAAAAGATGAAGTCAAAGACGTCAAGCTTAGCTCAAGGCTATCAAGCTCAGCAGCGGTGCTTATCTATGATAAAAACGATCCTGATTATGCTATGCAAGAGATGCTAAAACAAATGGGACAAAGCGCAAATGCTCCAAAAGTTAAACCAATCTTGGAAATCAATGCTGACCATGAAATTTTTGCAAAACTTGAGAAAAATGAGGCTATGATTTACGACATCGCACCTTTACTTCTTGATATGGCAAGGTTAAATGAAGGCATGAGCCTAGAAAATCCAGCTAAATTTTCAGAGCTATTAACGAAAGTTATGATAAAAGCTATCTAATTTTATAAAGCCCAAAAGAAATTTTGGGCTTTAACCTGCTTCTATAAATTTAATTTCCTATATTTATTATCTTTATTACGGTAAAAATTTAATTGTGTAAGCTAAATTTCCCACGCCAAAAGACGTGGGACAAAATTTACGCTATCTTGGTAGCGTCGATGATGTTTAGATCAAGTCCAAGATCTTCAACAGATAGACCAAGTGCAAGACCTACAAGCTGAGATAGGTGAATGATTGGCTTTCTCACGTTTGAGTGGTTCTCATCTTGATATCTCTCTTGGTAGATGTCAAGTTGCATTTGACAAAGTGGACATGGTGTAACAACTACATCAGCACCATTTTCATCGGCGTTATTTACGATCTGGCTTGACATTTTTCTTACAGATGTGCCGGCTGGATAACTAGCGTGAAATCCGCAGCAGTTAAGTCTTTTCTCAAATGGTACAATAGTAGCACCAAGTGCGCCTACAACGGTTTCAAAGCTCTTTGGATTGACTGAGCTTTCCCTGTTGTGAAGATCTTTTTCAGGTCTTAGGCTATGGCAGCCATAAAATAGCGCTACTTTTAGCCCACTAAGTGGCTTAACAACCTTTGCTCTTAGTGTTTCTACGTTTTGATAAAGCACCCAAAGAAGGCTTGTGATCTCGGTTGAGCCATTATATTTCATATTGCCCTCAGCCAAGAAAGTATTTATACGATCCTTTGCCCCCTTATCAAGCGTGCTTTTAGCTCTTGTTAGAGTTAGCATACAAGTTGAGCATGTCGTAAGCATAGGCATATTCATCTGCTCAGCAAGCGCTATGTTTCTAGCATTTGCCACAAGCGTAGCGATAGGATCCACGTCTTGTGCTTGTTGGGCACCACAGCAGCTCCAGCCCTTTATCTCGTGAAGCTTCCAGCCAAGTATCGGAGCGATAGCCTCAAGCGACATCTTAGCCTCTTTAGCTGCTTGAGAGAGTACGCATCCTGGAAAAAAAGCGAATTCGTTTTGCATAATTACTCCTTACTAGCAGCTTTGCGAGCCGCATTTATCATTTTTACTAGATCATCATGACCTTCTATGTCCTCTTCTCCAAAGATATGAAGCGGATTCATCTTGCCTGCAAGCATTAAATTTGCAGCGATATCCATTTTGCCCATATTTTTAAACACTCCCTCAGAGCGAAGCGCAAGCTTGATCTCATTTAGTCTGCCTGAGCCATCAACTATATCGGTTAAGAATGCCTCAGCGTGATCTGGTCCCATGCCATCATCAAAACCTTTTTGTATAGCCATAATGCGAAGATCAGTTATATCTTTACATGCGCTTATGCCTTTTGGACAGCGATCAGCGCACTCTTGGCACTTTACGCACATCCAAAGGCCATTATCTATAGCTGGTTTTAGGTGCGGCATAGGATCTTTACTACGTGAGTCAAATGCCGCTCTATAAGCATGCACAAATACAAATGGCTGCATATAATCGCTCGCATCAGCTTCAAGTTTATTACACTCACTAGCGCACGCTCCACAAAGTATGCAGTCCCATTCAAGCGCTACTTTTTCATACTCTTTTTGGCTTTGTTTACAGCCTTTTTCTGCGCTAAATTCTGACTTAGCAGTGATACTAGGCCTAATCTTGCGTAAATTTTCGATACTTGGCTCCCAGTCCACCATGAGGTCTGAGATCACTTTGAAATTTCCAAGTGGAGAAATTCTTATGCTCTCTGTATTGTCATACTCAGCTAAAAGCTCGTTCATCTTCGTATCACAGGCTAGATATGAGTGACCATTTACTCTAACAGCACACGCTCCACATATCGCTGAGCGGCAAGATGCTGTGAAATTTAACGTCGCATCCTTTTTTTGTTTGATATCAAGAAGCACTGTTAAAAGAGTTTTGCCTTTGATCTCTTCATTTGTTAGCTCATAAGTTGATTCATATTTTTTAGTTCCGTCAAAGCGGTCGATAATAATTTTCATCCTAGCTCCTTACTCTGGCTTCTTGCCGTCAAGTGAAAATATGCCTGTCACAACGTCTTTGTAGCTAAGCTCCAACTTGCCGTCATTTAGTGTGACTATGCTGTGTTTTAAGAAATTTACATCATCTCTTTTGGGATAGTCCTCTCTTGTGTGAGCACCACGACTCTCAAGACGATTTTGCGCTGCAAGGCATGCTGCACGAGAAAGAAGTATAAGGTTGCCAAGCTCGACATAGTCGGTAAATGCTGTGTTCATGACTGGGTTTTGATTTGGCACTTTGATGGTGTCATATTTTGCTTGGATGGCTTCTAGGTTTTTAGAAAGCTGATCTAATTTTGCGCCAGTTCTAAAGATACCCATTAGATCCCAGTTGTTTTTACCAAGCTCTTCACGAAGTGCGTACATATCATTTATACCGCCCTCACCTGTTGCTATGGCTTTAAATTTATCTTGCCACATTTTTGCTAGCTCAGAAGTTTTCTTACCGCTTGCAAATTTTGCATTTTGAGCGTAAGCACCAGCACCTTTGCCAGCTAGATCGCCAGTTACAACTGCGTCAGTTAGGCTGTTTCCACCAAGGCGGTTTGCGCCGTGGATAGATACGCATGAGGCCTCACCACCTACATAAATTCCAGGGATTTTTGTGCTCATATCATCAAATTTAGCTACCTCTATGCCACCCATTGAGTAGTGAGCTGTTGGGCGGATAGGCACTGGTTGCTCGATAAGGTCGATGTCTTGGAAAAGCATAGCAGTGTGGCGAATTTTTGGAAGCTTTTTCATGATAGTATCTTTGCCAAGGTGACGAACATCGCAAAGCACATAAGCGCTCATACCCTCGCCAAAGCCTCTACCCTCGCGAATTTCTGTCTCGATAGCACGAGCGACGACGTCACGAGGAGCTAGCTCCATCTTTTCGTGATAGTTTTTCATAAAGCGCTCGCCCTTGTTGTTTAGCAAGTAACCACCCTCACCACGAGCAGCTTCTGTGATAAGCGTGCCGCCATTTTGAACGCCAGTTGGGTGAAACTGAAGCATCTCAGGGTCTTCAAAACCAAGACCTACTTTAAGCGCAGCAGCTATGCCATCGCCTGTTGCTATAAATGGAACTGATGTGCGGTTATAGAAAATTCTAGTGTATCCGCCAGTTGCAATGACTAGAGATTTGCAAAGAACTGGGTAAATTTGACCATCTTGGATGTTGCGGAGAACGACACCCTCTACTTTACCGTCCTCAAGACCGATCTCAAGTAGCTCATGATCCATTAGAAATTTAACGCCAGCTGTGATAGCATCGTCAAGACAGGCGTGCATTAAAACGTGGCCAGTTTTATCAGCCGCGTAGTTACAGCGCTTTTTACTAGCGCCACCCATGAAGCGAAACGCAACATCACCATTATCTTTACGGGACACGTCACCATTATCTATACGAGAAAAGAGCATGCCATTGTGGTCTAGCTCGTGGATGACTGCGCCTGCTGCCTCGCAAAATTTCACAACTGCATCTTGATCAGCAAGATAAGCCGCACCTTTAACTGTGTCATAAGCGTGAAGCTTGAAGCTATCGCCATTACTAAAGTCAGTAACGCCGTTTATTCCGCCCTCCGCCATACAGGTCGCATTGCGAGATGGCATCATCTTTGTAGCAACAACGACGGTTGAGTTTGGATATTGCTTGCGAACGGCTGTTGCTGCACGAAGTCCGGCACCACCAGAGCCGATTATTAACACATCAACAGATGGTAAGCCACTTTCATTGCCTTTTGGCAACTCACCAGCAAAAACATTGGTCGCACCAGCCGTTGTAGCTAGCGCACCTACGCTGATACAGGCACTTTGTAGAAATTCTCTTCTGGTAAATTTTTCACTCATTGATAACTTCCTATCTTAGTAAATTTTTAGCGTTTAAAACGCACCGCTAGTTCATTTCTTAATATTTTTTAAAACAACTATATTAATTAAATAATTAATAATGAAAGATTACATTAAATTTACTTAAAAGAAACATAAAGATTTATTTTAGATTAAGAAATGAGAGCTGGTATTAAAATCAAAAAGGATGAAATGGGCTTTTAAGACGGTTTATATAAATCTAGCGGTAGAAATTTTATAAGATGTATAAAAATTTCTACCAATTTGAAGTTTGTTTTTATTTTTGATTTTTTAAGCTTTAGAAGCTCTTTTTTAGGATATTAGGAAGATAAATTTACTTTTATACTTAAATAAATATATTAAATATAATAAATAACATTATTTTTGTCCTATTATCAAAATCCACCCTTTGGGTGCAAAATTTCTTTTAGCTCGCCATCACTTAGCTTGTAGTTATAAAATCTCTCGTAAAACTCTCTTGTTTTTTGCTCTAAATTTAGATCGCTAAACTGCTCTGGGTAAAATGTCTTAGCCAGCCAAAGCGGATAAAGCGCACCTTCAGCACTTCTTACGCTCCAAAGATAAACGCCACTTGGCACTACAAAAATTTCTCCATTTTGCACAGCTTTTAGCTTAGCAAATGATGCGTTTTTAGCGATAGCATCGGCACTTTTTTGTGAATTTGTGATGATGATGTCTGGGTTAAAGATGATGACTTGCTCTTCATTTATCGCTTTTGAAATTTTAAAATCCCCATCGCTTAGCTCTGAGCTTAAATTTATACCACCAGCCACGCTAATATACTCTGCGCCGATATCCTTTGAGCTAATGGTATTAAAGTTTCCTGAGTTGTAGTTAAGCACCAAAACTCTCTTTTTTGGCGTTAAATTTGCTGTTTTTTGGCTTACAAATTTTATGTTGTCGTTAAAATAGTCATTAAACTCACGCGCCCTTTTTACACTCTTTTTGCCCCAAATTTCAGCGATCTTGCTAAAGCTATCTTGTATCTCTTTGATACTTTGAAATTTATCTATCTTCACAACTGCGATACCAGCGCTCTCTAGCTGAGCTTTGCTATTTTCATCAAACATCATACCAATTGGCCCAAAAACAACTTGCGTTTTTGACGCGATGATAGTCTCGACGCTGCTACTTAGCATACCGCTTTTATTGTCGTTGCTCTTTATCTTTGGAAAAATTTTTGACATGAGCGCAGGCAGTTTTGACGCACCGCTAATTATATGATCTTCGTTGCCAAGCATCGCAGAGACCTGCACAAATGCCCCTATTAAAGGCGTCGCACGCTCGATCACGTCAGGCACTTCTACCTTTTTGTTGTCGCTATCAAGCACCACTCTTGCTTGCAAACTAACAAGCAAAAAAGCCAAAAGCAAAATTTTCTTAAACATATCTTCTCCTTTCAATCCACCATCACGCAAGAGTAATGCTCGTGCTCATCGATGATATTTTTCACCACACGTATATCTACGCCGTAAATTTTCTTTAAATTTTCGCCATTCATCACCTCACTAGCCTCGCCGTAGATGTAGTTTTTATCTCGTCCAAGCATCGCAACCTTTGCATTTAGATAAAAGACCTGCTCTGGTTGATGAGAGGTGAGGATGATGATGTATCCTTGCTTTGCGAGTTTTTTTATCTCTTTTAAAACTCGCATTTGGTTGCCAAAGTCTAAATTTGCCGTTGGCTCGTCAAGTAGCATCACCTTTGAGCGCTGCGCCAAAGCCCTAGCTATCAGCACCATTTGCCGCTCACCGCCACTTAGATCGGTGTAAATTTTATCTTTAAAACTCTCTAAATTTAGTGTCTTTAGCGCATCTAGCGCTATCTTCTCATCCTCTTTGCTAGGGCGCTCAAATATACCAAGTCTTGCATTTGCACTCATCATCACCACATCAAAAACGCTAAAAGCAAATGGCGGCGTGTGAGCTTGCTGGACGTAGCTTATAAAGCTTGCTCGCTCCTTCTCGCTCATCTTTAGCGCATCTTTGCCGTCTATTAAAATTTCTCCCCCAAGTGGCTTTAAAAAGCCAAGTATCGTCTTAAACGTCGTCGTTTTGCCAACGCCATTGCTACCAAGCAGGCAAAAAATGTCGCCATCTTGTAAATTTGCATTGAAATTTTCTATAACGACCTTTTTATCGTAGCCGCAGCTTAAATTTTTTATCTCAAATTTCACGCAAAACCCTTTTTGCTTTTATAGAGCAGATAGACAAAAACAGGCGCGCCAACTAGCGAAGTGATGACGCCAAGTGGGATCTCGCTTGCCATTAGACTGCGTGAAGTGGTATCGACTATAAGCAAAAATAGCCCTCCGCCAAGCAGCGAAGCTGGAAATAGCGTGATGAAATTTGCTCCCACGACAAAGCGCATGATGTGAGGGATGACGAGCCCCACCCAGCCCACGATACCGCAGAATGAGACGCAAGTAGCGGTTAGAAGTGTCGAGGCGATGATGATTATGATGTTATAAAATTTCACATTTAGCCCCATCGCCCTAGCCTCTTCTTCGCCAAAGCTAAGCGTGTTTAGCTTGTAGCGAAGCATGAAAAGTGGCACAAGACAGATCATAACTACGCAAAAAAGTAGAGCTAAATTTTTATATCCGCCGCTTCTTGCAAGGCTTCCCATCAGCCAAAAGGTAACTTCTGGTAGCTTATCTTCGCTATCGGCTAAAAATTTTATAAGCGAGCTAAGTGCCCCAAAAAGAGATGAGATGACGATGCCAGTTAGCACCATCACGAGTAAATTTAGTCTGCCCTTTGCGATGACGCTACTTATAAAAACAACAGCAAAAACAGCAAACAGACCGCAGCCAAAGGCGCTAAGCTGCACGCCTATGTAGTTAAAATTTAAAATGATAGCCACACTCGCCCCCACGGCTGCGCCACTTGAGACACCAAGGATGTCGGGCGAGACTAGAGGGTTTTTAAAAAGACCTTGATAGACAGCTCCAGAGCTAGCAAGCGCTGCACCGACAAGGATGGCAAAAAGCACCCTTGGCAAGCGAATGAGCGTAAAGACCGTATAGCCTTGCTCGTCGCTTGGTTGCTCGTTTAAAATGGCTGATCTTATAAACTCAAAAATTTGAGCGTAGCTTATCTCGTAGCGTCCGATACCTAATGAAAAAAAGAGCACCAGCAAAAGAAGCGCAAATAATGCGAAAATGATCTTTTTGCTACTCAAATTTCATCTCCCGCACGTCCCACCAGATAAGATAGCTCTTTGTTTCTCTTTTAAATTTAAAGCCGCTTTTGCTCTTTTTGAGGTAGCTTTTTACATTTTCTTTGTAAATTTCTTCTTTTTCAGGCGCGATCTCGCCGACAAATCTAAAATAAGAAAACGCCTCTTCAAGGCTAGCAAAATCCCTCTCATAAATGGTGTCGATTATTTTTAAATTTGGATTTGCTCCCATGTCGTATGCGATATTAAAGATAAAGTTGTAGCCAAATCTCCTGTCGCTAAGACCTGTCTCTTTTTCATCTTTTATCCCTTTTAAGAAGTCTTGCCAGATATCTTTAAGGCTTGGATGATCTGGCAAAAACGAGGTCATCACGACATATTTTTTAGCAAATTTACAAAGCTTTTTTATATCAAAAAGCCCAACCGAGCGTGATGCTAGCACGATGTCATGCTTTGGCAAACCCTTTATGCTCGCCTCATCGCTCCAGTCTTTTTGGATGAAATTTATATTTTTCGCTCCAGCCTCTTTTGCGTTTTTTTTAGCGTATTCAAGCATTTTAGCAAACGGATCTAGCGCACTAACGCTCTTTGCTAGCTTTGCAAGTGGCACGCTAAGCCTTGCAGGACCACACCCCACGTCAAGCACGCTATCATCTTTTGTGATAGGTAAATTTGAGAGCAAATTTAGTGTAGAGGCCGTCTCCATGCCGGTCATCTCGTTATACATATCTGCGAAATCATCCCACTTTACGCCGCCATCTTTGCCTTTTACTTTTTGCAAAGTAGGCGAAAACACTCGCTCCAAAATCGCTTGATAATCAACCAGCCCTTGCATCTTTCTCCCTTTGGTTGTTTAAATCTGCCCTATAAAAAGGGCAAATTTAAAGAGCCTAAAGCCAAAATAAATTTGGCTTTGGTTTTTAGAATTTAACTTGAGCTGAAAGCATGAAGGTTCTGCCATAACCTCTAAACATGCTTGCACCAGAATAACTGCTTGGAACAGACCCATCTAGATCACCAGAGAAGATGCTGACCCAGTATTTTTTATCAAATACGTTATTTACATTAAATCTAATAGATGTCTCTTTGCCTATCCAAGCTTTTGTGGTATATCTAGCACCAAGATCGGTTGTAAAGTATCCGCTTACGCTTGCAGTATTCATCTCATCAACATAGCGTTTGCCTGTGTAGTGGAAATTTGTTGTAAATGCAAGTTTATTTGTGCCAGGAACTGCATAGTCAAATAACACATTTGCTTGAACTTTTGGCTCACCAACGATAGTTTTTCCAACTACTTTTTGATTTGCTGATTTATGCATTTTTGGGTCTATAAATGTTATACCACCATAAGCACTCAAACTATCCACTATCTTTCCGCCAGTTGTAAATTCTATTCCTCTATTTCTTTGATCACCTTGTTTGCCAAATATTCCATTTACCTCATAATAAGTTGGTCTTGTTATTTGGAACACAGCAGCACTAAAGTCGATCTCATTTACTCTAGTTTTTACTCCTAACTCATATTGTTTGCTTCTGTAAGGATTGAAGCTAATAGTTTGTCCATATAGCGGATGTCCGACTTTATCATAAGTTTTAGATGCACCATCCTTTAAGCTATCAGCATAGGTGAAATATACATTAAAATCAGGCACGATTTTATACACTACGCTTCCAGCCCAGCTAATACCATCTTTTTTATAATCAGTCTTTTTAAACCAAGTATTTGAAGCTGAAAGTATAACATTTAAACTATCATTAAGAGCGATATCATCGACTACTGAGATGTTTTTCATATCTGTTAATAAAGACTTATCTTTACCACTTGACCATCTATATCCATTTAGCTCTGTAGCAAAGTTATGTTTGATGCTTCCAGTATTAAAGTCTGTTTGAGCTTTTAAAAATGCACTAGGTACAGTAAATACACTATCGCCATTTCTGCTTCTAATAGCCTTTTGCCATTGATAGCCACCTTCAAGATACCATCTATCAGTTGGAGCATATTTAAATTTACCACTAGCTGTTATGGTTCTCATAAATCTCTCATCATCTGTTGATGTAGTTACATCTGAGAAGCTAGGCATACCAGTATGTTTAACACCGACTATTCTTCGTCCTGCTCTAATAGGAGAGTATCCTTGATATACTCCATCTTTACTTGCAAAGCTAACACCGTCATAATAGCCACCCATAGTGTGTTTGTAGTAGCTAAAATTTGTCTCAAATGTTAAATCATCAGTTGGATAAAAATCAAGTCCTATAGAAGCTAAACGGCGTGAAGTTTTGCTATCTTTTGGCTCTCTTTCTCCATCTGTATAATAAAATACTCCGCGGTAGCCTATTTTTTCAAATTTATTTGATGTATCAAATCCTACACCCAAATTTCCACGAGAGATATAATCTGTCCAAATAGCGTTGTAATCAGCAACAGGGCGCTTGCGAGAGTAGCTAAAAATTCCCGCTGGATCTTGTCCGCCATATAGTGAGCCAGCAAGTCCGTTTTGAATTTGTAAGCTCTCAAACATTACCATAGGAATAGCTGTCGTAGAAACTGCGTAAAAGCCGTCCCAAAGAACGTTACCTACGACTGAGCCTTGAAAACCACGAGTTTGTGGGCGACCCATTTCGCCACCGCCACGGTACTGAAGTTGTGCTGATGGGAAATATTTAACAGCTTCATCAAAAGCTTGAACGCCTTGGTTATCAAGCACCTCTTTTGAAATTGTATTTACTTGATAAGGCATATCTATAACTTTTTTGTCAGCCAAAGGACCAGCAGCTACTCTTTTGTTTAAAATTCCCTCATCTATGCCGCTTTCGCTGATGTTATCACCGACAGAATTTACTTCAACGCCCTCAAGCTTTGTCGTTTGCACAGCAAAAACTTGACTTAAAAAACCACTGCACATCAAGAGCGCAGCACATGTTGCAACTGAGATTTTGTAACTCAACTTTTACTCCTTTTTATAAAAATTTTACGTCTGAAATATTACTAAAACAAATCTTAAATATAATTTATTAATTTATTAAATATTTAAAAATACATTTTATTTAAGAAAGCTAAAATAAGGCATTGTAAGAACGATTTTTAAAAATTTCATAGCTTTGACAAGATAAATAAATACTATAAATATAATTTTTTATATCGAAAAGTTATGCTTAAAATTTTAAGAAAAGTAATAATTGATAAAAATATAACGAAGGCTAATTTTTTTATTTTTAGTAGAAATTTTGGCTAAAAATTAGCCAAAATTTATTTTAAAAGCTCTTTTGCGTATTTTAGACCTAGCTCGTAAGCTTTTGCGTTTGCCTCTTTGACCTTTTCAGGCACGCTTGACAGCATCTCTTCACGCACTAAATTTTCATCCATGCACTTGCTCATCGCCACAGCCACGCCAAGAGCCACAACGCTTTGAGTGATGACATTTCCAACCTCGTCTTTTGCGATAGAGATGATAGGAATTTCATAAATTTTCCAGCGCTTTTTGTCTTCATCGCTTACTTTTACCAAATTTGGCTCAACAACGATCGCACCGCCCTCTTTTACACCACTTTTAAAGGCATCGTAGCTTATCTGTGCGGTTGCTAGCATAAAGTCTATCTCGCCCTCATTTGCGTAAGGGTATAAAATCTCTTTCTCATCAAGGATAATATCGACCTTTGTTGGACCGCCACGCACCTGAGATGTGTAGGTAGAGGCTTTAACACCGTATCCGCCTGCCTTTATTTTGGCAGCTGAGAGAATCTCGCCTGCTAGTATGACGCCCTGTCCGCCAACGCCGACAAATCTTAATTGTGACTTCATGCTAGCTCCTTAAAATCTATCGCTTCACCACTCATAGCAGCTTTTCTTACCTTGTCGTAAGCCTTGGTATACTCTATTTTCTCTTCGTCTTTGTGCAGCACACCAAGTGGGAAAATACCCTTTTTTTCTTCGTCGCTTAGCATGTCAAATTTGACTTTGCTCGTTGTGCGGCCCTTTATCCACTCTAAATTTTTGACAGCCTCGCCCATTTTGTTCTTGCGACCTAAATTTATATGGCAGTTTGAAAATACATCAAAAAAGCTGTATCCATCGTGGCTAAAGCCCTCTACAAAGAGCTTTGTAAGCTTCTCTGGCTCGATGACACTTCCACGCGCGACAAAGCTAGCACCTGCGGCGGTTGCAAGCTTACAGGCATCAAAGCTAGGATCGATGTTGCCATACTGCGCTGTGACCGTCCACATGCCCTTTGGCGTGGTTGGGCTGGTTTGCGAGTTTGTTAGCGCGTAGATGAAGTTGTTTATAAGGATGTGATTTAGCCCGATATTTCGGCGGCATCCATGTATCGTGTGGTTGCCTCCTATCGCTAGTCCGTCGCCATCGCCAGTTACAACAATGACGTGCTTGTCTGGATTTGCCATCTTTACGCCAGTGGCATAAGCTACGGCTCTGCCGTGAGTTGTATGGATGGTGTTGCAGTCAAGATATCCGCTAAAACGCCCAGAGCAGCCTATGCCTGAGACCACGCAAACGTCGTTCATGTCCCAGCCCATGGTGTCGATAGCGCGGATGAGCGCCTTTAGTATGACGCCGTCGCCGCAGCCCCAGCACCAAAGAGTAGGCATTTTATCTGTTCGTAAATATTTATCGTAATTAAAAGCCATAAATTTCTCCTATCTTCGCCTCGATCTCGCTTGGGCTTATCGGTCTGCCGTTTGCTTTTAGCAGTTTTGCAAAGTCATCTCTTAAGACGATCTTTGAAATTTCGCCACTATACTGGCCTAAATTTAGCTCGCAGACTAAAATTTTCTTAAAATTATCTGATATCTCTTTTAGCTTTTTAGTTGGAGCTGGAAAAAGTGTGAATGGCTTAAATAACCCTACTTTTAGCCCTTTTTCGCGTAAATTTAAGATCGCTTGCTTGGCTGAGAGAGCCACACTACCAAAGGCGATGATGCAAATTTCAGCGTCATCAAGCATAAATTCTTCATAACTCTCACACTCATCAGTGTGTAAATTTATCTTGTTAAACAGCCTATTCATCGAGTATTCAACGATTTTTCCATCTTCTGTTGGAAAGCCAGTAGCACCATGATGAAGCCCAGTTATATGGTAGTGATAGCCTTTAAAGAAAGGATTTAGCGTGGCTGGCTCATCTGGTGCGGCCTCGTAAGGTTTATACTCTTTTGGCTCGCCACTAAATTCTTTTCTTTTATAAATTTCTAGCTCGCTAATCTCTGGCAAACGCACCTTTGCTTGCATATGTCCTATCGTCTCATCAAGTAGCAGCATAACTGGCGTCATAAATCTAGCTGCAAGATTAAACGCTCGAACCGTTTGCGTATAGCACTCCTCTAGGCTGCTAGGTGCTAGCACTATCATATTTACATCGCCGTGAGTTGGGTTTTTGGCCTGCAAGATATCGCCTTGTGCGACGCGGGTTGGCAAGCCAGTTGAAGGGCCACCACGCATGACATTTACGATGACAAGCGGTATCTCAGCGATAAAGCCAAGGCCAATTTGCTCAGCCTTTAGTGAAATTCCTGGACCTGAGCTTGCTGTCATGGCCTTTGCACCACTCGCACTTGCGCCAAGAGAAACTGAAATGCCAGCTATCTCATCTTCCATTTGTATAAATGTGCCGCCATGTTTTGGCAAAAGCACGCTTAGCTCGTGGGCGATCTCGCTACTTGGAGTGATCGGATATCCTCCAAAGAAGTTACAGCCGCACTCAACAGCAGCCCTTGCTACTAGGGCATTTCCAGTTGATACTAGCTCTCTCATGCGCTCTCTCCAAGCTTTGCAAATTTATTTGCCTTTACGGCAGCAGCCCGCTCTTTACTTTCTGGCGTTAGCTTTGCAAATTTGAAGCCTTTTTCTGCCACATAAATAGCAAAATCAGGACAATGAAGTTCACAGTCACGACAGCCTATACAGGAGTCAGCATAGACGACCTCTATCATCTTGCCAAGCACCGCCTTTGGCTCAAGTCTCATCGCTAGCACGCCTGCTGGGCAGTAGCTCACACAGACATCACAGGCTTTACACCTGCTCTCATCGACCCAAACAGGTACATTTTCTTTTACTATCATCTATATTCCTAATCCAAATTTTCTTTTAAAAATTTAATGTTTTTTCTAATATCAGCTTCGCTTTTACTTAGCTGCTCTCGCTCACTTTCATTTATATTTAGCTCTAAAATTTCTTTTAAGCCCTCGCGTCCAAGCCTTACTAGCCTGCCGCAACTTAGTTCATCATCAAGAAGCACGCTAGCACTTAAAATTTCATCACTCTTGCCCTTGATCGCCTCGCACATCTTCACAGCTGCAGCTGCTGGTGCATAGTAAGCTGAAGTGCCAAGAAGCTTAACGATCTTTGCACCACCTGTGCTTGTCTCTTTTTTAAGAGTTGCAAGCTCATTTTCGTTTAAATTTTCGCTGATATTACTAGCAGATACGATCATCTCGTCGTTGTGAGCGCCAATTATCTTTGTCTTTAGCCCTTTTGCGTCCTTGTCTTTTAGAAGCGCTAGCTCATATCTACATCTTGCACCATCAAGCTCACCAGCCATGCCGATCACTTTATTTTTACTAAAACCACTAAATTTATGAGCCGTCCAGACCATCACATCAAGCGGATTTGTCACGACGATTATCACCGCATTTGGTGCAAATTTTGCGATATTTTGAGCTGTTTGTTTTACAACGACGGCATTTTTAAGAAGCAAGTCCTCTCTTGTTTGACCCTCTTTTCTTGGGCTTCCAGCAGTTACCACTACGATATCACTGCCCTCTATTAGCATAAAATCATCGCCACCACAAACGATAGTTTTAGCATTAAAAACGCAACTTGACTGCGCTAGATCGATCGCTTTTGCACGTGCCACATCACCAAATATATCCACAAGCGCGATCTCATCGCAAACTTCTCTCATGCAAAGCGCATAAGCTATGCTCGCACCGACGTTTCCTGCTCCAACTATACTTATTTTCATTTTCTCATCCTATTATTTGATTTAAAATTTTACTTGGTCTCATGACCTCATTTGCCCTCACTTCATCTGGCAAATAATATCCGCCAAATTCCACGCTTGCACCATCATTTTGTCTTAACTCTTTTAGAATCTCATTCTCATTTTTCTCTAGCTCGTCTGCTAAATTTTTAAAAATTTTGCTTAAAATTCCGCCACTTTTTGCCATCTCTCTTGCCCAAAATAGCGCTAGATAGAAGTGTGACTCCCTAGTATCAAGAGTGGCATTTGGAGTTTTATTTTCGTCCAAATAGCTAGCAACCGCTCTATTTAGCGCATCACTTAGCTCTTTTGCCTCTTTTTTTTGCTTAGCAAATGCTAGATGTTCAAGCGAAGCACTAAGCGCTAAAAACTCACCTAAGCTATCCCAAAGCAGATGGTTTTTCTCTTTTAGCTCTTTTACAAGTGTTGGAGCTGTTCCACCAGCGCCCGTCTCAAACATCGCTCCACCAGCAAGCAGTGGCACAACTGAGAGCATTTTTGAGCTGCCACCTAGCTCAAAGATCGGGAAAAGATCGGTTAGATAGTCTCTTAAAACGTTACCAGTTACGCTTATAACGTTTTTGCCAGCTCTTATCAAGCTAAGCGTTTTTGTAGTCGCTTGCTCGTAGCTTAAAATTTCAAATTTTACACCAGCGCTAGCAAATCTCTCTCTAAATTTTTCAAATTTAGCTATCAAATTTCTATCGTGAGCACGGCTACTATCTAGCCAAAATATAAGCTCATCTTTTGATATCTCACCTCTTTTTAAAGCAAGCTCAAACCACGCATTTATCGCATCATCCTTTGCCTGCGTCATCCTAAAAATATCGCCTTTTTTGACGCTAAATTTAAAGATACTCTCACCAACCTCATCAAAAACTACAAATTCTCCGTCTTCTTTTGCGATGAAAGTCTTATCGTGGCTGCCGTACTCCTCGGCCTTTTTAGCCATGAGCCCCACGTTTGCTACGCTGCCGATCTTGCTCACGTCAAGCGCGCCATGCTCCTTAAAGTCCGCTACGCAGGCCTCATAAACCCTAGCGTATGTTCTATCTGGGATCATGCAAAGTGAGAAATTTAGCTCGCCGCTTCTATCTTTTACCTTGCCAGAGTTTCTAATGAGCGCAGGCACGGAGGCATCGATGATGACGTCATTGGGCACATCAAAGTTGCTGGCATTTTCATTCAATGCCCAAATTTTTACCTTTTTGCTTAAATTTTCATCAAATTTAGCCAAAATTGTATCTTTGTTTTTAAGCTGTGAAATTTTAGAAAACATATCTTTTAAGCCATTTTTAGCCTCCACACCGTGAGCTTTAAACTCTTCGCCAAATAGCTCAAAAACCTCTTTAAAATAGCTTTTTATCGCGTGAGCAAAGATGACTGGATCGCTAACTTTCATCATCGTGCATTTTAGGTGCAAGCTCAAGGTCAAATTCTCTTTTTTTGCCTCTTCAAAACAGCTTTCATAAAATTTATCTAGCTCATCTACGCTTAAACATGTTGCATCTACGATCTCGCCGCTTTGGATGGCAAACTCTTTTAAAAGCTCTTTTTTGCCATCCAAACTTATGAAATTTACATAAAATTTCTCATCTTTACTAGCGATAATTGAGCGCTCATTCTCATAAAAATCGCCCTTTTGCATGTAGCAAATTTTAGTTTTATTTGCCTTGTCCCAGTCGCCGTTGCTGTGTGGATGCTTTTTGGCAAATTCTTTAACCGGTGGTAAGACTCTTCTATCTGAGTTTCCTTGTCTTAGCACTGGATTAACTGCGCTGCCAAGCACTTTTTGGTATTTTTTAGCAACCTCTTCATCGTAGTCTGTGATGATCTCATCTGGATAAAAAGGCACGTTTGTGCCTTTGCTTCTAAGCTCCTCTATCGCTGCTTTTAGCTGAACGAGCGTGGCTGAAATGTTTGGCAGTTTTATGATATTTGCCTCTTTGTGACTGGTCAGCTCGCCCAAAAGCTCTAGCTCATCGGCCTTATTTAGTCCAAGCTCTTTGCTGAAAAGAGATAAAATTCTCCCAGCCAGGCTAATATCGGCCCTAGTTATGCTAATGTCAGCACGTGATAAAAAGCTCTTTACGATAGGAAAGAGAGAGTAGCTTGCAAAAAGCGGTGCTTCGTCAGTTTTTGTCCAGATAATGTCACTCATTTTAGCCCTTTTAGTTTTTTAAAATTTATCACTTTCTTTATTAAATCTCGTTGTATTTTAGGCATTTGCCGCAAATTCTAGCTCTATTTTCCTATATTTTGGTTGTGCTCGCTTAAGGTTTTTGAAAAAATGTGTTTTTTCGCCTTTTTATCAAGCACAAAGTATAAATAATCACTCTTTGCAGGGTTTATCGCCGCTTTTATCGCACTTATCGAGACGCAGCAGACTGGACTTGGCGGAATGCCGTCATTTAGATAGGTATTAAACTCGCTCATATCGCTTCTTATGCGCTCAGCCGTGATCACATCGTGCGAATAAATTCCATAGTTTAGCGTGCCGTCCATCTGCAGCCTCATGCCCTTATTTAGGCGGTTATAAATGACTGAGGCGACAAGTGGCATCTCAGCGTCATTTGCCGCTTCTTTTTGGATAATCGATGCAATCGTTAAAATTTTGAACCATTTTTTCTCGTTGTATTCACCAAAAATTTTTCTACTTATCTCATTTTGAGCCTTTTTTGATGAATTAACAAGATAAAAAGCAAGGTGCCTTTCACTAATGCCTATTGGAATTTTGTATGTATTTGGTATCAAAAAGCCATCGCTCACCGGAGCAAGGGCGTTATATTCGCTATTTAGCTTAACTGGATCAAGTCCTAGCTGAGCAGCGATCTGGTTTAAAAAAACGATAGTCGTTTCGCCTGGTATTAGCGTTATCTCGGTTAAAGCCGCTTTTGATTTTGCAAGTTTTTTTAAAAAATCAACCCTTGAAATTTTGTCTTGGCCGATCTCTATCCAGCCAGATTGTGGAGAGCCGATAAAAAGTATGGCGTATTTGTCTATCACGCTTAAGTTAAAGTTGCGATTAGCTAAATAAGATATAATCTCGCCCACACTTCCCTTTGGTATAAAAACGACCTTGCTTGTATTTATAGGGCGTGCCAAATAGACAAAAATACTTAGGAAAATGATGGCTACGATATCAAAAAAAATGTCTAAATATGGCTTTTTCATAAAATTTTTTATCATCTTGATTCTTTCATTTATCTTGCTTTTAAAATACGGCATAAAAATTAACGATTTCGAGTTTTACGGCGTAAAATTGGAGCAATTATATATAAAATTAGATAAAAAAATAATTGCAAGAGCAAAGCAGATAAAGCTCCCAAATTTTAAGAAAGAGAGCAAGCAAAAAAGCAGCGATGAGCGCCTTTTAAATCTTAGTAAAAGCGTAGATTTTATAGATACGATTTTTCAAGAAATTTCATTTGAAAATGTGCAAATAGGAGATGATTTTAAACTAAAAATTCTATTTTTAGATGATATATTTTTTGTTGATAGCCCTTATTTAAATGTAGACATTAAATTCCAAAACGAACAGCAAGACGGAATAGATCTTTTTAGCGTTAGAAATTTAAGCTTTAAGGATTTTAACGTCAGCATTAGCGGCGAAGGAAGTGCAGATTTTGATAAAAATGACTATAAATTTGAAGGAAATTTCACCTCTCATGAGCTACGTGGTAAGCTAAATTTTGCCCTAAAAGATACATTTTTAACCTACAAAGCTTACGATGTCGAGGCTGGAAGCATTAAAAACTTTATTGATGAGCTTGACAGACGCATAGAGCTAAATAGTGAAGTTAAAAACTGGATATATGGATACATCGTTGCTGATGATTACGAGCTTAAAGAGATAAATGGCAAGGCTGATCTAGCCAAAAATAACTTTTATCTAAATGATCTAAATGCCACCGCAAATACTAAAAATTTGCTTGTTAAATTTGAAAAAGGCTTGCCAGCCATAAATGTAGGCGAGGCAAATATCACGCTTAAAAACTCAAAGCTTAAATTTGATCTTATTTCGCCTATTTACAAGGGCAAAAAGCTTGATGGCTCAAGCGTTGCGATAAATAATATCTTTGATGAAAAAAGCGCAAATTTAGAGCTACTTATAAAGACAAAATCGATCTATGATGAAGCTATAAATGAGATATTAAAAGCTTATAAAATCATCGTGCCAGTAAGGCAGCTTAGCGGAAAAATGGATGCTAGCTTAAAAATTTTGATAAAACTAGATGAGAAAAGCTTAGAAAATTTTGATGAAAAAAGCGTCATTGCAAATGGAGAATTTAAGCTAAGTGATGCGGTTTTAGAGATTGCTGGAAGTAAATTTAACGCTAAAAGTGCTCACGTAAAGCTCATAAATACGACAAATTTAAGCATCGATGCTATTGGCTTTGGGCTTGAGTTTTTTAAGGCAAATGCCAAGGCTGATATAAATTTACAAAAAAGTACTGGCGAGATAAAAGGTGTGATAGAAAGCTTTGATCTAAAAGAGAAAAATGATGAAATTTTAGCATTTAAAAATGAGCCATTTAGCGCATTTTTGGACTTTAGCAAGGCTGATGAAACTTTACTTAAGATAGAGCCATTTGGGCTTGATATGAGCTTTGGCAGTGAAAGTAAAATAGCAACAAAAAATAGTAAATTTTTCATAGAGAGCTCGCCTGTTTTAAAGCAAAACGGCGTGCATGGTTTTGATGAGCTTAGTATAAAAAGTAAGGATTTTACTGATCTTGAAATTTTTGCCAAAGAGGCAAACTTTGATTTGCCGTTTTTAGATAAAAATGGCTCAAAATATGAAAACGATGATCTTAAAATTTTAGTCTCAAAAGCTGGTGTGAAGGTAGATAGCGCAAGTAAAAAGCTAAGCCTAGACATAAAAGAAAAAGCCATAAACGTAAAAACCAAAGATCTAAATTTGCTAGTGCTTGACGATAACAAAACCAGCAAGCAAAGTACGCCGCTTGAGCTTTTAGCAAAAAATGGCGATATCATTTTAAGGGATCTAAACAAGACCTTGCCATTTACTAGCTTTAGCGCCGAGAAAAAGGGCAAAAGTACCTCGCTAAATGGGCTGGCGCAGCAAGGAAGAGTTGGCTATTTTAATGATGAAAAGAGTATAAATTTAGACGCAACCGACATAAGCGGAGAATTTATCAACGACCTTTTTGGCATCAAGAGCTTTGAGGGCGGTAAATTTCGCCTGAAACTGCTTGGAGAAAACTCTAAGAATTTCAAGGCAGAGGTGAGATTTTTTGATACTTTTTTAAAGGATTATATCTTTTATCAAAGGCTACTTAGCTTTTTAAACTCGGTTCCATCGCTTCTTAGCTTTAAAACACCTGACTTTAACGACAAAGGCTTTACTGTTAAAAATGGTAAAATTTTACTCACTAGAAATGGCGATATGATCGAATTTTTGGCGATTGAAATGATAGGCACAAGTGCTGATATCGGTGGACGTGGCACGATCGATCTAAAGAGTAAAAAGATAAACATCGACCTTGAGCTAAAGCTACTAAAAGACGCTAGCAGTATCATTGATAAAATTCCACTGGTAAATCAAATAATCCTTGGCAAGGACCGCTCGCTCTCAACCGTCATCGCCATACGAGGCACTACCGATAAGCCTGAGTACTCGACACAGATCTTGCAAGACGCCCTGCTCTCGCCACTAAAGATAATAAGAAACGTGATTCAGGCTCCGTTTTTGATATTTGAGTAGTTTAAATCTACAACGCACGAAAATTATAGAAAAATTATTGGCTGCTTCTAAAGCCAAGAGTGGCGCTCATTTTTGATTAACTATACTAACCTCGGTTCGTAAAGCGCGTAATGCTTAAATTTTACTAGTCAAAAGACATCAAAAGCTAAAGATCAAGGCTTTGGTAGCTATTTTTTGATACTACAACTATTAAAATATTTTGATAAAAAACATAAAATTTTACATATAAAAATATGTAAAATTTACTTCATCTCAAGACGCATAAGATACATATCCTCGCCGTCAGTCACCTTTAAATTTTGGCTCTTGCACTTTGGGCAAGTAAAGTCATTTTCGCTAAGCTCTCCGCCAAATCCACAATCCAAACACTCTACAACAATGCCTTGTAAATTTATCACAAGCTCGGCGTTTTCGCAGATCGTGCCAGCCTTATAAACATCAAAGGCACTCTCTAGATAGTGTGGTTCAACACCGCTTAAACGACCAACCTTTATCTCGATCTTGCTTATCTCTTTGGCGTTTTCTTTAGCTGCGTTTTTTTCACAAAGACTAACTAAATTTTGGACGATACTAAGCTCGTGCATTAGCATATCCTTGGCAGTAGCTCGCCCTTTGGCGGCTCAAGAAATCTTCTTGATTTATAGGCATTTTCGATGATGACACGCTCGTTTTTAACATCCATTACCTCGCCTATTATCATCGAGTTTTTATCAAATTCTCTTAAAATTTTAAGCGTAGCCTCGGCCTCGTTCTCATCAACAGCCATCACAAAAGTGCCCTCATTTGCAAGCTCATAAGGCTCAAATCCAAATAGCTCACAAACACCCATCACTTCGTTTGCCACTTTGATATTTTCTTCAAAAACCAAGATGTCGAATTTACTAAATTTAGCCCATTCATTTAGCACCGCACTTAGTCCACCCCTTGTCGCATCACGCATGCACTGCGGCTTTATGCCAGCGCTAAAGAGCTTTAAAGTAACCTCTTTTAAGCTCTTGCAGTCACTTTTTAGATCTAGTCCGAGCTCAAATTCTTCTCTTGCTGCAAGCACCACACCGCCGTGTCTGCCAACATCTCCAGAGATTAAAATTTTAGCCCCTACTTTTAAATTTTTAAGCTCCACGCCTTCGCAAACTATCTCGCCGATGCCTGCTGTATTTATGAAAATTTTATCGCATTTGCCCTTTGGCACGACCTTCGTATCACCACAAACTACGCTTACGCCACTTTCTTTACAAGTTTTTGCAAGCGAGCCAAGCACACGCTCAAGCTCTTCTATACTAAGCCCCTCTTCGATTATGAGCGAACAGCTTAGGTATTTTGCGCTTGCACCAACCATCGCAAGGTCGTTTATCGTGCCGCAAGCTGCGATTTTGCCGATATCTCCGCCGTTAAAAAAAATGGGAGTTACCACAAAGCTATCTGAGCTAAATGCGATCTTGCCGTTTAAATTTAGTATCGCCGAGTCGTTGCTCTGCCTTAAAATTTCATTATCAAAAATTTTGAATATCGTCTCATTTATAAGCGAGTTCATCTCCTCGCCGCCGCCGCCGTGGCTTAGCATTATCTTTTTCATTAAATTCCTTAACCAACTCTTGCGTATTTAAAATATGCCGCACAAGCGCCCTCACTTGATACCATGCACGATCCTATCGGATTTTGCGGATTGCAAACTTTACCAAAGACTTTACACTCTGTTGGCTTTGCTAGCCCTCTTAAAATTTGCCCACAAATACATGCCTTACTCTCGCCAGCGCTCTCTACGTTGCAGTCAAACTGCACTCTAGCGTCAAGGTAGGCAAACTCGTCTTTTAGCTTCATGCCGCTTTGCGCTATCTCGCCAAGCCCCCTCCAGACAAAGTCGCACGGCTCAAAGTACTTAGCTATGAGCTCTTTTGCCTTGACGTTGCCCTCTTCTTTAACCGCCCTTGCGTACTCGTTATAGACTTCATATGTGCCTGCGTTTTGCTGACGGACTAAATTTAACACACTTGCCATGATGTCAAGCGGCTCAAAACCGCTAATGGCGATGGGCCTTTTAAATTCGCTAGCTAGCTCTTTGTAAATTTTGCTACCCGTGATGACGCTTACGTGGCTTGGTCCTAAAAATGCGTCTATCCTTACATTTTCATCACTCATTATAGCTCTAACTGGAGCTGGGACGGTCACGTGATTTATGTGAAAGTATAAATTTTTAATGCCCTCTTGCACCACTTTTTCAACTAAATTTGCACTCATCGGAGTAGTAGTCTCAAAGCCTATGGCAAAAAATATGACATTTTTTTCTGGATTTTGCTTAGCGATATTTAGCGCATCAAGTGGCGTGTAAAGTGCTCTTATGTCGTGCCCTTCTCCGCGAAGCTTTTGCAAGCTTGTCTTTGAACCAGGCACTCTTAGCATGTCAGCCAGCGTGCAAAAGATCACATTATCCATGCTAGCTAGCTTACAGGCCTCATCTATGCGGCTCTTTGGCATCACACATACCGGACAGCCTGGGCCATGGATGAAATTTATATGCTCTCCAACTAAGCTTGGCAGTGCAAATTTCATAATGCTATGCGTATGGCCGCCGCAAATTTCCATGATATTTAGGGGCTTTGTGCTCTCTTTTTTTATGAGTTTTGAAAGGGCTAGGATTAAATTTTTATCGCGAAAGTCATTGATAAGATCCATCAAATTTTCCCCGCGTTCATATCATCAGCGATCTTTTGATAGACCTCTAAGCTCTCAAGCGCAAACTGCGTATCGATCTTTTGCATAGCGTAACCAACGTGGATTAGCACATATTCGCCAACTTTTACCTCTTCAGAGATGAGATCAAGGCTCACCTTTCTAGTAACACCCAAGGTCTCAACGGTGGCAACGTTATTTTCATCTATTTCTATTACTTTTGAAGGGATTGAGAGGCACATTATCTTAGCTCTTTTTTAAATTCCAAATAGCTTATCCATTTATCGATGCCCTCACCTGTTTTGCTATCTATCACAAAGATATCAACCTTTGGATTTAGCTTTCTAGCATCGTTTTTCACTCGCTCGATATCAAAGTCAAAGTGCGGCGCAAGCGAAGCTTTTGTGATAAGAAGCACGTTAGCAGCCCTAAACATCACTGGATATTTGCTCACCTTATCATCACCCTCTGGCACTGAAAGAAGCACAGCGTTAAAGTGTGAGCCAACGTCGTAGCTTGCAGGGCAGACTAAATTTCCAACATTTTCTATAAAGACTAGATCAAGCTCGTTTAGTGGCAGATGATGAAGCCCTTCATGCACCATAAATGCATCCAAGTGACAGGTCTGACCTGTGCTTATCTGATGAGCCTTTGCACCAGCTTTTACTATGCGATCAGCATCTTGATTTGTCTCCAAATCGCCCTCTACAACGCCTATTTTAAATTTACCAGCATTTATCGTAGCCTCTAAAAGCGTCGTCTTACCAGCACCTGGGCTACTCATTAAATTTACGCAAAGTATCTTTTTCTCATCAAGATGGGCTCTGTTGTGAGCGGCCTCTTTGTCATTTTCAGAGAGAATTTTCTCTATCACGTCTATGGTTTTGCTCTCGTTTAGCACAGGGTGTGCGTGAGCCTCGTGGCTATGCTCGTGTGCGTCATGAGCGTGATCTGTATGCCCATCATGAGTGTGTGGGTGCGAGTGAGTGGTGCCATCAGCGTGAGTGTGAGTGTGGGCGTGATTACCCATTGAACAACCGCAATCTTTACACATTTTTTCATCCTTTTTTATTAATTTATGGAGATTTTAACTCTTAAATTTAAAAATAAAATTAAAATTTAGGAGTTTTTGCAAATAGATCAAAATTAATTAATTTATTTAAATTTTTATTTAAATTTAAAAATATAAATGAAATTTGCACAAGAATTTTGACTAAATTTACTTTACTCTTTTTGCCTAATCTCATCCAACTTATCAAAATTTTCATCACCAAGTAGTTTTTTACTATTTTTTTGGGCATTCTTTTGGATTATTAGATCCTTTAGTCTAGCCTTGCCATTATCCATTACCATCAAAACCGCATACGCATCAACGTCTTCTTCTCTCATTTCATCTTCAGTATTAGCTGCACTATCAGGCGACATATAAAAGTGCTCTATGCCGTATTTTACGAGCGAGTAGCCATCATATCTACCAGCTAAAAACACTCCATTCTCTGGCTTGCTTATACTAAATTTTTCAAAGCTGTAAGTGCCATTAACATCTGGCTTTAAAACAGCATAAACTCTAGCCCCATCTCTTACTCTCTCATCGTATTGGTAGGTATAGCGGTCATCTTTATCATTTTCGTCAAAATTTCTTGAGTGAAAATTTGAAAATTCATAGTTTAAATCAACATAATTTCCGCGAAAAAGATCTCTTGGATCATAAAGATTAACCCTTACTTTTACCTCTTGCCCAAAATAAAGTGGCATAAGTGCGTAGCCAAGCATAACGCCAATAAGCGAAATTTGAAAAACCACAGCTACTATTAATACTTTTATCTTCATTTTTTACGTCCTTTTCTAGCGACAACTAGCACAATGAAAGCAAACACCATAAACAGTGCCGTAGCACCGATATAATCGCCTATGAGTTGGAAATACCTCACGGCTGCGACCAAAAATATCATACAAAGACCAAGTTTTAACTCACCCTTTTTGATAAGAACCGCAGCTGTTATGATATTTGCGAGCGAAAAAAATATATTTGCGTAGCCAGGACCGTAGCTAAAGACAAATGGCAACGACACGAGCAGTGCCCCAAGCAGCAAACCGCTCTTGTTTTTTTCTTTAAAAAATAGTGCAAAATAAGCAACGCTAAATAAAATAAAGACAAAGCCAAAATTGCTTTTAAAAAACGACTTCACAAACCAAAGCTCTTCATCTCCAACCTCAAATAAATTTCTTTCTTCAAATAAAAATAGACAAAATAACAACACAAAAACGCCAAAATTTTTACCAAATTCTTTTGTAAATGCGCCAAGCCCTACTCTAAATTTATCTAGTAGCGGCGAAATGCTAATAAGTAAAAGCGCATAAGATAGCGATACGATCGCAACCATCGGAAGTCCAAACAAAAATCCATAATCAAATATCGCTCTAAAACCACTAATGTAGCCGCAAAATGAAATGATGTATATAAAAATATCTATAAAAAGCACAAAAGCAAGCCATTTTGAGTCGTCTTTGTAAAGCGTATATGCGCCAAGCACTATAAAAATGATAAAGCCAAAGCCAAAGTCGCCCTGATAAGCTATCATAAAAAACCAAACTGTCGCAAAGATAAGACTTTGGGCTACCAATACACCTTTCTTACTAGCAAAAGAAACCGCAAACGCCCCGATACTCCAAAGTAAAATACCACCGCTTGGCTCATCACTAATGTTATAAATTTGAGCAATAAGCGCAATCGCTGCACCAAAGCAGAAATTTCCCAGAAAAAACATCGCCGTTGATAGATTTTCCTTTCCCTTTGCGAGATAGTAAATTCCACCAAAATTTACAAGCCCAAGCACAAACAACACAAGTGCTAAACGTCCCAGCCTTGGTATCTCTTCCCAATTTGCACCAACGAGAGTAAAAAAGGCTAGTGCAAAAAAGAGATATGCTACGAGTTTTAGGACAAAACTTATCTTGTCACTATGAGCGTCAGGGTCGATGTCGTATAAATTTGCTATTTTTATAGCGGTCTCTTTATCAACTATTCCATCACTTTGCCACCGATCCAGCTCTTTTGCTAGAAAAATTCTATTTAAAAAGTTCAACAACAACTCCTTTGCGAGCTCATTAAAACATAAGAAGCCTATTAGCCAGCGTAAAATGTAGTAATAAGGATCAAATTTTTGTTGTTATTATATAAAAATATAGTGTAAATGCTAAGAAGAGATATTTGGACGAGTTTAAAAATTTTTAGAAATTTGAATTTTAGTCAAAGCTCAATAAAAAGAGTAAATGAGCATCAAATTATCATTTATTCAAATGATATGGAGTTTGCACGAGCAAATCGGCAAAAACTCCATATCTATTTACAAAAACCACAAAAACCGCTTAAAAACTATTTTGAAAGACTAATGCAATAAACAACACAGCTACAAGAAACTAGCTGCTTGTTATACTTGTTAAAAACTCCTAAATTTCCTACCACCGCAAAGACTTTTACGCCCTAAAATTTAGGAACAGCAGCCTTTGTAAGTTTAGAAAATTTAACACCTTTTAAACCAGCGATTCTCTCAGAAAAGCGTTCTATTTTGGCCGCCTCGCCTCTTATAGAGATCGTTTCTAAGCAGTTATGATGATCGACATGTACGTGATTTGTACAGATAATTTTTACGTCAGAGTCATGCTCAATATCCATTTTTTTATTCACCAAATCGTTGTGATGATGCACGTAAATTAGCGTCAAAACACCGATCAACTCTTCATTAGCGTCTTTCCAGCTATCATTTACGATCTTTTCACGGATCAGATCCCTCGTAAATTCGCTCCTAGAAGCGTAGCCTTGTTCGCTAACTTTCCTATCTAGTTCGTCTAGTAACTGACTAGGTAAAGAAACACTAAAACGTATAACACTATCCATTTTTTGCTCCTTTCTCGTTTGATTACCGTTTATAATCATTATACATTAGTTCTTTTAAAATGTAGATAAATAATAATAAATTTGCCCTAAATTTACGTTAGAATCGTTGCTACAGAATTTTTTATTGATATGAAATTTCAAATTTGCTTTAGTAAATTTTTTGTAAATGATATCAAGCAAAGTCTTATTTTGAAAAACTCCACCACTTAATAAAACCTCCTTTTTCTCATTTTTAGAAATTTCAAAAATGATATCAGCTATACCATTTATAAATGCCGTTGCAGCCGCCCTTGGCTCATCTTTTAAAGCATTTTTAAAAGCCTCTTTAAAGCATATCACTCCATCATTTAGACTAAATTTATAACACGCATCTAAATTTTTATCATAAAGTGCTTCAAGTCTCATGCCACTCTCGCCCTCAAAACTCGAGTGAAAAAGCCCGCAAATAATCGCCCCAAATGCGTCAAATATCCTACCAACAGAGCTAGTTTTTACTAAATTTAGCCCCTTTTGCTCCATTTTTTTAAAATTATGAAGTATTTTTTCATCAAAATTTACTAAAAATTGACTCGCTTCTTCCTCAAGTGAGTACTTCAAAATAATGGAATAAGCGATTAAATAGATATTTTTGATGCTATTTTCGCCACCAAATAAGCTAAATTCATCAAAATGATAAACTCTATTAAAGCCCTTTTTATCTAGCCTAAAGACCTCTCCACCCCAAATTTTGCCGTCTTCTCCGTATCCGGTTCCATCAAAGCAAAATCCAAGATACTCTTTATCTGTAAGCTCGTTTTCAAACATTACACTTAGTAGATGGGCGTAGTGATGCTGCAAATGAATGAGCTCAAAACCCTGTTCTTTTGCCCATTTTGTATTTAAAAAATTTGGATGCAGATCGGCTATAACTTTATCTATTTTTAGATCATAAGTCTTTTCAAAAAGGGTAAAAATATCTTTAAATCTATCAAAAGTCGCCACGTTTTTTAGGTCGCCGATATATGGGCTAATCATCAAAAGCCCGTCTTTGTAGATACAAAATGAGCTTTTTAGCTCCGCTCCAAGGGCTAAAAATGTCCCTTTTTGCTTGAAATTTGTATGGATAAAATTTGGATTTAAACCGCGGCTTGTCCTTGTAAAAATTACTTCATCTTCAACGCAAAATGCGATACTATCGTCACTTGGCGAGTAAATTTCTCGGTCGTGATCAAGGTAAAAATCTATGACGTCACCTAGTTTTTCCCTTAGCTCGCTCTCATCTTTTATCACAACTTCGCCTGATATATTCGCGCTAGTTGCGATGATGTCGTGCTTGAGGTGGTCAAATAGCAAAAGATGTATGCCGCTAAATGCGAGCATGACACCAAGCTTGTTTAAATTTGGAGCGACGCTTTTTGTGATATTTGAGTCATTTTTTGCCTCAAGCAAGACGATTGGCTTTAAATTTGAGCTAAGTAGCTTCGCCTCTGCGTCTGAAATTTGCGCTATTTTTCTAGCGTTTTGTAAATTTTTACTCATCAGCGCAAAGGGCTTACTTGGGCGATGTTTTCTAGCTCTTAGCTCACAAACTGCGGCTTCATTTGTCGCGTCGCAGACTAGATGAAAGCCACCAAGCCCTTTAATGGCTAAAATTTTGCCCTCGTTTATGAGCCTAGCTGCCTCTTTGGCTGCTTCGTTCTTGCTAGCCAAGACTTTGCCAAATTTATCTTTTAGATAGAGTTTTGGCCCGCAGTTTGGACAAGAGATCGGCTCTGCGTGGTAGCGGCGATTAAGTGGATCTTTGTACTCGCTCTCACAAAGCTCGCACATTTTAAACTCATTCATCGTTGTATTTACCCTGTCATAAGGCAATGCTTTGATGATGGAAAACCTCGGCCCGCAGTTGGTGCAGTTTATAAATGGATATTTGTAGCGTGGATTTGTGGGGTCATAAAACTCGCGCAAGCAGTCATCGCAAAGCGCGTAATCAGGCAAAATAGGCGCTTGTTTGGTAGCCGACTTTGAAGCGATGATCTCAAGCTTTTCATAAATTTTATCTATCTTAATCTTCTTTAGCTCATCGATCCTAGCAAGGGCTGGCAGCTTCTCATAAAGCTCTTTTTCAAAAGCCAAAAAACTAGCCTCTTCGCCGCTAAAATTTAGCTTCACGCCCTCATCGTCGTTGTAAATTTCACCAACAAGAGCAAAATTGTGCGCCAAAGTATAGACAAAAGGTCTAAAGCCCACACCCTGAACTAAGCCTTTGATCTCATATCTAAAGCTTGATCTCAACGCCAAATCCGGGGTCAAAATTTGTTTTTATATTTGGGTTTAGGTGCTTTTTTATCAAGTTGCTAACTACCTTATTATAAAATAAATCCCCGCTTAAAATAATATTTTTGATATTAAATTTATCTCGTTTTTCATAGCTAAAATCGCTCAAAAAATGCGCCAAAGACTCGGTGCAACCAAAGCTGATGTTCTTCTCTCCAGCGCCAGCAAGGACAAACGAAATGATACTTTTTACAAACTTAACCCCGTCTAAACCAAAGTCATCTTTCATCTTATAATCGATCCTAACGCCCTTTTGACCGCTAAAATCAGCTGCCATAAGAAGCAAATTCTCCCCTGCTTTTTTAAACTCATTGCTTGTGCCAAGTATGCGCCCAGCTATACAAAACAGCGAGAAAAAGCTAGCGTTTGAGCTAAATTTACCACTTGGTAGGGCGCACTCTTTACTGAAGTTTTCAAGTAGCCTTTCGCCGCCCTCCTCGGCTCTTATGAGCTCATAAATTTCTTCAAAGCTACTAAATTTTGGCAAAAATAGAAGCTGCGTTTTGCTTGATTTTGAAAGCAGGCAAATTTCATCATCGCTAAATTTGCTAAATTTTAACCCCAAAGCTATATCGCTAAAATTACTAAGCTCAAATTCCTCGTTTTTTGCATAGAAAAATGGGCTTAAAACTGCGCTATTTTCAAGTAAAATAAGCCTTGAAAGAGCATTTTTTTGCTCCTTTACTTTAACGCTTAAAAAGCTAAAATTTTCTTTATTTAGCTGCTCGCAAATGGCGTAAAGAAAAAGATCATTTGGTGCCATCACGTCAAAAAATAGCTGTGCATCCTCGTGATTTTGCCTATAAATGGCTGTCGTCTTTAGTGCCAAAAGTGGCTTTTCAAAGCTAGCTAAAAATGTCAAAGCTCTATCATCGGCGATAAAAATTTTTGGTAGCTGCTTTAAATTTACAGGCATCAAGAAATTTGCGTCAAAATTTACGCCAAGAGAAATTTCATATAAATTTTCATCTTGCTCTACGCAAACGCCTTTGCCGTTTTTTAATAATTTTAGGCAGATTTTAAGCTTTTCATTAAAATTATCAAGCGTTATCTCGCCTTCAAATTTACTCCAAGCAAGCACGCCACTTTCATTTAAGATAGCCCTTTCGCTAGCCAAAAATGTGCTCGCTTGAGTCGGAGTTAGGCCGCCAAATTTTATCTCATTTATCTTACTATCTTCATCAAGCTCACTTGTAGCCAAGACCTCACTGTGCTTTATAAAAAGACTAAATGGCAAGAGCGCACTTGCTTTATTTGCCACGCTCTCAAGCTCGCTGGTATTGCCACTTACCTTTAGACAAATTTCATCTTCTTTGCACTTTATACTATGAGCTAGATCGCCAGCAAGCAAGCGTAAAAATGGCACTAGAAACGAAGCGTCCTTGTGGCAAGTAAATTTAAAAGCAAGTATCATTTTAAACCTTTTTTAGCGTATTCATCAACGATATCATTTAGGGTAAAATTTGCTACTTTTTCACACTTAAAATCAAGCTCTTTTAAGTGATCAAGCAGCGTTTTTTCTAAAATATTAGAAGCGTTTATAACCTCATCTGAGAGGCTAAAATTTGATGATTCTATGCGGCTAGGCACGATACCTAAAATTTTAGTCGTAGGCCTATCGCCTGCAAGCTCCATTAGATGAAGGGTCTGAAGCATCTCTATCTCGTGAGCCGAGCCGTCCCAGCTGATAAAATTTGGTACGTTTAGAAAGTCAAAAAAATAAACATCGCCCACGCTTGCGCCGTTTGCGCTAATGCAATCAACGACGATAAGATAGTCAAATTCGCTTATGATGTGAGTTAGAGCGAGGGCTAAAGTGCCCCCGTCCATTAGAGTAAGCTCGTTTTTAGAACTTGTAAATTTATAGTTTTTAGCCATCAAATTTACAAAATGAGCACCTATGCCCTCATCGGCAAACATCACGTTGCCAATACCAAGAACCAGCACTCTCATCAGTGTTCTTTTACAAATTTATAGCCACTAACGATAGCGTCCATTGCTCCATTTTTACCTTTAACAGCGTTAAATACTGCCATATAAACATGAATCGGCACAAAAATTATAATGACCCACATACAAATTCTATGTATCGTTCTAACATTTGCTAGTCCGCCCATAAGCTCTTCAAAAAACCTAGCTGGCTCATAAAGCGCTCCGCCAAGTCCCTCATGATAAACATGAACATAAAGCACAAGACCGCTTAGGCAAATAAGAGTCAAAACAAGATAAAAGAAAAAGTATGAGGCAAACTGCAAAGGATTATAAACACCCCTTAAATGCGGATGAGGGCCCATAAAAAGATAATACTTAATCTGTGCGATCCAAATTTTTGGATTTAGAAAATCAACCACACTCATCCACTCTTTTTTGCTGTGTTTATCAAAGACAAATAGATAAAATTTAAAGATAAACGCCGCTATTAGCACAAAGCCAGCGATCTGGTGAGCCATGCGCCACTTTGCTTGCATAAAATTTGTAGGCTCGCTCGTGATCTCTGGACTCACAAAAACGTATGAGATATAGTAGCCACTCGCAACTAAAAGTGTGATCGCTGCAAATCTAATCCAGTGTGTCAGCCTAACGCCAATGGAGAATTCGTATTCGCTGATCCTGTCAGCATTTTTATGTGACATCTTTTCTCCTTACAAATTTGGATTTATCTTATAAGTACTCAAATCATTTCCCTTTGTATCCATAACATGCACAGCGCATGCGATGCAAGGATCATAAGAGTGAATTTTTCGTATTATCTCAAGTGGTTTTGAAAGATCAGCGATCTTTAAACCAACTAAGCACGCTTCGTAGCTTCCCATTTGATTTTGTGCGTCTTTTGGAGAGGCATTCCATGTGCTTGGCACGACTGCTTGCCAGTTTGTGATAACGCCATCTTTTATGCGGCACCAGTGGCTAAGCGCACCTCTTGGAGCATTGCCTTGGAAATTTCCTTTGTACTCTTTTTTGTTATCGATTACATATTTTGTGCAGGTTTCTTGATCTGATTTTAAATTTTCTACCAAAGCATTAAATGCATCCATTGTATGCTCTGCGACTACTTTTGCCTCAAGCATACGAGTAGCGGTTCTGCCTAGAGTTGAGAAAACTGCACTTAATGGCAAGCCACTCTTTGCTAAAAATTCGTCAACTACTTTTTTAACTCTCTCGTTGCCTCTAGCGTAGTTTATAACGATACTTGCTATTGGACCTACTTGCATAGGCAAACCATCATATCTTGGTGCTTTGATCCAGCTATATTTGCCTTTTGTATCAAAAAGCTTGCTGTGAGCTAGCTTGCCCTCGGCATCTATGCTCTCGCCGTCAATAAGGCCTGTGTAGTTTGCCTCAGTCTCGCCGTCATATGGGTGAAGCGCTTTATCGTTTTTATACCAAGACCTAGTAGCCTCTTCTGTGATTTTATTTTCATCGATATCATAAACCTTGTTAAGATCGCCATTTAAGATATAGCCACCTTTAAATAGATGATCATTTTTGCCGATCAAAAACTCATCGTAGCAGAGTAAATTTGCCACACCAACATCGTTTAGAACGCTTGGCTCATTACCATAAGCTTTAGCTGCCATCAAGATATCTGGATAGTAAGCTCTATCTACAAATTCTTTGATCTCGGCAAATTTGCTCATATATTCGCCCATTCTAGCTGGATCCATAAGGTCCATCACACAGGTCACGCCACCAACTGTTAGGCTTTGTGGATGTGGGTTTTTCGCACCAAAGATAGCCATCATCTGAGCTGCTGTTCTTTGGATTCTTAAACACTCTAAGTAGTGAGAGAGAACGATCAAATTTTGCTCTGGCGTAAATTTATATGTGCTATGTCCCCAGTATGCGTTGGCAAATGGTCCAAGGTTGCCCTTTTTAACAAATGCTTCAACCCTCTCTTTTACCTCTTTTAGCTTGTCAGCTCCCGTGGCAAATGGCAGATCAGTATATTTAAACGCCTCTTCGCTAGCTTTATGCACATCTGCACTTAGTGCAGAGACGACGTCCGCCCAATCCATGCCATGAAGCTGATAAAAATGCACGATGTGATCGTGAAGATATAAAGCTGCGTTCATCAGCGTTCTAGTTAGCTCAGCATTTAATGGAGGCTTGATGCCAAGGGCATTTTCAACTGCAATAATGCCTGCTCGGTAGTGTGAGTATGTACAAACGCCACAAATTCTTTGCATAAAAAAGCCAGCATCTCTTGGATCTCTACCTTTTACGATCTGCTCTAAACCACGCCAAAGAGTTGAGCCAGAATACGCCTCTTTTACGACATTATTTTCATCTACGACAACTTCTATTCTTAAGTGTCCCTCGATACGAGTTATAGGGTCTATTACTATTCTTTTTTCACTCATTTTTTCGCCTTATTCTTTATCTTTACTCATAGAAGCTATAACAGCGTGAGCTGCTATACCAATGCCAGTAAGAGCTAAAATTCCAATGCCAACTTTATCGCTGACATTATCAGCTCCAAGACCCAAAACAGTATCAAAGAGTCTATCTGCCATAGGCTCTTCAAATGGTCCCATCGTATCCCAGAAGTCTGGCTCTGAGCAGCCTATACAGCCGTGACCTGCTTGAACTGGCCATGATGTGTGCTGGTTAAATCTCTCGCGTGAGCAGTTATTAAAAGTATATGGACCTTTGCAACCTACTTTGTATAAGCAGTAGCCATTTTTTGCGCCCTCATCGCCGAAGTTTTGGACAAACTCGCCAGCGTCAAAGTGACCACGCCTTTCGCAAAGATCGTGAATTCTTAAGCCATAAGCCCATTTTGGTCTATTGTAAACATCAAGTGCTGGAAGTGTGCCAAAAAGCAAGAAGTGAAGCACGTTGCCAACGATATTTTTCTCACTTGGCGGACAGCCCGCAACATTAATAACTGGTTTATCAGTTACCTTTGAAAGTCCCACTGAATTTGATGGATTTGGCCTTGCAGCTTGAATGCCACCAAAGCTAGAACAGGTGCCGATCGCAAAGATAGCAGCTGCATCTTTTGAAGCATTTACAGCATGAGTTTTACCTGTTGTGCCATGAGGTCCAACAGTTAAGAAATTTTCAGTCGTACCAGTTGGGATACCGCCCTCAACTAGCAGGATGTATCTGCCCTTATACTTTTCGATCGCACTCTCTAAATTTTCTTCAGCCTGCCAACCAGAAGCTGCCATGATAGTTTCGTGGTATTCAAGGCTTATGTAGTCAAATATAAGACTATCTATGCTTGGAGCATCGGTTCTTAGTAAGCTCTCGCTACAGCCTGTGCATTCTGCCATATGAAGCCATATCACAGGAAGCCTATCGCTAAGCTCAGCAGCACGAGCAACCATCGGTGTCATCGCACTTGGTAGAGCCATAAAAGCTGTCATCGCACCAGCCCACTTCATAAAATCACGCCTCGTAAAGCCCTTCTCTTTTAAAAGCTGCGCAATACTCGAGTCGCTTTTCATCTTAGGCAACGCACTAAGCTCACTTAAGCGTCTATCTATCTTTTGACGCAAGTCATTATTCATATAAGCTCCTTTGCTTGAAAATTTTACTTTTGTTAATAATATCTTTGTTTAAAGAAGTAAAAAATTATTTTATAAAATTAATATTTGTAATTAAATAAATTTTAACTAAAAAATTTAAAATCCCTTTTTTTGCGATATATTTTCAAAATATAAAAAATAATATTTTGAGAAATTTTATTTTATTTTATTTTGATGAATCTTCAATATTTTAAGCATATTATTCTGAAAGTAAATATCAACTATAATTTTTAATAATTTCTAAAAATTTAGCATATTTAAGGCGAGAGAAATTTTTGAGATAAAAATTTTTAAAAGCCCAAATGGATGAAATTTAGGCTTTTAAAGTTGCATTAAAATGGCCAGATAGCTTCCATAAGCCTTGTGCCCCAAGGTTTTTTGGTAGATTTGTCTAGCTCGCCCTCGGTTTTATACAAAATTTTAGCGTCAGCTATATATTTTGAGTCGATTTCGTTGTTTTGTGAGATGTCGTAAGGTCTGATAACGCCACTTACTTGCATGATCTGCTTTTCGCCGTTTATAAGTAGCTCGCGGCTACCCTCGATAAAGTAATTGCCGTTATTTAGTATTTTTATGATCCTAGCTGAAATGGTTGCGGTAAATTTCTCGCTTCTGTTGCTCGTGCCACTTCCTGTAAATTTGTTTCCACCACCTGCTTTAAAGCCGATGTCGCCGTATTTGTTTAGATTATCAGCTATATTTGAAAGTGGAGCGGCTCCAGCCGTAAATACACCGCCACCAAGCGAAATAGTGCTATCTTTGTTGGTACTTTTGCTACCAGTTGAAGTTTGGCTTGCATTTTCTGAGATAACGATAGTCACGATATCATTTACATTCATCGCCTTTCTATCTGAAAATAGCGGATTCTCACCCTTGCCAAAGAGGCTACCAGCGTTGCTTTGTCCGGTTCCACTATCTTTTGAAGGGAGTTGCTCGACATAAACTGGAGGTTTCATATTGATATGAGGATCAGCGCTTGGTGTGCAACCAGTGCAAATAATGGCCGCAGACAAGACGAGCCAAATCGTTTTATGATTCATAAAAAATGCCTTAAAATAAGTATCTTTGTGCTAAAATTAAGCAATTCAAGTTCCTAAAAAGGTCGCAAATGAAAAGTTGTTACGTTTTTACAGACAAAAATTTAGCACATCTGCAAGAAATTATAGCTACAAAATTCAAAAAAGTTGAGATTTTTAAGATAATCCCGGATGAAAACGATAAAAATAACTTAATAAATTCAAATGAAAAAGAATTTTTTCTAAAATTTATAGATAAATTTGATGAGGTAAAAGCCAAAAGCGACTTTGTCATAGTCGTTGGCTGTGATGGTTTTAGTGTCTTTGGTAAAAGCGAGCTAAATTTAAAGCTAGCTAGAAATTTAAACGCACCAGTTTTTGATGAAAACGCAAGCGAGCTAAGGGCGTTAAATCTAAACTCAAAGCTTCTAATCACCGATAAGATCGATGAAATTTTAAACTATCAAGCAGATATCATCACACCATTTAAATTTCAAAGCTTGCTTCTAAAAAGAGCTAAAGTGGCAAACAAGACCGTCATTTTGCCTGAAAGTGACGATGAGAGAATTTTAAAAGCGGCTCATATCGTATTAGAAAAAGATGCGGCAAATATCATATTGCTAGGACTTGAAGATGAAATTTCAAAAAAAGCGGCCGCTTGTGGGCTAAATTTAAGCAAAGCCAAAATGATCGACCCAGAACAAAACGAGCTAACAGGTGAATTTGCAAAGAAAATTTATGATCTTAGAAAGCATAAAGGTGTGGATGAAGCCAAGGCAAATATGCTTGCAAAAGATAAAATTTACTTTGCTACAATGCTAATTCATGAAGGCATAGCTGATGCCTTAGTAAGTGGAGCTACGATGAGCACAGCTAATACGATCCGTCCAGCCTTGCAGATAATAAAAACAAAGCCAAATGTAAGTGTGGTAAGTGGGGCATTTTTCATGGCGCTTGAAGAAGAAATTTTGCTTTTTGCCGACTGCGCCGTCACGCCAAATCCAAGCGCAGATGAGCTAGCTAGTATCACTCTAAGCAGCGCTCAAACGGCAAGTGCCTTTGGTCTTAATCCAAAGATCGCCATGCTAAGCTACTCTACGGCTGATAGTGGCAGTGGGGCTGATGTGGAGTTTGTAAAAGAAGCTGCCAAAAAGGCGAGCGAGCTTGATGTGAATTTAAAAATTGCAGCGCCCATTCAGTTTGATGCAGCGGTTGATCTAAGCGTGGCTAGTAAAAAGATGCCAAACTCAGAGGTTGCTGGGCATGCAAATGTCTTTATCTTTCCAAATTTAAACTGCGGAAACATCTGCTATAAAGCGGTTCAGCGAAGTGCAAACGCTCTAGCTGTGGGTCCGATACTTCAAGGGCTAAAAAAGCCAGTTAATGACCTAAGCCGCGGCTGCCTCGTTGAAGACGTGGTAAATACCATCTTAATCAGTGCCATACAAGCAGGAGAATAATATGAGAATTTTGGTTTTAAACTCGGGTAGTAGCTCAATAAAATTTCAACTTTTTGCAATGGATACAAAAACCAGTCTAGCAAGCGGTCTAATAGAGCAAATCGGTAGCTCCAGCTCAAGAGCGGTGCTAAAAGCAAATGGCGAAACCTACGAGATAAAACGCTTCATAAAAGACCACCATGACGGACTTGAGGCGATGAACGAGCTCTTTGTTACCTCACATACATTGCACGATCTAAGCGAGCTTGACGGCATAGGACACAGGATAGTGCACGGCGGAGAGAGCTTTTTTAGCTCGATGATCGTTGATGAAAGCGTCATCAAAAAGATCGAGGAAATAAGCCCGCTAGCACCACTTCACAACCCAGGGCACCTTGCTGGCATCAAAAATGCGATGAAGGAGAGCAAAAACGTGCCTCATGTTGTCGTTTTTGACACGGTTTTTCACCAAAGTATGCCAGAGTACGCCTACCGCTATGCCCTACCATACGATGTTTGCAAGACTCATCACATAAGAAAATACGGCTTTCACGGCACTTCACATAGATATGTTTGCAAGCAAGCAGCCAAAATGCTTGGCATAGAGTTTGATAAATTTAACGCCATCTCGCTTCATCTAGGCAACGGCGCCTCAGCCTGCGCGGTGCAAAACGGCAAAAGTATCGACACTTCGATGGGACTTAGTCCACTTGAAGGGCTCATAATGGGCACAAGAAGTGGTGATATGGATCCAGCCGTAGTTATCTACCTGCTAAATATCGGTGTTTTAAAATGGAACGAGATCGATAACTTTTTAAATAAAAAAAGCGGACTTTTTGGAATTTGTGGCTCAAGTGATATGAGAGATGTCGTAGCCAAAATGGAAAACGATGAACGTGCAAGGCTTGCGTTTAATATGTTTTGCTACCGAGTAAAAAAATACATAGGTTCGTATTATGCTGTTTTGGGACGCGTTGATGCGCTTATATTTACTGGCGGCATAGGAGAAAATGCACCAAACACAAGGCAAAAAATTTGTGATGATCTAAAGCATCTTGGCATCCACATCAACCACGATCTAAATTTCTCAAACGAGAGAGGTGAAAGGTGTATAGATGATAAAGATGCCAAAATAAAAACGCTCATTATCCCAACAAACGAAGAGCTAGAAATAGCGATAGAAACAGCTAGAGTGATCAAAGAAAGAATACCTTAGATAAATTGCTTTGACGACTTACTTGTATATTTTAAAAGAGCTTTTGCAGGTAAAATCCTACAAAAGCTTATAATTAATTTTTCTTAAAAAATCTCAAAATTTTTGCTTGAAATTTAAACTGCTCCGAAAGCTCCATTATCGGATAAGCTCCGGCGTATTTTTTACCACCTAGTAAATTTTTACTAACACCACCACGTGCTGCGATCTGCGCGAAGTCACCCACACTCACATGTCCAGTCGAGCCACTTTGTCCGCCCATGACGACGTTTCTGCCTAGCACTGTTGAGCCAGCAAGGCCAGTTTGTGAGACGATTAGGCAGCCATTTCCAAGCTCGCAGTTATGACCTATTTGAACGAGATTGTCTATCTTTGTGTAGCTTGCGATCATTGTGCTTTCAAAAACACCACGATCTATCGTCGTGCAAGCGCCGATCTCGACAAAATCGCCTAAAACTACGTTGCCATTGTGATAAATTTTTACATGCTCGCCAGTTTTTGTATGTGCATAGCCAAAGCCATCACTTCCGATCACGCAGTTTGCCAGCAGATGACATTCATTTCCAACCACGCAGTCATTGTAGATGACGACATTTGGGTGGATAATACAGTTTTTGCCGATAGTCACATTATCGCCCAAAAATGCTCCAGCCATGACTATCGTATTTTCACCAATGCTCACATTTGAGCCGATATAGACATTTGGCATTATCTTTGCACTCTGGGCGATATTTGATGGCTTTGGCTCACAAAAAAGCGGCTTAGCATAATCTTTACTAAGCAAGGCAAATGCAAGGTGTGGGTTATCACACACGAGTGCGACCATACCAGCTGGCACCAAGTCTAAAAGCGATTTTGTCACCAAGATGGCTCCAGCGTTTGACGTACTTATAAATTTAGCATTTTTCTCGCCGTCACAATATGTTAGCTCAGCTTTATTTGCATTTTTTAAAGAATTTAGAGCAAAAATTTCAAGATCTTCTCCACTAAAAGTAGCATTTACTTTTAAGGCTATTTCACTTAGTTTCATCATATATCCATTATCACAGATCCGCCACGTACGACGTCAACTGGGTTAAATTTCTTTATCGATTTTAAAAAGCTCTCGATCCTACTCGCATCGTCAGCTACCATGACAACGATGTAGTTTTCATTTGTGTTTGTCACGATACCGTTGTATGCCTTTAGTATCGCCTCAAGACCAGCAAAATTTTCACCAAGCGGAATTTTCACAAGAGCCATCTCTTTTTCGACAAATTCGCCACTTTCTATGACTTTATACGTTGGTATGAGCTTATGAAGTTGCTTTACGATCTGCTCTAAAACTCTCTCGTCGCCACTTGTTACGATACTTAGCCTTGAGAAGTTGCTCTCAGGTATTGGAGCAACGGTGAGCGTATCAATGTTGTAGCCCCTGCCTGCAAAAAGCCCAGAAATTCTAGCCAAAACGCCGTGTTCATTTAAAACTATAACCGAAATCGTTCTTCTGATACTCATTTTTCTTCCTTGCTCTTTAATATCATATTATAAATCGCAGCTCCAGCTGGAACCATAGGAAGCACGTCCTCAAAGCGGTCGATCCTAACGTCGATCATCGCTGATTTTTTGCTATCGATCGCTTCTTTTAAAGCCTTTCTAAACTCATCCTTGCTCTTGCAAACAAAGCCAATACCGCCAAATCCTTCAGCGATCTTTACAAAATCAGGCTGCAAGCTAAGATCAGTTGATGAGTAGCGTTTTTCATAAAAAAATGTCTGCCACTGGCGCACCATACCTAGGAAGTTATTGTTTAAGATGATGTTTATAACAGGCATATTTATCTCATGAGCTGTCATCAACTCTTGGATATTCATAAGTATTGAGCCATCGCCTGTAAAATTTATAACAAGATTTTCTGGTTTTGCGCATTTTGCGCCGATCGCTGCAGGGAGGCCAAATCCCATTGTGCCAAGTCCGCCACTTGTGACAAGCTGTCTTGCTCGGTTAAACGGATAAAACTGCGCCACCCACATTTGGTGCTGTCCGACGTCTGTTGAGATTATCGCATCAGCTCCTGCTATCTTTGCGGCCTCTTCGATGACCCATTGTGGCTTTAAGACCTTGTCACTATCTGTGTAGCCAAGTGGATTTAGTTTAGAATATCTATCTAAAATTTCTCTCCAAGGTGCGTAGTTTTCAGGCTTTGCATTGACTTCTTCATAAAGCTCAGTTAGCACGTTTGTAAGATCACCAACTATCGGATAGTGGGCGTTTATGATCTTTGAGATAGAGCTTGGATCGATATCGATGTGAATTATCTTTGCATGTTTGGCAAACTCATCCGTCCTGCCAGTGATCCTGTCACAAAATCTAGCTCCAAGTGAGATGAGAAGGTCGCACTCACTAAGTGCCATATTTGAAGCGTAGCTACCATGCATGCCTGCCATGCCTAAATTTAGCTCATCTTTTGCGTCAAGTACACCAAGAGCCATCAGTGTCTCAACTGCTGGAATGCCAGTTTTTTTCATAAATTTACGTATGATCTCGCTTGCATTTGATGCGACTGCACCACCACCGATGTATAGAAGCGGCCTTTTAGCTTCATTTATCGCAACTGCTGCTTTTTTTATCTGTTTTGAGTTGCCCTTATAGGTCGGTTTGTAACTTGGAATAGAAATTTCTTTTGGATATACAAAATCTCCAAGTCTTGATGTGATATTTTTTGGGATATCGATATGAACTGGTCCTGGGCGGCCTGATCTTGCGATATAAAAGGCCTCTTTTATGATACGAGGTAGCTCTTCGACGCTATTAACTAAAAAGTTATGCTTAACACAGGGGCGTGAAATGCCGACCGCATCGATCTCTTGAAAAGCATCTGTACCGATCATAAATGTTGGCACCTGGCCGCTTATAAGCACGATTGGGATACTGTCACTATAAGCTGTTGCAAGGCCAGTGACTGCATTTGTAAAGCCAGGGCCACTTGTCACAAAAGCAACGCCAACTTTACCACTAACCCTAGCGTATCCATCGGCCGCGTGAACGGCTGCTTGCTCGTGGCGAACCAAAACGTGTTTGAAATAAGTCTGCTTATATGTTTCGTCGTAGATATTTAAAGCTGCACCGCCAGGATAGCCAAAAACTATCTCAACGCCCTCTTCGTGCAAGGCCTCGCTTATCATCTGTGAACCAGAAATCTGTTTTATCATCACTTTAGCCTTTTGATAAATTTATCGCAGATTATATCCCAAAGCATTTTAAATCCATTTTAACTTTCTAGCGATTTTTAGGTATTGCTTTGATTTTATTGAAAAATTTTTAACTATTTTAGAAAAATAATACAAAATATTTTACATAAAATTAAACATATTATTCTTAGTAAAATCAATAAATTTAAGTGAGCAAAGACTATAAAATTTTAAGAGCTAAAACTCATTTGTATAAATTTTAGGCTTAATTTTTTAATTAAAATAAGCCTAAAAATTTTGCTTCATTTTTTATATTATTTAGCTTTTTAACGGCCTCGTCAAAGTTATCAGAATTTATAAAAACATTAATATTTTCATTTTTCTTATAGACTTTATCGTAGTATTTTGTGAGTAAAATTTCAGCTACTTTAGCAATGTCATTTTCATTAAATTTAGCCACAGCTTCATCTCTAGCTTTTTTATCGATAAATGGCGAAATTTTCTTCATACACTCGTCAAAAAAAGCTTTATCCACACTTTTATAGTCATCTACTATACAAGAAATTCTTTTTTCTAAACTTGCACTTACTTCGACATTTATGCCACTACGCATCGCCTCATAAAGACTTTTTGGCAAGCTTAATGAGCCTATCCTTCTGCTCTCACCCTCAATAAAGCAAATTTTATCTTCTAGCGTGATGAGCTTTTCAAACAACGCATCTTCAAAGCTTTTTTGGCTTGGCTGCGCGCCATTTATCGCTCCAAAGACAGAGCCTAGGTGATTTGCCATAGCTTCAAGGTCTATTGATGGGCTTAAAGCCCTTATGAGCTTACTTTTGTAGCAGCCAGTATTCCCAAAAAGAGTGATAAATTTCGTGCTCAAAGGTCGATTTAGAAATTCTAAAACGTGATTTCTATAAGCTTTATAGCCACCACTAAGTCTAAAAACTCTATATCCTATCATGCTTAGCACATGGCCAACAGAATTTGATCTAAGCCCACCTTTAGCGCAGTAGATGCCAATAGCTGAACCAACCTTGGTTCTTTTATAAACCTCATCAATGATATTTTGTAAATTTTTACAAATGTATTTTGCTCCAAGGCTTTTTGCTAGGGATCTATCGCTTTTATAGAGCGTGCCTACCTCTTTATGTTCCGCGTCATTTAAAGCGTATAAATTTATGGCATCTTTTATGTGTGAATATAAAAATTCATGTGGCGATCTTGCGTCTATTAAAATTTCAAAAGAGCTTCTTTTCTCTAGCCACTGCTCTGCATCAAGCTCAAATAACGGCACTAAATGCCTTTTTTAGTTTCTCAAAAAGTGGATGAAATGGCGTGCCATTTACTCTCACATCAGAGATGGTGGTTATAAAATTTGTATCCCCGCTCCACCTTGGCACAAGGTGATAATGCACATGCTCAGCTATGCCAGCCCCCGCTGCCTTGCCTAAATTCATACCTATATTTACACCATTAGCATAAAGCTCTTTTTTTAAAATTTCAACTCCAAGCCTTACAAATTTACTCATCTCAAACCAAGTCTGCTCATCAAGCTCTTCGATCTTGTCGGTATGCTGATTTGGTATTATCATAAAATGACCTGGAGAATACGGATATAAATTCATAATCCCAAAACAATGTTTGGCTCGAAAAAGTACGCCATTTTTATCATCATCATCTGAGTTTATAACGTCACAAAAAACACAACTATCTTTTTTAGCGCTAAAGTATTCGCTTCTCCAAGGGGCACAAAGGTGCTGCATTACTCACCCTCCTTTATCTTTTTGACGGCATTTTTTATATCATCTTGTCTCATAAAATGCTCTCCTATCAAGAAAGCATCTACGCCTATTTTACTTAGCTCTCTAAGCTGTTCATGCTCGTAAAGCCCGCTTTCAGCGACTATTATCTTGCCATTTGGCAAAAGTGGTATAAGCTTCTCGCAAAGACTCATATCCATCGTAAAATCATCTAAATTTCTATGATTTATGCCTATTATATTCGCTCCTGCAAAGATAGCCTTTTTCACATCGCTTGCGTCGTGAGTTTCAACCAAAACTTCAAGCCCTAAATGATGAGCGTAGTCTAAAAGCTCTTTTAGCTCGTTTTGAGTTAATGCTTTTGCGATAAGCAAGATAAAGTCTGCCCCATAAACAAGAGCTTCAAGAATTTGATACTTATCAACGATAAAATCTTTTCTAAGGATCGGCCTTGATGCGTAGCGACGAACCTGCGTGATGTACTCGATGTTGCCTTTAAACCAATGTGGCTCAGTCAAGATACTAAAAGCATTTGCGTATGGCTCGTATTCCTGAGCGATTTTTATAGGCTCAAAATCTTCTCTTATCACACCCTTACTTGGGCTTGCTTTTTTGATCTCAGCTATGATTTTTATCGGCTCATTTTGACTTGCTCTAAGTGCATTTAAAACATCTCTTGGTACGTATGGATTGTACGCTAGAGAGCGACCAAGCCACTCCTCAGGGAAGTCTGCTTTTCTTTTTTCAAGATCATCTTTAGTTTTTTTTATTATCTCATCAAGTATCATTTTTTAAGCCTTTTATTTAGATTTATTATACAGCGCTCTATTAGGTGCAAATGCTCTTTTGCTTCTTTTGAAGCTCTAAAATCAACATCTTTCATCGCGTGCTGCATAATGCTTTTTGCCTTTTTGCACTCACCAAGCTTAAAATATCCCCACGCTAGTGAATCCTCATAATAAGGCGACTCAGGCGAGATAGCAAGCGCCTTTTGCACAAGCTCTATACCCTTTCTAGGGTCAATATCATGATCTATCAGCAAGTAGCCATAATAGTTAAAAAACATATCATTTTCTAGCTTTGGCACGCTAGCTTCAAATTTATCTAAAATTTCAGCCATTTTTTGTTCGTTCAAGTTGTCTTTATTCATCTCGTATTCGTAAATCGCGGCTTTTGCTAAAAAATTTAAATCCCTGCTATCGTTATAAATTTTAACAGCAAGTATATATGCGTCACCAAAATTACTAGTCGCCGCATAAAGATCCATAAGAGCTATATCGTTGTAGCTATATTTTTTTAAAATTTCAATTGCTGCTTTGTAATTTTTATCATAGATAAAAAACTGCACGATCTTATCAATATACGAAGTATCGTGATTTAGCTCATAAAGCTCTTCAAAGAGTTCGATCACTTTTGGGAAATTTCTTTGCTGGGAGTAAATTTCAGCCAAAAGCTCGCAAGTCTTTAGCGTGCAGCCTTGTTCATCTCTAAATTTTTCAAGATATTTTGTAGCGTCTTTTATCTTATCCATACGATTTATCAAAATATCAACGATACGGAGCAAGTTTTCTTCTTCTTGCTTTAGTGAGTATGCCTCTTCAAAGTATTTTAGTGCAGTCGTTGTTTCATTTTGCATCATACAAATTGTGCCAAGCATGAGTAAATTTTGGGCATTTGGCTCTTTTGTAGCAAGCTCTTGCATTAAACTTTTAGCCTCATTTAGCTTTGAAAGATTTACTAAATTTGCCACCTTTATACGGATAAAATCGCTATCGTCTTTTAAGCTTTTTTCGCCTTCACTTATCAAAGCGTCTAAATTTTCATTTTTTGTAGCAAAGGCGAGTTTGATCGCCTCTTTTAAATAAGCTTTTTGATTTGTATCTTTAAAAATGTTTGAGTAAGCTTGAATGCTAGCATTCACATCTCCACTATCTTGAAACAATAAAGCCTGCATTAGACGTAAATTTATACTTTTATTATCGTCAGCCAAAAGTAGCTGCGAGTTAAAAAATACGCTCATAAAAAATACTAAAATTTTACGCCAATACATTCTGCTTTTAGCTCCTTTAAATTTTTTTTAAAATAATTCCAAAACGGAAAAGTCCTACACTGCTGTGGCCTTAGCTCATAGACTGAGCAGTTTTTATTTTTTTCATCAAAAAATATACAAGCAAAGCCATCTTCATAAGGCTTCTCTTTTATGCTACACCTTAGCCCAACTCTTATTAAAAACTGCTTTTCAAACTCATCTTTACTCATATGAAATGCAGTACAAAATTTTGAAATTTCTTCTTCATTTATCCAGATATATCCGCTCTCTCCCGCGCAACACTTACCGCCACAGCTCTCGCAAAAGCTGGCATCAAACTCATAGTTAAAGCCTTGCACCCTCACGTTAGCTCCTGATAATCAACGCTCTTTGTATCAGCTTTTTTAAAAATTTCAATCGCCTCTTTTGTATGCGAGCCATTTTCGCTCATTACCAAAGGTGGCAAAATTTTTAGCTTTGAGTTTGAATTATTTCTCACCTCAAATAAGGCTAAATTTGCTGGCTTATCAGCTTTTGTATGAATAAATTTTAGGCTTACTAAATTTAGCTTAAACTCTTTTAGACACATTGCGATCTGGCTAATATCATCAGGTGCATAGCAAAAAAATGCCCTTTTGTGAGGCTTTAAATTTACGCTTATACCTTTTATAAAGTCTTTTAGACCCAAAGAGCTTGTGTATCTACTAGCTTTTATATGCTCATCTTCGCTCTGTTTCGTACCATCGTGATAAAATGGCGGATTTGATACGATGAGGTCAAATTTCTCGCTATCTTTAAAATCTGCAAAATTAGCATTTATAATTTCTGCCTCCAAGCCATTCTTACTGGCATTAAATTTAGAAATTTCACCATTTATCTGCAAGATATCAAGTAAGCTTAGGCTGGAATTTTTAAAGTCGCGTTTAAGTAAAAGCCCAAGTATCCCACATCCTGCGCCAACGTCTAAAATCCTGCCTGAAAAATTTTTCAAACTTGAGCTTATAAAATCATAAAGTACCAGCGTATCGCTGTTGTAGCGATAGCCACTTTTTAGCTGAGCCAAGATCATCTATAAACCTTGATGATAAAGCCACGCGTGACATCTTTTACGATCACTTCAGAGCTAAAGCTGATCCTTGCAAAATCGCCAAATTCTTCTTTTATAAGCTCGGCTGCTGCCTTTGCGCGCTCTTTACCAACGCCATAATTTACATAGTTATTTAGCCTGCCAAGATCATCTTTTTTGATGCTTTGCGCCACATTTGATGGGATGACAAAATTTTTCTTATCTACGATCGGAATTATCTCATAAAGGTAGTTTGAGTTAAATCTTTGTAAAAATTCGCTCACTCTATTCTTACACATCACGCTAATCTTATCTTTTGCGTCCATGTCATCACACTCAAGGCTAGAGATCAAAACTAGCTTTGTTGGCGTCTCTGGCTTAGTTGTCGCTTGCAAGATATTTTTTAAATTTACATTTTCGTTTTCAAGCTCATCTTGCCTATTTAAATTTTGCTCGATATCTTTTTGAAGTTCGATGATTTTGGCATTTACTGGACTTCCTTTTACGCTAGATGAACTAAGTTCATTTATTTTAGAATTTAACCTCTCAATCGTCTTATTACTCTCGTTTAACTTATGTTTTGCGCTTTCAAGCTCATTTTGTAAGCTTAGTAAATTTTTACCGCCACTTTTATTGCTATCAGCAAAAAGAGCCGACGTATCAGCTATCTTTTTTTGCAAAATATTTATTTGCTGACGCAAAATCTCATAGTTTTGCATATCAATCTTTAGCGTTCTTTTTTGAGCTTCTAGCTCACTTTGCTTTGCTGCTAGCATTTGACTTGTTTGCGTGAGATTATTTTCTAGCTCTTTTATCTTTTCATCTTTTAAGTTTATCTTTGCACTTAAATTTTTCAACTCACTGTCATTTAAACCAAGCTTTTGGGTCTGCAAAGAGATAGTTTGATTTTGCTCAAACAAAGTTTTTAAAAATTTATTTGTCTTTGTATCAAGCGTCTTTAGCTCATCTCGTGCATTTTTAAGACTCTCTTCGCTTAAATTTAGTTTTTTATTTAGCTCACTTAAACTTGTATTTGCATCTAAATTTTGCTTCTCTAGCTTTTTATTTATCAAATTTACTCGCTCAAGCTCTTTTTTAATTGAATTTATATTTTCATTTGCGAGTTTATTTTCCTGCTCGCTTTTAAGATTTTTTTCTTTTAGATCATTAAAACTTTTATGAAGTGCCGCAAGAGAGGCATTTAGCTCTAAATTTTTACCATTGTAGTTTTCAACTGCCAAATCTTTTGAGTTTAAATTTTTCTTTATCTCATCAAGCTCATAAATTCTATCTTTTAAGGCAGTCTTGCTTGACTCAAGAGCCTCCTCAAGATCAATTATCTTATTTGCCTTTTTTGAAAGCTCATCCTCCATAACACTCTTTTGCGTTTCAAAGCCATCAGTTAGTGCATTTATCTCTTTTTCGTAGCTAAATTTTTGTGTATTAGCGTCATTTTTTGCTCGCTCGATCTCCTCTTTTAAAAGCAAAATTTCTTTTTTTTCGTTTTTATCTTTTTCATTTTGAGTATTTTCATACTCTTTTATTAGTGCGTCTTTTTGAGTCAGTGTCGTATTTAGCTCTATATTTTGCTCTTTTAAAGCCGTATAATTTGCCTCAGCCATCTCTTTAAATTTAGCAAAATTTGCTTCGATATCTTTTACCTTACTTTCATCGCCATTTTTTGCCTCATTTATCGCATTTTCAAGGTCTATTATCTTTTTTTCATAGGCTTTTGAGCTCTCTATCATATCAGTTTGAGCTTCATTTAGTCGTTTTGTGAGAGTTTGTATATTTTCAAAGTGTTGCGCTTCAAGCTCGCCTAGCGTCTTTTGATTTTTCTCAACTATCTCATTTTTTTCATTTTCGATATTTTTTTTCATCTCTGAAATTTTGCTTATAAAGTCTAAATTTTTCTCGCTGATATCGACATTATCAGTAGCTAAAATTTTATTTTTTTTACTTAGCTCACGAACTTGTTCTTGAAGTTCATTTACATCATTTGATAAATTTTGATCGTTCGTTTCGGTAAAATTTTGGATATAGCTTTTTGGAGTTATATATCCGCCATATTCGTAAAGATCGTCTTTACTGATGTATTTTTGTTTCTCTTCTTCTGGCAAATTGTCAAAATTTATAGAATAAATCGTTTGATTAGTATCTTTTGGTGTCTCATCTTCTTTTGGAGATTTAAAAAACGATAGGCAAAAGCCAACTATCAAACAAAAAATAGCTAGTAAAATTTTATTTATCAAGCTTATGCCTTGCCCTTTAAAATGTCTTTTATGACGTGATGAGCGTGATTTAGAGCAACGACTATTGAGCCGCCATTTTTTAGCACGATGTCACCACCCACATAAAGTCCTGGTACGCTACTTTGGTAGTTACTATCAACTATTGGAGTGCCTTTTTCATCAATTTTTATCTGACATTTTTGTAAAAAATCAACCGGACTTGAGCCACCTATTGCATAGACAACTCTGTCATAAACGCGGATCTTGCCATTTTCGTAATGCACTCTAACCTTGCCTGATTCGTTATCTATCTCTTTTATGTCGTGATTTAGCCTAACTTTTATCTTGCCGTGCTTTTCTAGCTCCCAAAGTGCGCTTAAATTTGTCTCATTTACGCGGCTAAAATTATCTTTTCTATAAGCGATTGTGGTTTTATTGTATTGGCAAAGCTCGATCGCATACTCAACTGCTGAGTTTCCGCCACCTACGACAAGCACCTTTTCGCCGTTCGTACAGCTATCAAGGTTAAAATTTACAACCGCGTTTAGTGAAGGCGGAATTTTATAATCAGGCTTATTTGGTCGTCCCATTTTGCCAATTGATATCATCACATTTTTAGCTTCATAGATGGCTTTTGAGGTAGTTACTTTAAAAATTTCTCCATCTTTTTTCACACTCTCTACTTCAGAGTTAAAAAAAGCTTCAATCTTTTCAGTATCAAGCAGCTTGTCAAAATAATCAAGCGTGCTCTCTTTCGTGCCATCCTCAAATGAAACTACGCCATGTATCGTACTATCTTGCCCTTTATACTCTTTATCTACGCGTTTATTATCTTTATAAAATTTTCTTATCGTTTGGCTGTGATTATCGCCTTTTTCAAGAAGCAAAACATTATTTAAGCCATTTCTTTTTGCCTCAACTACGCTAGCAATTCCACAGGGTCCGCCACCAACAACGATTAAGTCATAAACATTTACCATCTTTTTCTCCAAATTTTATAATTTTAAGCTTTTTTAACCAGATCAGCCATCAAAAACGCAAGCTCAAGTGCCTGATCAGCATTTAGCCTTGGATCACATTGTGTTTCATACCTTTGCTCAAGCGAGCTTTCAGTGATATTTAATGCCCCACCCGTGCACTCAGTCACGTCTTGTCCTGTCATCTCAAGATGTACGCCGCCAGCCCTTGTGCCCTCAGCTTTGTGAATTTCAAAAAAGCTTCTAACTTCGCTTATTATCTTGTCAAATTCTCTGGTTTTGTAGTTATTTGAGGTCTTGACTGTGTTGCCGTGCATTGGATCGATGCTATAAACGATATTTAACCCTTCTCGCTTTAGCTCTCTTAAAATTTTTGGTAAATTTTCGCCTATCTTATCAGCGCCCATTCTGATTATCACATTTAGTCTGCCAGCTTCATTTTCTGGATTTAGTTTATTTGCAAGCGCGATGACATCCTCAGCCTTTGCACTTGGTCCGATCTTAACGCCGATAGGATTTTTTACACCGCTTAAAAAATGTACATGAGCGTCGTTTATACCACGTGTTCTCTCGCCTATCCAAAGCATATGAGCCGAGCAGTCGTACCACTCACCGCTAAGACTATCAACCCTAGTTAAAGCCTCCTCATAAGGTAGCAAAAGTGCCTCGTGAGATGTATAAACCGCGGTTTGATTTATGGCTGGTGTATTTGCTGAAGTGATGCCACAAGCTGCCATAAATGAAAGTGTCTTTGTTAGTTCATCAGCTAGTTTCGCGTATTTCTCGCCAATCTCTGGCTTTTTGACAAAGCCTAAATTCCACTTATGGACTTGATGAAGGTCGGCCAAACCACCTCTTGAAAAAGCCCTTAAAAGGTTCATCGTAGATGCGCTTTGATAGTAAGCATCTATCATACGTTTTGGATCAGGCACTCTTGCCTCTTCGTCAAATTCAAAGCCATTTATGATGTCACCTCTATAGCTTGGAAGCTTAACGCCATTTACCTCTTCAAAATCGCTACTTCTAGGCTTTGCAAACTGCCCTGCTACGCGGCCCACTTTGACCACTGGATAGCCACCAGCAAAGGTTAAGACTATCGCCATTTGAAGTAAAACCTTAAACATATCTCTGATGTTGTTTGCATTAAAATTTGTAAAGCTCTCAGCGCAGTCGCCACCTTGAAGCAAAAATGCCTCGCCATTACAAACTTTTGCAAGTTCTTCTTTTAAACTTCTAGCCTCGCCAGCAAAGACCAAAGGAGGAAGCGATTTTAATTTTTCTTCGACCTCTTTAAGCTCTTTTAAATCTGGGTAATTTGGTTGTTGCAAGATATTAAATTCTCTCCAGCTATCGCGGTTCCAAGTCATTTATTTTCCTATCTTTTTTGCCTTAAATTAGACGCTGATTATATCACGGCAAACTTAAAAAATAAAAGCCATTAATGGGCTATTAAAGATATTTTGCCTACAATCGCTACTTTAAATTTACCCAAAAAGGAGCAGAATTTTTTCATGATAAAAGGCATATTTTATTCGCTTTTGGCATCTGTTTTGTTTAACTGCATCTACTACATGTCGGTGCTCATGAACCCCATCAGCACGCAAGCTCTTGTTGGATACCGCATGATCTTTGCCATGCCTTTTGTCATCGCAGCCATTTTTTTGTTAAAACAGCAGCGAAATTTCAAATTTTTACTTCTAAAAATAAAGCTAAAACCTAAAATTTTACTAGTTTTACTAGCTACCTCGCTCATTGTCTCATTTCAGATGTGGCTCTATCTCTGGGCTCCAAGCAACGGATCAGCGCTAAAAGTCTCTATCGGCTACCTCATCATGCCAATAGTCATGGTCCTTTTTGGACGGATATTTTTTAAAGAGCACCTCTCTAAAACAAAGCTAGCCTCGATATTTTTTGCAGCCCTTGGCGTCTTTAGCACAGCTATACTAAGCGGCGGCATCTCGTGGGAGAGCGCTGTAGTTTTTTGCCTTTATCCAGTCTATTTTGCCATTAGAAAGTACTACAACCTTGCAAATTTCTCAAGCTTTGTTATAGAGATAATTTTTATGTTTTTATTCTCATTTTATTTTGCGCTCACAGCCGATATGAACTACGTGATGAGCCAAAATCCAAACATCTACTATCTGCTCATCTTGCTTGGTGCTATCAGCGGCATAGCCCTCATCGCCCAGATCCTCTCAAGCACGCTCGTGCCGATAAATGTACTAGGTTTGCTTACATATTTTGAGCCTATAATGATGCTTTTTGTCTCATTTGCTATCGGAGAGAGACTGGAGAAAAGCTCATACTTTTTAATGATCTGCCTAGCCATCTCGGTCACACTTTTGATGATAGATAGTATAAATTCTATAAAAGGCGACAAAAATACCAAGACTAAATGAGAGCCAAAAAGGCGTTATTCTCGCGCTTAGCGCCTTTTTTATGTGGGGGTTTTTGGCGATTTATTTCAACCTCTTTAGCAAAGATGTCGATGCTTATGAAATTTTAGCTCACAGAGTCATTTGGTCATTTTTCTTAATGGCTGGAGTGCTTTATTTTAGTGGCAAAATGGGCGAAATTTTTACTTTACTTAAAGATATTCGTTCGCTAAAAATCCTATTTTTGAGTGGCATATTTATTACCACAAACTGGGGCGTTTATGTCTATGCGGTTAGCAATGGAAAAATTTTAGACACAAGTTTGGGCTATTTTATAAATCCCTTAATAAGCATGCTCCTTGGTGTTATCATCTTTAAAGAAAGGCTAAATAAAAGCGGAATTTTAGCCATTTGTATAGTCATTTTAGCTATTAGCGTACAAATTTATGCCCAAGGTGGATTGCCATTAGTTTCCATCATCTTGCCGCTTTCATTTGGATTTTACGCAGCAGTTAGAAAGATGGCAAAGATTAGCGCATTTAACGGGCTTTTTATAGAGACATTTTTTATGTTCCCATTTGCACTTGCTTACGTCCTTTATATAGCATTTTTAGGCAAAAGCCACTTTGGACTAAACGAAGACTCACTTTTAATGATCGCCTCAAGTATCGTAACCATCGTGCCGCTTGTCGCTTTTAACGCAGCGGCAACAAGGATAAATTTAACAACGATCGGCTACTTGCAATACATCTCACCAACCATCGCGATCCTTTGTGCGGTCTTCATTTACGGCGAAAATTTAGACGGCTACAAGGTCATCTCATTTTGTATGATCTGGCTGGCACTTGCGATAATTAGCATAGATAAATTTAGAAAAAGGAGTAAAAATGAATAATGTGACGATTTATCTGCTGCTTGCGTTCTTTGCGGCGTTTATTTTATATTTTCAGATACAAAAACTAACCAAAAAGCTAGACGATGAAGGGGCGGTGCCAGCTTATCAAAAGGCTACGCAAGAGGTTTTAGAAAATTTAAGCAATGCTGAGAAATATCCAAAATTTTGCAATGTAATATTTAAAAAGATAAACGCCTTAAGGCAAGATATTTTATTTGAAGATACGCTAAATAGTGAGTCTGAGAAGGATAAAACATTAGATGCCTTAGAGCAAATAAGAGAAAAATTAGAAACTTTATCAAAGCAAGAGAATTTAAGCTGGGAGAGCGAACTCTTTACGATCTTGGACGAACTTGATGGCTTTGTAAGGGCAAATTTCAAAGACGGCGAAGATAGAGCTGAAGAGCTAAGAGAGGAGCTAAAGAGAGAATTTGATGGGTTGTGAGAGTGGCTCTAAACATTTTATAAAATTTTAAATTTAAAGGAATAAATATGAATGAATATATAGATTATGAAAATTTCAAGGCTTACTGCGAAAAAGAAATAGGCAAAAACTCCGCTCAATCCTATCAATCTTTTTTAAAAAGCTTTATTAGATTTTTAGAAGAAAATAAAGTTTACTCTATTTTTGATTATTACAACTCAAAAAGTAAAAACCCAAAATATTTAGAAGAAGAGTTTTTAAAATCTGGAAAAACTAAAAAACGTTTTACCGATTATAACTCTGCAGTAAACAAATACATAGAATTTAAAAATGGCAAAGGATATACAATGCCAATAGAAAACAATGGACAACAAAAAGCTAAGGTAAATTTTCCACTAAATCAAATTTTATATGGCCCTCCAGGAACTGGAAAGACATACAGTACAGTGACAAAAGCTATCGAGATAATAGAAGAAAGAAAAGTTGATATAAGCGAAAACAGAAATGATCTAAAAAATAAATTTGATGAATATATACGAAGTAGACAAATAAAATTTATAACATTTCACCAAAGCTATGGATATGAGGAATTTGTTGAGGGCATAAAGCCTGTATTTGATAGCGAAAACGAAGATGGCGATATAACTTATGAGATATCAAAAGGAATTTTTTATCAGTGTTGCGAAAATGCTTTGCTTCTTAGTGGATACAAAGGTAAACTTAGGGATTTTTGCGATCTACCAAAAGATGAACGGCAAAAGTTTTTTAATGACGATACACCAAAATATGCCATCTTTATCGACGAGATCAACCGCGGAAATATATCTAAAATTTTTGGTGAGCTCATAACTCTTATAGAGCCATCAAAAAGACTCGGAGCAGATGACGAAATAATGGTGAAGCTGCCATATTCAAAAGAGAAATTTGGAGTGCCGTCAAATTTATACATAATAGGCACGATGAATACAGCAGATCGCAGCATAGCCCTTATGGATACGGCCCTTAGGAGAAGGTTTGAATTTGTGGAGATGATGCCACAACCGGAACCTCTAAAAGATATTAAGATAATTAAAAACGGAGATGACACCGACATAAAGCTCAATGAAATGCTAAAAACGATAAACGATCGTATAGAATATCTTTACGACAGAGACCACACGATAGGTCATGCCTATTTTATGTCACTAAAAGATGGCGCTGATATAGAAGAGCTAGCCTCGATCTTTAAAAACAAAATTTTACCGCTACTGCAAGAGTATTTTTACGACGATTGGGAAAAGATAAGGCTGGTACTAGGAGATAATGGGTTTATAAAAGAAAAAGAGAAAGATAGAAAATTGCTTGTGTTGGATGGCAAAGAATACGAAACTGATAAAATTTTATATGAGATAAAATTTGAAGCCTTTAAAGAACCAGAAAACTATATAAAAATTTACGAATGAAACAAAACGCAAAGCAATGACCAAATACTTAATAGAGTTTGAAAAATTTCGCCCGGAAGACGACCAAGACCTATTTAACGCAGTAGATACATTTACTAGAGAAAATTTTGCCGCAGTAGAATTTTTAAGGCCCGGCAGAGACAAAAAGAGCGATTTTTTACAAGCTCAAAACTGCGTCGGTATCATCCAGACAAAAAGTGGCGATAGCCTTGAGATACTTCCAAAGATCCACGATAACGACAATGGCAGCAATAAAGAAGCGGTAGAAAATTCTAAAAGAATTTTACTGAGAATGTTAAAAACTTTAAAAAACCATCCATTTAAAAATATAAACATTGCGAATTTAAAAAGCTTGAATCTACCGCTTCTTGAAATTTTTATATCAATGTTTCTCGGCGAAGTATCAAAACTCATAAAAATAGGCATAAAAAGCGACTATGTGGAACTGGAAGATAATCTAAAAATTTTTAAAAGGAAAACTAAAAATCTCGGAGCAAATACGTAAAAATATCGTCCATAAAGAGAGATTTTACGTTTGCTATCAGGAATTTTCCATAGATAGAGCCGAAAATCGCCTCATAAAAAGTACGCTCGAGTTTTTATATAGGCGCTCAAAATCAAGCAAAAATCAACGACTTATTAGGGAATGTTTATTTATTTTTGATGAAATTTCATCTAGCTCTGATATAAACGCGGACTTTAGCCGTTTAAAACTAAATCGCCAAACAAAACACTATGAGCAAGCGCTTTTATGGAGCAAGATATTTTTACAAAATAAGTCGTTTAGCCCGTATAGAGGTAACGATGTGGCCTTTGCCTTGCTATTTGATATGAATGCACTCTTTGAAAGCTATGTTGGAAATTTTATAAAGAAAAAGCTTCCATATACTATATTGCAACACTCAGAAAAACACCTCGTAGAAAATCCAAAGAGCTTTATACTAAGGCCTGATATATTTTTAGAAAGCAAATTTATAGCTGACACAAAATGGAAGATCGTCAAATCAAAAGACGATATTTCACAAGCTGACCTATATCAGCTATATGCTTATGGTAAAAAATATAATTGTGGCAAACTTTATCTAATATATCCAAAGATAGACGGCATAAAACAAGAGTTTATGAAATTTGAATATGAAAAAGATATGCAGCTTAAAATTTTATATTTTGATCTTGAAAAAGACGAAAATAACGCAAATTTACTAGCCTAATTTATAAAAGCCAAATTTAAAGCTTCGCTTTTAGAGCCATTATCCTCTTGTATGAAGCGTCGATTCGCTCTTTGCTGATCTTTTTCTCATTTACAGCATCGATTATGATCTGAGCGACTAGATCAGCCGTTCTTTGGTTATTTATCTTAAACTCGCTAAAAAGTAAGATATCGCCTCCAGCATTTATAAATTTCACCACCTTTTGTGCTAAAACTTCATCTCCAACGCCTTTCATCAGCATATCATCGCTGATAACCACGCCATTAAATTTAAGCTCATTGCGAAGCAGATCGGTTATTATTTTTTTAGAAAGTGTGGCTGGATTGTCCTCGTCTATACCCTTTACAAAAAGGTGCCCAACCATGATGATCTGTGCCCTACCTGTGCTTATAGCGTCTTTATATGGTAGTAGCGCATCTTTGTTTAGCGTGATCTCGCTCTTATTTTTATGCGAGTCCTCTTTTGAGCTACCATGCCCAGGAAAGTGCTTGATCGTAGTTATCACACCCTGCTCTTTAAATGCATCCATAAAAGCGTCAGCATAGATCACCACCTTACTCGCATACTCACTAAACGCTCTTTGCTTGGCAGCAATGATCGGCGAGTTTTCATCGTGCAGATCAACTACTGGAGCGAAATTTAAATTTATGCCACACTCTTTTAAATTTATAGCCATTTTCAAGTAGAGATCATATGCGCTTTTGATATCAAGCGTACTTGCGACCTCGTATGCGCTAGGATATGGGCCATCAAAGCTCTTGTCCTTCATACGGCTCACATTGCCGCCCTCTTCGTCGATAGCGATGAAAATTTTAGGATTTTTCTCCTTGATCACTTTTATGCTAGCTTTTAGCTGAGCTTTGCTGGTTATGTTTCTGCCAAGCAATATCACACCGCCAAATCTCTCGTACCCAGCGTCGCTTAACATCGCGCGAAATGCAGCATCTTTTGTGCTAGCTCCGTTAAAGCCAACCATTATCATCTGCGAGACTTTGGCTCTTAGGCTCACTTCTGCGCCGTTAAGCCCCAAAGTAAAAATGGCCACAAAAAATATAAATTTAAAAGCTCTCATCTTCTTCCCAAAAGCGATTTTACGCTTTCAAAAACATCTTTGCCATTTAGCATATTTTCAACCTCACTGGCAATCGGCACATATATGCTCTTTTCTTTGGCGATCTTGCTAATGGCTCTTGCAGTATCGACGCCCTCGGCCACTTCGCCAAGCTCATTTAAAATTTTCTCTAGTCTCTCGTGCCTTGCGATGCCAAGACCTACGCGGTAGTTGCGTGAAAGTATCGATGAGGCAGTCAAAAAAAGATCTCCTGCGCCGCTTAGCCCCATAAATGTCTCATCTTTTGCGCCAAAAAATTTGCCAAATCTAGCCATCTCGACAAGCCCACGTGAAATGAGACTTGCTCTTGCGTTGTTACCAAGGCCAAGGCCGTCACAGATACCGCCAGCTATGGCGATCACGTTTTTATACGCCCCACAGACTTCAGCTCCGATCACATCATCTGAGGTGTAGGCTTTCATGTAGCTTGGAAAAAATGAAGCAAATTTTAAAGCTAAATTTTCATTTTTAGAATTTACCACCAGGGCGCAAGGCAGCTTTTGCATGATCTCTTTTGCAAAGGTCGGTCCTGAAAGAAAGGCCAAATTTTCTATATCAACAAAGTCTTCATAAATTTCATTTAAAAATTTAAGATTTGCCGTGTCTATGCCCTTGCTAGCAACTAAGATCTTTTGACCTTTGTTTTTGTAGTTTTGCTTTAGCCATAAATTTGTAGCTTGTGTTGGGATCGTGCAGACTAGATATTCGCATTCCAAAGCCTCTTCTAAGCTTACAAAATTTGGCATCTCTCTTGGTGTTCTTGAACTGATGACGCACTCGTTATTTTCACTAAAAGCGTGAAATAGCGCACTACCCCACTTGCCAGCTCCGATGACTGCTATGCTCATTTTAGCCCTTTTTTAGCCTATTTTGGCCTTTAAAAGCTCATTGACCTTACCTGGATTAAAGGCACCCTTGCCCTCTTTCATCACCTGACCCACAAAGAAGCCAAACATCTTATCTTTGCCGTTTTTATACTCTTCTACCTTATCAGCATTTGCGGCTAAAATTTGATCTATGATCGCAATAATAGCTGAGTCGTCGCTCACTTGTTTTAAGCCAAGCTTTTCGATGACACTATCGACGTCCGCGTCATTTTCCATTAGGTAATCTAGCACCTCTTTTGCAGCCTTGCCACTTATCGTGCCATCTTCTATGCGTTTTAGTAAATTTATCATCTTGGTACTACTAACTGGGCTTGTCTCGATCGTTACGCCGTTATTTAAGCGGCCAAGAAGCTCGACTATAAGCCAAGTAGTAGCAAGTTTTGGCTGAATTCCAGCAGCGATCAGCTCTTCAAAATATCTAGCCATCTCAACGCTTTGAGTTAAATTTAGCGCATCACTCTCTTTTACGCCTAGCTCGCTAACATATCTTGCGACCTTTTGCTCGGCAAGCTCTGGAATTTTTATCGCTTCGTTATACATCTCTTCTGGGATCTCAACTGACAGCAAGTCAGGGTCAGGGAAATACCTATACTCTGCGCTATCCTCTTTACCGCGCATCGATCTTGTCACCAAATTTGTCGTGTCAAACAGTCTTGTCTCTTGATAGACCTCTTGGTCGTATTTGCCATCTTCCCAAGCTGTACTTTGACGCTCTACTTCGTAGTCGATAGCTTTTTGGATAAATTTAAATGAGTTTAGATTTTTTATCTCAACTCTTGTATAAAGCTTGGTATCGCCTTTTGGACGGATAGAGACGTTTGCATCGCAGCGAAAGCTACCTTCCTGCATATTTGCGTCGCTGATGTTTAAAAAGCGAAGGATCGAGTGCAATTTTTTAAGATAAGCCACCGCCTCATCACTGCTTCTAAGATCTGGCTCACTAACTATCTCAAGAAGCGGCGTGCCAGCTCTATTTAGATCAACCAGACTCTCGGTTTCTTCGTGGATATTCTTTCCAGCGTCCTCTTCAAGGTGTGCTCTTGTTACACCGATGCGTTTTTTAGTACCATTTACGTCGATTATTAGCTCGCCACCTTCTACGATAGGGATCTCAAACTGGGAAATTTGATATGCCTTTGGAAGATCAGGATAGAAGTAGTTTTTTCTATTAAAGACTGACTTTTTATTTATCTTAGCATTTATCGCTGTGCCAAAGCTGATCGCTTTTTTGACTGCCTCTTTGTTTAGCACAGGTAGCGCTCCAGGTAAAGCTAAGCAGGTCGGACAAACGTGAGTATTTGCCTCGTCGCCAAAGCTAGTCGAGCAAGAGCAGAAAATTTTAGTTTTTGTATTAAGCTGAGTGTGAACTTCTAAACCGATAACGACTTCAAACATATTTTTACCTTTAAATTTATACAAATTTTTAAGGCATATTTTAGCGATACTTTCTTTTAAAATATCTAAAAATGAGCGTTTTGACTGGAAAAATAAAGAATGTGACTTAGGAATTTAAAGAGTTTTAAAAAGGAAAAAGCCATATAAAAATATGGCTTTAAATTTTAATGCTCGTGCTCACTAATAGCAACAGCACCAGCTAGATAAACGTAAGTTAGCATCATGAAAATAAATGTTTGCAAAACAGCCATAAGAGTTAGAAGTGCAAAAGCTGGAAGAGGAGCAAACCAAGGTGCAAGTGTAAGCATCGCTAGCAAGAACAAATCATCTCCCTTGATATTACCAAAAAGACGAAATGATAGCGAAACTACACGTGAAAGATGCGAGATAACTTCGACTGGAAACATTATCGGAGCTAGAAATTTATTCGGTCCCATAAAGTGTCCAAAGTATTTAAAAAATCCATTTTCTCTAATGCCCTCAAAGTTGTAATAAGCAAATACAACTAAAGCCAAAACTAGAGTTAAATTTAGACTTGATGTTGGTGACTCAAATCCAGGAATAATACCTACAACATTTGAAAAAAATACGATAAAACCGATAGTTGCAACAAGTGGAAGATATTTCCTAGCTAGTTTTTCACTGCCTAAAGTATCTCTTCCCATCGATATAACGCCTTCCAAATAAGCTTCAACTATATTTTGAAGACCTCTTGGTACAAGCTGCATCTTACTCCTTGCTATATAAGCAACTATGATAACAATCAAAGCTACAAGCAGAAAGTGAAACGCATAGATAAAGGCGTGGGAGCTATTTAGGAAATTTGAAAATAGAAACAAATCTTTCATTAATTTACCTTGGATTTAGAATTTTGCGTGATTGTAACAAAATTATTGTTAAAACATTTTTAATTTTAAACTCTGAAATAATCGAAAATCAATTTACAAATAGTCACTGCAACTACCACTAGAAACATTGTTCTAATAAATTTTACCTCTTTTTTAATGACAAGATTTGATCCAAAATATGCGCCTAAAATTTGACCAACTGCCATCAAAAGTCCAACAACCCAAAGCATCTGTCCGCCAGCTATAAAAATGCCAAGAGCAACGATATTGCTAGTAAAATTTAAGAGTTTCGTATGAGCAACAGCCTTTTTTAAATTTAGCCCAATTAATGCCACTATCGCAAATGTCCAAAAAGAGCCTGTTCCTGGACCAAAAAAACCATCATAAAAGCCAAGCATTAGTCCAAAAACTACATAAAATAGCTTTTCATTCATCTTTGCAGCTCTATCATTTTCGCCGACTTTTGGCATAAAAAGCGTATAGATAAAAATAGCAATCAGTAAAAATGGGATAATTATCTTTAAAAAATTTGTATTTAAAAATAGGATAACCACCGCTCCGATGATAGCTCCAATAAAAGTAAAGATGATACCTACAAAGCACTCTTTATAATTAATTAATCCCCGTTTCGTGAAATTTAGAGTCGCTGTAAAGCTACCAAAGACACCTTGAAGCTTATTTGTACCAAGTGCAAGGTGTGGTGGCACGCCCATCGCCATAATAGCTGGAAGCGTTATAAGCCCACCTCCACCAGCGATAGAATCGATAAAACCACCTAAAAACGCAGCTACAAAAAAAACGACATAGCTAAGTAGATCAAAATCCATTTTTTACTCTTTTGATAATTGAAATAAAAGCAGATTGTATTTTATTTGTACTTATCTTTTTGTAAAATTTTTATATTTGAAATGAGAGATTTTTGAAATTTATAAATTTAAACGAGCCTTTGGATCTAACTCAAAGACTCGTTTGTTAAAGTGATTACTTAATAACGCCACAAAGCATTCTAGCGCCACCGCCACCAAGTGCTTTTGGGTTGTCGCTGTGATTATCACCACCAACATGAACCATTAATGAGTGACCTTTTAGCTCGTCAAGACTTTTTATCTTTGGAGCTAGCACTGGATAGTTCGCATTGCCCTCAGCATCTACATAAAGTGCTGGCAAATCGCCTTTGTGACCCTTGTCGTCCCATGCAAAAGAGTGCATCTTTGTGCCAGCTGGATCCCAGTGACCGCCTGCTTTCATACCAAGGCCTTTTTCAGTCGCACCACAGTCAGCATTTTCATGGATGTGAAATCCGTGTAGTCCTGCAGTAAGTCCTTTTAAATTTGGAAAAAATGCAACGCCGTAGTTTGTCTTAACAGCTACTACTTCGCCGACACTCTTATCGCCCTTCTCGCTTAGTTCATTAACAGGTATAACTAGATGCTCTCCAGCTTTTGCATCAAAGTGATGACCTTCGTGAGCAAAAAGCAAAGTTCCTAGAACTGCACTTAGTAAAACGATTTTTTTCATACAAGCTCCTTATGGATAAAATTGTATGGCAAGTCTACCCTAAATTTAAAAATTTAGCAATAATTTTTATTTTTTGAGATTTTTTATGATAGTTTCTAACTCTTTACTCTGCCCTATTCTATAAAGCGCGAAGTCGTATTTTATCGGGTCTAGCTCGTCAAATTCTCTAAGTTTTTTTGTAAGATCCATGACTGCTTTGAAATCGTAGCTCTTTCTGTTTATAAGTCCTAAATTTAAAGAAACTCTATGCGTATGAACATCAAGCGGCATCAAAAGCCTATCTTTTGGTAAGTTTTTAAATAGCCCAAGGTCGATGTCGCTATCTCTAACCATCCAGCGAAGATACATATTATAGCGTTTATATGGGCTTTGTGGCTCTTTACTAAAGCTCTTGCCAAAGAAAAACTCATATCCGTCCGAGTGGTAAGAATTTAGCCCGTAAATAAATTTAATAAGCTCATTTACGCCCTCTATCATCTCACCATTTTTTGCAAGACCATGGCGTAAAATTTCCTCTATGTCACCCTCTTTTTTAAGGCGTGAGAGAGTAATAAAAATTTCTCTCACATCATTTTCATTTTGAAAGCGGTATTTGAAATTTGATAAATTTTTCTTGATATTTTGCTCACTCTCATCAAGCAAACCAAAATCAAGCGAATTTAGAAATTTCACTATCATTTTTGCGTTGCCATAAGCAAATAAAGCACAAATGAGTGCTATGTTTGGCTCTTTAAATTTAGTGGCTACCTGAAGTGGATCTGGGGCTTCAAACAGCCCCAAATTTGTATTTTTACTAAGTACGTGCGAGTCTAAAAGGCTCTTTAACTCGCTCATTGTTTTAGTGAAAGAAGCGTGTCAAGCATTTGATCAACTGTCGTGATGATCTTTGCCGCTGCGCCGTAACTTGCTTGAAAGCGGATCAAATTTGTAAGCTCTTCGTTCGTATCTACGCCACTTGTTGATTGAAATTCCTCTTCAGCTGTCTTTTGTAAAGATGTATTTGTATCATGGATCGTATTATTTGCCTCTGTATCACTCGCCATGTCAGTCGTAAGATAGCGGTAATATCCCTCGATCGTCTCATCTCTATCAAGCGCTATACCACTTGAGTAAAAGGTCTGCTTTTGATACTGAAGCTGGATCATTTTATTTGCAACTTCATTATTTCCGATAACTGGCTTTGAGTAGGCACGAAGCTTTGTGTGGTCTTGGGTAAAATTTTGATTTATGCCGATACTATTTGAGTCAGTACCTGAAAAAAATCTATTTATGCCAACAGCGCCTGGAAAATTTGTACCGTGATCGACTATCGATATGCTATAAAGCCCTTGAGCTTGTTTTGGAATGAGAGAAAATGTGCCTTTTTTAGTATTTTTATCATAAAAATATGACGCCTCAAAAAAGTCATCAACGTCATTTAGCATATTATTATCTTTATTGTCATCTGAGTTTGAGTTAAAGTCTTTGACGATAGAGTTGCCATATCTTGTATCATTCATCGTCGTCGTACCATTTACATTTATAGTTTTTCTGGCCACGACATTGCCTTTGTTATCATAAACAATAGCTTCAAAACTTCCGTTTCTTATACTATTATCATGGTTCATCAATGTCTTATCGCCTTCTAAATAACTTATCGGATCTGAGTTAGAAATTTCAACTGCGGATTCGGCATAGATATTATTTGTACTTGTTATTAAGGTTTTACTAAATGTATTTAGATTATCAATGTATTTTTGGATCGTTCCATCACTAAATTTATCATTATCTGGCTCGTAGTTTCGGCCCCTAAGATCAAGTGCAGCTCCGATTTTACCGCCTGTGATCTTTTCTTCCATTGGGATTCTTCTGCCATCTTCTCTTTCATAATAAATTTTTGTATATCGTCCACTTTCAGTTGAACTCATAGAAATTTCATGAAAATTTACACCATCAACGATACTTACACCGCCAATATTTAGATTGTAGTATTTTCCTTGATCTGTTATTCCTGTATCTACCCTAGAATTGCTCTTTAGATCGCTTTTATAAACTGCTGTATTTACCAGCTTTGACATCGCAAGCTCAAGCTCATCACGCTTATCACGAAGATCATTTGCATTTATTTTTATACCAGCGTCCGCACCCGATTCTATTCTTTGGATTTGCTTATTAATATTTGCTATTTGTCTACCTAGCGAATTTATCTCTTTTATATTTATTTTTATCGTTTCATCGATCTTTTCATGCATATCATAAAGCATCTTTGACGAGCGGTTGATGCTTGCAGTCAATACACTTGCTTTATTTATCAAATTTACTTTCTGAGCACCTGCATTAGGGTTTGAAGCAAAGTTATTCCACGCAGAAAAATACTCCTGAATGTCCTTCACCATTCCATTATCTTTTAGATCAGGAAAATATTTTGTAGCTTCTTGCAAAATTCTTTGTTTATAGGCCGTATTTTCTAAATTTGACGATGAATATTTTAGTCTTGAGTAGGCAAACTCATCATGAAGCCTTGTTATAGTATCTACTTGTGTGCCTGTGCCAACTCCGCCAGGGACTGTATTCATCGCTGGAGATGCAGATTGGACAACACGCTGCCTTGTATAGTAGTTGCTATCGGCGTTTGCGATATTATTTCCGGTTGTACTTATTTGAAGTTGGGCCGCATTTAGCCCTGAAACACCCGTGCCTAATGACATAAAAATATTAGCCATTTTTTAAACCCTTGATTTATAAAAATTATTATCTATGCTATTTCCATCTTGGCCGTATTCGCTTGCTTTAGTGCCAAAAATTTTTTCATTAAGTGAGTCAAAAAATTCTTTAACAGCAACAACATGTCTTGCATATTCTTTATTTACTTTATGTAAATTTTCAAGCTTTGAACGCATAAGAACAAGCTTTGACTTCACTTCATCGTCTAAAACACTAGCAAGTGTAGTCGTACCGCTCTCTTTTGATACCTTTAAAAGCTCTTTATCTAGTGCTCTTTTTGTATCTTCAAATGCACGAACTAAGGCATTTTTTTTCTTTACACTCTCATCAACACTTGAGTGTTTAGCCTCTTTTATATTTGCGATGTCTTGTATGGTTAAATTTATAAGCTCATCAAGCTCACCTATAGCCTCGTCCAAAAGCTTTTTTATCATTTAAATTCCTTAATTACAGCAACGCATCAGCCACAGCCCTAGCCGTTTTTGATATATCAACCTGATAAGTGCCATTTGCTATGGCATCAGCTATCTCTTTTAGCTTTGCGTTTTCGTTTGTTCTTACTTCTTTACTCTGAGTTTCGACCTTGGCATCGCTATTTTTATTTAGCGTATTTGCCTGAAAATTTGGTCTTTGATTCAAAGGCCTTATCATATTCATACCTCTTAAAATAAAATATTTATATCACTACATCGGCAGAATATAAATTTACTTAAGAGTCTCTCTTTAAAAAATCGTACAAAAGTTCTGAAAAACCAAGATTTCCGCTCAATGCTTTGCTCATAGCATCGTTATACATAGACCTATAAATGTCGCTACCAGCAGCCTTTGGATATAGCGAGTTGTGCTCATCTTCTTTTAAAGCAATATCAAGCACAGCCTTTACCATGTATGCCTCAAATGCATCAGTTTGCTCTTTTAAAAGTGCATCTTGTTTAGCATTTGCATTTTTTATCTTATTTGTAGAAATTTCATTGTATGAATTTAGTGCTAATGTGTTATCTATTTGCATTATATTATCTCCAAATCAACTTGTATCGCACCAACTCGCTTTAAATTTTCAAGTATCGATATGATATCACTTGGTGTTGCCCCAAGCTTATTTAGCGCTCTTGTTACATTTGCAACGGTTGTTTTTTCACCTGAAATTTTAAGTAAATTTTGACTAGGTACGACAGACGTATCACTTCCTATATTTACATCGTTTTGCGCTGCTTCATCGTAGCTATTTGGCTCTATTTTTATTGTGATTGCACCATGCGTTAAGACAACTGGGCTAACTACGGCATTTATGCCACTTACTATCGTGCCAGTTCTCTCATCCACCACTATCTTTTCATCTGGCTTATACTCTACATCAAGATCAAGCACAGCGCTTGCAAGCTCGATAATGCTAACATCATCTGGCTTTTTAACGATAACCGTTCTTGGATCGATCGCCTTTGCAGCATCATCAGAGATATTTGCATTTATAGCATTTTGGATATCAAGAGCGGTTTTAAAATTTGTATCTTTTAGGCTTAGTCTTATGCTATCTTGATTGTAAATGTCATAAGTAACTTCTCGCTCAACCAAAGCTCCATTTAGGATAGAGCCAACGGTTGGGTGGTTGCCACCTGATCTGCCCACACTTTTACCACCGATACTTAAAGCACCTTGAGCCAAAGCGTAAATATCACCATCAACACCTTTTAGTGGTGTCATGAGAAGAGTGCCACCTTGCAAACTTTTTGCATCGCCAATAGATGAGATCACGACGTCAAGCTTGTCGCCATGTCTCGCAAATGCAGGAAGCTTAGCTGTTACCATAACAGCAGCTGCGTTTTTTGACTTGATATCATCTGGGTTTATCTTTACGTTTACGCCTTGAAGCATGTTTGATAGAGACTGTATCGTAAATTTTGACGTTGAGCCATCACCTGTGCCATTTAGCCCAACCACAAGGCCGTAGCCTATTAGCTGGTTATCCCTTACGCCAACGATGTTTGCAAGCTCTTTTATCTGCGTAGCAAAGGCTGAAGTAGCTATCACTGAAGCTGCTACAAAAGATAAAAATTTTTTCATATTTTTTCCTAAAATTTAGCTATTTTAGGTTTTTAAAGCAAAAGATGTTCCAAATTTTTATAAATTATTGGAAGTAAGAGAGCGAAGTAGCTCCAAATTTTTTAAATTTTACAAGCTTATATGTAGAAATTTCATCGCTAAATTTAAAGTCGCTGTTGTGCTCAAAAACTATCATGTAAATTTTCTCTTTTTTTAGCTGTGAGATCAAATTTACAAGCTTTTCATAGATATCATCAAAACCAGCCCTTATATCAAATGGCGGATCAAGATAAAGCAATACCTTACCACTTTGAGAATTTACAAGATCAGGCAAGACGGAAAAGGTATCACCATTTATCGCTTTTAAATTTGTGGCTTCAAGACTGGCAAGATTACTCTGTGTGATCTTAAAAGCGGCTCTATCTTTTTCGATAGCAATAGCTTCACGCGCTCCATTGCTAACGGCCTCACATGCCATTACACCGCTTCCACCAAAGCCCTCCATAAATGTAAGCGAGTAAATTTCATCTCTAATGACGTTAAAAAAAGACTCTTTTACGATACTTTTTGTGCTTCTAGTTGTGCTTAGACTCGGGAGCTCAAGTCTTTTGCCTTTAAATTTACCACTTGAGATTTTAGTGTAAAGCTTCACTGATTTACCCTTAAAATTTCAAGCAGATCATCTTTAAATTTATCTATCAAAAGTGAAATTTTCTCTTCTAAGCCCTTTTCATTTTTAGCTTCATTTAGCTCATTTGCTTTTGAAATTTGCATAGCTGAGTAAAATTCTTCAAGCGTATCAAGAAGTGCCATTTTGGTAAAAGGATGAGAAAGATGAGCATTTTTACCTATTATAAATAGTGGTTTTTTTGTCGCAATCTCGCGGTCACTCACTACAAAATCACAATCCTTATGATGAGCAGCTAAATTTCCACAAAAAAGCAACAGTGTCTTTTGAAGCAAAATACACTCGCACTCAAATGAAATTTTCATATCTCTTCCTATAAATTTTTGCTCGATTTTAGCCTAAATAATCAAAAATTTATATAAACACTAAAGGATTTTAAAATTTTACCGATGTAGAAGCTAACGTAAGTTTTAAGGAGTAAAACTATGGAAATCTTTAAGGCAGCAGCAAATCAGGTACTAGATACGAGCATGAGCACATCTGCTCAGCGTCAAATAGATAGCAGACCTATCGAGCATTCTGATGTTAAATTAAGTGCTGATAAAAATAACGAAACAAAAGACATTAACGAGCTAGACGGACTTAGCAACGAAGAGCTTGCCAAAAGAACAAGAGAGGTCACTGACAAGCTAAACTATCAAATGCAGCAGCTCGATACTAATGTAAGATTTGCTTACAACGAGAAGCTAAATTTAATGGTTGTGCAAGTAAAAGATGCTAAAACTGGCGAAGAGATAACACAACTTCCAAGCAAAGAAGCTATAAGAATAAGTGAGTATTTCAAGGAAAGCATCGGAATACTTTTTGACAAGGAGAGTTAAAAATGGCAGTAGGTAACGTAACAAATTTAGGCTTAGGTACAAAAAATAGCGGACTAAATGATGATCTTATCAAGAAATTAAAAGAAGCAGATGAGGCAGGACAGATCAAGCCTTTAACAAAAAGACTAGAAAGAAATGATCTAAAGCAAAAAGACCTTGCAGCGCTAAAAACTCTAGTTAGCAACGTAAATGTAAGTGGCAAAACACTTGGCGGAGAGGCACTTTATCTAAAAAGAACTACAAATAACGCTGGAAAAAGCGTAACAGCCTCAGCGTCAAATGGTGTTAGCGTACAAAATTTTAGTATCGATGTGCAAAAACTTGCTCAAAAAGATACATTTCAAAGCTCAAATTTCAAAAACGCTTCAAACTTAGTAGGTGCGACAAGCAACGGCTCTTTTGATGTTGAGATCGATGGACAAAAATTTTCTATTAGCGTAACTAGATCAACCACATATCAAGATATTGTAGACAAGATAAATGATATTAGTGGCGGTAAATTACAAGCTAGAATTTTAAATGTTGGCGGAGATAAGCCAAATCAAATCATGCTTCAATCAGGCAACACTGGTGCTACACAGACTATTAAATTTTCAAATGATACGGCTGGTGTTTTAGATAAGCTTGGCTGGGATAGTACGCAGTTTCAAGATAAAGATGCAAATGGCACTCTACTAACAAATCCTGATGGCACACCAAAGATGACATCAAATTTTGAAAAGAATAGAATTTTAAAGGCACAAGATGCAGAATTTACATATAACGGAGTAAATGTAAAAAGAAGCAAAAACACCTTCAACGACTTAAGGCCGGGAATTTCTATTACATTAAATGAAACTGGTAAAACAAACGTAAGCGTCTCTCAGGATACAAAAGAGGTAATAAAAGCGGTTGAAGAATTTATCAAAGACTACAACCTAATGACCATGAACCTTGGCATAGCTACAAAATATGACGAAGAGAAAGGAGCTGGCACTTTCCAAGGCGTTAGCGAAATTTCAAGCTTAAGATCAAACATTGGTCGTCTTGTAAATGGACAAGATAGCGAAGGCAAAGCATTAAGCAAATATGGCATAGTGCCTGATAAAGACGGACAGCTTCAGCTTGATCTAAATAAACTAAATGCAGCTCTTAGCAAAGATCCTGAAGAGATTCAGAAATTTTTCATGGGATCAAGCAAGATCGAGCCGATAAGCTATATGGGAGCATCGACTATTAGTGCTGGAGCACTAGATATAAAAGCTGGTGATCTTACGATAAACGGCAAGTCAGTTACGTTCTCAACTACTGCCACAGCCACAGCCGAAGAGAACGCACTAAAACTTCAACAAGCTATAAATGACGCTGGCATAACTGGGGTTACAGCTAGTCTTGATAAAAGTGGCAAAAGAATCGTCTTAAAAAGAAGCGATGGCGAAAATATCGAGGTAAAAGGTAAAAATTCAGCCTTAACAGCTCTAGGCATGAATGAAGCTACTATAAATCCAGTAACCAAAAAGACAGATGGGCTATTTACAAAGCTAGCTAAAATGCTTGATGGTGTCGTTGGTAAAAGTGGTACGATGGTTGCTATGCAAAATCAGTTAAAAGACGAAAATGAGTCGATCACAAAAAATAAAGAGAGCACGCAAAAGCTTTTAGATGAAAAATATACAACAATGCAAGAGCGTTTTATCAAGTATAACGCTATCATCGCAAGCTTAGAAAATCAGTTCTCGACACTAAAATCAATGATCGATGCAGAGATAAATAGCAGAAAATAAGAGAGAAAGATGAATCAAAGTGCATATAGTGCATACGCACAGTCTAGTTTTGGGGGCATTGAGTCCCCAACTAAATTAATAGAAATGCTTTATGACGGAATTTTAAAATTTATATTTCGTACAAAAAAGGCGATAGAAGCTGGAGATATAGAGAAAAAAGTTTATTATATAAATAGGACAAACGCTATTTTTGTTGAGCTTTTAAATTCGCTTGATTATTCTCAAGGCGACGTAGCCCATTATCTTAGCGGCCTTTATACAAGACAGATGCAGCTTCTTGCTATGGCAAATATACAAAATGATATCGCAGCCTTAAACGAAGTAACCAATGTCGTAAAACAATTATCAGAAGCATGGAGAGAGGTAACTTCAGATGAATAGCTGGATCAATGAATTTAAATTAGCATTGATAAACGAAGACACGAGCAAGATAGCTGCTTTGTCAGAAAATTTTAGTGAAGATATGTTTACAAGCCTAGCTCTAGCGCAAGAAGCACAAGCACTAATTGGCGGTGCAATAGATCTTTTAAAAAACAAGTCTTCGCACATCCAAAATGAGCTTATAAAGCTACAAAAAGCTCAAAAATACGTAACAAACTAATCAATTTTCATAAATTTAAAGGCACGGCGTTAAGCCGAGTTCTGTCTTGAGCGATCATTTATCTACGCTTGCTTTTACAAACAAGCTCTAGCGAAGGGTTTTAATATAAGACCAAAACCATCCCTTCTTGCTGCAGGTTGGGTTTATATGGCCACGCAAGTTACCAAGCGTGCCGGTGGGCTTTTACTCCGCCGTTTCACCTTTACCGCCAAAGCGGAAGTCTACTTTCTGTTACACTATCCCTTAGGTTTCCCTAGCCATCCGTTAGATGGAACCTTGTCTTATCGCAGCTCGGACTTTCCTCTTTTGCGTGGTGCAAAAGCGACCGCTTACCGTGCCAAGATAAAATTATAGCGGTTTTGGCTTAAATTTCGAGCCTTAAAAAGCCTTAGATTTTAACTTTACGCGTTTTAATTATTTTGTTTATTTATAAGGCAAATTTGCAGACAAAAAGCGATTCTGTAGGGAAAATGCTTTGAGCAAATATTTGGCGTATGTTTTATCAAAGATAGCATAAATTTTTATCTCAAAGTGAAATAAATTCAGCATTATTTATAGGACGCAAATCACAAGAATTGCCAAATTTTTTCATTGTCTCGCGTGTAGCTTCTATAAAAGGTTCGCAACCAAAGTGTGGCACTATGAAAAAATCCACCAAATTTAAGCCTGTAAAATCACTCACGTTTACGCTATTTTCATCCATTAGCGTAGCATATCTTGTATCTGGTGCCGCTACGACCGCACCTGCTGACTCGCCAATATAAATTTTCCCTGCTTGAACTGCATCTTTGATGGCTTGTGCAGCATGCGACTTTCGTAACTCACTAAGAAGATAAAATGTATTTCCGCCGCTTATATAAATGATATCGCACTCATTAATCGTGTTCAAAATATCATCTGCAACAAAAAACTCGTCGCATTCAGAAATTTGTGCAGCCAAATCTTGAGTGCAAGAAAGATCAATACGAGTCAGTTTTGCACCAAAATTTTCTAAAATTTCTACCGCTTCACCTACATAAAAATTTACTTCTTCAAATTTTGCTGCCGTGTCGATAAAAGCAACTTTCTTGCCACTAAATTTTACCAGTTCATTGATCTTGCTTGCAACCTCCGCAAAATAAGAACAAAGAAAAATATTTTCCATTTTTAAAGCCTTTTAAAATTTAAATGCCTCTAGATGCATTATGTTACCAAAATAGGCACAAAAACATCTTAATCAAAGATATTTTTGTGCAAAATTTCCTCTAGCACCACCGTCGCGTAGCTGCCTTTTTGCAGCGTGAAATTTATCGTAAAGTGCGCCTTTTCCTCGTTGTATTTGTAGCTCGCATCCTCCAAATAGCACCACGCAAAGCGCCTAGATCCCGTCATTTTGGCTTTATATTCATTTGCCTGCGCGAAAATTTGATCCTCTACTGCCCTCGCCGCACTCTGCGCCTCATACGCCTTCGCGCCCACGATCAGCCCGCAGCTAGTGATATCTCTAGCGTCAAAGCGCGCGCCCTCCGCATCCAAATCCTCGCACAAAAAGCACTTGCCGTGCGGGTAGTGACCCAAAACTTCGCCCTCTATCAGCTTAAAAAATCTCTTTTGTGATTTTAAATTTTTCAAAATCGCATTATCAAAATACGGGTAAATTTGAGCTAGCTCAGAGAGGCTAAAATCCTGCGCAAACCTCGAAATCTCCACGCGCTTGCTAAGCCAGCGGTTAAAAAGATCACTTTGATATGCCGAGATCAAAAAGTCGTTTAGCTTTACATTTTTACTCTTTTTGCCGTTTATCGTTCCATTTTTAAGTAGCTCAAGCCCAGTTTCAGCATTGTCCCCAAATTTACCAAAACGCTGGTAGCCAAAGTAGTTAGCATAGCCTATTTTATCAATACTAATAAATGCTTGCTCTAGCTTTTTGGCATTATTTGGTAGTACCTTTTTAAGGCGAATAAAAAAGCTATTTCCCTTTAGATGTCCTATTCGAAGCTTATTTTTGTGCACGTTAAGGCTTAAAATGTTCATCTTTTCATGGCTAAAGTTTGCAAGTATGCTCTCAAATTTGCGTGGCATTGAGATAAACTGAGTCGTCATGCCCTGCTTGTCCTTTAGTCCAGCATAACCAAAGTCGCGCATTTTAGCTCCAGTTACCTCACTAAGAACATGCAAAGCATCGCTTGTCGTCATATCTTTTTTAGAAATTTCAACGATCAAGTGCTCGCCATCACCGCTAAACTCATAAAGTGGGATCTCGCGCACGACAAAATCATCTGAATTTTTAGAAAAATAGGCCTCTATGGGTGCATGAGTGAGTGCATAAAGTGGCTTAAAAGTGGTGGTTTCTTGCATTTTGTTTTAACCTTTTATTTGAAATTTTTGCAAAGACGCTAATCTTTGTCCGTGTTTTTGCGGCAATCCTTTTAATGGCATTTAAATTTTTAGGATTAAAGGTAAATAAAACCTCGTATTCCTCGCCGCTACTAAGCTCGGATCTGCTTAGTTTTTTTGTAAATTTAGCGCCCTTTTTGCTAGCCTTTAAAAGCTTAGCAAGATCGGCATTTAGCCCATCTGAGATATCCATAGAGGAGTTTATAAGATGAGCTGCTTTATAGAAAAATTTATCTCTTAAAATAGGCTTTTTAAATCGTGAGTTTTTTGAAATTTTAGCTAGCCTTAGAAGCGAATTTAGCCCTTTTTGGCTGCCTCCAAGCTCGCCAGTAAAAGCTACCAGATCGCCGTATTTTGCATTTTTCCTAAGCACAGCTTTGCCATTTAGCTCGCCAATTACACTAACGCTTATATTTAAAATTTTGCTACTTATCGTATCGCCACCGATTATCTTTACACCAAACTCCTCGCAAGCTCTGTTTATGCCGCCACTTAGCTCTTTGATTTGCTGTAGTGAAAAATTCTTTGGCAAGCTAAGTCCAAGAAGCGCAAATTTTGGCCTAGCATTCATCACGATCGTATCTGAAAAATTTATGATCATCGCCTTGTAGCCGATCTCTTCAAGGCTTAGCCAGCCATGCTTAAAGTGCGAATTTTCAGCAAAGATGTCCTTGCTAAAGACCTGCTTGCCAAGCACAGCCGCATCATCGCCAATATAAGCGTTACCAAAGCATTCAATCGTGAAATTTTCTTTATCCATCGGGCCATTATAATGAAACTCCTTTTAATTTTAGGATAAAATAAGCCAAAAAAGGAGCCAAATGCAAAAAATAGAAATTTTTAGATTTAATGCAAAAAAGGATATTTTGTCGTATTTTAAACCATATTTTTTAGAAATTTTAGATTACGCAAACCTTGATGAGCTATTTTTGCATATTAAAAAGATTGATCCGTATTTTCAGCCAACAACCGGCTTTGTGAAAGTAAATGATGTCGCAGTAAGTACTGCTGAACCATTAGAGAATTTATATGAGAAATTTGCAGGCGAGCTTGTGATTTCGCCACTTGATGAAAAAAGAGCAGTTTTAGATCTTGAGATAAATGATGACGACTTTTGGGAGAAATTTAAGCCATTTGATAAATTTTGCGATCAAGCAGACAAAGAATTTTATGCAAGCTTAAAGCCATATTTTTATGCTGATTTTGTGAGAGAATACGAGCCAAATTTTATAGGTGCAGCTGCTATCACACTGGCTCATCATCTTTATAAAAAAGAAAAAAATGATGAGATTATGAGGCTTATCAACAATGAAAATGGCATTTTGATAGCTTACAAGATTGATGATTTTATCTTTGGCGGAAGCGAAATTTATACCGAAGCGATTAGGTTTTTTAAAGAAATTTTAGAGATAAAGGAGGATGAAACCTCAAAAAATGAGCTTAAAAAGATAAAGGGCTTGGATAAATTTAAAGGATTTAAAATAGCCGTAAGCGATAAAATCCCTAAAAATTTAGATAAATTTAGAGCAAATTTTATAAATCTAAACAATAAATTTCCTTGTGGATTTGAGCTTTTAAAAGTAAACGAAAAGCTTGCATTTGCATTTGCAAGTAAGACCATCTTTAATGCGTTTGATAGCGGGGCTGATTTTTTACTAGCTAGCAATGAGGCTGAGTTTTATATGTTTGACACGCTTTCAAAAAAGCTTGAAAAATTTGCAAACAGAAGTTTGCAGGATTTTTATATTTTAAGAGTTAGCGAACTGATCGAGCTTGAAAATGGCAAAATTCCAGCAAGCCTAAAAGAGCATACACTAAAAGTAAATCTAGTCTAAAACTAGAGAATTTATTTTTGCAAAGTCGCATTTTGCTCGCTTAAGGTTTCTTCTTTTTCGTCTTCTTGCCTTATCTCATCGTACCTTGCTTTGGCGTTTTCATAAACACCAGCTGGTAGGCTTATGTTTAAATCATCCCTTAAGCTAATCACATCATCACAAGCATTTTGGTAGCCAAGGTCGCAACTTTTCATATAATAACTCACGCCAAGCTCGATATTTGAGTGTTTTTTTAGATCACTATCCATTTGCTCATTTATCTCTTCATTTACAAACATATCGCCCAAAGCCTCGCACGAAAGCACATCTTTTTGCTCACAGCCATCATAGAAAATTTCATACGCAGTTGCGTAATCTCCAGCATTTAGTGCCTCAATACCTCTGTCATAATCATCGATATCAAAGCCAAATGCTAAATTTAAAGCCAGAATTAAAAAAACTATCTTTTTCATATAAAGCTCGGTGCGTCGTTTGAAAATAGTATGAGATCGCCAGCACGCGTATTTTGAGCTAGAATTTCTTGCATTTTATTTTTATCCTTTAAGATGATGATCTTTGGCTTTACGATGTGCTTTAGTAAAACTTCAGCATTTAGCGAGCTTGTAATGATGACAAGGTCGAAAATTTCATTTATCACCTTGGCTAAATTTGCATTTTGCTCCGCATCACTCTCGACAATGCCTGGTGTTAGCAGCACTTTTCTGCCAGCGTAGGTGCTTACAAGCTCGTAGCTTGCGCTCATGCCTGAAAAATTTCCATTAAAGCTATCATCGATTATCAGCTTGCCACCAGCCTCGATCTTGCTTAGGCGGTGCTCGACATTTTTCATCTTAGACAGCGCTTTATTTATCGCCTCATCGCTCATTTTTAGGTATTTTGCCACCCTTATACAAACGGCTAAATTTGTAGCGTTAAATTTGCCAAGTAGCGGCGAAGCGTAGTTTTTGCCATCAAGCATAAATGAAATTCCATCTAAATTTGCATTGATATCTTTTAGACTCTCATCGTAAATTTCTATATTTTGGCTTGGCTCTTTTTTTGTCGAGCTATGTAAAAATGCTATTTGTAAACGAGCGCTTTGAAGTGCTTCAAGCTTGGTAGAGCGGATATTATCAATTGTTTTAAAGTATTCAATGTGTTGCGCGCCGATCTCGCCTACGATGACGATTTGCGGGTTTAGAAATTTAGTGATCTCTAGGATGTCGCCCTTTAGTCTAGCGCCTGCTTCTGCGATATAAATTTGCGTTTGCTCGTTTAAATTTTCATTGATATCTTTGATGATGCCAGCCATTGTATTTACGCTGCGAGGCGTCTTGTAGCAGACAAAGCTATCTTTTAAAATTTCAAATAAGAAATTTTTGATACTAGTTTTGCCGTAGCTTGCTGTGATCAAGATGATTTTTAGATCTTTATTTGCGCCCAGTTTTTTAAGTGCCTTGTTTTTAAAGCCTTGAAATTTTATCTTTTCTAAAATTTCACTAAAAAATAGGCTCACAACCAAGACAAAAAGTGGCATCGGAGCCAAAAACGCCTTGTGAATGATGAAATTTAGAGCGTAGTTTAGGATAATAGCACAAACAAGGATCACAAAAAAGTGCTTGATCCTAGCAGTAAAAACTAACTTTTTATCAAGCTTTTTGTGCCAAAGATAAAGAGCTGGCAAAAGCGCAAAGTAAAAGTAGATAAAAAACCACTTACCAGTCGTGTAAAATAGCACCAAAGGCACGATGAAGAAAAGGACGTGCCAAGCGGGCTTTGTGAAGTGAAAGAGCACGCGCTCGGGCCTATATGAAAACCACTGAAAGCAAGTGATCACATAAAAAGCGAGCGCAAAGATAAATAAAACTGTGCTTATGCTTAAAAATATATTCATCTTATCTCCTCGATCCCGCTCTCATCATCTAGCACGACATTTTTTGCTTCATTTGGCTCAAAATTTATCCCCTTTTCTATCTCTTCACATATAAATTTAGCGTGAAGCAAAAAGAAAAAGTGATCGCCACTAAGCGGGAAAAATGAACTATTTTTTATGAGCTTATGTATGCTCTCTCCGCTTGTTATAGGCGTTGCCTTGTCATTTTCGCCCCAAAATATCAAAGCCTTGCCACTAAAGTTAGCAAAATGCTTTGTAAAATCCTCATCAACTACGTTTTTTAGGGTCTCATACATCACTCTATTCATACCGCTTACATCTTTTGTGGCAAAGAATTTATAAAATTTTCCAAATCCAAAAAGCTTAAAAATTTTAAAAATAGCGATCTTTGCGCGCACGATAAATGGCTTTTTAACAACTATGCCAGCTGAGCTTAAAAGCACAAGATATTGCGGTTTTAGAAGCGTTGCGACCTTGCCGCCAAAGCTATGACCTACGACGATATCTGGCTTTATGCCAAGCTCGGCGCAAAAATTTTCAACAATTTTTGCATAATCACTTGTTTTTAACGGATCAGTAATTGAGCTTTTACCAAAGCCTGGCATGTCGATATAGACATGGCAAAACTCGTTTAGATAGTGCCCAAATGCCTTTTTCATTATCTCTTTATTAGCACCCCAGCCGTGCAAGAAAAGCACTATTTTTTTGCATTTTGGATTTACTACTTCGTAGCTGATCTCATACTCATTTGAGCCGTACTTTACCGCCCTACTCGCCATCGTTTTCTCTCTTTTTAGCAGCGTAAATGCTCTCAAGCACGCTTACTGCTTCGCAAAGGCGCTCATACTCTTCCATATTCAAAAGCACAGCTTCAAATTTATTATTTTTAACAATGACCGCTCTTTTTAACTCATTAGCTCCCACGCGAGAGAGCACTGAACTAAAATTCCTAACCACTTCAGTTGCTGTATAAATTTCATCTTTTGTAAAAGTTACCATTATCGCTCTTTATGTAAAATTTTACGTAAAATATCACAAACTACTTTATAATCTACTAAATGGCCTAAATTTTTCCGCGACCTTTTACTGAAGTGATCGAGTTTATAAAGCTATAATCGATCTTTATATTACGCTCTCTTGGAAGTGAGTTTGCAAGAGCGTTTAAAGTGCTTTCAAAATCCTCAAATAGATAATTTGCAAGGCTTCCTGGATTTGGATTTATCTCATTTAGATAGACCTCATCATCTATCACAAAAAAGTCGCATCTAATGATCGCTCCGTCAAAACCGCAATCATAAATTTTTGAAAAGTTAAATTTAAGTTTTTGCTTTAGCTCTTCAGAAATTTCAGCCTCTTTTACCTTGTTTTCATTTGAAAAGCTAAGATATTTCTGCTCATAGTCAAGAAATTCTTTCTTTTTTGGCTCTTCGATGATAGAAAATTTTATCTTTCCATCTATCTTACAGCCTGCAAGGTTGTACTCTTTTACTCCCTTTATAAAAGGCTCGACAAGCACATCTTTATCAAACTCAAATGCTACGTCTTTTGCATAAGCTAGCTCGCTAGCATCATGCACTATATTTACGCCGATGCTACTTCCAAGTCTTGCTGGCTTTAAGATAATAGGATAGTGAAATTTTGGCTCACTTTGACGAGTTAACATCTCGTAATCAAGCGCCTTTACACCAGCTTTTTGTGCTAGAAATTTAGTAAGCTCTTTGTTGTAGCTAAGTGCGCTTGCTTCAAGCCTTGGACCTATATATTTTATGCCGTAAAAGTCAAAAAGTGCCGCTATCTTGCCATCTTCGCCGTCCATGCCGTGGATCAGATTTATAATGACGTCGTACTCTACTTTTTTATCGCCAAAAAGAGAGTGTATGAAAAATCCGCCTTTAGATAAAATGAGCTTTTTTGAATTTTTGTATTTACCAGAGCTAAAGAAATTTGCTCTCATGTCTTTTTGCTCGATAAGATAAAAATCTCTATTTGCGTCACAAAATATAAATTTTAGCTCTTGTTTTAGGACATTTTTTAAAACTATCGCACTAACTATGCTTATCTCATGTTCATAGCTCTTTGCTCCAAATATCACACCTAAATTCATCTTTTTAATCCTTATCCTAATTTCTTTAATGCTTCTTTTATAAGATCACTTGTATTTTCACTCTTACACTCAAGCAAAATTTTCACTATCTTCTCACGTTTAAAGCCAAGCGCCTCAAGTGCCAAAAGTGCTTCGTTTTGATAGCTTGGCACACTCTCGTCACTTATTAGCTTTGCATCACTTAGCTCAGCTATGATGCGTCTAGCAGTCTTTGGTCCGATACCTGGCACGCTTTTAAAAGTATCCGCATCGCCGCTTATTATGGCGTTTGTAAATGCCTGTGAGCTAAGACTTGAGCAAACCGCCATCGCTGTGCTAGCGCCGATACCATTTAGCTTTATTAGCATCTCAAACATCTTTTGCTCATTTGCATCCAAAAAGCCGTAGAGTAAATTTGCGTCCTCTCTTATGATCTGTGTTATAGCAAGCTCGACTTTTTCGCCCCTACTAAGCTTAGCTGAGCAAAAAAGCGAGATAAAAATTCCATAGCTTACGCCACTATTTGTCTTAAGTATCACAAATGCGGGATCTTTTTTGCTGACGACACCTTCGATCGCTTTTATCATCATTTAACCTTTTATTCTTAAAAATTTGTATCTGTGTAGTCTTCTAATTTATTTGACTTTTTGATCTTATACTCAGCCTCATCGCCATCGCCAATCTTCTCTAAAGTAATGGCATGAGCGGTTTCATTTTGCTTTGAGATATAAGTGACATTTTGCGGAGGATCAACGATAACAAATCTAATCTCATTTAATTCAACCCAGTTGCCTCTATTTATCACTTTTGCAGAAAATATTCCATTTTGCATGATCTCAAGCTCATCTTTTAGAGTAGCTAACAACTCTTTTTTATCTTTAAAAATTTTTAGCAAAGTGTTATATTCATTGACTAGACCTTGATACTCTTTTAGCTTTTTCATAAAAGTAACTGGCGGTATCACTTTAGCTTTTGAGAGCTCTTCTACCTTTGCTTTTATGGTATAAATCGAGTCTTTATTTTCATTTATGACATTTTTCTTTGTTTCAATATTTTTTAGAAGAGAGGCAAGCTCTGCTTTTGTATTTTCGATCTTATTTAACTGCTCTTGCGTAGCCTCAGCACTTTCAGGCATTTTGCTAGTATCGATTATAAATTTATTGTCAGTGCCTCTTAGATATCTTACGTCTATTAAGTGTGAAGCTGTGATAGTGCAGTTTGAGCCAAGCGTATTTATTTGGATATTTTGAGCGGTTATAGAGCCACCAACGACGCTATTTATCTTAACTCTTTTTGCTACGACATTTCCGCCTTCTAGCCTATCTATCTCGACATTTTCAGCTTCAACCTTACCGATGTGGATAGAAATTTTTGCATTTTTTGCATAAATTTTAGCCTTTTGGTGTGTTTGACCGCCGATTATTACTTCATTTGCTTTAACCATCGCATTTGCACCGACATTTCCTTTAACCTCGATCTCGTCAGCCTCCACGATGATGCCAGTGCCGATGGCGTCTTTTATAGTATCAGTTTCCCTAACCACCAAAGTCACATTTGTATCAGTGCCTGCTTGAATAGAGCCAGTTGTTTTAAAATTTGCTTCATTTATCTCTATACGCTCTTCAATATCAAATGAGCCATTTTTCTCAACCACATATCCTGATTTTTTAGCGATATATATTATGCTATCGTCATTTTCTACTCTCTCTATATTTTCGCTTATACTTATCTCTTTGCCAGTATCTTCTTTTGGCTTTTCTACTATCAATAATTTACCTCTCGCATCACGGCCATTTTGCCCTTCGTGAGACTTTTTCTCTTCCATTATCACTTCATCTTGTGCCACACCAAAAACAAAACCTCTATCAGCGTAATCAACCTTGTCTTCCTCTTTTATCGCATCAAGTTTATCTTTGTAGTAGTAAAGTATCTTTGCATCGGTAGCTTTTTTTGGATTTATACCTTGTGTTATGTTTAGTATGTAGTCTTTATCAAGTTCGCCCTTTACATGCACAACTGAGGCGATTTGTTTTAACTCATCTTTTAGTTTGCCGATCCTTATACCTATTAAAATTTGAGCTTTCATAAGCTGTTTGGCGATGTATTCAAAAAGTTTATCTTCGTAATGCTGTTCGTATTCACAATCTTTTGTGGCTTTTACCTTTGCGACTACTTTTGTAACTGTTGAATTTACACCGATTTCTATCTTTGGAAGCTTTGGCACAGCATTTAGCCTAACATCAAAAAATTCCATATCATAGACCTGCTCGATCTCCAGTGTCTCGTCAAGATAAAAAGCATTATCATCAAAAAAGTTTAAATTTTCTTCAGGGACAAAAACTGGCTCTTCATTATCTTTATTTTTATAATAAGTCAAAATATCTAAAATTTTAAAATCTATAAAATCTACCGGTACGCTGTATTGCTTGCTTAGTTCTTTAAGCGATATATAAGGCGTTGAAGTTTGAATTTGCGTTGGCGGTAAAAATCTCTCGTTTTCTTGCACGTTCTCGCTCAAATTTGATCCATTTCACATAAAATTTTGGCTCTTATTATCGCCAAAATTTTATTAAATTTGGGTTATGTAAGCTTTAAAGCATCTTTTGTTACCATTGCGTTTTTAAATTTATTAGGTGAGCGATGTTTATAAAAGGCTTTTTTTCAAACTCAGTTGGCATCATGACTTCAAGGGTTTTAGGGCTAGTTAGAGATCTTCTTACGGCCTCCATTCTTGGTGCTGGCATATTTAGCGACCTCTTTTTTATAGCTTTTAAAATCCCAAATTTATTTCGCCGTATCTTTGGCGAGGGTGCTTTTACACAGGCGTTTTTGCCAAATTTTGCAAATAGTAAGAAAAAAGCGATCTTTCAAGCTGAAATTTTCATCAAATTTCTACTTTTTATAGGCGCATTGACGCTTCTTGTAAATTTATTTACGCCATACTTTATAAAGATCATCGCAAGCGGTCTGAGTGAACAAAATATCACCGATGCAGTGCCGCTTGTACGTATAAATTTCTACTATCTAGCCCTTGTTTATATCGTCACTTTCATGGGTGCGCTACTTCAGTACAAAGGGCACTTTGCGACAACTGCGTTTTCTACTGCGCTGCTAAATTTAGCCATGATCGCATCGCTACTTTTGGCTCGTGGCAAGAGCGAGAGTGTGGTCGCACTCTATCTTAGCTTTGGCGTCATTGCAGGCGGCACTTTGCAAGTTTTGGTGCATCTAATTGCTATGAAATTTAACACCTTAAATAAAATTTTTTGGGGCGGTCTAAGCGGATATTTTAAAGGCAAAAGAGCGCAAAGCAAAGGCTTTTTTATAAATTTTTACCACGGCCTACTTGGCTCAAGTGCGATGCAGATAAGCGCATTTATGGACACTTGGCTGGCTACCTTTTTGGTAAGTGGCTCGATAAGCTACCTTTTTTATGCTAATAGAATTTTTCAGCTCCCACTTGCCATCTTTGCGATCGCGCTCTCTCAGGCACTCTTTCCAAAGATCACTAGACTTTTAAAGCAAAAAGACGAAACCAACGCCCTAGTTTGGACAAAAAAGAGCTTTTACTTGCTACTTTGCGCCCTACTTGCAGCCACGATCACAGGCGTTGTGCTAAGTGAATTTATCATCTGGCTATTGTTTGAGAGAGGAAATTTCGTAAGGGCAAACACCATTGAGTGTGCGAAGGTGCTAAGTGCCTATTTGGTGGGGCTTACGCCATTTGGACTGGCTAAAATTTTCTCACTTTGGCTCTATGCAAATATGAAACAAAAAGAGGCAGCCAAAATTTCTATCATCTGCCTTGTGATAAATTTGATCCTAGCTGTCATTTTAATGCAGAAATTTGGAGCTGCAGGCCTTGCATTTGCAAGCTCGCTTGGGGGATTTTTGCAGCTTATTTTATACATAAGAGCCTTTGGAGCTAAGCGATTTTTAGCTATAATCGAGCCTAAATTTATAGCCGCTATCGCACTTTTGGCGGTTTTGCTCTATTTTGGTTTAACATTTTTAAAGGATATATTTAATGCGAATTTTTGATACTTCTAAAAGAGAAAAGGTTGAGTTTAGCCCTATTAAAGATGGTGAGGCGAGCATCTATCTGTGCGGTCCAACGGTCTATGACGATGCACATTTGGGACATGCAAAGTCAGCCGTTAGCTTTGATCTTTTAAGAAGGGTCTTAAAAGCGCTTGGCTACAAGATCAAATTTGCAAGAAACTACACCGACATTGACGATAAAATTTTAAACAAGATGGCGCAAACTGGCCAAAGCCTAGAGGAGATCACAAACAAATATATAGCGCACTACGAGAGCGATATGGGCGCTTTAAACGTGCTTGATCCAGACTTTAAACCAAAGGCTACGCAGTGCTTGGAGGCGATCATTAGCTACATCAAAGTGCTTATGGATAGAGGCGTGGCGTATAAAACGAGCGATGGAATTTACTTTGACACGAGCAAGGATAGTGGCTATTTTAGCATTAGCGGCAAGTATAATAACACCGATCTAATCGCCAGAGTGGCAAGTTTTGGCGAAAAAAGAGATGAAAAAGACTTTGTGCTTTGGAAATTTGATGAAAAATGGTACGAGAGCCCATTTGGCAAGGGTCGCCCTGGCTGGCACACCGAGTGCGTGGCGATGATAAGGGAGTTTTTAAGCGATAAAGAAAATGATAAATTTGAGATCGACATCCACGCTGGCGGCATCGACCTGCTCTTTCCACACCACGAAAATGAAGCTAGCCAGTGCAGATGTGCTTATCATAAAAATTTAAGCAAATACTGGATGCACAACGGATTTATAAAAGTAAATAACGAAAAGATGAGCAAGAGCTTAAATAACAGTTTTTTCGTAAAGGACGCCCTAAAAAACGTTCATGGCGAAGTGCTTAGATATTACTTGCTTACGAGCCACTACAGAGCTCATTTTAACTACTCGCACGAGGATCTAAACGCTTCTAAAAAGAGGCTAGATAAAATTTACCGCCTCAAAAAAAGAGTTGATGGCGTCAAGGCTGGCAGTGCAAACGAGAGCTTTAAAAGTGAGCTACTTGAGGCACTAAGCGATGATCTAAACGCTTCAAAAGCGCTTGCAAGTGTTGATGAGTTTGTAAAAACAGCAAATGAAAGACTTGATAGCAACCCAAAAGATAAAGCCTACAAGGCCGAAGTGGTGGCAAATTTAGAGCTAATAGGCGAAATTTTAGGCATTGCTAGCACAGATTATGTTGAGTATTTTCAGTTTGGTGTAAGTGACGAGCAAAAAGAGTACATCCAAAGACTTCTTGATGAGCGCGTGGTAGCCAAAAAAGAGAGAAATTTTGCAAGGGCTGACGAGATAAGAGATAAGCTTTCCAGCCTAAATATCTCTATCATGGATACGCCAAATGGCGCAGTTTGGGAGAGAAATAATGAATAACTTTGGCTTAAAAGATGTGCTAAAACGCTTTGGCCCATATTTTAAAGACTACATTCCACACTTCATATTAGCCTTTATCGGTATGGCTCTCGCAAGTGGCGGAACAGCAGTCAGTGCATATCTAGTGGAGCCAGTACTTAATAAAATTTTTGTTGAAAAAAACGAAACATTACTTTATTTATTACCATGTGCGATCATTGCTATTTATCTGTTAAAAAATGTTGGAACTTTTATGCAGGCCTATTTTACCGCGTATATTGGTCAAGATACGATTAGAAGATTTCGTGAAAAGATGGTCGAAAATTTACTAAATTTGGACATGAAATTTTTTAATGATTTTAGAACAGGCGAGCTAATAAGCAGAACCACGAACGACATAGAGCGCATAAGATCTATTGTTTCAAGCATCATACCTGAGCTTATTAGGGAGCTTGTAACTATCATAGGTCTGCTTTGTGTAGTCATCTATCAAAGCCCTAAATTAGCCTTTTTTGCACTTGTTGTTATGCCATTAGCGATTTATCCGATCTCGCGCCTTGCTAAAAAGATGAAAAAAATCTCAAAAAAATCGCAAGAAAAGACATCTGATATCACCTCAGCCTTGAGTGAAATTTTTACAAATATCGAGATCATCAAGGCAAATAATGCCCAAAAATACGAGCACTCACGTTTCGTTGAAGAAAATAACAAATTTTTTAAGTTAAACCTTAAAACCGTAAAAATCGAGCAACTAGTAAGCCCACTAATGGAAACAATTGGCTCAATCGGCGTGGCAGCTGTCATCATAATAGGCGGCAAAGACGTCATCGATGGAAATATAAATATGGGTGCATTTTTCTCGTTTTTAACTGCGCTTTTCATGCTCTACACCCCGCTAAAACGTATCGTAAATATATACAATAAAATGCAAGATGCCATCGCAGCGAGCGAGAGGACCTTTTTCCTGATGGATAAGGTAAGCCAGATAAAAGATGGCCAAAAAGAGCTAAACGAAGAGATAAATTTGATCAAATTTAACGACGTCCGCCTAAGCTACGGCGACAAAGAGGTCTTAAAAGGGATAAATTTAGAGGCAAATAAGTCAGAATTTATAGCCCTTGTTGGCTCAAGTGGTGGCGGAAAAAGCTCGCTTATGAATTTGCTTATGAGATTTTACGACGTAAATGGCGGAGAAATTTTAATAAACGACATAAATTTAAAAGATATCAAAATTCACTCACTTCGCCAAAATATCGGACTTGTCACCCAGCGCGTCTATATCTTTAATGACACGATCGCTAAAAACGTAGCTTACGGCAGAGAATTTAACGAAGATGCCGTGATAAATGCGCTAAAAATGGCAAATGCTTATGAGTTTGTAAGCAAACTAGATGATGGTATCCACTCCATCTTAAATGAATTTGGCACAAACCTTTCAGGCGGTCAAAGACAGCGTATAGCAATAGCCAGAGCACTTTATCAAAACCCACAAATTCTTATCTTTGACGAGGCCACTTCAGCACTTGATAATGAGAGTGAAAAAGAGATCACAAAGGCTATAAACAACCTAAGAACCAAAAAGATCATCTTTGTCATCGCTCACCGTCTAAGTACGGTTGAGAGTGCTGATAAGATCGCGGTTTTAAGTGGTGGAAAGGTCGTTGATATCGGAAATGATGAAGAGCTTAGCAAGAGAAATGAAATTTATGCAAAACTTAAAGGCAAAGCCTTAGTTTAAGGCGATTTTTGCTAAGATTTGCAGAAATTTTAGGCATTTTAAAGAGGTTAAAATGAGTTTAAACTACGAAACTTTAAAATCTATATTTTTTAAATTTGATCCTGAAACTGCCCATAAAATCGCAGAACTTGCAATGATCGGAGCAAATAAAATTTTTCCAGGATCATTAAGCTTTGTAGCAAATAAGTGCATGGTCAATGACAATGCGCTAAAACAAAATTTATTCTCAAGCACTTATCACAACCCAGTTGGCATAGCTGGGGGCTTTGATAAAAATGCCACAATGTTTGAAGCGCTCACAGCTCTTGGATTTGGGTATTTAGAATTTGGCACATTTACTCCAAAACCTCAACCTGGTAACGACAAACCAAGACTTTTTAGACTCATAGACGAAGAGAGTATCCAAAATGCTATGGGCTTTAACAACGACGGCTGTGAGGCTGTCAAAAATAGAGTCAAAAAACTTTATCCTTATACTTTACCTATCTGGGCAAACATCGGTAAAAACAAGGTCACACCAAACGAAGATGCAATAAAAGACTATGAAATTTTAGTAAGAGAATTTAGCGAAATTTGCGACACCTTTGTCATAAATGTCTCATCGCCAAACACGCCAAATTTAAGAGCATTGCAAGATGAGAGCTTTATAAAAGAGCTTTTTAGCGTCATTTTGCCACTTACTAAAAAACCAATCATCTTTAAAATCGCTCCTGATATGAGTCACGAAGATGCGATCAAGCTTTGCAGCTGTGCGGTAGAAAACGGTGCTAGTGGCGTGCTTGTTTCAAATACAAGCGTTGATTACTCGCTCTCTCACTCATCAAATCTAAAAGATTTTGGCGGACTAAGCGGCAAGGTTATCGCTCAAAAGTCAAAAGATATCTTTAAAGCCGTGGCAGATGAGCTTTATGGCAAAACGACGCTTATAGCATGTGGCGGCATAGATAGCGGCGCAGAGGCATATGAGCGCATAAAAATGGGGGCTAATCTAGTGCAAATTTTTACAAGCTTTATCTTTAAAGGGCCGATGATCGCAAGAGATATAAATTTAGAAATTTTAGAGCTTTTAAAAAGAGATGGCTTTGGCTCTATCAGCGAAGCAGTCGGCGCAGACGTTAAAAAATAGAGGGCAAGAGATTGATAAAATTTAATAAATTTAAACTAGAAAATGGACTTGAGATTTATCACGTACCAGTAAATCCGGGCTCAAAAGTGATAAGCGTCGATGTCTTTTATAAAGTTGGATCAAGAAATGAAGTGATGGGTAAAAGCGGCATCGCTCACATGTTAGAGCATCTAAATTTTAAATCAACCAAAAATTTACGAGCTGGGGAGTTTGACGAGATCGTAAAAGGCTTTGGTGGCGTAAATAACGCAAGTACAGGCTTTGACTATACCCACTACTTTATAAAAGCTTCAAATGAAAATTTAGACAAAACGCTTGGTCTTTTTGCTGAGCTTATGAAAAATTTAAGCCTAAAAGATAAAGAATTTCAGCCAGAGCGAGACGTGGTGCATGAAGAACGCAGGTGGCGAACAGACAACAATCCTATGGGATACCTCTACTTTAGACTCTACAATCACGCATTTATCTACCACCCATACCACTGGACGCCAATAGGCTTTATAAAAGATATCGAAAACTGGAATATCTCCGACATAAAAGAATTTCACGCTACATACTATCAGCCAAAAAATGCGGTTTTGATGATAAGTGGCGACATTGACAAGGATGAGGCATTTAAGATAGCTAAGAAAAATTTCTCCAAAATAAAAAACAAAAGAGCCATCCCAAAAACTCACTGCAAAGAACCTGAGCAAGATGGGGCTAGAAGAGCTATTATCTACAAAGATAGCCAAACACAAATGCTAGCGATCGCTTATAAAATCCCAAATTTTAAACACACTGATCAAGTAGGTCTAAATGCGATAAGCGAATATCTAGCCACTGGCAAAAGCTCTATTTTACAGCAACGTCTAATCGATGAGCTAATGCTCGTAAATCAAATTTATGCTTATAATATGAGCTGTGTTGATGAAAATTTATTTATATTTTTAGCAGTTTGCAACCCAGATATCGAAGCAAACGCGGTTGAGGCTGAAATTTTAAAGATCATAGATGATTTAAAAAATAAACCAATCGACAAAGATGATGTTTTAAGAGTTAAAAATTTGATAAAAACTGATTTTATTTACTCATTTGAGAGTGCAAGCAAGGTCGCAAATTTATATGGCTCATATCTTGCTAGAGGCGACATAAAGCCACTTTACGAGCTTGAAAAAAATATCGATAAGATAGATGCCAAGCTTTTAAAAGAGATAGCAAATAAATATTTCAATGAAAAAACCAGCACAACAATAATATTAAAAAAGGAATAAACGTGGAAAATTCGCTTCAAGGTGCGATGACCGCACTCATTACGCCATTTAAAAATCAAAAAGTAGATGAAGTCAGTTTTGAAAAGCTAATAAAAAGACAGATAAAGCACGGCATAGATGTCGTTGTACCAGTTGGAACTACTGGCGAGAGTGCAACACTGACGCATGATGAGCATAGAATTTGTATCGAAATAGCCGTAGATGCGTGTAAAGGTACAGGCGTTAAAGTGCTTGCTGGTGCTGGTAGCAACGCCACTCACGAGGCTATTGGTATCGCTAAATTTGCTCAAGCTCATGGCGCTGATGGCATCCTTTCAGTTGCTCCCTACTACAACAAACCAACGCAGGAAGGGCTTTACGAGCACTACAAAGCTATCGCAAATAGCATTGAAATCCCTGTGCTTCTTTACAATGTTCCAGGCAGAGTTGGCGTGGATATCTTGCCAGCGACCGTTTTTAGGCTTTTTAAAGAGTGCAAAAATATCTACGGTATCAAAGAGGCAACAGGTAGCATAGATAGATGCGTAGATCTGCTAGCTCACGAGCCAAATTTAGTAGTCATTAGTGGCGAAGATGCGATCAACTATCCTATCATATCAAATGGCGGCAAGGGCGTCATCTCAGTTACTGCAAACCTCTTGCCAGATCAAATTTCACAGCTTACGCACCTTGCGATGAACGAAGAGTACAAAAAAGCAAAACTAATAAACGACAATCTATATACGATAAATAAAACACTCTTTTGCGAAAGCAATCCGATACCGATCAAAGCAGCGATGTATCTAGCTGGACTCATCGACTCTTTAGAGTACCGCTTGCCACTTTGCAAACCAAGTAAAGAGAATTTTAAAAAAATCGAAGAAGTAATAAAAAATTATGAAATAAAGGGATTTTAATGAAGGACACACTAAACGAATTTAAAGGTAAAACGCTAGTTATCAGTGGCGGCACTAGAGGTATCGGTAGAGCCATAGTTGAAGAATTTGCAAAAGCTGGCGTAAACATAGCATTTACCTATAACTCAAACGAAGAACTTGCAAATGAGCAAGCAAGAGAGCTTGAGGAAAATTTTAAGATAAAAGCCAGAGCATATGCGCTAAATATTCTTGAGCCAGAAACTTATAAAGAGCTATTTTTAAAGATAGACGAGGACTTTGATAGGATTGATTTTTTCATCTCAAATGCTATCATCTCAGGTCGCGCAGTAGCTGGTGGATACACTAAATTTATGAAGCTAAAACCAAGAGGTATAAATAATATCTTTACAGCAACAGTAAATGCTTTTGTCGTAGGCACGCAAGAGGCTGCAAAACGCATGGAAAAAGTGGGTGGTGGTAGCATCATCAGCCTATCATCGACTGGAAATTTGGTATATATCGAAAACTACGCAGGTCACGGCACAGCAAAAGCAGCCGTTGAAGCTATGGCAAGATACGCTGCAACCGAGCTTGGCGAGAAAAATATCCGTGTAAACGTCGTAAGCGGCGGCCCTATCGAGACAGATGCACTAAGAGCCTTTACAAACTACGAAGAGGTGCGCGATATGACAGCAAAGCTTAGCCCACTAAACCGCATGGGACAGCCGACTGATCTAGCCGGAGCATGTCTATTTTTGTGTTCACCAAAAGCTAGCTGGGTGACTGGACATACATTTATAATAGACGGTGGCACGACTTTCAAATGAGAGTTAAATTTCTAAGCATAAAGGCATATTTGTGAGTTTAAATTTACCAAATTCTTTAGCGTTTTTTAGGATACTGCTGGCTCCGCTTATGTTTTTTATGCTTGTAAATGCACCTAGTATTTTTACGCAAATCCACATGAGCTGGATAAACTACTTCGCAGCTCTTATCTTTGTGATCGCCTCGGTAACTGACTTTTTTGACGGCTACATCGCAAGAAGCTGGGATCAAAAAACTAAACTTGGGGCGATCCTTGATCCACTGGCAGACAAGATGCTAATTCTTGCTGCATTTTTAGGCCTCATGATGCTTGGAAGGGCTAGTGCTTGGGCTGTCTATCTTATCTTAGTAAGAGAATTTTTTATAACTGGCTTTCGTGTCGTGATGGCAAGTGATGGCGTCGAAGTCGCTGCATCAATGGCTGGCAAGGTAAAAACCGTCTCGCAGATGTTTGCGGTTGGATTTTTACTGATGAGCTGGCCAGGCGGAGAACTTTTGCTCTGGATAGCTGTTGCGCTTACGCTTTATTCTGGGTTTGAGTACATTTTTGCCTATGTAAAGGCGATGAAAAAGAGTTAAAATTTCTTTCACTCGTAAGACCAAAAGTTTTTACTTGCAAAAATTTATATAAATAATAAAAACTTCATTTTCTAAATAAGTAAAATTAAGTTAAAAATTTCTCCTAGCTAAAAGAAATTTTTAGCCAAACGTCGTTTGAGAGTAAATTTATAAACTTTGGCTAAAATCTCATCAATTTTTCAAAAAAGGTAAGTTTTGAAAGGCATTCTCTTCACGTTAGCCCTACTTTGCCTTGGGCTTTATGCGTATTCGTTTTATTTTTTAGTGACTGTTTTAGCCATTAGTTTTCTTATATTTTTTCACGAGCTTGGCCACTTTTTGGCAGCAAGAACGCTTGGTGTAAAGGTAAACACCTTTAGCATCGGATTTGGTGAGAAAATTTATACCAAAAATGTTGGCGGCACCGACTACTGCCTAAGCGCGATCCCACTTGGTGGATACGTACAGCTAAAAGGACAAGACGACACCGATCCAAAAGCCAAAAACTACGACGCGGACAGCTACAATGTGCTAAGCCCTATAAAGAGAATTTACATCCTCTTTGCAGGGCCATTTTTTAACTTTATTTTGGCGTTTTTCATATACATTTTGCTTGGATTTATCGGAGTTGAAAGACTTGCGCCAAGTGTAGGCCACATAGCTGAAGACTCAGCAGCTGCAAGCGCTGGACTAGCTAAAAATGATAAAATTTTAGCGATAAATGGCGTCAAGATAAACGAGTGGGACGATATCAGCAAAAAAGTGAGACTTGAGCCAAGCACCATTTTGATAGATCGCAACGGCTCGCAAATGACTATAAATTTAACACCAAAGATAGGCGAGACGGTAAATCTATTTAATGAAAAGGTACAGCGTCCATTGATTGGGATCTCTCCAAATGGCGAAGTGGTAAAAATTTATCATATAGGCTTTGATAGTCTAAAATTTGCTTACGATGAAACTCTAGAAGCATCAAAACTAATCTTTAAAAGCTTTACCAAACTAGTAAGCGGAGCTGTGCCACTAAAAGAGGTCGGTGGCATTGTACAGATCGCTGATGTCACTTCAAAAGCCGCAAAAATAAGTCTTGGCGTACTTTTGACGATCGTCGCTTTAATCTCAGTAAATTTAGGTATTTTAAATTTATTCCCCATCCCTGCACTTGATGGTGGGCACATACTTTTTAACCTATATGAGCTAATTTTTAGACGCGAGGTAAATGAGCGAGTGCTCACGACACTTACCTACTGCGGCTGGGCATTACTGCTTGGTATAATGATGCTTGCAACCTTTAATGATATTATGAGATTAAGTGGAGGTTTATGATGATAGTTTTAAAAGAGCTGCTTGAAAAGATAGAAAATTTAAGCAAAGATGTGACGCTCATCGCCGTTAGCAAAAATGTGACATGCACTGAAGTAAGAGAGCTTTACGCGCAAGGGCAAAGAAATTTTGGCGAAAATAGAGTCCAAGAGCTAGCCAAAAAAGAGCTAGAACTGCAAAATTTTGCTGATATAAAATGGCATATGATCGGCCGATTGCAAAATAACAAAATAAATCAAATGATAAGCCTAAAGCCCACACTTTGGCAAAGCTGTGATAGCTTTGAAAGGGCCGTAGAGGTCGATAAAAGACTCGACTACAAGCTTGATACCTTGCTTCAGATAAACTCGGCTGATGAGGATACAAAGCAAGGTGTAAGTGTAGCAAATGCGGCAGAAATTTATGAGCGTATCCAAAGTGAGTGCAAAAATATCAATCTAAGAGGTGTGATGAGTATCGGAGCGCATGTGGATGAGCCAAAAGAGATTCAAAAGAGCTTTGAGCTAACTTATAAAATTTTTGATAGCCTAAAGCCAAAAGGTGTAACTATCTGCTCGATGGGTATGAGTAGTGACTTCGAGCTAGCGATAAAATGTGGCTCAAATATGATTCGCCTTGGGACAATGCTTTATTTATAATTTTATCGCTTTTGTCTGATTTACCTTTGTTGCTGGAGCTTGATAAATTTTTACTAAAAAGACTTGGGAAAAAAATTAAAATTTTAATATCTAGCGTCAGCCAAAACTAGAGCAAAAAGTACTTTTACGCCAGCTTTTTCTAGAGTATTTCTAGCTTCAAGTATCGTTGTGCCAGTGGTTACGATGTCATCTACCAAAATAACTGGCGCAGTGATCTTTTTTAGGGTTTTAAAATTTCTTGGGTTATTTTGTCTAAATTGCAAATCCTTACCACTATAGCTGATCTTGCTGGTTGCATGCAGTGCGTGAAATATGGGCTTTAGATTTTTAGCCCTTAGCGCATTTGCCAAAATAGCCGTGTGCGAGTAGCCATGATGCACTCTATCATCTATAGGCAAAGCATAGACTTGCTCTGGAAAGCTAAAGCTTTTAAAAAATTGACTAAATGCAAATTTAGCTAAATTTTTATATATAAAATATCCGTGCATTTGGTGCTTGGAGTGGATGAGTTCTTTTATTTCAGAGTAGCCGTAAAAGCTATAAATTTTAAAGCCCTCTAGTTCTCTTACTATCGGGCTTGGTTCGCTTAAAATTTGTGAGCAAATTTTACAAAATGTATTTGGTGTAAAGCTCTTGCAAAACGCACAAAACATTAGCTATTTAAAATAGCAATTGCTGTACGTTTGATAGCGTCATTTATGATCTCAGTTAAAAATGATTTAAATGCTCCACCTGTGGGAATTAACTCAAATTTGGTTTGATTATTTGAAATGTTTTTAACGATGCTTTGATCGCCTTTTTGGATCTTAAGTGTGATCTTAATATTGCCTTTTGTATTATCAGTGCCGTATCCGCTCATATTTGCTTCAAACTCGTTGATAAAAATTTCAACCACGACTCCACCCATGCCATTTACATTTGCACCGCGCGCCATAAGCTCTTTTTTGAGCGAATCGCTAAAATAAGTAGCAAGATCGTTTTGAAGCACGACATATTCTTTTACTGTGCCTTTGCTGTCAGTGATCGTAGCAATGGTACTTTTGTTTTTACGGTTGTCATGCACTGTGCTTATATAGGCTTCAAAACCGCTATTTTGCTGGCTCACAACAGCCTTATATGGATCAAATGCGACAACACTTTGACTTGGCGCACAACCAGTCAAAAATAAAACAAAAAGTCCAAAAATAGCTAAAATTTTAAATTTATTCATCGTTTTTCCTTTTAAAGTTTAGTGATCTCATCGGCTACTTTTATCGCGGCTTGTTTAACTAAAAGTGCGATAAAAAAGTCAAACTGACCAGACTCTGAAGCTTCTAACTTCTCCACATGGTGCCTGGTCGAGATAGGTAACGTTTTTTTGAAATTTATATTTGAAAGAATAAGAAGCCCATTTAGATGTCCATTTAAAATTTCTGAACTTCCCGAGTAGCTTCCTCTAAGCTCGTCAAATCTAAAATCAAGCCTATATGTGTAAGGCGATGTTTGAGTATCGACAACAACGATTCCACGAGAATTTAACTCACGCTGCAAAAACATGTAAAAAAGCACTTCAAGGCGTGGATTTGAGTTAAAAACTGCAGTATTTCCTTCAACACCTGTGTAATATATCGATCTTGTGCTACTTCTAGCATCGACGATCCTGTGGAAATAAACCTTTTTTAACCCAACATTAGTATCGATCATGTTTTTTTCTAAGCAGCAGTTTATTGCTACATCGCTTTTGTACTTAACACCATTTATAAAAAGACTATCACCCCTGCCTTTGCAAGCACTGCAATCAGCCGGTATCCTCATAACCTCTTCAAAATACATCTTATCTTCGCTATTTATGCTCGCACTTTGCACACCGTCTATACCCTCACATGAGAGGCAAAGGCTGGCTTTAGCCATGCAGCCAGCTAGAAAGATAGCTGAAAAAACTGCTAGTAATGTCGTTCTTAGCATTTTACTTCCTTTTGCTCTTTTTGTTTTTTACGAAGATTTTTCACACTCTCGCCTGCTATACCGTAATTGTTAGTGTCTATCTCATCGATAATGACAACGGTATTTTGAGCGCTTCTACCTAAAATTTCGCTTATTAGCTTTGTAACTCCGCTTATCATCTTCTCTTTTTGCTCCACACTTGGGCTATCACCCTCTTTTGTCACACAAATTTTCACAAACGGCATAATGCTCCTTTTTGCAAATTTAGTATTTAAACCTATCAAAACAACACAAGACAAGTCATAATGTCGTGAGATGATTTTGGATGTTGCGCATAAATTTTCGATCAAGATAGGACAAATAGTCCATCGAAGAGAGAAAATTTAAAGCTCATTCAAAGGCGCTCACGGCACGCCGCTAGTCTATTTTTAGGACTGAGAGAAATGCCTCCTGCGGCAAATTCACCTTTCCTATCGCCTTCATCCTCTTCTTACCCTCTTTTTGCTTTTCAAGCAACTTTCTCTTACGCGTAATATCGCCACCATAGCACTTGGCTGTGACGTTTTTACCCATTGATTTCACGGTTTCGCGAGCGATTATTTTATTGCCGATGCTAGCTTGTATCGCTACTTCAAAGAGCTGACGAGGCACGATCTCTTTCATTGCTTTTACAAAGTCCCTGCCCTTTGTCTGCGCCTTGCTCTCAGGCACGATGATAGAGAGTGCATCGACCGTTTCACCAGCCACTTTGACATCAAGCTTTACTAGATCGCCTACGCGGTAGTCACTAGGCTCATAATCAAAGCTCGCGTAGCCTTTGGTGCTTGATTTTAGCTTGTCGTAAAAGTCCATCACGATCTCGTTCATCGGTATGTCATACTCAAGCAGCACGCGCTCGGGCGTGATGTAGTCCATCTTGGTCTGTACGGCGCGGCGGTTGTTTAACAGCGTGATGATGTTGCCCAAAAATTCGCTTGGCGTGATGATAGTGGCTTTCACATATGGCTCAAGGATTGAGTCTATTTTATTGACTGGTGGCAGCTGACTTGGGTTTTGAATCTTTAAATTTAGCCCATCAGTTTGGATGACTTCGTATGTCACGGTCGGCGCTGTGGCGATGAGATCTAGGTCAAATTCACGCTCCAGCCTCTCTTTTACCACTTCCATATGAAGTAGCCCCAAAAAGCCCACTCTAAAACCAAATCCAAGCGCGACCGAGGTCTCTGGCTCATAACTTATCGAGCTGTCATTTAGCTTTAGCTTATCCAGCGCGTCACGCAGATCTTCAAATTTATCAGTTTCAATAGGATAAAGTCCCGCAAAGACAAACGGCTTAGCCCTCTCAAAGCCCCCAACTGGCTCTTTTAGAGGATTTCTTGACTGCGTTATCGTATCTCCAACTTGCACGTCACTAACATTTTTAAGTCCCAAAACAACGATGCCAACCTCGCCAGCGCTAAGCGTTTTGGTCTTGATCGGTGCGATAGGATTTGGATACATGAGGTCAAGCACGATGTGTTTTTTACCTGTGCCCATAACTAAAATTTCATCATTTTTTAAAATTTCACCATCATAAACACGCACAAGAGCAAGCGCGCCAAGGTAGTTGTCAAACCAACTATCGTAAATCAGCGCCTTTGTAGGCTTGTTTGCGTCGCCATTTGGCGCAGGGATCCTCGTGATGATCGCTTCAAGCAGCTCTTTTATGCCAACGCCTGTTTTTGCACTCACCTCGATCGCTCCAGAGCAGTCAAGTCCTATAATATGCTCGATCTCATCCTTTACTCTAGCAGGATCGGCTGCTGGCAGGTCGATCTTATTTATCACCGGGATGATCTCTAGGTTGTTTTCAAGTGCAATATAAACATTTGCAATGGTCTGTGCCTCTACGCCTTGACTAGCGTCCACTACTAGCAGTGCACCCTCACAGCTGGCTAAAGATCGGCTCACCTCGTAACTAAAATCGACGTGACCTGGAGTGTCGATCAAATTTAAAACAAAATTTTCGCCATGTAGTGCGTAGTTTAGGCGAACAGACTGAGCTTTTATCGTGATACCACGCTCTTTTTCGATATCCATCGTGTCCATGATCTGCGAGCTCATCTCACGGTCGCTAACAGCTCCACATTCTTGAATAAGCCGATCAGCTAGTGTGCTTTTGCCATGGTCTATGTGAGCGATGATGCTAAAATTTCTAATATTTTTCATTTACTCTTTTACTTTTTTGTTAAATTTTTGGCTTTTATTTTGCCTAAAGTTGATTTAAATGCCAATAAATATATTTTTATCATAAGCCCGTCACTAGAGCTTGGCTCTATTCTTAAAAATCTTAATGACAATGTCCAAAGTGCTCATGTCCTTCATCGTCATTTAACTCGCAGATGAGATCGTCTTTATGTCCAAGGTTCTCACTTTCAAACTGAAGCGTGACGTGACCGATGCCTGCGTGAGAAAGTTCGTGTTCGATTCGCTTTATCATCTTTGAAATTTCAGCCACGCTTAGCGCATCATCCACCACCACGTGGGCTATGAGCGCATTTGTGCCAGCATTTATCACCCAGATATGCAGGTCATGCACGATTTTAACGCCATCTACACCCTTTATAACGCCTAAAATTTCATCCGTATCAAGCTTAAGCGGCACGGCTTCGATCAGGATATTAAAGCTATCTTTTAGCAAGCTAGCGCCACTTTTTATGATGAGTAACGAGACAAAGATACTTGCGATGCTATCAGCCTGCGTGAAGTTAAATTTCATCACAAGAAGAGCTGCAACGATGGCGCCAACTGAGCCAAGCGTATCACTAAGCACGTGCAAATATGCACCTTTCATATTTAAGTTTTCTTTTGTATCAGCGCTTTTATGCATATAAACGGCTACGACTAAATTTATAATAAGCCCCAAAATACTAATAAAAAGCATCGTTTTAGCCTCTATCTCTGGCTCGTTAAAAAGTCTGATGATCGCTTCGACTATGACAAAGATAGCCAGCGCGATAAGAGCGATAGCATTTATGAAAGCAGCGATGATCTCGACCCTTTTGTAGCCAAAGGTCTTTTGTAAATTTGCCCTTTTTTCTGCGATCTTAAAAGCAACCAGTGACAAAAAGAGAGCCGCAGCGTCTGAGAGCATGTGAAATGCGTCGCTAATAAGCGCAAGCGAGTTTGAAACAAAGCCAAAAACAGCCTCAACTATCATAAACGTGAAAATTAGAAAAAATGAATTTCTAAGAACGCTCTTATTGTGCATCATTGTCCTTCTTTTGGGCGTCGATCCTCTTACCTATATCTTTTAAATTTGAAAATTCCTCGATGAGCTTTGGCGAGTCGTCAAGGCTGATGACAAAATTCCATATATAAGTCATCACAGAGTAGATGTGGCCGGCATTTGTCTGCTGCGAGCTTAGCACTATTATCGCCACCAAAAAGAATAGCGAAGCGCTAATGCCGATGATAAAATAGCTCATCGCCTCCCTATTTGAGATCGCTATACAAAATTTAGAAACGACGTCATAGTGCCTATTTAGCGTGCTTTTATTAAAAACACCTATCACTTTTGCCTCTTTTTCTAAGCGGTCATTTAAGCGAAGATAAAGGTCGTCATTTTTCTTGATATATCTTGGTAAAAATATAAGAAAAAAGGTCATCACGGCAAAGCACGCCACAGCGACCTTTGGCTCGACAAAGATGAGCATAAACGCTGAGCCGATGATCGAAATAACTGATGTAAAAAACATAGGAAAATGCGTCTCAAAGAAATTTACAAACTCTCGCGAGAGCGCTACTCTGGCGATGATGGCGGAGTCGTCTTTGGTATTTTGTTTTTCATTCATGATGACATTTACAGCAAGCTTTGCGTAGATATTTGCAAAAACTCGTGTATCCACGCGGCGCCTAATGGCTCCTACAAGCCACGCTATGAGCACAAAAAGTGCGTAAGTGAGAGCATTTAACGTATTTCCTTGCATGATTGCGTTGATCGCAAAGCCCGCAAATATCGGGTATGCCAGAAAAAGTCCGTTCTCCGCTAACACCAAAGCAAATGTCAAAATGAGATTTTTATTGTGCTCGGTCGCTATGCTCTTTAGCGTTTTAAAGGCGTTATTTTGCAAATTTACTCCTAAATTTTCGCGAATTCTAGCCAAAATTTATAAATTTTGAAAAATTTTTGTTGTAACTCTTGACATTACAACTAAAAAGTATTATACTTCGCTCATCAGTTGTAAGAAAAAAGATTACAACAAAAAAACAAGGAGAATAAAATGAAAAATTATCAGGTTGCAAAGATCGCAAATGCGCCAAGAGTCGAGCTAAAAGAGGCTTTAAATTTAACTGGCTGTGAGGTATCTATAAACGAACTTCCAGCAAATGTGAGCGTGCCATTTGTCCATGCGCACAAGCAAAACGAGGAGCTTTACATCATCACTGATGGCGATGGCGAGCTTTTTATCGACGGCGAAGTGATAAAAGTAAGCAAAGGCGACGCACTACGCATAGACCCAGAAGGTAAAAGGTGCTTTAGAGCTGGCACAAGTGGTATAAAAATGATGTGTATCCAAAGTAAAAAAGGTAGCCTAGAACAATACACTATGAGTGACGGCGTGATAGTTGATGACGTAAAGCCAAGCTGGCTGTAAAATTTAAAAACAAAATTTAAAAGAGAAATAATGAAAATAGCAATCATAGGCGCAAATGGTAAAAGCGGTACAAATTTGGTGAACGAGGCTTTAAAGCAAGGCTATGATGTCACAGCGATAGTTAGAAATAAAGAGTATAAAAACGAAAGCGTAAAGGTTATCTATAAAGATATTTTCGAGCTTACAAAGGCTAATCTAGCAGGCTTTGACGCGGTTATCAGCGCATTTGCAGCGTGGAGCGAAGAAACATTTGCGCTTCATAAAAAAGTGGCCACTCACCTAGTAAATTTACTAGAAGGCACTAGCACAAGGCTCATCGTAGTTGGTGGCGCTGGCACGTTATTTGTTGATAGCAAAGGCACTATGGTTATGGACACCCCAGACTTCCCAGCGGCATATATGGGCGTGGCAAAGGCGACTGCGGAGTCTTATTTTGAGCTAAAAGATAGGAGCGATTTACTTTGGACATACGTAAGCCCAGCAGGTGACTACGACGCAAATGGTGCTCGTACTGGCAAATACGTGCTTGGTGGAGATAATCTCATCTTAAACTCAAAAAATGAGAGCTATATAAGCTATGCAGACCTTGCGCTTGCGATCATAGACGAGCTAAAAAACAAAAAATTTATACAAAAACGCTTCACAGCAGTTGGCGAGCGAGCATAAAAATTATAGATTTGACATAGCTGGCACAAAAAGCCAACTTGTCAACTCTAAACTAAAAAATAAACTGCTTTTAGTAAAAATTTAAAGTATAATCAGAGAAAATTTCAAGGACAGTTATGCAAGTAGGGATTAAGTTTTCAACCGCGATCCATGTAATTTTAGCAGCTTGTTTTTTCAAAGACGAGAAAGTCACGAGCGAATTTATAGCAGGTAGTATAAACACAAATCCTGTCATAGTTAGGCGTCTGCTTAGCACTCTAAAGGCTGCAGGACTTGTGAATGTTGTAGCTGGGGTTGGTGGTGTGAGTCTTGCAAAAGAGCCAAAAGATATAAATTTGCTTGATATTTTTAACGCAGTAAATGATAAAGAAAAACTTTTTAAAATTCACTCTGACTCA